>NZ_JBEGGO010000006.1:0-332384 GCF_052112345.1 Pseudomonas sp. SAS7 | reverse complement strand
CCATGGAGGAAAAGCTCAGGGCAGCGGCATGAACCTTAACCAGTGTCCAAAATTACTTGACCAGATCAAGGCCGCTCCTACAGGGGTTCGCGTTCTCCTGTAGGAGCGGCCTTGCGTCGCGATGGGCTGCGCAGCAGCCCCATAGATCTTACGGGTTACCCTGGAGCTCAGTGGTCGTCAACTTCCTCGTCATCCCCACCCGCCACATTCATCCCCAGCTCCTTGATCTTGCGCGTCAGGGTATTACGCCCCCAACCCAGCAACAGCGCCGCGTCCCGGCGCCGTCCGGCGGTGTGCTTGAGCGCCGTCTCTATCATGATCCGTTCAAAACTCGGCACCGCGCTGTCCAGCAGGTTCGACTGCCCACGCGCCAGCGCCTGGTCGGCCCACTGGCGCAGGGCCTGCTCCCAGTTGGTGACCGGTGCGGCATCCTGTGGCAGGTTCAGCAGCTCGGGCGGCAGGTCGCCGATCAGCACCTCGCGGCTGGAGGCCATCACGGTGATCCAGCGGCAGGTGTTTTCCATCTGCCGCACGTTGCCCGGCCACGGCAGATTGCGGATGAACTCTTCGGTTTCCGGCTTGAGGATCTTCGGCTCGACTGCCAGCTCCTGCGCGGCGCGGGCGAGGAAGTGGCGGGCGAGGGCAGGGATGTCCTCGCGGCGGTCGGCCAGCCGCGGAATGTGGATGCGGATCACGTTCAGGCGGTGGAACAAGTCCTCACGGAACTTGCCCGCCTGCACCAGCGACTCCAGGTTCTGGTGGGTCGCAGCAATGATGCGCACGTCGACCTTGACCGGCACATGGCCGCCAACGCGGTAGAACTCGCCATCGGCCAGCACCCGCAGCAGGCGGGTTTGGGTGTCGGCGGGCATATCGCCGATTTCGTCGAGGAACAAGGTGCCGCCATCGGCCTGCTCGAAACGGCCCCGGCGCAGGTTGGCAGCACCGGTGAAGGCACCTTTCTCATGGCCGAACAGCTCGGACTCCATCAAGTCCTTGGGGATGGCCGCCATGTTCAGGGCAATGAACGGCGACGCTGCACGCGGGCTGTGACGGTGCAGGGCGTGGGCCACCAGCTCTTTGCCGGTACCGGACTCGCCGTTGATCAGTACGGTGATGTTGGAATGGCTGAGGCGGCCGATGGCGCGGAACACCTCCTGCATCGCCGGGGCTTCACCGATGATTTCCGGTGTGCGCGCCAGGTTCTGTGGCACGTCCAGGCCTTGCTGCTCCTGGGCGTGCTGGTTGGCGCGCTTTACCAGCGAGACGGCTTCGTCCACATCGAACGGCTTGGGCAGGTACTCGAAGGCTCCGCCTTGGTACGACGCCACGGCGCTGTCGAGGTCGGAATGGGCGGTCATGATGATGACCGGCAGGCGCGGGTGGTGTTCGCGGATCTGTGCCAGCAGGTCGAGGCCGCTGGCGCCCGGCATGCGGATATCTGAAATGATCACGTCCGGTTGCTGGCGTGCCAGGCGGCCCATCACCCCGTCTGCGCTGTCGAAGCTCTGGGTGGTCATGCCTTCTTGTTGCAGGGCTTTTTCCAGGACCCAGCGGATGGAGCGATCATCGTCGACGATCCATACGGTTTCACTTCGGCTCATGAGGCGGTGGCTCCTTGTTCCAGGGGCAGGTAGATCGAGAAGGCGGTGTGGCCTGCGTGGCTTTCGCACTCGATCAGGCCCTGGTGCTGGCTGATGATGTTCTGGGTAATGGCCAGGCCCAGCCCGGTACCGTCCGGGCGGCCGCTGACCATGGGATAGAAGAGGGTGTCTTGCAGTTCCGGTGGAATGCCCGGGCCGTTATCGATGATCTCCACCCGCGCGACCAGGCGGTGGCGAACATGGCCGATGGTGAACTGGCGCAAGGCGCGGCTGCGCAGGGTGATGCGGCCCAGGCGCAGTTCGTTCTGCGAACTGATCGCCTGCATGGCATTGCGCACGATGTTGAGTACGGCCTGGATCATCTGCTCGCGGTCGATCAGCACGTCCGGCAGGCTGGGGTCGTAATCGCGCACCAAAGTGATGCAACCCTGGCTTTCGGCATCGACCAGGCTGCAGACCCGCTCCAGCACTTCGTGGATGTTGGTCATGGCCAGCGACGGCAGCTTGTTCGAACCGAGCATGCGGTCGACCAGGTTGCGCAGGCGGTCGGCCTCCTCGATGATCACGTTGGTGTAGTCGCGCAGGCCTTCTTCGGGTAGCTCGCGGGCCAGCAGCTGGGCCGCGCCGCGAATGCCGCCGAGGGGGTTCTTGATTTCGTGGGCCAGGCCGCGCACCAGCATCTTGGTGGTTTCCTGCTTGCTCAGTTGGGCCTCTTCCTTGGTGATGCGCAGCAGCCGGTCGCGCGGGTGCACCTCCAGCAACAACAGGGTCTGGCCCTGGTTGAGGATGGGGGTTACCGCGTAGTCGACGGTGATGGTCTGCCCGGTCAGCGAGGTGAGCTGCGCTTCGCGCTTGGTGAACGGGTGCGCCTGCTCCACCGCCTGGCGCAACGAGCTGAGCGCCTCGGTCGATTCGGTAAACAGCTCGCTGATGAACTGCCCATGGCTACGTTGACCACTGACGGCCAGCAGCATTTCCGCGGCCGGGTTCATGTACTCCAGGCGCAGCTCGGCGTTGAGCAGCAACGTGGCGGTGGTCAGGTTGTCCAGTAGCAGACGGTGCTGCGCATCGCTGATGGTCATAAGGCGTCGTTGACCTCTTTTGGCGCTTGCCTGGCACTTCTTTGGCCAGGGCCGGGCTCGGGGTGCATCGGCTGATGTGTCTCTCCGCAGAAAAAATGCAAGAAACAAACCAAAGCTCCGAAAAGAAGCGGGATTTGCCGATAAAGGCCTGGATCTGCGCAAATTCGGATCAGAAAGTCTTGGTGAAACGTTTAATGTGAACCAGATTGGGGAGCAAATCGGGGCGCTGCACTCAATCTTGCACCAAGATAGAGCATAGCGTGGGTGGCGAGGGTTCTGCGTGGGGCGCAAACGAAAACGGCCTCCCGAAGGAGGCCGTCGTGATCATTTCACCGGCGCGAGGCGCCGATCAGATCAGCAGCTGTAGTACAGCTCGTATTCCAGCGGGTGCACGAAGGTACGGACCTTGATCTCTTCTTCCGACTTCAGCTCGATGAAGGCATCGATGAAGTCATCGGAGAACACGCCGCCCTTGGTCAGGAACGCACGGCCTTTATCCAGCTCTTCCAGGGCTTCTTTCAGGCTGCCGCACACTTGCGGAATGTCCTTGGCCTCTTCTGGTGGCAGGTCGTACAGGTTCTTGTCGGCAGCATCGCCTGGGTGGATCTTGTTCTGGATGCCATCCAGGCCAGCCATCAGCAGGGCCGCGAAGGCCAGGTACGGGTTGGCCGATGGGTCCGGGAAGCGTGCTTCGATACGGCGGGCTTTCGGGCTGCCGACGTAAGGAATACGGATCGAGGCGGAACGGTTACGAGCCGAGTAGGCCAGCATTACCGGGGCTTCGAAGCCTGGGACCAGACGCTTGTAGGAGTTGGTCGACGGGTTGGTGAAGCCGTTCAGGGCCTTACCGTGCTTGATGATACCGCCGATGAAGTACAGGGCAGTGTCGGACAGGCCGGCATAGCCTTCACCCGAGAAGGTGTTCTTGCCGTCTTTCCAGATCGACATGTGCACGTGCATGCCCGAGCCGTTGTCGCCGTACAGTGGCTTCGGCATGAAGGTGGCGGTACGGCCGTAGGCGTCGGCAACGTTGTGCACGACGTATTTCAGGGCCTGTACTTCGTCAGCTTTCTTCACCAGGGTGTTGAACTTGACGCCGATTTCGTTCTGGCCGGCAGTCGCCACTTCGTGGTGGTGAACTTCAACGATCTGGCCCATTTCTTCCAGTGCGTTGCACATGGCAGTACGGATTTCGTGGTCGTGGTCGAACGGCGGAACCGGGAAGTAGCCGCCTTTCACGCCTGGACGGTGGCCTTTGTTGCCGCCTTCCACGTCAGCGCCGGTCATCCACGAGCCTTGCTCGGAGAAGATCTTGAACATCGAACCGGAGATGTCCGAGTGGAACTTCACTTCGTCGAAGATGAAGAACTCTGGCTCCGGGCCTGCGAATACGGTGTCACCGATGCCGGTGCTCTTCAGGTACTCTTCGGCACGCTTGGCGATCGCACGTGGGTCGCGATCGTAGCCCTGCATGCTCGACGGGTCGACGATGTCGCAGGTGATGATCAGGGTAGGTTCTTCGGTGAACGGGTCCAGGACGGCAGTGTCGTCAACCGGCATCAGGATCATGTCGGAAGCTTCGATGCCTTTCCAGCCAGCAATGGAGGAACCGTCGAACATCTTGCCGACTTCGAAGAAGTCTTCGTCCAGCGCATCACGCGACGGCATGGTCACG
Organism: Pseudomonas sp. SAS7; assembly: GCF_052112345.1. Taxonomy (NCBI): domain Bacteria; kingdom Pseudomonadati; phylum Pseudomonadota; class Gammaproteobacteria; order Pseudomonadales; family Pseudomonadaceae; genus Pseudomonas; species Pseudomonas sp. SAS7. The sequence goes on along the minus strand of NZ_JBEGGO010000006.1, from coordinate 328,023 downwards.
TGGTGCTGAATGCCTTTGGTGTCCGTGAAACGCAGATCAATCCACTTGACGTCATGATCTTTGATGAGTTGAACCGACTTCGACATGTTGTCCTCCGGAGGGTCTAGAGCGCGGTGGGCCGCTGCCCTGGAAAAAGGGTGTTGCCGGGCGCGGATAGTCGGCCAAGCTTACCTGCCTCACAAGGGAGCAAATTGCATGCCAGTGCCCGAAAATGGCGAGGGTGGGATAAAAGCAGGCGTTTGCGGGCATTTGGCGGCGAGTTGGCGGGCAAAAGTGCACCCTTACGATGCGGTTTTTGGTGGGTGCGCACTATTATGGTGCGCCTGGTGAGTCTTGTGCCTTTTCCGAGGGCCTCTTCGCGGGTAAACCCGCTCCCACAGGGACCGCACGGATTTCGAGGACTGTGCAAACCCCTGTAGGAGCGGGTTTACCCGCGAAAGGGCCGGAACAGGCGCCACAAAACCCCAGCCTTGCATTTATCTCAAAGCTTCTGATCAAAAGTTGGTCAAATCCTGAGCAGTTTCCGCTATAATTCGCGCCCCACATTTTCGGCAGGCCCTGCGCGCGCTGTTAACCAATGAAACTTATCGTCAAAGTCTTCCCAGAAATCACCATCAAGAGCCGGCCGGTGCGCAAGCGCTTCATCCGCCAGCTCGCCAAGAACATCCGCAACGTGCTCAAGGACCTCGATCCTGAGCTCGCGGTCGATGGTGTCTGGGACAATCTCGAAGTGGTTACCCGCATCGATGACGAAAAAGTCCAGCGCGAGATCATCGAGCGCCTCACCTGCACACCGGGTATCACCCATTTCCTGCAGGTAGAGGAATACCCGCTGGGTGACTTCGACGACATCGTTGCCAAGTGCAAGCAGCACTTCGGCCACTTGCTGGCCGGCAAGCACTTTGCCGTGCGCTGCAAGCGCGGGGGCCACCATGACTTCACCTCGATGGACGTCGACCGTTACGTCGGCAGCCAGCTGCGTCAGCAGTGTGGCGCCGCTGGCATCGAGCTGAAAAAGCCTGAAGTGCTGGTACGCATCGAAATCCGCAACCAGCGCCTGTACGTCATCCACAACCAGCACCAGGGCATCGGCGGCTACCCGCTGGGCGCCCTGGAGCAGACCCTGGTGCTGATGTCCGGTGGCTTCGACTCCACCGTGGCGGCCTACCAGATGATGCGCCGTGGCCTGATGACCCACTTCTGCTTCTTCAACCTCGGCGGCCGTGCCCACGAGCTGGGCGTAATGGAAGTGGCCCACTACCTGTGGAAGAAGTACGGCAGCAGCCAGCGCGTGCTGTTCATCAGCGTGCCGTTCGAGGAAGTGGTCGGCGAGATCCTCAACAAGGTCGACAACAGCTACATGGGCGTGACCCTCAAGCGCATGATGCTGCGCGGTGCCGCGCACATGGCTGACCGCCTGGAGATCGACGCCCTGGTAACTGGCGAGGCCATTTCCCAGGTGTCCAGCCAGACTCTGCCGAACCTGTCGATCATCGACTCGGCCACCGACAAGCTGGTGCTGCGCCCTTTGCTGGCCAGCCACAAGCAGGACATCATCGACCAGGCCAACGAAATCGGCACCGCCGACTTCGCCAAGCACATGCCAGAATACTGCGGCGTGATTTCGGTAAACCCGACCACTCACGCCAAGCGCCACCGCATGGAGCATGAAGAGAAGCAGTTCGACATGGCCGTGCTGGAGCGCGCCCTGGAGCGCGCCAAGCTGATCTCCATCGACCATGTGATCGACGAGCTGGGCAAGGATGTCGAAATCGAGGAAGTGGCCGAGGCACTGTCGGGCCAGATCGTCATCGACATTCGTCACCCCGATGCCCAGGAAGACGAACCCCTGGTACTGGAAGGTATCGAAGTCCAGGCCATGCCGTTTTATGCCATCAACAGCAAGTTCAAGCATCTGGACCCGACGCGCCAGTACTTGCTGTATTGCGACAAGGGTGTGATGAGCCGTTTGCACGCACACCATCTGCTCAGTGAGGGACATGCCAATGTGCGTGTTTATCGTCCGACATAAGACGCCGGGGCTGTTTGGCGGCAGTATCCGCCATCGCCCTCCCGACCGCCGGGCCCGCTGAGCCTTAAACAGTACATATTGGCCGCCTACACTGGCGGCAACCGAATCCTCTGATCGAGATACACTTGTGATCGAAAATCTGCGTAACATCGCCATCATCGCCCACGTTGACCATGGTAAAACCACCCTGGTCGACAAACTCCTGCGTCAGTCCGGCACTCTGGAGCGTAACGAGCTCAACGACGAGCGCGTCATGGACTCCAACGACCAGGAAAAAGAGCGCGGTATTACCATTCTGGCGAAAAACACCGCCATCAACTGGAACGGCTACCACATCAACATCGTCGACACCCCCGGCCACGCCGACTTCGGTGGCGAGGTTGAGCGTGTAATGTCGATGGTCGACTCCGTGCTGCTGCTGGTCGACGCTCAAGACGGCCCTATGCCGCAAACCCGCTTCGTAACCAAGAAGGCCTTCGAAGCCGGCCTGAAGCCAATCGTCGTGATCAACAAGGTTGACCGCCCGGGCGCGCGTCCTGACTGGGTTCTGGACCAGATCTTCGACCTGTTCGACAACCTCGGCGCTACCGACGAGCAGCTGGACTTCAAAGTGGTCTACGCCTCGGCCCTGAACGGCATTGCCGGTCTGGACCACACCGAAATGGGCGAAGACATGACTGCCCTGTACCAGGCTGTCATCGACCACGTTCCAGCGCCAGCTGTTGACCGTGACGGCCCGTTCCAGATGCAGATCTCCGCACTGGACTACAACAGCTTCCTGGGTGTTATCGGCGTTGGCCGTATTGCCCGTGGTCGCATCAAGCCGAACACCCCGGTTGTTGCCATCGACGCTGACGGCAAGAAGCGTAACGGCCGTATCCTCAAGCTGATGGGCCACCACGGCCTGCACCGCGTTGACGTTGAAGAAGCCCAGGCTGGCGACATCGTCTGCATCAGCGGTTTCGACGAGCTGTTCATCTCCGACACCCTGTGCGACCCGACTGCCGTTGAGGCGATGAAGCCGCTGACCGTTGACGAGCCAACCGTTTCGATGACCTTCCAGGTCAACGACTCGCCGTTCTGCGGCAAGGAAGGCAAGTTCGTCACCAGCCGTAACATCAAGGACCGCCTGGACAAAGAGCTGCTGTACAACGTTGCCCTGCGCGTTGAAGAAACCGATTCCCCAGACAAGTTCAAGGTCTCGGGCCGTGGCGAGCTGCACCTGTCGGTACTGATCGAAACCATGCGTCGCGAAGGCTTCGAGCTGGCCCTGGGCCGCCCGGAAGTAATCATTCGTGAAGTAGACGGCGTCAAGCAAGAGCCGTTCGAAAACGTCACCATCGATATCCCTGAAGAATCCCAGGGCAAGGTGATGGAAGAAATGGGTCTGCGTAAAGGCGACCTGACCAACATGGTTCCGGATGGCAAGGGCCGTGTACGCCTGGAATACAACATTCCGGCGCGTGGTCTGATCGGTTTCCGTAACCAGTTCCTGACCCTGACCAACGGTGCAGGCATCCTGACCTCGATCTTCGACCGCTACGACGCGGTGAAGTCCGGCCACATGTCCGGCCGTCAGAACGGCGTACTGGTTTCGGTCGAAACCGGCAAGGCGCTGACCTACTCGCTGGAAACCCTGCAGGCGCGTGGCAAGCTGTTTGTCGAGCACGGTCAGGAGATCTACAACGGTCAGATCATCGGCCAGAACAGCCGCGACAACGACCTGGGCGTCAACCCTACCAAGGGCAAGAAGCTCGACAACATGCGTGCTTCGGGTAAAGACGAAGTCATCGCCCTGGTTCCGCCGGTTCGCTTCACCCTGGAACAGGCTCTGGAATACATCCAGGAAGACGAGCTGTGCGAAGTAACGCCGAAGTCCATCCGTCTTCGCAAGAAGATCCTGGACGAAAGCGAGCGTACCCGCGCTGCCAAGAAAGCCAAAAACAGCTGAGTTAGCTCTGGCTGAATGAAAACGCCCCCGGTCGAAAGGCCGGGGGCGTTTTTTTTACCTTGAGATTTTGGGGCCGCTTTGCGGCCCTATCGCGACACAAGGCCGCTCCTACAAGTTACCGCGGTCTCCTGTAGGAGCGGCCTTGTGTCGCGATAGGGCTGCAAAGCAGCCCCAGGATCTCAAATGTAAAGCAGGATCAGCGCCCGACCACCTTGGGCTTATAGGCGCAATACCCCGGCCGCGGCCCGACCTTGGGGTGGTTGCGGCAGGTATCCGGGCGCTTGTCATAAATGGTGCACAGCCGGCTCTTACGATCCAGGTACATGCAGTCATCGTTGCTCATCCGGGTCAGGGTGAAGATGCCCGACTTCTGGTTGAAGCGCTCGATGATGCCTTCTTTTTGCAGGCGCTTGGCCACGTTCTTCGGCGGTTCGTCTTTCTCGAACTCGTCTACCACGCCGATACGGATCAGATCCTTGATCTTCACCTCCACCGGCAGGGTGCAGCAGGTCGAATGGCAGCCATGGCACATGTTGCTGGTATAGCGCTGCCAGGTCTCCAGGCGGTCGACTTCGGCCGCGGCGATCAGGGTCGTTTTCATCTTTATAGGGTGGATCACGGTCTTGGGGCGCGCGATCATACCGGAATTGTTCAATTTATGAACAACCTTTTGCCGGATTGGCAAAGTGGGCATGAAAACTGCGAACACTAACTGTCACTCCCTGTCGAAGGGGCTAGTCTCATCAATCTCCCTCCGCTTTCGTCAACTTGCCAGAGGATGCCGCATGTCCCAGGAACCCGAAGCACGTGACGCCGAGGTGGCCGAATTTCGTGCCGCTGTACTGAACAAACTGACCTACGCCGTTGGCAAGGACCCGGAGCATGCGTTCGACCACGACTGGTTCGAAGCCATCGCCCTGGCCGCGCGCGATCACATGGTCGACCACTGGATGGACCATACCCGCCTGGCCTACCGCCGTAGCCAGAAGCGGGTCTATTACCTCTCCCTCGAGTTCCTCATCGGGCGCTTGCTGTACGACAGCCTGAGCAACCTTGGCCTGCTGGACATCGCCCGTGATGCGCTGGAAGGGCTGGATGTGGACCTGGAGCGTATCCGTCTGCTCGAGCCCGACGCCGCGCTGGGTAACGGTGGTCTCGGTCGCCTGGCGGCGTGCTTCATGGAAAGCATGTCCACCCTCGGTATTGCCGCCCATGGTTACGGCATCCGCTACGAGCATGGTTTGTTCCGTCAGGCCGTGGTCGATGGTTGGCAGCAGGAACAGACCGAAAACTGGCTGGACTTCGGTAACCCCTGGGAGTTCGAGCGTGCCGAGGTGATCTACCCGATCAGCTTCGGCGGCAGTGTCGAAACCGTGAACGACGCCAGTGGTGCCCAGCGCCAGGTATGGTCGCCAGGCGAAACGGTGCGGGCGGTGGCGTACGACACGCCCGTGGTGGGCTGGCGTGGGTCCAGCGTCAATACCTTGCGGCTGTGGCGTGCGCGGGCGCTGGAAGAGCTGCACCTGGAGCGCTTCAATGCCGGTGATCACCTGGGGGCGGTGGCCGAAGTGGCGCGGGCCGAGAGTATTTCCCGCGTGCTGTACCCGGCCGACAGCACTGAGGCCGGGCAGGAACTGCGCCTGCGCCAGGAGTACTTCTTTGTGTCGGCTTCGCTGCAGGACTTGCTGCGCCGCCACCTGAACATGCACAAGGACTTGCTCAACCTGCCCGACGCCGCGGCCATCCAGCTCAACGACACGCACCCTTCGATTGCCGTGGCAGAGCTGATGCGCCTGCTGGTAGACCAGCACGAAGTGCCGTGGGACAAGGCCTGGGAGCTGACCGTGGGCACGCTCGCCTACACCAACCACACCTTGCTGCCCGAGGCCCTGGAAACCTGGCCGGTAGCCCTGATGGAGCGCATGCTGCCGCGGCACATGCAGATCATCTACCTGATCAATGCCTACCATATCGACGCATTGCGGGCCAAAGGGCTGCACGATTTCGACGTGCTGCGCGCCGTATCGCTGATCGAGGAAGACAACGGCCGCCGGGTGCGCATGGGTAACCTGGCGTTCCTCGGCTCGCACAGCGTCAACGGGGTGTCTGCGCTGCACAGCAAGCTGATGAAAAGCACGGTGTTCTCCGAGCTGCACAAGCTCTACCCGCAACGGATCAACAACAAGACCAACGGCATTACCTTCCGCCGCTGGCTGTACCAGTCAAACCCACAGCTGACCGAGATGCTGGTCGAAGCGCTCGGGCCGGGGCTCAAGGACGACCCTGAAGGGCTTCTGGCTGGCCTCGTGCCATTTGCCGACAAGGCGAGTTTCCGCAAGCAGTTCGCCGCTCAGCGCCTGCACAGCAAGCGCGCCCTGGCCAGCATCATCCAGGACCGCATTGGGGTCACGGTGAACCCCGAAGCGATGTTCGATGTGCAGGTCAAGCGGATCCACGAGTACAAGCGCCAGTTGCTCAACCTGCTGCACACCGTGGCGCTGTACCAGGCCATACGCAACGACCCTGGCACCAATTGGGTGCCGCGGGTGAAGATCTTTGCCGGCAAGGCTGCGGCCAGTTACCACCAGGCCAAGCTGATCATCAAGCTGGCCAACGACATCGCCCGGGTGGTGAACAACGACCCGACCGTGCGCGGCCTGCTCAAGGTGGTGTTCCTGCCCAACTACAACGTCAGCCTGGCAGAAAGCATCATCCCGGCGGCAGACCTTTCCGAGCAGATTTCCACGGCCGGTTATGAAGCCTCCGGTACCAGCAACATGAAGTTCGGCCTGAACGGTGCGCTGACCATCGGCACCCTGGACGGTGCCAACGTGGAAATGTGCGAACAGGTGGGCGCCGACAACATGTTCATCTTCGGCCTCACTGCGCAGCAGGTCGAGGCGCGCAAGCGTGCCGGTGACTTTGGTGCCAATGCCGCCATTGCCGCTTCCAACCGCTTGAGCGACGTGCTGCAGGCCATTCGCAGCGGTGTGTTCTCGCCAGACGACCCTTCACGCTACGCCGGGTTGATCGACGGGCTGGTGGCCTATGACCGCTTCCTGGTGTGTGCCGACTTCGATGCCTACTGGGATGCCCAGCGGCGGGTCGAGGAACTGTGGCACACGCCGCAGGAGTGGTGGCGCATGGCGGTGTTGAACACGGCACGGATGGGCTGGTTCTCGTCGGACCGCACCATTCGCGAATATGCCACCGACATCTGGAAGGCCCTCGACTGACAAGCGACCGCGGTCTTTGTAGGAGCGGCCTTGTGTCGCGATAGGGCCGCAAAGCGGCCCCGGCAATCTTTGCGTTACAGCTGAGAACCGCGGGCCGCTTTGCGGCCCTATCGCGACACAAGGCCGCTCCTACAGAGATTGCGCAAGCCTGGAGCAATTAGACAGCCGGCCTGGCGAAGGCTGAACTAGCGACCTATTGTGCCGTCTGAGAGCCGTGGCGAGTCTCATTGCTCGCTAGCCCGCCACTCTCCCTGTAAACTGCGGGGGTTTTTACTTCCCCAATCCTTTCGGAGCCATACATGTCCCGCGTTACCCTGAGTCGCTATCTGATTGAGCAGACCCGCAGCAACAATACCCCTGCCGATCTGCGCTTCCTGATCGAAGTGGTGGCGCGTGCGTGCAAGGAAATCAGCCATCACGTGTCCAAAGGCGCCCTCGGCGGCGTGCTGGGCAGCATGGGCACTGAAAACGTGCAGGGCGAAGTCCAGAAGAAACTGGACGTGATTTCCAACGATATCCTGCTGGAAGCCAACGAGTGGGGCGGCCACCTGGCCGGCATGGCTTCCGAAGAAATGGACAATGCCTACCAGATCCCGGGCAAATACCCGAAAGGCGCGTACCTGCTGGTCTTCGACCCACTGGACGGTTCGTCGAACATCGACGTCAACGTCTCGGTCGGCACCATCTTCTCGGTGCTGCGTTGCCCTAACCAGTACCTGAGCCAGAACGAAAGCCTGAACGAAGAAGCCTTCCTGCAGCCAGGCACCGAGCAGGTCGCCGCCGGTTACGCCATCTACGGCCCGCAGACCATGCTGATCCTGACCCTGGGCAACGGCGTCAAGGGCTTCACCCTGGACCGTGAACTGGGCAGCTTCGTGCTGACCCACGAAAACATCCAGGTGCCGGCGACCACCGCCGAATTCGCCATCAACATGTCCAACCAGCGTCACTGGGAAGCCCCGGTCCAACGCTACGTGGGCGAACTGCTGGCCGGCGAAACCGGCCCGTTGAAAAAGAACTACAACATGCGCTGGATCGCCTCGATGGTGGCCGACGTGCACCGCATCCTGACCCGTGGCGGCCTGTTCATGTACCCACGTGACGCCCGCGAGCCAAGCAAGCCGGGCAAGCTGCGCCTGATGTACGAAGCCAACCCGATGTCGTTCATCATCGAACAGGCAGGCGGCGCCTCTACCAACGGTTACGATCGCATCCTCGACATCAAGCCAGAAAGCCTGCACCAGCGCGTGTCGGTGATCCTTGGCTCGAAGGAAGAGGTAGAGCGCGTCACCGCCTACCACAAGGAGTAAGTCATGCTCGCACCTTGGCAGCCGTTGCTGGAATGGTGGTTCGGTTGGGGCACCAGTGCCCAGGCCGTGGCTGACGAGAAGAGCACGCTGTGGTTCGGCAAGCATCACGATGCCGATGCCCATGCGCTGTTTGGCGACCTGGTCGAGCACGCCCTGGCGGGCGGGCTCGAGGAATGGCAGCAAAGCCCGCAGGGCTGGCTGGGCTTGCTGATCCTGCTGGACCAGTTGCCGCGCATGATCTACCGCGACACGCCGCGCGCCTTCGAGGGCGACCGGCGTGCCCAGGTGGTGGCCATGCAGGGCCTGCAGAAGGGCTGGGACTACCAGCTGCTGCCGATCCAGCGTGTGTTCGTGCTGCTGGTGCTGGAGCATGCCGAGGTGCTGGACTGGCAGAACCTGTGTGTCGAGCGTTATCAGTTGTTGCTGGACGAGCAGCCCGAAGCCAGCCGGCGGCTGTTCGAAGGCTTCCTGGACTATGCCGAGCAGCACCAGCGGGTGATTGCCCGGTTTGGGCGTTTCCCGCACCGCAACCTGGTGCTGGAGCGGCCGAGCACCAGCGAAGAAATGGACTTTTTGCTGGAGCCTGGGTCCAGATTCTGATGCCCACGGGGCCTGCTGCGCAGGCCATCGCGACGCAAGGCCGCCCCTGAAAAGGGGCGGCCTTTTTATTGGCACGCGGTTAATGCTTTGTGATTAATCGCACAGTAGTGGCCATCCGACCAATGGTGTAGGGGCAAAGTGGGTAGGGCAGGGAACCTGGGAGGGATTTTCCCGTCGAAGGTCACTGCAGGCCACTCGCCTGTTTCCCCTCTCCAGGAGTGTCCTTCATGTCGTTGCGTTCCCTCGCCCTGTTGTCGTTGTGCGTCGTCCTGACTGCGTGCAGCAAGATCAACCAGGAAAACTATTCCAAGATCAAGGCCGGTATGAACAAGGCCGAGGTCGAGCAGCTGCTCGGCACGCCGACCGAGTGTTCTGGCGCGCTGGGCATGAGCAGCTGCACCTGGGGGGACGAGAAGAGCTTCATCAGCGTGCAGTACGCGGCTGACAAGGTGCTGATGTATTCAGGGCAGGGCCTCAAATGAGGCGTCTGTACCTGCTGATGGGGGTATGCCTGGCGTTGCTGCTGGGCGGTTGTGCGGGCTCCGTGCACGACCCGCTGGCGCCGAAGACCGCTGGCAACGTCGACCTCAAGCGCTACCAGGGCAAATGGTTCGAGCTGGCGCGCCTGCCCATGCGCTACCAGACCGGCTGCGAGCAGTCCGAGGCGCACTACAACCTCAAGCCTGATGGCACGTATGGTGTGCTCAACCGTTGCCGCACCATGGGTGATGAGTGGCTGCGTGCCGAGGGGCACGCAAGCATCCAGGAGCCGGGGCACACCGACAAGCTGTGGGTAGAGTTCGATAACTGGTTTACCAAGCTGGTGCCTGGCGTGGCGCGGGGCGAATACTGGATCCTGTACGTGGACGATCGCTACCGCACGGCAGTGGTCGGCAGCCCGGACCGCAAGTACCTGTGGATACTGTCACGCACGCCGACGTTGCCGGCCTGGGAGCGCGAGCACCTGCTGGCCAAGGCGCGGCAGCAGGGGTATGACACCAGCCGGCTGATCTGGCGGGCGTCCGATCAGCAAATCGTAAAAATGCACTGATTTTTGGGGCCGCTTTGCGGCCCTTTCGCGACACAAGGCCGCTCCTACAGGGATACGCGTTCCCCTGTAGGAGCGGCCTTGTGTCGCGAAAGGGCTGCAAAGCAGCCCAATACGCTCAACCCAAGAGCTGCCGCAGCACCCCGGCAAACGCCTGCGCGCTTTCCTCTTCCTGGGCATGCCGCCCCTGGCGCACCACCCATTGCCCATTCACCATCACATCCCGCACCTGGCGATCCCCGCCAGCAAACAGCCAGCGGTTGAGAATGGCATCGCCATCCGCCAGGGCGATGTAGGGGTCCTGCCCATCCAGTACCAGCCAGTCGGCGCGCTTGCCCACGGCCAGTTCACCGACCGCTTGCCCCAGTGCCTGGGCACCGCCCGCCAGCGCGGCGTCGTACAGCGTGCGCCCGACCATCGGTTGATCGCCGCGGTACAAGCGGTTGCGTCGCTGGTCACGCAGCCGCTGGCCATATTCCAGCCAGCGCAGTTCTTCCACCACGCTTAGCGACACATGGCTGTCCGAGCCAATGCCCATACGCCCGCCCTGGGCCAGGAAGTCCACCGCCGGGAAAATCCCGTCGCCCAGGTTGGCTTCGGTGGTCAGGCACAACCCAGCCACCGCGCCACTGCGGGCCATGGCGGTGACTTCATCCGGCTCGGCATGGGTGGCATGCACCAGGCACCAGCGACGGTCCACCTCCACATGCTCGTACAACCATTGCAGCGGGCGCAGGCCGCTCCAGGCCAGGCAGTCGTCGACCTCCTTCTGCTGCTCGGCGATATGGATATGCACCGGGCATTGCTTGTCGCTGGCCGCCAGCACTTCGGCGATCTGCCCTGGCGTCACCGCACGCAGCGAGTGGAAGCACAGGCCCAGATGCTGCGCGGGTTGCGCGGCCAGCAGCGGGGCCAGTTGCGCTTGCAGTTGCAGGTACTGTTCGGTTGAGTTGATGAAGCGCCGCTGCCCGTCGTTCGGTGCCTGCCCGCCGAACCCGGCATGGCTGTACAGCACCGGCAACAAGGTCAGGCCAATGCCACTGTCGGCTGCGGCCGCGCTGATGCGGCGGGACAGCTCGGCCGGGTCGGCGTAGGCCTTGCCTGCCTGGTCGTGGTGCACGTAATGGAATTCGGCCACCGAGGTATAGCCGGCCTTGAGCATTTCGATATACAGCTGGCGGGCGATGACCTGCAATTGGTCCGGGTTGATCTGCCCGACCAGGCGGTACATCAAGTCGCGCCAGGTCCAGAAGCTGTCGTTGGGGTTACCGGCGACTTCCGCCAAGCCCGCCATCGCACGCTGGAAGGCATGCGAGTGCAAGTTGGGCATGCCGGGCAGCAATGGGCCGGCCAGGCGCTCGGCGCCTTCGGCCGAAGCGCCCGGCTCGATGCGGGTCACATGGCCATCGCTGGCGACCTCGATACGGACATGGCTGGCCCAGCCCGTAGGCAACAGAGCGCGTTCGGCGAAGTAGGCGGACATCGGTCAAATCCTGTTATTGTTAACTTGTATATACATATACAGGCGTTTGCCTGCCGGGTAAACTGCGGCAAGCTACCGCTCATTCCCTATGCACAAGGATCCAACGCCGTGCCGACACCTCCTGTCTCCGCGCTGGTTGCCCAGATGGGCGAGGGCCCGGCGCCGCTGTACGCCCGGGTCAAACAGATGATCATCCAGCAGATCGACAACGGCAGCTGGCCGCCGCATCACCGGGTCCCCTCGGAGAGTGAACTGGTCAACGAGCTAGGCTTCAGCCGCATGACCATCAACCGTGCCCTGCGCGAACTCACGGCCGACGGCCTGCTGGTGCGCATGCAAGGGGTCGGCACTTTCGTAGCCGAGCCCAAGGGCCGTTCGGCGTTGTTCGAAGTCAACAACATTGCCGATGAAATTGCCGCACGCGGTCATCAGCATAGCTGCCAGGTGATCACGCTCACCGAGGAGGCAGCCGGTTCCGAGCGGGCCCTGGCGCTGGACATGCGCGAAGGCCAGCGGGTGTTCCACTCGCTGATTGTGCATTTCGAGAACGGCGTGCCGGTGCAGATCGAGGACCGCTACGTCAACGCGGCGATCGCACCCGACTACCTCAAGCAGGATTTCACCCGGCAGACGCCTTACGCCTACCTGTCCCAGGTGGCGCCGCTGACAGAGGGTGAGCACGTGGTCGAAGCCATCCTGGCAGAGCCGGAAGAATGCCGCCTGCTGCAGATCGAGCGGGGCGAACCTTGCCTGCTGATCCGCCGTCGTACCTGGTCCGGTCGCCAGCCGGTAACCGCTGCGCGGCTGATCCACCCCGGTTCCCGTCATCGCCTGGAAGGACGTTTCAGCAAATGAGCCAGCTGCAGTTGTTGCGCGCGCAGGATTACCCGCGCATGCCGTGGAAGAACGGTGGCGGTTTCACCGAAGAGATCACCCGCGACAGCGGCGAGGGCCTGGACGGCTTTGGCTGGCGCCTGTCGATTGCTGATATCGAAGAGTCTGGCGGCTTTTCCACCTTCGCCGGTTACCAGCGCATCATCACCGTGCTACAGGGCGACGGCATGCGCCTGTTGGTCGATGGCCAGCCCAGCCGGCCGTTGCTGCCGTTTGATGCCTTTGCCTTCGGCGGTGAAAGCCAGGTCAGCTGCAAGCTGCTGGGCGGGCCGATCCGCGATTTCAACCTGATCTATGCACCGCAGCGGTACCGGGCGAGGTTGCAGTGGTTTGATGGCACGAGCCGGTTGTACAGCTCGGCGTCGACAGTGCTGTTGTTTGCTGCCAGCAGCCACGTGGAAGTGGCCATGGCGGGGCGTGAGGTGGAGCGGTTGGGGTTGTATGACTGCTTGCGGCTGGAGGGCAACGATGAGTTGCTTGGGTTGGAGGTATTGGGGCGGTTCTGCCTGATCGAACTCATTACACGTTGAGATAGCCGGGGCTGCTGCGCAGCCCTTTCGCGACGCAAGGCCGCTCCTACAAAGACTGCGTTTGCCCAGGCTGGCGCGGTCACCTGTAGGAGCGGCCTTGCGTCGCGAAAGGGCCGCAAAGCGGCCCCAGCTTTCCCAGCCTGCTAGCGAATCAGTCCGAATATTTTGGTTGTCGATGCTTGTACATACAAGTAAAGGTGTGTTTGTATATTGACCACGACATACCCGCCCGCGGACGACCGCAGAGGACCTTTCCCGTGACCGACAACAACAAATACCGTGACGTTGAAATCCGTGCCCCACGTGGCAACAAGCTGACCGCCAAAAGCTGGCTGACCGAAGCGCCACTGCGCATGCTGATGAACAACCTCGACCCACAGGTTGCGGAAAACCCGAAAGAACTGGTGGTGTACGGCGGTATCGGCCGCGCCGCCCGTAACTGGGAATGCTACGACAAGATCGTCGAAACCCTGACCCGCCTGGAAGACGACGAAACCCTGCTGGTGCAGTCGGGCAAGCCGGTCGGCGTGTTCAAGACCCACAGCAACGCCCCGCGCGTGCTGATCGCCAACTCCAACCTGGTGCCGCACTGGGCCAACTGGGAACACTTCAACGAACTGGACGCCAAAGGCCTGGCCATGTACGGCCAGATGACCGCCGGCAGCTGGATCTACATCGGCAGCCAGGGCATCGTCCAGGGCACTTATGAAACCTTCGTCGAAGCCGGCCGCCAGCACTACGGCGGCAGCCTGAAAGGCAAGTGGGTACTCACCGCAGGCCTCGGCGGCATGGGCGGCGCCCAGCCACTGGCTGCCACCCTGGCCGGCGCCTGCTCGCTGAACATCGAATGCCAGCAGAGCCGCATCGACTTCCGTCTGGAAACCCGCTACGTCGACGAGCAGGCCAACGACCTCGACGACGCCCTGGTGCGCATCGCCAAGTACACCGCCGAGGGCAAGGCCATCTCCATCGCCCTGCACGGCAACGCTGCCGAAATCCTGCCAGAGCTGGTCAAGCGTGGCGTGCGCCCGGACATGGTCACCGACCAGACCAGCGCCCACGACCCGCTCAACGGCTACTTGCCCGCCGGCTGGACCTGGGAGCAGTACCGCGACCGCGCGCAGACCGAACCGGCTGCAGTGGTCAAGGCCGCCAAGCAGTCGATGGCCGTGCACGTGCAGGCCATGCTGGACTTCCAGAAGCAGGGCGTGCCGACCTTCGACTATGGCAACAACATCCGCCAGATGGCCAAGGAAGAGGGCGTGGCCAATGCCTTCGACTTCCCGGGCTTCGTCCCTGCCTATATCCGTCCGCTGTTCTGCCGCGGGGTTGGCCCGTTCCGCTGGGCGGCGCTGTCTGGCGAGGCCGAGGACATCTACAAGACCGACGCCAAGGTCAAGGAACTGATCCCTGACGACGCCCACCTGCACCGCTGGCTGGACATGGCCCGCGAGCGCATCAGCTTCCAGGGCCTGCCAGCACGTATCTGCTGGGTTGGCCTGGGCCTGCGCGCCAAGCTGGGCCTGGCCTTCAACGAAATGGTCCGCAGCGGCGAGCTGTCGGCGCCGGTCGTGATCGGCCGTGACCACCTGGACTCGGGTTCGGTCTCCAGCCCCAACCGCGAAACCGAAGCCATGCGTGATGGCTCGGACGCTGTGTCCGACTGGCCGCTGCTCAACGCCCTGCTGAACACCGCAGGCGGCGCTACCTGGGTGTCGTTGCACCATGGTGGTGGTGTGGGCATGGGCTTCTCGCAGCACTCGGGCATGGTCATCGTCTGCGACGGTACCGATGAAGCCGCCGAGCGCATCGCCCGTGTACTGACCAACGACCCAGGGACTGGCGTCATGCGCCACGCCGATGCCGGTTATGACATCGCCATCGACTGCGCCAAGGAGCAGGGCCTGGACCTGCCGATGATCACTGGCTGATCGCCACGCTTTGGATCGCACCCCGCCAGGGGTGATACTGAACAACAAGAAGGAGCGCGCAGGCACCCACGAACGGGCCTGCGGCTCCACGCGATTTGGAGTAGTAACGTGACCGAACTCACCCTCAAGCCGGGCACCCTGACCCTGGCCCAGCTGCGCGCGATCTACGCCGCGCCCGTGCGCCTGCAACTGGATGCCAGCGCCGCGCCGGCCATCGACGCCAGCGTCGCCTGTGTCGAGCAGATCATTGCCGAAGACCGCACCGCCTATGGCATCAACACCGGTTTCGGCCTGCTGGCCTCGACCCGCATCGCCAGCCACGACCTGGAAAACCTGCAGCGCTCGCTGGTGCTGTCCCACGCCGCCGGTATCGGCGCGCCGCTGGATGACGACCTGGTGCGGTTGATCATGGTGCTGAAAATCAACAGCCTCAGCCGCGGCTTCTCCGGCATTCGCCGCAAAGTCATCGACGCGCTGATCGCCCTGGTCAACGCCGAAGTCTACCCGCACATCCCGCTGAAAGGCTCGGTGGGTGCTTCCGGTGACCTGGCGCCACTGGCGCACATGTCGCTGGTGCTGCTGGGCGAAGGCAAAGCCCGCTACAAGGGCCAGTGGCTGTCGGCCACCGAAGCCCTGGCGGTTGCCGGCCTCGAACCGCTGACCCTGGCTGCCAAAGAGGGCCTGGCCCTGCTTAACGGCACCCAGGCGTCCACCGCCTATGCCCTGCGTGGCCTGTTCTATGCCGAAGACCTGTACGCGGCGGCTATCGCCTGCGGCGGCCTGAGCGTCGAAGCCGTACTGGGCTCGCGTTCGCCGTTCGATGCGCGCATTCACGAAGCGCGTGGCCAGCGCGGCCAGATCGACACCGCCGCCTGCTTCCGCGACCTGCTGGGCGAAGCCAGCGAAGTGTCGCTGTCGCACAAGAACTGCGACAAGGTCCAGGACCCGTACTCGCTGCGCTGCCAGCCGCAGGTCATGGGCGCGTGCCTGACCCAACTGCGCCAGGCTGCCGAGGTGCTGGGTATCGAAGCCAACGCCGTGTCGGACAACCCGCTGGTGTTCGCTGCCGAGGGTGACGTGATTTCCGGTGGCAACTTCCACGCAGAACCGGTGGCCATGGCCGCCGACAACCTGGCCCTGGCCATCGCCGAAATCGGTTCGCTCAGCGAGCGCCGCATCTCGCTGATGATGGACAAGCACATGTCCCAGCTGCCGCCGTTCCTGGTGGAAAACGGTGGGGTCAACTCCGGCTTCATGATCGCCCAGGTCACCGCTGCCGCCCTGGCCAGCGAGAACAAGGCCCTGTCGCACCCACACAGCGTCGATAGCCTGCCGACCTCGGCCAACCAGGAAGACCACGTGTCGATGGCCCCGGCTGCCGGCAAGCGCCTGTGGGAAATGGCCGAAAACACCCGTGGCGTGCTGGCCATCGAATGGCTGGGCGCCTGCCAGGGCCTGGACCTGCGCAAAGGCCTGAAAACTTCCGCCAAGCTGGAGCAAGCGCGCCAGGCGCTGCGCAGCGAAGTGCCGCACTATGACCGTGACCGTTTCTTTGCGCCGGACATCGAAAAGGCTGTGGAACTGTTGGCCAAGGGTAGTTTGACCGGTTTGCTGCCGGCAGGTGTGCTGCCAAGCCTGTAATGCCCCCAGGGGCCGCTGTGCGGCCCATTCGCAGCACAAGGCTGCTCCTACAAAAGCGACGCGCTCCCTTGTAGGAGCAGCCTTGTGCTGCGAAAGGGCTGCAAGCCAGCCCCCTGATCTCACGACCACAAAAACAATTTAAGGACGTGACATGCAACAAGCTCAAGGTCTCAAGCGCGGGCTAAATGCTCGCCACATCCGTTTCATGGCCCTCGGTTCGGCCATCGGAACCGGGCTGTTCTACGGCTCCGCCTCAGCCATCCAGATGGCCGGCCCGGCCGTGCTGCTGGCTTACCTGATCGGCGGCGCCGCTGTGTTCATGGTCATGCGCGCCCTCGGCGAAATGGCCGTGCACAACCCGGTGGCCGGCTCCTTCGGCCACTACGCCAGCACCTACCTCGGCCCCATGGCCGGCTTCATCCTCGGCTGGACCTACGCCTTCGAGATGGTCATCGTCGCCATCGCCGACGTTACTGCCTTCGGTATCTACATGGGCTTCTGGTTCCCGGAAGTGGCCCGCTGGATCTGGGTGCTGGGCATCGTCTTCATCATCGGCGGCCTCAACCTGTGCAACGTCAAGGTCTTTGGCGAGATGGAATTCTGGCTGTCGCTGCTCAAGGTCGGCGCCATCGTCGCAATGATCCTGGCCGGCCTTGGCATCATGGCCTTCGGTTTCAGCCAGGTGGGTACCGGGCATGCCGTAGGGCTGAGCAACCTGTTCGACCATGGCGGCTTCATGCCCAATGGCGTAAGCGGGCTGATCGCCTCCTTTGCCGTGGTGATGTTCGCCTTCGGCGGCATCGAGATCATTGGCGTGACTGCCGGTGAAGCCAAGGACCCGCAGCGGGTCATCCCCAAGGCAATCAACGCCGTGCCCCTGCGCATCCTGCTGTTCTATGTGCTCACCCTGTTCGTGCTGATGTGCCTGTACCCGTGGCCGCAGATCGGCAGCGAAGGCAGCCCGTTCGTGCAGATCTTCAGCAACCTGGGGATTGGCTCTGCCGCCGCAGTGCTGAACGTGGTGGTGATTTCCGCTGCGATCTCGGCCATCAACAGTGACATCTTTGGTGCTGGCCGCATGATGTATGGCCTGGCCCAGCAAGGCCATGCGCCACGCAGTTTCGGCAAGCTGTCGAAACACGGTGTGCCATGGATGACCGTGGTGGTGATGGGCGCCGCGCTGCTGATCGGCGTGCTGCTCAACTACCTGATCCCGGAGAACGTGTTCCTGCTGATCGCTTCGATCGCCACCTTCGCCACCGTGTGGGTGTGGTTGATGATCCTGCTCACCCAAGTGGCCATGCGCCGCAGCATGAGCCGTGAAGAGGTGGCCCAGCTCAAGTTCCCGGTACCGTTCTGGCCATACGGCCCGGCCATGGCCATTGCGTTCATGGTGTTCATCTTTGGCGTGCTCGGCTACTTCCCGGATACCCAGGCGGCATTGATCGTCGGCGTGGTCTGGGTGGTGTTCCTGGTGGCGTCCTACCTGCTGTGGTGCAAGCCGCGCGCAGGGCAGGGCCAGCCAGTAGCAGAGCCAGTCGAGCTGCACCGCTAGCAAAGGAGATTTGCGCATGAGAACCCTCTGGCAGCATTGCCATGTGGCCACCATGGCCGAGGGCCGTTACTCGGCCATCGAAGACGCGGCCATCGTCACCCGCGCCGGGCTGATCGAATGGATCGGCCCACGGGCCGAGCTGGCGCAGGTCGACGCTGACCGTACGGTGGACCTGGGCGGCGCCTGGGTCACCCCGGGGCTGATCGACTGCCACACCCACGCGGTGTTCGGTGGCAACCGCAGCGGCGAGTTCGAGCAGCGCCTGCAAGGCGTCAGCTATGCCGAAATTGCCGCCCAGGGCGGTGGTATCGCCAGCACCGTGCGGGCCACCCGCGCGGCCAGCGAGGACGAGCTGTTCGCCAGTGCCCGCCAGCGGGTTCAGGCGCTGATGCGCGATGGCGTAACCACTCTCGAGATCAAGTCCGGTTACGGCCTGGACCTGACCAACGAGCGCAAGATGCTGCGCGTGGCCCGGCGCCTGGCCGACGAGCTGCCGCTGGCGGTGCGCGCCACCTGCCTGGCCGCGCACGCCTTGCCGCCGGAGTACGCCGGCCGGGCCGACGACTACATCGCGCACATCTGTGACGAGATGCTGCCGGCCCTGGCCGCCGAAGGCCTGGTGGATGCGGTGGATGCCTTCTGCGAACACCTGGCGTTCTCCCCGGCCCAGGTCGAGCGACTGTTCATCAAGGCGCGTGAGCTGGGCCTGCCGGTCAAGCTGCACGCCGAACAGCTGTCGTCGCTGCATGGTTCGAGCCTGGCGGCCCGCTACCAGGCGCTGTCGGCCGACCACCTGGAGTTCATGACCGAGGAAGACGCCATTGCCATGGCCGCAGCCGGCACGGTCGCCGTGCTGCTGCCGGGCGCCTTCTACTTCCTGCGCGAAACCCAGTTGCCGCCCATGGACGCATTGCGCCGCCACGGGGTGAAGATTGCCCTGGCCAGCGACCTCAACCCCGGCACTTCGCCCGGGCTGTCGCTGCGGCTGATGCTGAACATGGGCTGCACCTGCTTCCGCATGACCCCGGAAGAAGCCTTGGCCGGCGTCACCGTGCATGCCGCCACGGCCTTGGGCCTGGGCGACAGCCACGGCTCGCTGGAAGTGGGCAAGGTAGCCGACTTCGTCGCCTGGCAAATCGAACGCCCCGCCGACCTGGCCTACTGGCTGGGCGGCGACCTGCCCAAGCGCGTAGTGCGCAAAGGCCACGAAATCTCCAACTGAGCGAGGCACGATGGACAAGGTTCTGAGTTTTCACCAAGGCCGCCTGCCGCTGTTGATCAGCATGCCGCACGCCGGCCTGCGCCTGAGCGACGCCGTGCGCGACGGCCTGGTCGACGAAGCGCGCAGCTTGCCGGACACCGACTGGCACATCCCGCAGTTGTACGACTTCGCCCGCGACCTGGGCGCCAGCGTGGTAGCCGCAGAGTACTCGCGCTTCGTCATCGACCTGAACCGCCCGGATGACGACAAGCCGTTGTACGCAGGCGCCACCACTGGCCTGTACCCGGCCACGTTGTTCGAAGGCGAACCCCTGTTCAAGGAGGGGCTGGCGCCGTCTGGCGAAGAACGCAAACGCTACCTGGAGCAGATCTGGCGCCCGTATCACGGCACCCTTCGCCGCGAGCTGGACCGGTTGCGCGAGCAGTTTGGCTATGCACTGCTGTGGGATGCCCACTCGATCCGTTCGCACATCCCGCACCTGTTCGATGGCAAGTTGCCCGACTTCAACCTGGGTACCTTCAATGGCGCCAGCTGCGATCCAGTGCTGGCCGAGCGTTTGCAGGGCGTATGTGCCGAAGCCCGAAACTACAGCCATGTACTCAATGGCCGCTTCAAGGGTGGGCACATTACCCGGCATTACGGCGACCCGGCCAACCACATCCATGCAGTGCAGCTGGAGCTGGCACAAAGCACCTACATGAATGAAACCGAGCCATTTGCCTACCGCGAAGACCTGGCGCAACCGACCCAGCAAGTACTGCAGCAGCTTTTGCAGGCACTGCTGGATTGGGGCAAGGAGCAGTACGGACGTTGATGTTTGCCCGTGAAAGTGGCGACGCGCTGCGGGCCATGCGCGTCGCCATTTGAAGCGGGTAATCAGTTGTTGATCTGCGCTATGGTGAGTTCACGCAACAGCTCCTGCTCCTCCAGGCCCTTATCGTTTTGTAATTGTTGTTGCAGCCTCAGTTCCTCCTGAAGCGAGTGATCCTTGTTGGCCAGTTCAAGTACAAGCTGGCGGTAGCGGTTATCTATTTCGGCAAAGCGCTCGGCATGTTCGGCCCGCAGGCGTGCAACCCAGTCCGTATTGGCCAGCATGTAGTCGACCAGGGCATCGCCCAGTTCGCTTTTGCGGACCTTTTCCAGCACCAGCGACAATTCATCAGGCGCCAGATTTGCTGCGCTTCGAAAACGCATGCTGTCGGCAAGCGGAAGGTCGAGCTCCCTGGCCAGCTCCCGGCGGTAGGCCAGCCGCACCGAAACCCGGTCGCCCGAGCCGGTTCGCTGGTTGGCCAGTTTCTCCAGTTGTTCGATCCTGAACAGTTGCAACAGGCGTAGTCGCAACGTTTGCAAGGTATCGCCCGCTTCGATCAACAGGCGCTGCCCCATCAGGTACAACTCGATATTGTTGAACTCCTGCAGCGCACCATCGTGGCAGGTCTGCGAGCCGGTTTCCGGGTCAGGCAATGCGGCCGCAGCGATACTCTCCATCAGCGGGCGCTCGGCATCGTTGCCTGCGGCCACAACCAGCATCATCCGTACACGCTCGCAGAAGCTGGCTTGCGAGGCCGGGTCGATGTAGGGCGCAGCATTGCGCAGGCGGCCCGCCAACCGCAGCAGATCGCTGCCTTCGAGCATTTCCCAGCAGTCGCGCAATGCCTCGTTCTGCGCCTCGTTGCCAAGCATCCAGTCTTCGAGCCTGGGCGTATCGTCGCCCATCAGAGGGAAGTGCGGGTGATCCAGTGATCCTTCGCTCGAAGAATTGACCAGCATCAGGTTGCCCGGGATATCCAGGGCGAAGGAGTAGCTGTGCTGGCTGTCCGAGAACGCACGCACACGCAGAATGGTTTCAAGCGGTAAAGGGTTGCCGAACAAGGCGATCGACGAGATCGGCATGGGGTTGTCCAGGTTCGAGAGTATGTGCTCGGGCAACTGGGTGATGTTGTTGGAACTCAAGTCCAGCAGCTCCAGCGGCAGCAAGCTGTCGCACCAGTTTGGCCAGGCTTGCAGGTTCATGTCGGTCAGCGCGAGTGATTGCAGGTTGCTGGAGAGCCGTGCAGGTACCTGGCTGATGGTCCCCATACGGTTGCCTGACACGTCCAGTGACGACAGGTGCTCCAACCCCGCCAAGGTCTCCAGCATGCGCTGATCCACTTCCAGGCCCATGTTGCGAAACTCCAGGTAGTTGAGCCGGGGAAGACGTGCCAAGGCAGACGCCAGTGAGGAAGTGGCCGCCTGATGCGCATCGATGGTCAACCGGGTGACATTGGGGAAGCGGCTGAGCAATTCGTCGAGTTGCGACGTGGTGCCGCTGGTGCGGGTCAGCATGAGCGCTTGAACGCGTTCTTCAAAGAATGCTGGAAGCCGCCTGGGGAACTGTTCGACAGCCACATCCTCCAGTTGCAGGCGCAGGTATCGCTGGCCCTGCTCCTGTTGCTCCCAGAACTGGCTGATCGCTGCCTGGATGCGCTGCCTGTGTGCGAGCGCTTCCTGGGTCAAGGGGTTGCTCGAACTGGACGCCTGGGCCCAGCCGTCGATTGCGTCGCGCATTTGCTGGCGCTCGTCGCGTATGCGTGCAAGCCGGCCGGTGAGTTCTGCAGGTACATCCACGGTAACGCCCGCCGTCTCGGCCCGCTCGTTCAACAACAAGCGCTGTAAATGGGTTTCGTTGACAGGGTTGCCTTCGAGTGAGATCACTGTCGGGTTGGGCAGTGCGTCTGCTTCATTGAGCAGGAACGACGGCAATGACCTGAGGCTGTTGTTGCGCAGGGACAGGTGGGCAATACGCCCCAGGGCATCACTGCCAATTCCGATGGGCCACTGCGCCAGTTGCATGTGGTCCAGGCCCAGGAAATCCAGCGTCAGTTCATGGAAGCTTGGGCTGTTGTTCTGGGCCAGGCGGTTGCCACTCAGGTCCAGGTACCTCAACTGGCGAAGTTCTGCCAACAGATTGAGGTCGTTTTCTGAGAGCGCGATGTTCTGGTTGGTCAGTACCAGCCTTTGCAGTTCGGGCAAGAGTTGGGTGATGGAAGGGACGCTGAGCATGAAGAAAGAGGGTGCTGACCGGGCATTGTAAGGCCGGCTGATTTCCAACGATTCGATCTGCGGCATCTGCCTGAGCAGACGTTGCAGCAAGCGCTCGTGCTGTGCCCAGCCAGCGAGCCTGCCTGACGGGAGGTCAAGCAGGTTGAGGCTACGCACACGATTGTAGAAAAAATCGGGCAGGGTCAGAGGTACATCGGCCAAGGGCACCTGAGTGATGCGTAGCTCGGCCGTGTGCTGGCCGCCTTCATCCAGAGCGGTGTCATACCAGTGTTGCATGATCGCGTCACGCAGGCTGTTGTAGTCGCTTGCAGCCTGTTCTGTGTCCGGTGAAATGGCTTCGCTCCAGTCAGCCAGCCTGCTTTGCAGTTCATTGCGCTGCTCCAGCAGCGCCTGCAGATGGTCGAGTATTTGCGACGGCCCCAGACCGCGACTGGTCAGCGACAGCAGGACCTGATCCGCCGTAGCGCCGGTGTGTGCGAGAAGCCCTGTTGCTTCGACAGCCTCGATCAGGCGCTGGCGGGTAGCGCCTTGAGCTGCCGGGCCGCTCCCGCTCAACGGGTAGCCCAGGCGCCCATCGGCCAAGCGCATGGGCGAACGGTAGCCGGGGCGCACAGGTTGCATGCCCAGTACCGCCCTCACGGTCGAGCGGGGTGGCAGGGGGCTTTCCTGTACCAGGCGTTGCAGTGCTTGCTGATCTGCGACACCAAGCTGCGCCATGGCCTCTGGCAGCGCCTCGTACAGCGCGGCATAGAGGTCTGGATAAGCGCTGACCGCTGTGCTCGGGCGGCTTTCATCGTGCACGATGTATCCGGCATCCGCATGGGTGATGGTGTGGTAGGGGCGAGCGTCTTGTGGGCCGATGGCATGCGCCTGGGCAGGCCAGGACATGCGCTGGAGCAGCTGCAGTCTTGTCTCGACGGGCCAGCCTGGCAGGTGTTCAAGTGTATGCATGATCAGCCTGTCGCTGTCCCAGTTTGGCACACCGGACAGGTACAACCCTTCGCAGGCGCGGGCCAGGCGGATGTTTTGCTGGTAGACGCGGATCTCCTCGCCAAGGCGCATGGGGATTTTGTCGCTGCCGAGCATTTGCAGTTCGCTGGCGCTTGCGCCGCGCACCAGCTCGTCGCTGACGACGGCCGGCAGGTTCGGATACACCCGCCGTATGGCTCCGGCTCCCGGCGTCAGGTCGCTCGGAAGGCGAGCGTAAGCCCTGGAAAACGCGGCTGCCCGGGTGCTTGCGTCCGGCAGCTCGCGGACTGTTTCGTCCAGCTTGAAGCGTTGCAGGGTGTCTTCGAGCAAGGCCGGCAGCCGCTGGTTCTCGGCCAAGGTCCGGCGCAGTACGTCTTCGTGGGTGTCGCTGACGGCAAGTATCCGTTGCAGCGTCGGCTCGTCGAAGTGGGCATTCAAGTGACCGATACGGCGCAGCAGTGCCATGCCCGACCAGCTCAGCGGCTTGTCCGTGACCTGCAACCAGGCCCCGGCCCCATTGTGCCGCAACGGTGGCTCATAACCGCCCGCCTTGCTGGGGTGCTCGATGCCGTAGGTGCCGGTGTCGGCATTCCATTTCAGTGAAAATACCTTGCCTTCAAGGCGTAGCCAGATCTTGCCATCCTGGCGGTACAGCCCAAGCCCGTCCGGACTGGCCTGCGATGGCAGCGTGACGTCTTGTTCGAAGGGGGTCAGGTCCTGGTTCCACAGGCGCGTGCTGCCATCTGGTAGCTCAACCTCTACCAGTTCCTCGATGAAGGAGGGGGTCGGCACATCAATGCGTTCTATTTCTGGCTCTTCCAGCGCACTGCCTGCTTCGCTGTCTGCGGTGTTTCTCGCCGCTTTGGCTGCCGCGCTCAAAGCGGCCATGATCGCCACGTTTTCAATTACATCGACCATGTAGGTGAATGCCTTGTCGCGCTCGTCGTTTTTCCAGGCCTCGATGCCCTCGTAGACCTCGTGGGCCAGTTGGGCCACGCAGACGGCGAGCATTACCTCGCCCAGCCCGGGCACGAAGAAACCGGCGATGTTAAGGGCTGTCAGCACGCGTCCTGCAATCAATTCCCGGTGAGCCTGGGCCGTGCGCCGGTCGACGATTTCGGTGGGGATTGCGTGGAACAGCACATCTTTTTCATGCCGTTGGGCTTTCTGGAAGGCCATGACGCTCTGGAACGTGTGGCCGAATGGCCTTGCAACCGGATGCAGGGTGGCATGTGGGTCAGGGACACGCTCAAGTAACCCGCGCACACTCCAGGCGATGGGCGTGAGCCGGTCCTTGAGGCGGGTGATCGTCGCCGCCTTGTCACGGTCGGCAATGTGTTTGTCCAGGTAGCTGATGTTGGCGTGCAGCCTGTCGCGCAAATCGGCCTGCAAGGCCTCCAGGGTTGTGAATTCCTTGAGTGGCTGTGCGCTGTCCTCAGGGATATACAGGCCCACGGCCTGATGCCCTTCGGCTTGCAGGGTAATGAGCACCACTCCGGTCAGCTCTGCTTCCCACAGGTCGAGATAGCTGAACGTCAGGGGCGAGGTTGCCGATAGCGGCTGGTCGACCGGCACGGCAAGCGCTGCGGTGTACAGCGTCTCACCGATATCGCCTTTGAGGCGGGCGTAATGCAAGGATTGCCGGAAGGCCGAGACCTCCGCTCGCCCCAGGGTCTGGTAAACGGCCAGCCTGGCTTCATCGGTGTCTGGCTGCGTGGTGGCCTCAGGGTAATAGATTGCGTGCACCATGCCATGGTACTTGCCACCGATGTCCAGCGTGCGGCACAGGTCGGCGAAGTCTTCGGCGACGATATCCACTGCATTGGTGATCGGGACGGTGCCCATGAAGCGTCGATGATCGAGGATGACGGACTTTTTTAGCGCCGCCCCAGGCGCGTCCATGCCGTGTTCGGCAGCGGCGTCCTGGTCAAAGTTGTGCAGGGCGCTGTGCAGCAGCGAGCGGGTAGCCTGGTTCACCGCCACGCGCGCGTCGCCTGCGCGGGTCGTGTCGATGAGGCGGGCGTCGACCAGGTACGTGTTGTGCACATCCAGGTCGAGCCCGAAGCGTTGCTTGATGGCTTCAGTCAGGGTCTGGGCAGCGTGGGTTTGCAGGTCGGGTAGCGGTTCGAACAACTTCTGCACCTGTGCATGGTGTTCGCGGTGGCGAGCATGTTCCGCCTGCCATGCCTTGGCGATTTCCGGTAGCTGCTGCACCGCTGTGGCCAGCCAAGCAGGGATCGGCAACGCGTTGCGCATTGCGCGGTGGGTGTCTGGCGTGGCTTGCTTGAGCCAGGCGGGTATCTTGCGCTCGATGGTGGCGTAATGAGCGCCAGGTAAGGTGTTGGCTGGGGTTGGCATGGCGGGCCCTTGCTAGGTATGGGGCAAGGGACTATCGGGGCTCTGGCTGGCGCGCTGGAGGTAAATATGTGTGCCCGGCTTGCGGCGGTGCCCTAGAGGACGGTGCTCAAAGCGCAATTCAGGTTTATGATGCCCAACGGCAGTCAATATCCTCACACGGAGTGCGCAATGCAGACCCTCTACCCGCAGATCAAACCCTACGCCCGGCACGATCTGGCCGTGGAAGCGCCGCATGTGCTGTATGTCGACGAAAGTGGCTCGCCAGAAGGTCTGCCCGTGGTATTCATCCACGGAGGCCCGGGCGCTGGCTGCGACGCCCAGAGCCGCTGCTACTTTGACCCCAACCTGTACCGCATCATCACCTTCGACCAGCGTGGCTGTGGCCGTTCCACGCCCCATGCAAGCCTGGAGAACAACACCACCTGGCACCTGGTCGAGGACCTGGAGCGCATTCGCGAGCACCTTGGCATCGACAAATGGGTGCTGTTCGGCGGCTCGTGGGGCTCGACCCTGGCCCTGGCCTATGCCCAGACCCACCCCGAGCGCGTGCATGGGCTGATCCTGCGCGGCATCTTCCTGTGCCGGCCGCAGGAGATCGAGTGGTTCTACCAGGAGGGTGCCAGCCGCCTGTTCCCCGACTACTGGCAGGACTATATCGCGCCGATTCCGCCGGAAGAGCGTGGCGACCTGGTCAAGGCCTTCCACAAGCGCCTGACCGGTAATGACCAGATTGCCCAGATGCACGCCGCCAAGGCCTGGTCCACCTGGGAGGGCCGTACCGCCACTCTGCGCCCGAACCCCCTGGTGGTCGACCGCTTCTCCGAGCCGCAGCGGGCGCTGTCGATCGCCCGTATCGAATGCCACTACTTCATGAACAACGCCTTCCTCGAACCGGACCAGCTGATCCGCGACCTGCCGAAGATCGCCCACCTGCCAGCGGTGATCGTGCACGGTCGCTATGACGTGATCTGCCCGCTGGACAACGCCTGGGCCCTGCACCAGGCCTGGCCGAACAGCGAACTGAAGGTGATCCGTGACGCGGGCCACGCCGCATCCGAGCCGGGCATCACCGATGCCTTGGTGCGTGCCGCCGACCAGATGGCCCGCCGCCTGCTCGACCTGCCCTTGGAAGAAGCATGAGGGGCTTGCTGCAGCGCGTGCGCGGTGCGCGGGTTGAAGTCGCGGGGGAGGTGGTTGGCGCCATCGACCAGGGTTTGCTGGTGCTGGTGGCCGTCGAGCCTGAAGATTCCCACGAGCAGGCCGATAAACTGTTGCACAAGCTGCTGAACTACCGTGTATTCAGCGATGAGCAAGGCAAGATGAACCTGTCGCTCAAGGATGTCGGGGGTGGTTTGTTGCTGGTGTCGCAGTTCACCTTGGCGGCGGACACCCGCAACGGCATGCGCCCGAGTTTCTCGACGGCAGCGCCGCCGGCCCTCGGGGCTGAATTGTTCGACTATCTTTTGCAGCAAGCGAAGCGCCAGCATGCCGACGTGGCGAGCGGGCAGTTCGGGGCAGACATGCAGGTGCATCTGGTCAATGATGGCCCCGTAACATTTATGTTACAAATATGAGGTCAAAAAACCCTTTGTTTATAGGAAAACAAGGGGTTTTGTACGATAAATAGTTGTTCCAGCCTGATGCGTTGTCACGCGACCTGCTGGATAATCGCGCGCTGCATGGACCTGCGTTCGCAGGTTCGTTTCACTCTGACTCGAGCATTGTCTGGATCCGTTTGGGGAATCATTACGCCCTCACGGGGTCCGAACAGTGCTCGCCAACCCGGCATTTGTCGCTGGCCGTTGGTTTCATGATCTGTTTTCGGCGAGGGTTGCTCGTGATTGTTAGTCCCCAAAAAGCATCAAGAATCCCCGGCATCCGGCTACGCAAGGCCCTGATGGCCAGTGTGGCAGTGGTCGGCCTGATGAGCGCGGGCCAGCTGTGGGCATTCAATCTTGACGATGTTGCAGCCAAGGCAAAGGATCTGGCCGGCCAGAAGTACGACGCACCAAAAAGCAATTTGCCGGCGGTGTTCCGTGACATGAAGTTCGCGGATTATCAGAAAATCCATTTCCTGCAGGAAAAGGCCGAGTGGGCCAAGGACAAGACCCCGTTCAAGCTGTCGTTCTACCACCAGGGCATGCATTTCGACACCCCGGTGAAAATCAACGAGGTCACCGCTTCCAAGGTCGAGGAAATCAAGTACGACCCGAGCCGCTTCGAGTTCGGTGACGTGCCACACGACCCGGAAACCACCAAGAACCTGGGTTATGCCGGTTTCCGCGTGCTGTACCCGATCAACAAGGCTGACAAGCAAGACGAGATCATGACCTTGCTTGGCGCCAGCTATTTCCGCGTGGTCGGCAAGGGCCATGTGTATGGCCTGTCGGCCCGTGGCCTGGCCATTGACACCGCGCTGCCGTCGGGCGAGGAATTCCCGCGCTTCACCGAGTTCTGGGTCGAGAAGCCCAAGCCGGCCGACAAGCACCTGGTGATCTACGCCCTGCTGGATTCGCCGCGCTCCACCGGCGCCTACAAGCTGACCCTGCGCCCGGGCAACGACACCGTGGTCGACGTGCAGTCCCGCGTGTTCCTGCGTGACCAGGTCAGCCGCCTGGGCATTGCCCCGCTGACCAGCATGTTCCTGTTCGGCCCCAACCAGCCGTCCAAGGTCCTGAACTACCGTCCGGCCCTGCACGACTCCGAAG
Organism: Pseudomonas sp. SAS7; assembly: GCF_052112345.1. Lineage (NCBI taxonomy): Bacteria > Pseudomonadati > Pseudomonadota > Gammaproteobacteria > Pseudomonadales > Pseudomonadaceae > Pseudomonas > Pseudomonas sp. SAS7. The sequence continues at coordinate 299,513 of NZ_JBEGGO010000006.1, read as the reverse complement.
GCCTGTCGATCCACGCCGGCAATGGCGAGTGGCTGTGGCGCCCGCTGAACAACCCGAAACACCTGGCCGTGAGCAACTTCAGCGTCGAGAACCCGCGTGGTTTCGGCCTGATGCAGCGCCAGCGCGCCTTCAGCGACTATGAAGACCTCGACGACAACTACCAGAAGCGCCCAAGCGCTTGGATCGAGCCGAAGGGTGACTGGGGCAAGGGCACCGTCGACCTGGTCGAAATCCCGACTGCCGACGAGACCAACGACAACATCGTGGCCTTCTGGAGCCCGGAAAAGCTGCCGGAGGCAGGCAAGCCGATCGAGTACGCCTACCGCCTGCACTGGACCATCGACGAGGCAAAGTTCCAGGCGCCTGAGCTGGGTTCGGTCAAGCAGACCCTGCGCTCCACCGGTGACGTCAAGCAGTCCAACCTGATCCGCCAGCCAGACGGCAGCGTGGCCTTCCTGGTCGACTTCGCCGGCCCGGCCCTGGCCGCATTGCCTGAAGACACCCCGGTGCGCAGCCAGATCAGCGTTGGTGACAACGCCGAGGTGGTCGAGAACAATCTGCGCTATAACCCTGAGACCAAGGGCTGGCGCCTGACCCTGCGCCTGAAGGTCAAGGAAGCCAACAAATCGACCGAAATGCGTGCCGCGCTGCTGCGTGATGTGCCGGTCGAGCCCGCCAAGCCTGCCCAGGACACCAAGCAGGACAAGGCCGCAGCCAAGCATGCCAAGGCCGAGAAAGCCGTCAAGGCCGAGCAACCTGCCAAGGCCGAACAACCTGCCGCCGATGCGGCGCCCACCAACGGGACCCCGGCCACCACCGAGAAGGTGCTGACCGAGACCTGGAGCTATCAGTTGCCTGCCGATGAGTAACTCAAACGCAAGGCCAGTATCGCTTGGCGAGTACCTGGCTCACCTACCACTGAGTGACGAGCAACGGGCGGAACTCGCCAGCTGCACGTCGTTCAGTGAGCTGCACCAACGCCTGGCGGCCAACCCGGCCGCCAACGCTGCCGAGGCCGTGCAGGCCTCGGTGGGCCCGCGCCTCACCGTGGGCAGCGCCGCCGAGCTGGAAGAGGCCGAAATGCTCGGCGTCGACGGCAGCGGCCGCCTGTGCCTGAAGATCGCCCCGCCGATCAAGCGCACCAAAGTGGTGCCCGAGCCTTGGCGCACCAACGTGCTGATTCGCATGTGGCGGCGCATGACGGGCCGTACCAACGCCCCCCAGCCACCCAAGCGCGAGCTGCCGCCGGCACGCTGGCGCACGGTTGGCTCGATCCGCCGCTACATCCTGCTGACCCTGATGATCGGCCAGACCATCGTCGCCGGTTGGTACATGAAGGGCATCCTGCCGTACCAGGGCTGGTCGTTCGTCGACCTTGACGAAGTCCTCAGCCAGCCGCTGTGGGATACCGTGGTGCAGGTGTGGCCGTATGCCTTGCAAACCTCCATCCTGATTCTCTTCGGCATCCTGTTCTGCTGGGTGTCGGCGGGCTTCTGGACCGCACTGATGGGCTTCCTCGAGCTGCTCACCGGGCGCGACAAATACAAGATTTCGGGCAGCAGCGCCGGCAACGAGCCGATTGCACCCGAGGCGCGTACTGCGCTGGTGATGCCGATCTGCAACGAGGACGTGCCTCGCGTGTTCGCGGGCCTGCGCGCAACCTTCGAGTCGGTGGCCGCCAGCGGTAACCTCGACCGCTTCGACTTCTTCGTGCTCAGCGACACCAACGACACCGACATTGCCGTGGCCGAACAGCAGGCCTGGCTGGACGTGTGCCGCGAAACCAAGGGCTTCGGCCGCATCTTCTACCGCCGCCGCCGGCGCCGGGTGAAGCGCAAGAGCGGCAACCTCGACGACTTCTGCCGTCGCTGGGGTGGCGAGTACAAGTACATGGTCGTGCTGGACGCAGACAGCGTCATGAGCGGCGAGTGCCTGAGCAGCCTGGTGCGCCTGATGGAGGCCAACCCGGATGCCGGCATCATCCAGACCGGGCCTAGAGCCTCGGGCATGGACACCCTGTACGCACGTATGCAGCAGTTTGCCACCCGCGTGTACGGCCCGCTGTTCACCGCTGGCCTGCACTTCTGGCAGCTGGGCGAATCGCACTACTGGGGCCACAACGCGATCATCCGCATGAAGCCGTTCATCGAGCACTGCGCCTTGGCGCCATTGCCGGGCAAGGGCGCGTTCGCCGGTGCGATTCTCTCCCACGACTTCGTCGAAGCTGCGCTGATGCGCCGTGCCGGCTGGGGCGTGTGGATCGCCTATGACCTGCCGGGCAGCTACGAAGAGCTGCCGCCCAACCTGCTCGACGAGCTCAAGCGCGACCGTCGCTGGTGCCACGGCAACCTGATGAACTTCCGCCTGTTCCTGGTCAAGGGCATGCACCCGGTGCACCGTGCGGTGTTCCTCACCGGGGTGATGTCGTACCTGTCGGCGCCGCTATGGTTCCTGTTCCTGGTGCTGTCGACGGCGTTGCTGGCGACCAACACCCTGATGGAGCCGCAGTATTTCATCGAACCGTACCAGCTCTACCCGCTGTGGCCGCAGTGGCACCCGGAGAAGGCCGTGGCGCTGTTCTCCACCACCATCGTGCTGCTGTTCCTGCCCAAGCTGCTCAGTATTATCCTGATCTGGGCCAAGGGAGCCGTCGAATTCGGCGGGCGGATCAAGGTCACCTTGTCGATGCTGATGGAGATGCTGTTCTCCATGCTGCTGGCACCGGTGCGCATGATCTTTCACACCCGCTTCGTGCTGGCCGCGTTCCTCGGTTGGGCAGCGACCTGGAACTCGCCGCAGCGTGACGACGACTCCACACCGTGGAGCGAGGCGGTGCGCCGCCATGGCCCGCAAACCCTGCTGGGCATTGCCTGGGCCGCACTGGTGGCGTGGTTGAACCCGAGCTTCCTGTGGTGGCTGGCGCCAATCGTTGGCTCGCTGGTGCTGTCGATTCCGGTTTCGGTGATCTCCAGCCGTACCCGCCTGGGCCTGGCGGCCAAGGACGAGAAGCTGTTCCTCATCCCCGAGGAATACGCTACCCCGCAAGAATTGCTGGCCACCGACCAGTACACCCACGAAAACCGCTGGCATGCCCTGCATGACGGCTTCGTGCGGGCTGTGGTCGACCCGCGGCAGAACGCCCTGGCCTGCGCCATGGCCACTGCCCGTCATGGCCAGGCGGCGCCGATTGAAGCGCTGCGTGCCGAGCGCGTGGCCAAGGCCCTGGAAGTCGGGCCGAAAGGGCTGGACCTCAATACCCGCCTGGCCCTGCTCAGCGACCCGGTGGCGCTGACCCGCCTGCACGAGCAGGTGTGGGCGGAGCACAACGCGGCGTGGATCGATGTGTGGCGCGCGTCGATCAAGAACGACCCGCACTCGCCGCTGTTGCCGCTGCACCCAGAGAACGAAGGCCAACCGGCACTCGTCGGCGCCTGACAGACCTTGGGGCCGCTTTGCGGCCCGATCGCGACACAAGGCCGCTCCTACAGGAATATGCATTCCCCTGTAGGAGCGGCCTTGTGTCGCGAAACGAGGGCGAAGCCCTCGCCAGCAATTTCCCTGCCTGATGGATTTTGGCCAACAAAGTCCCCCCCGGCGCTAGGTCCCCGAGCCGCCATGCGTTAGCATCCCATTCCGATACGACGCCTCGGCCGGTACGGCCGTGCCAACACAATAAGATTCGCTACTTTTCTTGCTAGGGGACTTGGTGATGATCAAGCAATACCTTTCGCGGCTGCTGGTGGGTGTAACCGCCCTGGTCGCTGTAACTGCGGCCCAGGCAGGCGCCATCGATGACGCGGTCAAGCGCGGCACCCTTAAGGTGGGCATGGACCCGACCTACATGCCGTTCCAGATGACTAACAAGCGTGGCGAGATCATCGGCTTCGAAGTCGACATTCTCAAAGCCATGGCCAAGTCCATGGGCGTCAAGTTCGAAGCGGTCTCCACGGCTTATGACGGCATCATCCCGGCCCTGCTGACCGACAAGTTCGACATGATCGGCAGCGGCATGACCCTGACTCAGGAGCGCAACCTGCGCCTGAACTTCAGCGAACCCTTCATCGTGGTTGGCCAGACCCTGCTGATCCGCAAGGAGCTGGCGGGCGAGATCAAGTCGTACAAGGACCTGAACAACGAGAAGTACCGCCTGACCTCCAAGCTGGGCACCACCGGTGAAATGGTCTCCAAGAAGCTGATCGGCAAAGCCAAGTACCACGGCTACGACAACGAACAGGAAGCGGTGATGGACGTGGTCAACGGCAAGGCTGATGCCTTCGTCTACGATGCGCCATACAACGTGGTAGCCGTGGAGAAGGCCGGTGCCGGCAAGCTGCTGTTCCTCGAAGAGCCCTTCACCTACGAGCCGCTGGCCTTCGGCCTGAAGAAAGGCGACTACGACAGCATCAACTTCATCAACAACTTCCTGCACCAGATCAAGCATGACGGGACCTACGATCGTATTCACGACAAGTGGTTCAAGAACAAGGACTGGCTGAAGGACATGGAATAAGGCCCAGGCCACAAGCCCGGCTTTGACCCCGACGCGCAGGCAAACCCTGCGCGTTCGCATTTACGGAAGTACCCCACGTGATCAAACACAAGAAAGCCCAGTGGCCCTGGCACGGGCTGACCGCCCTGGTGCTGGTCGGCCTGGCGATCAGCCTGTACATGGCCACCTCGATGATGTCCTACGAGTGGCGCTGGAACCGCGTACCGCAGTACTTCGCCTACAAGGCCGAAGACGTTCAGCGCGCTGCCGGTTATGGCACCGTCCAGGAGATCGTAATTTCCGGCGATAACGCCCGCGTCACGCTGAAGGACGAGCAAGGTGACGAGCAGGTGCTCGAAGTAGCCAAGGACAGCCTGCAACTGAGCCGCGGTGACGATGTGGCCGAAGGCGACCAGATCGGTGTCACCCGCCACTGGGCAGCCGGCCCGCTCGCCTGGGGCCTGTGGACCACGTTGTGGCTGTCGGTGGTGTCTGGCGCCCTGGGCCTGGTCATCGGCCTGTTCGCTGGCCTGTGCCGGTTGTCCAGCAACCCGACCCTGCGTGACCTCTCAACCGTGTATGTCGAACTGGTGCGTGGCACGCCGCTGCTGGTGCAGATCTTCATTTTCTACTTCTTCATCGGCACTGTGCTCAACTTGTCACGCGAGTTCGCCGGGGTGGCGGCCTTGGCATTGTTCACCGGCGCCTACGTGGCGGAAATCGTCCGTGCTGGCGTGCAGTCCATCGCCAAGGGCCAGAACGAAGCCGCCCGCTCGCTGGGCCTGAACGCTGGCCAGTCGATGCGCCACGTGATCCTGCCGCAGGCTTTCAAACGTGTGCTGCCGCCGTTGGCGGGCCAGTTCATCAGCCTGGTCAAAGACACCTCGCTGGTTTCGGTGATCGCCATCACCGAACTGACCAAGAGCGGCCGGGAGGCCATCACCACCTCGTTCTCGACCTTCGAGATCTGGTTCTGCGTGGCAGGTCTGTACCTGCTGATCAACCTGCCGCTGTCGCACCTGGCCAGCCGGCTCGAGCGGAGGCTTGCGCAAAGTGATTGAAGTCCGTGACCTGCTGAAAGTCTTCGACACCCGTGGCCACGTGGTACGGGCTGTGGACAACGTCACCACCCAGGTTGCCAAGGGCGAAGTGGTGGTGGTGCTCGGCCCATCGGGTTCGGGCAAGTCCACCTTCCTGCGCTGCCTCAACGGCCTGGAGCATTTCGACGAAGGCCATGTCGCCATCGACGGCCTGCAACTGGCTGACCCCAAGACCGACATCAACGCCTACCGCCGCGAGGTCGGCATGGTGTTCCAGCACTTCAACCTGTTCCCGCACATGACCGTGCTGGAAAACCTGTGCCTGGCGCAGAAGGTGGTGCGCAAGCGCAACAAGGCGGAGCGTGAAGCCAAGGCCCGGGCGTTGCTGGAGAAGGTGGGCATTTCGCAGAAGGCCAACGAGTACCCGTCGCGCTTGTCGGGCGGCCAGCAACAGCGCGTGGCGATTGCCCGTGCCCTGGCGATGGACCCGAAAGTGATGCTGTTCGACGAGCCGACCTCGGCGCTTGACCCGGAAATGGTCGGCGAAGTGCTGGACGTGATGAAGACCCTCGCCCAGGAAGGCATGACCATGGTCTGCGTCACCCATGAAATGGGCTTTGCCCGCGAAGTGGCGGACCGGGTGCTGTTCTTCGACCATGGCAAGCTGCTGGAAGATGCCGCGCCTGGGGCGTTCTTCGATGCGCCGAAAGACCCGCGCGCGCAAGCGTTCCTGCGCCAGGTATTGTGAAACTTGGTGGACGGTAGAGCGTAGCCAACCCCGAAGCTCGCTTCCTGCGGGTTGGCTATATCACTCATCCGTTGATTTGGAATGCAGCTGGCAAATGAATAATTGCAGGGCAAGTGGCTTAAGTGATTTTTCTAATTGCTTTTGAAGCTACATGAGGATATTTCTTTTCTAGATAATTCAGACGGCTGCGCGCTGCCTGAATTGCTATTGTGTTCTGTTCAAGTCGCCACTCTGCAGCCTTGACTTGCGACGGTGTTTTCTCAAGCGCTAGACGCTCTGTGTTCAGCTGATCAAGAGTGGACTCAAACGTTCTTAATTTGGACGCTTTGCCGGCGTAACCTGCGTGTAAGTAACTTGCCTTTATACCGTGCTTGCTATTTTCGTATGTGACTGTACCGTCCATTTTGCTCATGTCGTCCATGAGTGCTAACATTTCCTTATTTGTTTCTGTGAGTCTGGTATCAATTGCTTGAATATCCCGCTGTACCTGAGCGTGTTTCCTCTGTTCGTTGCCGACGTTAAATTTTAAATTTGCAGTGCTGTCTATGTGATTTTTCAGATTTTTTGAGGCTTTGACTAGAGATTTTGCTGCTTTCCAGTCCTTGTAGCGAGCTATAAGTCCACGGAAGTTTCCTGAAGGATCATTATAGTTAATCGGGTCGCCCGCTGTGTAAGCATATGCATTAAGGTTGCCGGCCAAGAATATGCTGGTACGATCGGCAGAAATAAATCGCTTAAGACTGGGGCTGTATCCACGTTCTCCGCGGCCTAACAAGTACACACCGAAAGCTTCCCGATGCTCTCCGTTGAAGCCCGGTGCTACAGGTAAAGGCCCAGTGCCGTTATTTCCGTAAGCACAGTAGGCCACGCTGTTGATGGCAGAACTCTGGATCGAAGCCAATACGGACGTTGCTCTGTCGACAGCAAGCAGCTTGGTCTCGGTAAAAGGTGGCCCCCCTAGCTGACAGACCGGAGTGCTGGCCGCGTTCATCACTCTTACTGAGCCACCGGGCACTCCAATAGATGCGAGCCGGTCATGCTGATAAAATCGTAACTGACGATTATTCATGAGAAGCATCCCTATTGAGTCATGGCCTCAAGGATGCAGGCAGCCAGGTAGCCCCAACAACTGGCAAAAATGCCAGGTTGAGGCGCCCCTGTAATCTCAAATGCTGAACCGCCCAACCATCCCCCGCAACTGCTGCCCCAGCTGCTCCAGCTCCCCGCTCGAGGCCGCCGTCTGTTCGCTGGCCGCACTGGTCTGATCCGACACATCCCGCACATTGATCACGCTTCGGTTGATCTGCTCGGCCACCACGCTTTGTTCTTCGCTGGCCGTGGCGATCTGTTGGTTCATGCCCTGAATGCTCGACACGGTGTCGGTGATCTGGCTTAGCGCATGCCCGGCCCTGCGGCTCAGCTCCACGCTCTGCTCGGTCAGGTTCTTGCTGCTGTCCAGCAAGCGGGTCACCTCGTCGGTACCGTTGTGCAGGCTGTCGATCAGCTGGCCAATCTCTTCGGTTGCAGTCGAGGTACGCTTGGCCAACCCGCGCACTTCATCGGCCACTACGGCAAAGCCACGGCCGGCTTCGCCAGCACGGGCCGCCTCGATGGCCGCGTTCAGCGCCAGCAGGTTGGTCTGTTCGGACACCGACTTGATCACGTCAAGGATGCTGCCAATGCGCTGGCTTTCGCCTGCCAGGTGATGCATGGCCGCCAGGCAATGATCCATCTGCCCGGCCAGTTGCTCGATACGGCCGATGGCTTCGGATACGACCCGGTCGCCCACCTGGGCCTGCTGGTCGGCGTTGGTTGCAGCCAGCGAGGCCTGCTCGGCGTTCTGTGCCACTTCCTGAACGGTGGCGCTCATCTGGTTCATGGCGGTGGCCACCTGGTCGGTTTCTTCGCGCTGCTGGTTGATCTTCAGTTTGGTGTCCTCGCTGCTGGCTGCCAGCTGTGTGGCGGCCTGTGACAGCTGCCCGACGCCTTGGTCGATACCCCCGATAAGCTCGCGCAGGCTCAAGGTCATCTCACGCATGCGGCTTTGCAACTGGCCCATCTCGTCACGGCGTTGCACCGCGTCAACCTGGCTCAGGTCGCCTTTGGCTATGCGTGCAGCCACGGCCAGCGTCTGGCGCAACGGCTGGGTGATCTGCAAGGTGATCAGCCAGGCGGCCAACACCCCCATCGCGAGTGCCAGCAGCGCTACGCCGGTCAGCAGCGAGCGGGCGGCCAAGGCTTCGCTGTCGCGCTGTTCGATCTTGCGTTCACCCAGTTGCACGCTCACTGCGGCCAGTTCATCGCCCATTTTCTCCATCGCATTCTGCAGTTGCTCAACCCGCACGGCCGCGCGGCGGTACTGGTCCAGGCTGGCCCGGTAACTTGCCAACTCGGTACCGGGTTGCTCGGTGAGCGCGTGTGGCAAGCCCAGCGGCTCGAGGTTTTGTAGCAATTGCCCAAGGCTGGTATCGGCAGCGTCCAGCGCACGTTCACCCACCCGTGTGAATTCCTCGACGGGTGAGAAGGTATAGGCCGGCATCAGGCTTTGCTGGTTAGCGCCATCGACATGCCGGGTGAAGGTATCCATCAGGCTCAGTACGGCACTTCGCTGGCTGTCGGTCGACATGTTCAGCAAGGCCTGGGCCTGTAGATTCTCGATGACCTCGTTTAGCTTATGTTCCTGTGCCTGCATGGTTTCGCGCAGGGCAGTACGGTCAATGACGCTGCGTTGCAGCTCGCTGAAAGTGTCGCGCAGGCGCTGCAGCATCGCCTGCTTTTCGCTCAGTAACTGGCGAGACTCATCAACGTTGCTGCGTTGCTGCAGCGTGGTCAGCATGGCGTTCAGCTGGTCAAGGATACGGGTAACTTGTGCTTTGCTGGCGTCGTCGTTAAGCACGCGATACGTGATGCGCTCTGCGCGCAGGTCTTTGGTGAAGTCGTTGATCAGGCCTATCTCGCTCAGCTGTTCCGAGCGGGTAATGGCGCCATCCAGTGCGCGCCAGCCGCTGAGGGTGGTGGCCAGGGTAAGCAGCAGGACCACGGCAAAGCCGAGGGCCAGCTTGGCAGCGACACTGATGTTGCCGAGCTTGCGGTTGAGGTATCCGAGCATGATGGGGCTCCGTCCATTCGAGAAAGGGGATGCAAGCGCATTGCTGGCATCTCACCTCTGCCAATCGGCAGCGGAGCTGTAGGACTTGACCTGAAAACCGGGTAGGAAATTTCGCTGCGAACTGTAGGAAGGTTATGCCAGCACTGGCCTCTTCGCGGGTAAATCCGCTCCTACAGGTACTGCTCAGCCCTTGAAGCCTGCGCGATACCTGTGGGAGCGGGTTTACCCGCGAAGAGGCCAATACAGGTGATCCATCCCTCAGATCAAAGTTTGAACCGCCCCACCAACCCCTGCAGGTGGGTCCCCAGCCGAGCCAATTCCACACTCGAACTGGCCGTCTCTTCACTGGCCGCTGACGTCTGGTCGGATATATCCCGCACATTCATCACGCTACGGTTGATCTCCTCGGCCACGGCTGTCTGTTCCTCGGCTGCCGTGGCAATCTGCTGGTTCATCGCCTGGATCGACGACACGGTGCGGGTAATGGTCTCCAGCGAGCTGCCAGCGCGGCGGGTCAGCTCGACGCTGCTGTCGGTCAGCTGGCGGCTGTTGTCCATCACGCTGGCCACCCGTTGGGTGCCGCTTTGCAGGCCGGCAATCAGTTCTTCGATCTCTTCCGTCGACTGCTGGGTGCGCTGGGCCAGGCTGCGTACTTCATCGGCCACCACGGCAAAACCACGGCCGGCCTCGCCGGCACGGGCGGCTTCGATAGCCGCGTTAAGGGCCAGCAGGTTGGTCTGCTGGGCCACCGACTTGATCACGTCGAGCACGCTGCCGATCTTGTCGCTCTCGGCCTTGAGCTGGTTCATCGCTTCGCTGGAGTTGATCACTTCACCCGCCAACCGCTCGATCTGCGCCACAGCCTCACCCACCACGCGGTCGCCTTCGCGGGCTTGCTGGTCGGCCATCAGGGCGGCTTCCGAGGCCTGCTCGGCGTTACGGGCTACCTCGTGAACGGTGGCCGTCATCTGGTTCATGGCGGTCGCTACCTGGTCGGTTTCGACCTTCTGGTTGTTGACCCCGGCGCTGGTCTGCTCAGTTACCGCCGACAGTTCTTCTGCGGCGCTGGCGATCTGCGTGACCCCGTCACCGATGCCGCCAATCAGCTCGCGCAGCCCTTGGGTCATGCGCTGCATGCTCGCTTGCAGCTGGCCCAGTTCGTCGCGGCGATTTACTTGCAGGTTTTGGGTCAGGTCGCCACTGGCTACCCGCTCGGCGGCGCGCAGGGTTTGTCGCAGGGGAATGATGATCTGCCGGGTAATGGCCCATGCCGCCAGCAGGCCGAGGGCCAGGGCCAGCCCGGTGGCCACGGCGAGCAGGGTCTTGGCCTGGGTCGCGCCGGCGTCACGCACGGCGGTCTGCGAAGTGGTCATCGCCTGGCTGGTCTGTAGCAGCAGCGTGCCTTGCTCGGCCATGTGCTGCAGGGCCTGCTCGCTGGCGACCTGGGCATTGCCGAACTGAGTGACCGCATCGCGGTAGCCGCCCATGGCGGTGGCGGCATCGTCGAGACCGGCGGCATGCTCGGCCGGCACTTTGGCCGGCAATGCACGCAGCTCGGCGAGGGCCTGGTCGATGGCTTTCAGCGCCGTTTGCTGGAACTCGGCATTGCCGCTGTAGGTGTAGCCACGCACCTGGAAACGCGCTTGTTGCAGCATGGCGCTGACATCTACCGCGTGCTGGTACTGGTTGATATCGCCACCTTGCAGCAGGCCCCGTTGCACGCGGCCGATCAGCTCTGCAGCCTTGTCGGCGCTGTCGCCGAGCACGCTACGGCTGGCCTCGCGGCGCTGGCCGGCCTGCTTCAGCTCGTTGAATGCCTGCTGGTAGATGCGCACGGCCTCGCGCTGCTGCTCCAGGCGCTGGCGGTCGGTGGGGTTTTCGATCTGCCCGAGCATCAGCTGCACCTGGCGGTCGAGGTTGGCCAGGGCTTTTTCCAGCTCGGCCACCGATGCGTCATCACTGCGGCGCTCGTAATGCTGGCGGGCAATGCGCAGTTCCTGGGTGTACTGCTGGATGACCGAGATGTTACCCAGCTTGTCGCCACGGTCGATGATGCTGTCCATGCCGTGCCAGCCGGCCAGGGTAATAGCCAGGGTCAACAGCAGCACCAGGCCAAAACCCAGCCCCAGTTTGCGATTCACGCTCACATTGCCCAGCGATTGGGCTAACCATTGGTACATGTACGACTCCCCGGCGGCTTGGCAGCACAAATAATTGTTGTGTTGCCAAGGCCATCGGCCCGGGAGGGGGAAACTTGATGGGCGAAAAAGTGGCGTTTACGTCAGAAAATACGCGAAAGCAGCGCAGTGACGGCAGTCTCTACCCGCAGGATGCGATCACCCAGCTGCACCGGTGCCAGGCCAGCCTTGCCCAACAGGTCAATTTCGTAGGGGATCCAGCCGCCTTCAGGGCCGATGGCCAGGGTTACGGCTTGTTCCACGGCACGCGGGCAGGCCGGGTAAGGGCCGGGGTGGCCCACAAGGCCCAGGGTGCCAGCGGCGATGGCGGGCAGGCGGTCTTCGACGAAAGGCTTGAAGCGTTTCTCGATGATCACCTCGGGCAGCACCGTGTCACGCGCCTGTTCCAGGCCGAGGATCAGGTTGTCGCGAATGCTCTCGGGCTGCAGGAAAGGCGTTTGCCAGAAGCTTTTCTCGACCTTGTAACTGTTCACCAGGATCAGCCGCGATACGCCCAGGGTAGCCACGGTCTGGAACAGCCGCCGCAGCATTTTTGGCCGCGGCACTGCCAGCACCAGGGTCAACGGCAGCTTGGCCGGTGGCTGCTGGTCGAAGGCCACTTCAAGTTCGGCTTCGTGCTTTTCCAGGCGCAGCACCGTGGCTTTACCCATCAGGCCGTTGATACGGCCCACGCGCAGGTTGTCGCCCACCGCCACACGGTGAATCTCCTGCATGTGGGTAAAACGCCTGTCAGCGAGAACGACGCGGTCGGCCGAGACGAAATCGGCCTCTTCAAGAAGCAACAGATTCACGGTTGGGTCGCTGGTGGCTGGTCGTTGTGGTCGTTGGCTGCTTCGTCGTGGGCACTGCGCTTGCGGATCAGGCTGCCGCACAGCACGCCGACCTCGAACAGTAGCCACATGGGCACGGCCAGCAGGGTCTGGGAGAAGATGTCCGGCGGGGTGAGGACCATGCCGACCACGAAGCAGCCGATGATCACGTAAGGGCGGATCTTCTTCAGGTACTTCACGTCGACCACGCCTATCCACACCAGCAACACTACCGCCACCGGGATTTCGAAGGCCACGCCAAAGGCGAAGAACAGCGTCATCACGAAGTCGAGGTAGTTGGCGATGTCGGTCATCATTGCCACGCCTGCCGGGGTGGCGGCGGCAAAAAACTTGAACATCAGCGGGAACACCAGGAAATAGGCAAAGGCCATACCGGCGTAGAACAGCAGAATGCTCGACACCAGCAGCGGAATGGCAATGCGCTTTTCATGGCGGTACAGCCCTGGCGCGATAAAGCCCCAGATCTGCTGAAGGATGAACGGGATGGCCAGGAACAGCGACACGATCATGGTCAGCTTGAACGGCGTGAGGAACGGCGAGGCCACGTCGGTGGCGATCATCGTCGCGTTGGCCGGCAAATGGTCGCGCAGCGGCGCCGAGACCAGGGTGTAGATCTGCTGGGCGAAGGAAAACAGCCCGGCAAAGATCAGGAAAATGACGGCAACACAACGCAGCAGGCGGGTGCGCAGTTCGGTCAGGTGCGATACCAGCGGCATCGGCTGGTCGTGTTCCGGATTCTCGCTCATGGGGCTCGCGGCGGTTGAGGCGGTTCAGAGGATGCGACCGGGGTTGCAGGTGCTTCGACCGGCCTGGCCTCAAGCCCGGCAGGTGGCTGCACGCTGGCCGTGGTTACCGGCGGCTGGGCAGGGGGTGTCATCGGGTTGAGGATGCGCTTGGCTTCCTCTTCCATCTGCAGGATGTGCTCGTTATGCAGCTGGCGACGGATGTCGTCGGCGCCGATTTCGCGCTCCACTTCCATCTTGATGCTGTTGAAGCTGCGTTTGAGCCGGCCGATCCACAGGCCTGCGGTGCGCGCGGCACCGGGCAGGCGCTCGGGGCCGAGCACCAGCAGGGCGACCAGACCTACGAGTAGCAGCTCGCTGAAACTGATGCCGAACATGGGTCAGTCTTTCCGTTGCGGCTCTTGGACCGGTTGGGCCTGGCCTTCGATGGTGTGGCCTTGTTGCGGCTGGGCAGTGTTTTGCACCGGCGGCACAGGCTGGGCAGGCGGCGGAGTCTGCTCGGCCGGCTTGGTCTCTTCTTCGTTCATGGCCTTGCGGAAGCCCTTGATCGACTCGCCCAGGTCACTGCCAAAGTTTTTCAGCTTCTTGGTGCCGAACACCAGGACCACGACAACCAGCAGGACGATCCAGTGTTTCCAGTCAAAAATACCCATTTCGTACTCCCGAAATTTACAGGTACAGCAAATCTGTCTGGCAGCGCGGCCCTTGTGGGAGCGGGTTTACCCGCGAACACCGGCGCTGCCGGTGCCATATACCGCGTTGCATGCTTCGCGGGTGAACCCGCTCCCACAGGGGCGTGCAGCGCCCCAAAAATACATCAGGCAGATGGCTGGCGTGCGGCCTTTTCATCGTGCCCGGACAGCCCGAAACGGCGATCCAGCTCATCCAGCACGGCTTGTGGATGCTGGCCCAGCGCGCTGAGCATCACCAGGCTATGAAACCACAGGTCGGCGGTTTCGTAGATGACATCGCTGTAATCCTTGCTGACGGCAGCGTCCTTGGCGGCAATGATCGTTTCGACCGACTCTTCGCCGAGCTTTTCGAGGATCTTGTTCAGGCCCTTGTGGTAAAGGCTGGCTACGTAGGAGCTGTCAGGCGCCGCTTGCTTGCGTTCTTCAAGCACTTCGGCCAGGCGGTTGAGGGTGTCGCTCATGTCAGTGTCCTGCGCTGTAGATGGCATCCGGGTCCTTCAGGACCGGGTCGACGATTTTCCACTGGCCGTCTTCAAAGACGCGGTAGAAGCAGCTTTCACGGCCGGTATGACAGGCGATATGGCCCAGTTGCTCGACCATCAGGATGATCACGTCGGCGTCGCAGTCCAGACGCAGCTCATGCAGCTTTTGCACGTGCCCGGATTCTTCGCCTTTACGCCACAGCTTGCCACGCGAACGCGACCAGTAGATGGCGCGCTGTTCGGTGGCGGTCAGCGCCAGCGATTCGCGGTTCATCCAGGCCATCATCAGCACGCGTCCGGTCTTGTGGTCCTGGGCGATTGCCGGTACCAGGCCGTCGCTGTTCCACTTGATCTCGTCCAGCCAGTCTTTCATCGTCGACTCCAAAGCGGGCCCGCTCCTGTATCGGGCCCTTTGCGCTAGTGTGCCAGCCACAGGCGCGGCTGGCTATTGGCGCACGATCAGGTAAAGGCCTGCGGCCAGCATCAGCCAGGCCGGCCACGCAGCAGGGGCGGCCAGGCTGGCGGCCTCGGCGGCGCCTGCGGCCAGCACCGCGCCACCACCGAGCAGGCCGGCGCCCAGCAGGCGCAGGGCCCAGCGGTCACCCTGGCGGCGGCGTTCCGGCATTTGCGGATCGTGCAGGTGCGGTTGCGACAGGCGTTCGAGAAGGTCGCGGGCCATGTTGGTCAGGTGCGGCAACTGCTCGACCTGCCCATGAATGTTGCCAAGCACAGCCTTGGGGCTGTAGCGGTCGCGCATCCAGCGTTCGAGGTAGGGTTTGGCGGTGCTCCACAGGTCCAGGTCGGGGTACAGCTGGCGGCCCAGGCCCTCGATGTTGAGCAGGGTCTTTTGCAGCAGCACCAGCTGCGGCTGCACTTCCATGTTGAAGCGCCGCGCGGTCTGGAACAGGCGCATCAGCACCTGGCCGAAGGAAATATCCTTTAACGGTTTTTCGAAGATCGGCTCGCACACGGTGCGGATCGCCGCTTCGAATTCGTTGACCTTGGTGTGCGCAGGCACCCAGCCTGAGTCGATGTGCAACTCGGCGACACGGCGATAGTCACGCTTGAAGAAGGCAAACAGGTTGCGTGCCAGGTAATCCTGGTCCTCGGCGGTCAGGCTGCCGACGATGCCGCAGTCGATGGCGATGTACTGCGGGCTCCACGGCTTGACCGTGCTGACAAAGATGTTGCCCGGGTGCATGTCGGCATGGAAGAAGCTGTCGCGGAATACCTGGGTGAAGAACACCTCCACGCCGCGCTCGGCCAGCAGCTTCATGTCGGTACGCTGGTCGGCCAGGGTGGCCATGTCGGTCACCGGTACGCCGTAGATGCGTTCCATCACCAGCACTTTGGGGCGGCACAGGTCCCAGTAGACCTGGGGCACGTACATCAACTCGGAGCCTTCGAAGTTGCGCCGCAGCTGGCTGGCGTTGGCCGCTTCGCGCAGCAGGTCGAGCTCGTCGTAGATGGTTTTTTCGTAGTCGCCGACGATTTCCACCGGGTGCAGGCGGCGGGCATCGGCCGAGGCGCGTTCGGCAGCCTTGGCGATCAGGAACAGCCAGGCTAGGTCCTGGGCGATCACCGGCTTCAGGCCCGGGCGTACCACCTTGACCACCACCTCTTCGCCGGTTTTCAGGCGTGCGGCGTGTACCTGGGCCACCGAGGCCGAGGCCAGCGGCTCGACATCGAAGCGGCTGAACACCTCGCCAACCTTCGCGCCCAGCTGCGCTTCAATCAGTGCCACGGCCTGTTTCGGGTCGAACGGCGGCACGCGGTCCTGCAGCAGCATCAGCTCGTCGGCGATGTCGGTGGGCAGCAGGTCGCGGCGGGTGGACAGCAACTGCCCGAACTTGATGAAGATCGGCCCCAGATCCTGCAGCGCCAGGCGCAGGCGCGCGCCACGGCTGAGTTCGGTGGGCTTGCGTGGCAGCCAGCGCCACGGCATCAGCAGGCGCAGGCTGGCCAGCCACCAGGGCAGCAAGGGCTGTTCGAACAGCAGGTCATCGAGACGGTAGCGAATCACCACGCGCTGGATGCGAAAAAGACGGCGGACGGCGAGCAGCTTCATGCGTTTTCGCTGGTATCAAGGGATCGGGAGAGGCGCTTGATGCGCGCCTCGAGGCGTTCTGTATCGAGCTTCAGGGCATCGAGCTCGCTGAAGGCGGCTTCGGCTTCGCGCTTGCCTACCAGGGTGCGGGACTCTTCGGCCAGGTATTCGGAAAGGTTCTGGCTGAAGCGCGCCAGGCCCTGGCGGGTCCAGCGTGCACGCAGGCGAATGTGGCCTGCCAGCATTGCCGTGGCGACCGGGCCGAGCCAGCGTTGCAGCTCGTGCTCCCAGTCCAGCTCCAGGTCCTGCAGCACGCCGAACAGGTCGAGCAGCACGGCGCTGTCGCCATGCAGTTCTACCTGCGGGCTGTGCAGCACGGCGGTCTTGTCCCTGGCCAGGGCCAGTTGCACCAGGCTGCCGGCCGGTGCGCGCAGGCTGCAGTCGACCTCGCCTTCCCAGTGGGCGGCGAGCATCAGGCCGTCTTCATCGGGCAGGATGAAGACCTGCAGGGCCGGTTGGCGGCAGTCGATCTCGATGACCTTGCCTTCCAGCGCGGCCAGCCGCGGCAGGGCCGTGCTGTCCATGCGCAGGACGCGGTTCAGGCCATGTTCGACGCTGGCGAGCAGCCCGGCCAGCAGCATCAGGGTTTGATCCCCCGGTGCACGGCAACGATGCCGCTGGTCATGTTGTGGTAGGTGACGCGGTCGAAACCGGCCTCGACCATCATGCTCTTCAGGGTTTCCTGGTCCGGGTGCATGCGGATCGATTCGGCGAGGTAACGGTAGCTTTCCGAGTCGTTGGTGATCAGCTTGCCGGCCAGCGGCATGAAGGCGAACGAATAGGCGTCGTAGGCCTTGGACATCAGCTTGCTGGTCGGTTTGGAGAATTCCAGGATCAGCAGGCGGCCACCGGGCTTGAGCACGCGCAGCATCGAACGGATGGCTTCGTCCTTGTGGGTGACGTTGCGCAGGCCGAAGGCGATGGTCACGCAGTCGAAGTGGTTGTCCGGGAACGGCAGTTTTTCGGCGTCGGCCTGGACGAACTCGATGTTGCCGGCCACGCCACGGTCCAGCAGGCGGTCACGGCCAACCTTGAGCATCGACTCGTTGATGTCGGCCAGTACCACCTGACCCGTCGGGCCGACCAGGCGCGAGAACTTGGCGGCCAGGTCACCGGTACCGCCGGCGATGTCCAGCACCCGGTTGCCGCTGCGCACGCCCGACAGCTCGATGGTAAAGCGCTTCCACAGGCGGTGCATGCCGCCGGACAGCACATCGTTCATCAGGTCGTACTTGGCTGCCACCGAGTGGAACACTTCGGCGACTTTTTTCGCCTTCTGGCTTTCAGGTACGTCCTGGTAGCCAAAGTGGGTGGTGGGTTCGGCGTGGTCGCCTTTGCGCTGGTCGTTCATATCGCTTCACCGGAAAAAATTACCGCCATTCTAGGGCGAACGGGCGGATTTGTCTTGGCGGGGTGTGCCAGTGGGCAGGGGCGGGCATAATGCCCATTATGTCTACATCTTCAGGAATGCCCGCATGACCCAGATCAGCGTCGAACGTAAACACTCCCTAGGCCGCGATGCTGCCCGCGCCAAGGCGCAAGCGCTGGTCGACAAGCTCAGCCGCGAGTACGACCTCAAGGCCACCTGGAACGGTGACCGGGTCGATGTGGCGCGCAGCGGCGCAAACGGCAGCGTGCACATTGGCGAAGACATCATCCGTGTCGAGCTGAAGCTGGGCATGATGCTGTCGATGATGAGCGGCACCATCAAGGGTGAAATCGAGCGGGCGCTGGACAAGGCACTGGCCTGACGCCCTCTGTAGTCAGTTGTCGGGGAAAGGAATCACGCCTTCGATCTGCTCTAGGCGCAGGTCGCCCCGGTAGACATGGATCCGCTCTGCCGGGTCGCGGGAGCGCTCCAGCTTTTCCTCGCGGCTCATGGCCCGGGGTTCCCAGAACTTCAAATGGGCCTTGGCAAACCTGCGAGCCGCGGCTTGGGCACTGGTGTAGTGAAAGTGCGCTTCCCAGAGCATCTGCTTGGGTTGCTTGCGAAAAATGCTGTAGACATCCAGGTAGTCGTCGGCTTTGAGCCGCTTGCGCGCCTTGCTCAGGGTTATCTCGATTTGGCCTTGCTCATGAAGGTAGCGCAATGCCTTGCTGTCCGGATGCCGCGTGTTGAAGTAGGCGTCGGTAAGCAACCGGCGCTTTTCAGCCTGCAGCTCCTTGACCGCCTCGTTCAACTGCGCTGCCAGGGCCTGGCCCTGGGCCGGGCCGGCCGTCAACTGCCGGGCGATGTCCTCCATGTCCTGAATTTGCCAGTCCATCAGGTCTGCCAGGCTGTTGGGTTCATTCGAATAGCGGGCGGCCAGGGCGAGCTTGCCAGCCTTCTGCGCAAGCAGGCTGGCGCCGACGCGGCGAAGGTAGGCGTTGCTACGCGGGGGGGCGGCGCTGGGTACCGGTTCCCACTGCTCGCCACGCTGCTGGTACTGGACGGTCTGCTGGGTGACAGGGTCGCTCTGCGTCGCCAGCTGCCCTTCCTCGGTGTCTTCGGCCAGGATCGTTCTACCCTGCACGGTGCGGATCAGCTTGCGTCTGCCTGGGCGCCCGCGGTAGGTCAACTGCCTGGGCTGTGCGGGCATGCCGCCTTGGTGGGCGAGCAGTGCGTTGCTCAAGTCATGCTCGGCCGCTGACTTCAAGGCCGTTACCTCGCCTATGTACTGCTCCAGGCGTGCAGTATCAAGTGCCGGCTCGTTCAATGACAGCAGGTAGTTGGCCTTGCCAAGCGAAGCCTGGTATTCGCGTACGGCATTGCCGAGGATTTCCGCTTGCTCTTCGGCGGGCAGGTTCGCCGCCGCCAGGCCATCGTGGCTCAGCAGTGCCGCCTGGAAGCCGCGATCGCGCAGGCTTGCTTGCATGCGCAGCAGTTCGTCGAAGTTTTCGCCGGTCAGTTGCTCCCTGTTCACTACCAACTGGGCCAGATCGCTGATCACCTGGCCGCGGGTGATGACGGTCGAGTAGTGGCGCTGGCCAATGATTTTTTCCAGCTTCGCCGGTTTGTCCTTGAACTGCAGGGTGGAGTCGGCCAGGGCGTGTGCGATGTTCTGGTCCAGGCGTTCACTGACCGTGAGTACGCGCTTGTGAGTGGCGTGCGCCGCTGCCAGGTTGTCGCGGTACGCAAGGTACAGCAACCCTTGTTCCTGGCCGAACGGTAATTTGACCAGTTGCGCCGACTGTTGCCTCAGGACTTCATAGTCGGTCAGGTCGAGCAGGCGGTGGAACAGATGCAGGTCGGTGTCGAGCAGTTGTTCCGCCCACTGACTGCGGCCCACGGCCGATGTGCTCCGTGGGTCGAGCCTGGCGAAGCGCGGCTCGCTCATCTGGGTGAACAGCCTGACTTGCGAGGCCAGCAGCTCGGCCTGCTTTTCATAAGTCAGCGAGATGATCAGCAAATGCGGCCGGATCTCGTTGCGCATCGTCTGCACCGTGCGCAGCTGTTCCTGAAGCGTTTCCGGCAAGTCGGCGCGCGCGATACCCGGATGCTCGCGCAGCGCTCGCCTCACTTCCCGCGCGGCCTCGTCGTAGGGTTTGCTCAGTTCCAGGTACCTTTCGATGAAGGTCTCGTTCTTCAGGATCGCCTGGTCGTTGCGTTTTCGCTGTTCCTGCAGGGCAACAATCGCGGTTCGGTTCTCATCCAGTACCTCCTTGCGTGACCTGGGCATGCCGCCCGCCAGCCGCAGGTCGATCATCCATTCGCCGTTCCAGCGGGCCAGCCAGGGCCCTCTGCTGCGTTCGCGCCCGACGATGTGGTAGCCATCCCAGGCACCGCCAAGCGCCTGCCAGTCGCCTGCACTGGTATCGGGGCCGATGACGCGAACACCTGTGTAAGACTCTTCGACCTCGTAGGTGGTGGCCTCGAGCTTCACGTAGTAGCGCTCGTCGACCTTGTACAGCCCGCGCAGGCGCCCTTGCTGCTGCGCCGCCAGCCCTTGCAGGTCAACACTGGCACGCATTTCGAGCAGGGCATTGCGCGCCGCGCTCGGAAGGTTGCCGATGCGTTGCTTATTGCCCCAGGCGCTTACCTTGCAGGGGGTGGGCCCAGGCAGCTGGGACGGGTCTTGCCAGGCCCTGGCCTGGGGCTGTTCCTGTCGTGCCGCGCTGCCGGCCTGGCGAGGCGATGGGCCACCGAAGTGCAGCCGGGCCTTTTCCGGCTGTACCCGTTGCGGCGGTGCCATGCCATGAACCTGAACCAGCAGCATGGCGATATTGGCCAGCAGGTCGGAGGCAGCCAACGCCTTCTCCGCCAGGCTGCCTGTGGCTAGCGCTGACAGGTCGGTTTTAAGGCTGACCACTGTGCCGACCAGCCAGATCACCGTAGCCGCAGGCCCGCGCAGCAGCGTTGTGACCGTGTTGAACGCCATCCAGCCAAGTTGCACCACCATCGCCCAGCGCAGCTGGGCATTGGAGACACTCTGGCGCGAAGCCAGCAGCACCATCGCTTCGGCATGGGATTGAAGCAGCTGGGTGGGCAGATCGTCCGACCAGGCAGCGAAGGCCAGGTTGGCTGGCGCACGCAACTGCTCCAGGGCGTGTTCGGTCAGCACCGTGCCGGCCCCCAGCAAGTCGGCCAGTTCAGACAGCTGCGGGTGCAGGTGGGGCCGGGTGAACCCTCCGTTGTCATAGATTGGGCGGTCCGCGTCATCCAGCCAGGCAAGGATGCTTTGTTGCAGTTCGCCAGGCGCGCGGATATCGGCCATCAACAGTGCTTCGCTGGTGTATGCCAGCAGTCTGCGGCCAGCGGCCAGCGGGCGATAGAGGACCAAAATGCGTGGTTGTGCGACCACGATCACGAACATGCCATGCACCCGGTTGGCACGGCTGGCGCCCGGTGCGCAATGGAATGCCAGCGGGGCTACGCTGACTGGCGCGGTGGCCGTTGTCGTGTCACGGCAGAACAGCATCAATGCCTGGCAGGCCTGTTCGCCCAAGCACCCCTCGATCCTGGCCTGAAGGGCGTCCAGCAGCAGGCTGCTGCGCCATTCACTGGCGAAGCGCTGGATACGCTGGTCACGGTCGATCGGGTCCTGCAGCTTTTGGTGGATGTACAGGGGATATTGGCCACCCACATCCACGCTATCTACCAGGCGATTGACGTAATCGAGGTCCAGCCAGCCTTCGACGGGTGGTGTGCCGGCTGCTGTGACTGCAGTGGCGACTTCCTGCAGGTTCGGTTGCAAGCGCGAGATGGCCAGTTCGGTCAGGGAGACGGGTTTGAGCGGCTCCAGGCGCGCTGGCCCGGTGGACGATATCTCGACCACTTGCGAAATCGAGACAAGCAACTGATCGGAGGCCGGCACTGCCTTGCCGGGGTGGTCCGCGCTCATCTGTTCACGCAGACGTCGGGTGGTGTACTGCTGCAGGTCCTCGAAGTCGTCCGCCGCTGCTTTGCCAGCTGCCAGCGCCTGGCGTGCCGCCAGCGCCAGCATTGCCCGGTGGTAGTCGAAGCGGTCACTGGCGCTGGCCTGGGCAAGCCAGGCCGGTAGCGCAATGGCTGGCGCCTGCCGGTCGATGCAAGTGTACTGCGGGAACGCCAAGGAGGGGTCGCAGAGCTGGCTGTAAAGGCGCTCCAGTTCGCCCACCTGGCTGATCGCGCATAGCTGTAGGCGTTCGATACCCTGCAAGACGCCGTTGAGCAACTGGCTGGCCTGGTAGCGGAAAGCGTCCCCCTGCACTGGCGTACAGGCCCAGGACAGCGTGTCGAAATCATGCTGGTCGGCCAGTTCGTCGCGCAAGGCCAGGGCGAAGGCGGATACGTCTTCAAAGCTGCGAACGGTGCCCGAAGGCTGGCACCAGAGCACCAGGCTAGCCTGGTCGTGCTCCGCGATCATGAGCAGGTCCGCAGATACCAGCTGATGCGCGTCGCCTCCCTGTTGCAGTGACACTTGCAGCCCCTGCAGGGCGGGTACGCTGCTGTCTTCGGCGACCCATGCGTACAACAGGCGTTTGGCAGCTGCGCACAGGCCCTGGCGTTCCAGCGTACTGAGCAACGCAGCCTTGATCATCTGCTCCAGCCAGCGCAAACGGGACACGCCCGAGTCGCCTTCGCAGCCATTCCAGAAACTCACCTGCGCTTGCTGGAACGACTCGGTGAGGGTGGTCAGCATGTCGTCGAACGCCTGGTTTACAACATCCATACGCAGATCGATGGTGGGCGCTTGCGGCTGCGGGCGAAAAATGGCGGGCGGCGCCAGGCTGAACTGGTCGCTGGCGGCCAACGACAGGTTGCTGCCGTCAAGGAAGTGCGTAAGCAGCGTGTCGAGCAGATCACTTTGCCGAACTGCGCCATCGCCTGTCGGCGCATGCACAATGCTCATCCCCTCGAGCGATTGCAGCCCGGGGTGATTGGTGCGGATCCAGGGATAACGGTCTGCCAGTGCCTCGAAGGCGGCGCGGGCGGTAACGCTGCGCAAGCTGGGGCGATCGGCAAAGTGCGCAGCCACTCGCTGGCTGAACGAATTGGGGGGAGTGGGAAACGAGTCGGGCATGGCAGCGGCGCTCCGTGGGCTAAAGAGGCCGATGCTGGCTCGCGCTGCCAGGCAGGCGGTGGTAGATAGGTAAACGCGGGCCTGTTTTCAACGCAGCAAAATCGGTGCGCAGGGACTTCTTCGGCAAAGCCTAGGGTGAAGATTCTAATTTGGCTCATTACCTTATGCTCAAGCCCAACCTCCATGGGCGGTTTCTCCTCCACTCATGAGCATGAGGTACAGAGCATGGCCAAAGTGAATGTGAAGAAAAAGGATGACGCCCAGAGCACCTTGGGTGAAGTTCGCGGGTATGCACGCAAGATCTGGCTGGCTGGCATCGGCGCCTATGCGCGGGTCGGCCAGGAAGGCTCCGACTACTTCCAGGAGCTGGTCAAGGCCGGCGAAGGCGTCGAGAAGCGTGGCAAGAAACGCATCGACAAAGAGCTCGATGCTGCCAACCACCAGATCGACGAAGCCGCTGAAGAAGTCAGTCGCGTACGCGGTAAGGTCGAAATTCAACTCGACAAGATCGAAAAAGCTTTCGACGCACGGGTAGGGCGCGCCTTGAATCGCCTCGGCATTCCGTCTAAACATGACGTTGAGGCGTTGTCGGTGAAGCTTGAACAGCTGCACGAGCTGCTTGAGCGCGTCGCGCACAAACCATAAGGAGAGCAGGATGGCTGGCAAGAAAAATTCCGATAAAGAAAGCAGCTCCTGGGTCGGCGGGATCGAGAAGTACTCCCGCAAGATCTGGCTGGCGGGGCTGGGTATCTATTCGAAAGTCGACCAGGACGGCCCGAAGCTGTTCGACTCGCTGGTGAAAGATGGCGAGAAGGCCGAGAAGCAGGCGAAGAAGACGGCTGAAGAAGCAGCCGAATCCGCCAAGTCGTCGACCACCTCGCGCGTGTCTGGCGTGAAGGACCGTGCGCTGGGCAAGTGGGGCGAACTCGAAGAGGCTTTCGACAAGCGCCTTAACAGCGCTATCTCGCGCCTGGGCGTGCCGAGCCGCAACGAGATCAAGGCCCTGCACCAGCAGGTGGACAGCCTGACCAAGCAGATCGAGAAGCTGACCGGTGCTTCGGTTACGCCGATTTCGTCGCGCACTGCGGCGGCCAAGCCGGCTGCGAGCAAGGCAGCGGCCAAGCCCCTGGCCAAGGCAGCAGCGGCCAAGCCTGCGGCGGCCAAACCTGCTGCTAAAACGGCGGCGGCCAAACCTGCAGCTAAAACTGCAGCGGCCAAACCTGCGGCCAAGCCTGCATCTGCCAAGCCAGCGGCAAAACCGGCAGCGGCCAAGCCAGCGGCAGCGAAGAAACCTGCGGTGAAGAAAGCTCCGGCCAAACCGGCAGCCGCCAAGCCGGCAGCCCCAGCCGCCAGCGCCGCCCCGGCCGCAACCGCAGCACCGGCACCTGCTGCCGCCCCGGCCAGCAGCGCACCGTCGGCACCAAACGGCACCGGTACTCTGATCTGAAAGCAGATTGCCTTCCGGGCAAACGCGGTCAGCGTAGGAGCGGCCTTGTGCCGCGAATGGGCTGCAAAGCAGCCCCGGGATCTTTGCCGTTACGCTGAGGTCGCGGGGCCGCTTTGCGGCCCTTTCGCGGCACAAGGCCGCTCCTACAATGACGGCGTTGTCAGCGTGGTGTTTCTACCCGTCCAGGTAGCGCACCGCCAACTGCTCCGCCGCCGCCCGCGCCTGTGCCTGCAGGTGTGGCGCCACCAGCATCATCACCTGGTACACCACAATCCCCACATCCCCCTCGCGCCCCAGCACACGCTGGTAATCCAGCGAGAACAGCAGCGTCATTGTGATCTGCTCCACCAGTTGCCCCAGCGCCTGGGTCTCACTCTCCACCAACCCTTGGCCCTTGAGGCTGGCGAGCAGCGCCGCCAGCGTACGCTTGAGTGCATTGATCAGGCTGCGCATGCCGCGCGCCAGCTTGGGCAGGCGGCCGGTGAGGTTGGACAGGTCCTGGAACAGAAAACGGTACTGGGCCATGTGCTCGACGATCAGGTGCAGGAACAGCCAGTAGTCCTCGGCGTCCAGGCGCACCTCCAGGGGTGGGTCAAGCAAGGGCATCAGCGCTTCTTCGAAGCGCTCGAACAGGCCCAGCACCAAGGGCTCCTTGCCATGGAAGTGGTAGTACAGGTTGCCCGGGCTGATACCCAGTTCGTTGGCAATCTCCAGGGTGGATACGTTCGGTTCGCCCTGCTGGTTGAACAGTTGCAGGGCGCATTCGAGGATACGGTCGCGGGTCTTCATCCAGTCGTAGGGCTCATCGGGTCAGGACATAGGTGCCTGGCGCCGGGCCGAGCGGTGGATAGGTACTGTTGCCCAGCTCGGTACGGGGAGCCTTGAGCGGGCCGGAGCGCGGTGTGATCCACTCCAGCCACAAGGGCCACCAACTGCCGTCGCTGCGCTTGGCCTCGTAGAACCAGGCGCGCGGGTCGCCGGACAGTTTGGGGTTTTCCAGGTAGTAGGCCTTGGGGTTGCCCGGCGGGTTGATGATGCTCTGGATGTGCCCGCTGTTGGCCAGCACGAAACGCCGGTCGCCACCGAGCAGCAAGGCCGAGCGATACACGGCGTCCCACGGGGTGATGTGGTCATTGCTGCCGGCTACGGTAAAGCTGTCCAGGTCGACCTGCTTGAGGTCGATGGGCGTGCCGCACACTTCGAGGCCTGCCGGGTGGGTGAGCGGGTTGTGCTTGAAAAAGTCCAGCAAGTCGCCGTGCAGTGCTGCGGGCAGGCGTGTGTTGTCGGCGTTCCAGTACAGGATGTCGAACGCAGGTGGGGCTTTGCCCAACAGGTAGTTGTTGACCCAGTAGTTCCAGATCAGGTCGTTTGGGCGCATCCAGGCGAAAATCCTGGCGACTTCGCCGCCGTCCAGCACGCCCCGTTGATAGGAACGGCGCTTGGCGGCCTCTACTGTCTGCTCGTCGGCGAACAGGCTGGCGGGGCTATCGAACTTGCTATCGAGCAGGCTCACCAGGTAAGTGGCGCTGCGGATCTTGCGCAACTGATGCTTGGCCTTCAGGTGGCCCTGCAGTGCGGCCATGGTCAGGCCGCCAGCGCAGGCACCCATCAGGTTGGGGTCGCGGTTGCCGCTGATGCTGCGGCAGGCGTTCAGCGCTTCTTCCAGGGCCTGTACGTAGGAGGACAGGCCCCATTCGCGGTGGCGCGGGTCGGGGTTGCGCCAACTGATCATGAACACCTGCAGGCCGTTCTTGAGCATGTACTGGACGAAGCTGTTGTGCGCCTGCATGTCGAAGATATAGAACTTGTTGATTTGCGGCGGCACCACCAGCAAGGGCCTGGCGTGCTGTTTTTCGCTCATCGGCTTGTACTGGATCAGCTCCAGCAGCTCGTTGCGAAACACCACCGCGCCCGGCGTTGCCGCCAGGCTGCCACCCACCTCGAAGGCGCGTTCGTCCACCTGGCGGGGCAGGCCGTCGTTGTGGCGCAGGTCGTCGAGCAAGTGGGCTACGCCACGTACCAGGCTTTGCCCGCCCGTGTTCAGCAGCTCTTTGACCGCCAGCGGGTTGAGTAGCGAGTTGCTTGGTGCCAGGGCGTCGTTGATCATGCCGAACAGAAAATGTGCGCGGGCGCGGTCATCGTCGTCCAGGTGGCTTTCGTCGATCCACTGGCGCGTCTGCTTCTGCCACGCCAGGTAGGCCTGCAGGCCACGGCGATAAAACGGGTTCTGGCTCCAGGTCGGGTCGCTGAAGCGGCTGTCGCGTGGGTTGGGCTGGTAGGGGGTGTCGCCCAGCATCACACGGCCCAGCTCGCCGCCGAACGCCAGCAGGTGCCGTGCCGTGTGCAGCGGGTTGGTCAAGCCGTGGCGGCCAACCCTGCGCAGGGTCGACACCAGGTCGCGCCCGCGTAGGCCGAGTATGGCGTTCTGCACGTTCATGCTGGTGGCGGGAAGCGTTTTCGTTCCTTTGCCCGGTTTGTCTGTCATGGCAACACTCCCTCGTCTTACCCGATGCTTGGGCAGCGACAATCAACCGCCAGAGGCGGGGCGCGGGTGCATGACCGCGCGCTGACGTTCTTCCTGGAGAAACTTCATGATGATCGGTGCGACGGCCTCGGCCCGGGTAATCAGGAACAGATGGCCATCGTCGATTATGTGTAGCTGGGCATTGGGAATCCGCCAGGCCAGCAGGCGCATGTTGATCAGCGGGATCAGCGGGTCGTCGTCACCGGCCAGCACCAGCGTTGGCTGGTGGATCTTGTGCAGCCAGTGGATGCTGGTCCAGCCCAGGCCGGCGAACAGCTGCCAGTAGTAGCCCAGCTTGCCGCCTGAGCGCACCTTGGACGCATGGTGCATGGCCAGGTCCGGGTCGCGGCGGAAGGCGCCGCCGTAGATCAGCGGTGCAATGCGGATTACATGGGAAGGCTGCACGTAGCGCCTTGGGCTGGCCATCATCCACAACACCTTGGGCTTGCCCGGCACCATTACCGCACCGGCCGCAGTGGCGGCCAGCACCAGTTTCTTGCAGCGTTCGGGGTAGTCGTGGGCAAACTGCTGGGCCAGGGCGCCGCCCCAGGACACGCCGATGACGTTGACCTGGCCGTAGTCCAGGTAATCGAGCATGCGCGCCGTGAGCTTGGCCAGGCCAGGAAAGCGATAGGGGTGACGCGGGGTGGATGACCCCCCCACACCGGGCACATCGAAGGCGATGACCTCCAGGTCCGGGTCAAGCGCCTCGATGAACGGGAACACCAGCTCCAGGTTGGCACCGATGCCGTTGAAGATCAGCAACGGTGTCAGGTGTGGCTTGCCCGGGCGGACGGCGGTGCGAATGGACTGGTCGTCCAGTTCGACGGTCCTGAAGATGTAGGGTTCCGGCATGCGTTCGACTCTGTCGTGAATAAAGCGCCGTGGCCCGCTCATGGCGGCCACGGCAACGCAACTTAGCGTTCGTGAACGTAGGTGCCTGGGGCGGCTTCGCCAGCGGCATAAGCGCGGTTGCCCAGACGGGTTGGCGCTTTTTTCAGCTCCCCGGCACGTTCGCTCAGCCAGCTCTGCCAGTGCAGCCACCAGGAGTCGGCGTGCTTGGTGGCGTTTTCTTGCCAGGCCACCGGGTCACCCGGGCGATCGGCGCCGGTCATGAAGCGCGCCTTGGGGTTACCTGGCGGGTTGAGGATGCTCTGGATGTGGCCGCTGTTGGACAGCACGAACTCGATCTTGCCGCCGAACAGGTGCGCCGAGCGGTAGCACGATTGCCACGGGGTGATGTGGTCGGCTGTACCGGCAACGCTGAAGATGTCGCAGTGCACATTCTTCAGGTCGATGGGTGTGCCGCACACTTCCAGTGCATCCGGGCGGGTCAGCGGGTTGCTCTTGAACATTTCGATCAGGTCGCCATGGAAGGCGGCCGGCAGGCGCGTGGTGTCGTTGTTCCAGAACAGGATGTCGAACACCGGCGGCTCGTTGCCGAGCAGGTAGTTGTTGACCCAGTAGTTCCAGATCAGGTCGTTGGGGCGCATCCAGGCGAACACCTTGGCCATTTCGCTGCCTTCCAGCACGCCAGCCTGGTAGGAGTGGCGCTTGGCACTTTCCAGGGTCTGCTCATCGACGAACAAGGCGACCTGGTTGTCCATGGTCGTGTCCAGCACGCTGACCAGCAGGGTCAGGGCGTTGACCTTGTTTTCGCCAATGGCGGCATAGTGACCCACCAGCGCGGTGCAGGTGATGCCGCCGGAGCAGGCACCGAGCATGTTCAGGTCTTTGCTGCCTGTAATCGCCAGCACCGCGTCGACGGCTTCCTTGAGCGCATCGATGTAGGTGGACAGGCCCCATTCACGCTGGGCCTTGGTCGGGTTGCGCCAGCTGATGATGAAGGTTTGCTGCTGCGAGCGCAGGCAGTAGCGCGCCAGGCTCTTTTCCGGGCTGAGGTCGAACACGTAGAACTTGTTGATCTGCGGCGGCACCACCAGCAGCGGGCGGGCGTGCACCTGCTCGGTGATGGGACTGTACTGGATCAGCTCCAGCACATCGTTGCGGTACACCACCGCGCCCTCGCTGGTGCCCAGGTTCTTGCCCACTTCGAAGGCGTCCATGTTCACCTGGCTGGGCATGCCGCCGTTGTTGACCATGTCCTTGGCCAGGTTGGACAGGCCATCGAGCAGGCTTTTCCCGCCGGTTTCGAAGAAGCGTTTGACCGCTGCCGGGTTGGACAAGGTATTGGTCGGCGCCATGGCTTCGGTCATCAGGTTGATGACGAATTGGCCGCGGCTGATGTCCTGGGGTGGCAGGTCGCTGTTGCCGATCCAGTCCTGCAACTCGTTGCGCCAGGCCAGGTAGGTTTGCAGGTAGCGGCGGTACAGCGGGTTGTTGCTCCAGGCCGGGTCGTTGAAACGGCGGTCGTCGCTTTCCGGGGCCAGGCTGGACTTGCCCAGCAGCACGTTTTTCAGTTCCAGGCCAAAGTGGGCCATATGCTTGGCGCTGTGCAGCGGTTGGCGCACGGCCTGGCGCAGCACAGTGCGTGCCGAGCTCAACAGGTCCTTGCGGCGAATGCCGATGACCGGGTTCAGCCCCAGGGTGTTTTCCGAGGCCTGCCGCTGTAGCTCATCGTTGTTCTTGTTACTCATCTACGACGCTCCGTTGTCCTGAGACGAGTACCGGTTGCTGTGACAAGCGCACAGCCCTGAGCCCGGTACTGCTACTCGGGTGACCAGTGATAAGGAACAGCGGTGCTGCGGGGGTTCTGACTGCCTGCAAAGTGATGCAGGGAACTTGCCACACCCATTGGTTACCCGACTTTCATGTAATGCGCAAGACAGCCCTTCACTGGGCTGTCTGTAAGTCATTCAAACAGATGAATTTAGAAAATGCGCTCTAAACCCTGCAGGCCTTGCGCTAGAGCATGAGTTTCACAACCGATTCGGCCGGGTCGCGGGATTTTCCGGCCTTGTGCAGCTCGTCGAGGTAGTCGGCCCACAGCTGTTCCTGGCGCAGGCACAGCTGTTCCAGGTATTCCCAGGTGAACAGGCCGCTGTCATGGCCGTCGTCGAAGGTCAGTTTCAGTGCATATTGGCCGGCAGGCTCCAGGCCGACCAGGCCGACGTTGATCTTGCCGAACTGCAGGATGGGGTTGCCGTGGCCCTGGACCTCGGCGGAGGGGGAATGCACGCGCAGGAGTTCGGCGGGCAGGTGGTAGACCTCGCCGGGGGCGTAGGTGAGGGTGAGGGTTTTCGAGGCTTTGTGCAGGTTTATGGCGGTGGGCATGCGGGCCATGGCTGGAATCTCTCGGGAGCTGATGATGCACAGCTTCTGGAGATTTGGGGGAATGTGCAAGGGGGCCGCACAGCGGCCCCCTGCGGTCTTACAGGATGTAACGCGACAGGTCTTCGTTCTGCGCCAGTTCACCCAGGTGGCTGTTCACATACGCAGCGTCGATCTGGATCGGCGTTTCGTCATGGGCACTGGCCAGGTCACCAGCGCTGAACGACACCTCTTCGAGCAAACGCTCAAGCAGGGTGTGCAGGCGGCGGGCACCGATGTTCTCGGTCTTTTCGTTTACCTGGTAGGCAATCTCGGCCAGGCGCTTGATGCCATCGCCGATGAACTCGATGTTCAGGCCTTCGGTCTTCAGCAGGGCCTGGTACTGCTCGGTCAGCGAAGCGTGCGGCTCTTGCAGGATGCGCTCGAAATCTTCCGGGGTCAGTGCCTTGAGTTCCACACGGATCGGCAGGCGGCCTTGCAGCTCGGGCACCAGGTCGCTCGGCTTGCTCAGGTGGAACGCACCCGAGGCAATGAACAGGATGTGGTCGGTCTTGACCATGCCCAGCTTGGTGTTGACGGTGCAGCCTTCGATCAGCGGCAGCAGGTCGCGCTGCACGCCTTCACGGGACACGTCGGCGCCGCCAACGTTGCCACGCTTGGCAACCTTGTCGATTTCGTCGATGAACACGATGCCGTGCTGCTCTACCGCTTCCAAGGCCTTGGCCTTGAGCTCTTCCTCGTTGACCAGGCGGCCCGCTTCTTCGTCGCGAACCATCTTCAGCGCTTCTTTCACCTTCAGCTTGCGCGCCTTGCGCTTGCCTTTGCCCATGTTGGCAAACAGGCTCTGCAGCTGGTTGGTCATCTCTTCCATGCCAGGCGGCGCGGCAATTTCGACGCCCACGGCATCGGCCACTTCGATTTCGATTTCCTTGTCGTCCAGCTGGCCTTCACGCAGGCGCTTGCGGAACAGCTGGCGGGTGTTGGAATCGCTGCTGGTCTGCGCGGCTTCTTCGCTGAAGCTGGTGACGCGTGCCTGCGGCAGCAGGGCATCGAGGATACGGTCTTCAGCGGCGTCCTCGGCGCGGTGGCGCACGCGGATGATCTCCTGCTCGCGCAGCATTTTCAGCGCGGCATCGGCTAGGTCACGGATGATCGACTCGACGTCGCGGCCCACGTAGCCCACTTCGGTGAACTTGGTGGCTTCGACCTTGAGGAACGGCGCGTTGGCCAGCTTGGCCAGGCGACGGGCGATTTCGGTCTTGCCGACGCCGGTAGGGCCGATCATCAGGATGTTCTTCGGGGTCACTTCGGCACGCAGCTCGGCAGGCAGCTGCATCCGGCGCCAGCGGTTGCGCAGGGCAATGGCCACGGCGCGCTTGGCGTCGTCCTGGCCGATGATGTGGCGGTTGAGTTCGTGGACGATCTCGCGGGGGGTCATGGACATGATCAATAGGGTCCTGGGGCAGGTGAGTCAGCGTGGAAAAGCCTCTTCACCGGGAAGAGGCGCCAAAGCAACTGAATCAGTCGGCCAGGTCCTGCTCCTCGATGGTCAGGTTGTGGTTGGTGAACACGCAGATGTCGCCGGCGATGTTCAGGGCAGTTTCAGCGATTTCACGGGCCGAAAGGTCGGTCTTGTTCAGCAGGGCGCGGGCTGCGGCCTGGGCGTAGGCGCCACCGGAACCCATGGCGATAAGGCCGTCTTCGGGTTCGACCACGTCACCGTTGCCGGTGATGATCAGCGAGGCATCCTTGTTGGCCACGGCCAGCATGGCTTCCAGGCGGCTCAGGGAACGGTCGGTACGCCATTCCTTGGCCAGCTCGACGGCGGCGCGAACCAGGTGGCCCTGGTGTTTCTCCAGCTGGCCTTCAAAGCGCTCGAACAGGGTGAAGGCATCGGCGGTGGCACCCGCGAAGCCGGCGATGACCTGGCCGTGGTACAGGCGGCGCACTTTCTTGGCGTTGCCTTTCATCACGGTGTTGCCGAGGGAAACCTGGCCGTCGCCGCCCATGACGACTTTGCCGTTACGGCGGACAGAAACGATGGTGGTCAAGGGGAGAGTCTCCACGCAGCGGGGCGAAAGTGCCTGATGCAGACTCATATGGGGGTGGGGGAAAAGATTTCAACCGGGGGGGATGAATGGTTGGTCCGGTCTTCGAACCGGGCACGGTCGATGTAGGAGCGGCCTTGTGTCGCGAAAGGGCCGCAGAGCGGCCCCAGCAATTCATGCGTGATGCAGTGGCCCTGGGGCCGCTGCGCGGCCCGATCGCGACACAAGGCCGCTCCTACACAAAGCAAGTAGGCGCTTTGTCAGGCCTCGTGGCAGACGTGCCCATCGACCAAGGTATAACGCACTGCACCCGGCAGGCAGTGGCCGATGAACGGGCAGTTCTCGCCACGCGAGAACCACTGTTCGCCGGCAACGGTGGAGGCTTGCGGGTCGAACAGCACCAGGTCGGCCGCACCACCCACTTTCAGCTCACCGGCCGGCAGGCGCAGGGCGGCAGCCGGGCCGCTGCTCAGGCGGGCCAGCAAGGTCGGCAGGTCGAGCAGGCCGTCCTGCACCAGGGTCATGGCCAGTGGCAGCAGCAACTCGACGCTGCTGATGCCCGGCTCGGTGGCGCCGAATGGGGCAAGCTTGGCGTCGCGCTCATGGGGCTGGTGATGGCTGGAAATCGCCTGGATCACACCCGATTTCACTGCGGCGCGCAGGCCATCCCGGTCTTTGGCAGTGCGCAGCGGTGGCTGCACGTGGTACAGGCTGGAAAACTCGCGCAGCGACTCATCGGTGAGTATCAGCTGGTATAGCGCCACATCGGCGGTCACCGGCAGGCCGAGTTCCTGCGCCTGGGCAATCAGCTGTGCGCCACGGGCGCTGGTGATCTGGCTGAAGTGCGCACGCACGCCGCTTTGTTCCACCAGCAGCAGGTTGCGGGCCAGTGCCACGGTTTCGGCGCTTTCCGGGATGCCCGGCAGGCCGAGGAAACTGGCCATGGCACCTTCGTGGGCCAGGCCGCCCTCGGCCAGGTCGCGGTCCTGGGAGTGGAACACCACGGTGAGGTCGAAGGTGGCGGCGTATTCCAGGGCGCGGGCCAGGGTACGGTTGTTGGGGATTTGTTTCAGGCCGTTGCCGAAGGCCACGCAACCGGTGTCGCGCAGGGCCACCAGCTCGGCCAGTTGCTCGCCTTCGAGGCCTTTGGTCAGGGCGCCGATCGGGTACACCTTGCTGTTGGCGGCCTCGCGGGCGCGGTCCAGGATCAGCTCGGCCACCGCCGAGGTGTCCAGCACCGGCTTGGTCTGCGGCGGGCAGCACAGACTGGTGACACCGCCGGCCACGGCTGCGCGGGTTTCACTGGCGATGTTGCCTTTGCGGCTGTAACCCGGCTCGCGCAGGGACACGCCCAGGTCGACCAGGCCCGGTGCGGCAACCAGGCCATCGGCCTGGATCGTGCGGCTGGCGCTGAAGCCGGCTGGCGCGGCGCCGATGGCGGCAATGCGGCCACCGTCCAGGTGCAGGTCGGTGATCTGGTCCAGGCCGGTTTTAGGATCGATGACCCGGGCGCCAAGAATACTGATGGTCACTGGGCGTTCTCCTGGTCGAATTGACGTTGCGCGTTCTGCCCGCTCATGGCCATGGACAGCACGGCCATGCGCACGGCGATGCCGTAGGTGACCTGGTTGAGGATCACCGAGTGCTTGCCGTCGGCCACCGCCGACTCGATTTCCACACCACGGTTGATCGGGCCCGGGTGCATGACGATGGCGTCAGGCTTGGCGCCGGCCAGCCGCGCGGTGGTCAGGCCGAACAGGCGGTAGAACTCGCCCTCGCTGGGCAGCAGGCCGCCGGCCATGCGCTCGCGTTGCAGGCGCAGCATGATCACCACGTCGACATCCTTCAGGCCTTCGGCGAGGTCGGTGTAGACCTTTACGCCGTACTGCTCGATGCCGATCGGGATCAGGGTTTTCGGGCCGATGACGCGGATGTCCGGGCAGCCCAGCGCTTTGAGCGCCAGCATGTCGGAGCGGGCCACGCGCGAGTGCAGGATGTCGCCGACGATGGCCACCGAGAGGTTCTCGAAGCTGCCCTTGTGGCGGCGAATGGTAAGCATGTCGAGCATGCCCTGGGTCGGGTGCGCGTGGCGGCCGTCACCGCCGTTGATCACGGCGACGTCCGGGCACACGTGCTCGGCGATGAAGTGCGCGGCGCCGGAGTCGGAATGGCGTACCACGAACATGTCGGCCGCCATGGCCTCGAGGTTGCGCAGGGTGTCGAACAGGGTCTCGCCCTTGCTGGTCGAGGAGGTCGACACGTTCAGGCTGATCACGTCGGCCGACAGGCGCTGGGCCGCCAGTTCGAAGGTGGTGCGGGTGCGGGTCGAGTTCTCGAAGAACACGTTGCACACGGTCTTGCCGCGCAGCAACGGGACTTTCTTCACGGCCCGGGCACCGACTTCCAGAAAGGAGTCGGCGGTGTCGAGGATCTCGGTGAGCAGTTCGCGGGGCAAACCGTCGAGCGAGAGGAAGTGGCGTAGCTGGCCCTGATCATTGAGCTGCAGCGGGCGCTTGGCGTCGATTGGCGTCATCGCGGGGGGACTCTTAAAGGGCGGAAGCGGAGGCGAGGTCCTGGCGCTCGAGGGCGAGCGGTGCGGGTCCGGTCAATTTTACCCGTTCATGGGCGGCCAGCGACAGGGTGGCACCGAGCACATTCGGACGGATCGGCAATTCGCCGGCATCCAGGTCCAGCAGGCAGACCAGGGTGACGCTGGCCGGGCGGCCGTAATCGAACAGTTCGTTGAGCGCCGCGCGGATGGTACGACCGCTCATCAGTACGTCATCCACCAGCACCAGGTGCTGGCCCTCGACCTCGAACGGCAGCTCGGACGGGCGCACTTGTGGGTGCAGGCCGTTCTGGCTGAAGTCGTCGCGGTAGAACGAGACGTCCAGGGTACCCATGGGGCTGGCGTCGCCCATGGCTTCCTGCAGGGCCTGGGCAACCCAGACACCGCCGGTGCGGATACCGATGTAACGGGGCTCGGTGATTGCCCGGCGCGCCAGGTGGGCACGAAGGTCGACAGCCATCTGCCGAATCAGGTCGGCGGGATTGGGTAGGCTCATTGCGGGCTCCTCGGAAGGGTGCGCCGGGCGGGCCCGGCGGCAAAGATGATCAGGTATTGGCCTCCAGCCAGCCTTGCAGCAACAGGGCGGCGGCGATGGCGTCGACCGGGTTGTCGCGGTAACTGCCGCGCTGGCCGCCACGGGCCATGCGCTCGCCTTTGGCCTCGAAGGTGGTCAGGCGTTCGTCGTGGGTGTGCACGGGCAGATTGAAGCGGCCGTTCAGGCGGCGGGCGAACTTTTCGGCGCGGGCGCTCATTTCGCTGGGCGTGCCGTCCATGTTCAACGGCAGGCCGACGACAATGGCATCGGGTTTCCACTCATTGATGAGTTTTTCCACCTGAGCCCAGTCCGGCACGCCGTTCTGCGCCTTCAGGGTGCACAGCTCGCGGGCCTGGCCGGTGATCACCTGGCCGACGGCCACGCCGATCTGTTTGCTGCCGTAGTCGAAACCCAGCAAGAGGCGTAGTTCGGCCATCAGGCGTGGCCCGCCTGGCTGGTCAGCAGGTGCAGGTTGATCCCCAGGCTGGCGGCCGCTGCTTCCAGTCGCAGGTCGCTGGCCCGGTCAAAGATGATTTCCGGGTCGAACGGGCAGTTGAGCCAGGCGTTGTCGGCCAGCTCCGCTTCCAGTTGGCCCGCTTCCCAGCCGGCATAACCCAGTGTGATCAGGCTCTGTTTCGGGCCTACCCCTGCGGCAATCGCAAGCAACACATCCTGCGATGTGCTCAGTGACAGCCCTTCCAGGGCTACGGTTGCCTGGAAGCTGCATTCGCTGCTGTGCAGTACGAAGCCGCGGTCGGTCTGCACCGGGCCACCCTGGTAGATCGGCACCTGCAAGGTACTGGCCGGCGGCGTTTCGTCGGGGCGCAGCTGCTCGAGGATGTCGGCCAGGCTCAGTTCCTGCGGCCGGTTGACCACCAGGCCCATGGCGCCATGCTCATTGTGCTCGACAATGTACGTGAGAGTCTGGGCGAAGTTCGGATCGGCCATGTGCGGCATGGCGATCAGGAACTGGTGCTTGAGGTAGCTCGGGGCGAGGGTTTTCATGGGGGATAGTGTGGCGCCAGGTGGCGAGGCTGACAAGGTGCGGATTTGTGTCGCTTGGTTGGCGACTGTCTTGAGGTTTTTGGCGCCTGTGAGATCGAGCGCCACCGCATAGCGCAAGCCCTACACCGAGGCAGTAAATCAGTTGCTGGACAAACGGTCCCCACGGGCAAAGCGCCAGGTGCGGATGATCTCCAGCCGGTCAAACTCGGCAAGATCCCCGGTAAACGGTGCAAACGGCGCTGCCAGCCGCACGATGCGTTGCGCCGCCTGGTCCAGCACCTGCTGCCCGGACGATTCCAGTACCAGCACTTCGTACAGCGAACCGTCGCGGTTGATCGACACCATCATGCGCAGGTTGCCGTAGATCTGTTGCCGACGTGCTTCGTCGGGGTAGTTCAGGTTGCCGACCCGCTCGACCTTCTTGCGCCACTCTTCCTTGTACCAGGCGCCCTTGTCGCGCATGGTCGAAGCGGCGTTCAGGCGATGGATGCGCGGGCGCTTGGCGTACATCTGCTGCTCGTTGGACAGCTCCGCCTCCAGGCTGGCGATCTGGCTGGACAGCTGCGAGCTGTCGAAGTCGGGCGCTGGCGCCGCCGGCTTGGGCTGTGCCTTGCTTTCCTTGGGCTTGGGTTCGACCTTCTGCGGCTTGGGCGCACTCGTCACTACCGCCGACTTTTGTGGGGTAGGGGGTGGTACCACCTCGGGCCTGGCGGCGGGTGGCGGGGTGATCTTGTTGATCTTGCTGTCCTGGAACGGCGCCAG
Organism: Pseudomonas sp. SAS7; assembly: GCF_052112345.1. Lineage (NCBI taxonomy): Bacteria > Pseudomonadati > Pseudomonadota > Gammaproteobacteria > Pseudomonadales > Pseudomonadaceae > Pseudomonas > Pseudomonas sp. SAS7. Next base: position 262,472 of record NZ_JBEGGO010000006.1, on the reverse strand, counting down.
TTCGGTGGTCGTGGGCACCGCTTTCTTGTCCAGCGTGCCGCTGCCCTGCTGGTTTTCCTGAGCCTGGAAATCGGCCTTCTCGGGCGCTTTTTCGCTTTTGAAGGTGGCCAGGGTGATGTCCATGGTGTGGCGGATTTCGGCAGGCTTGACCACGGTGAAGCCGACGCCAAGAATCAGCGCCAGGTGCACCAGGGCAGCCAGGAACAGGGTAAAGCCGAGCCGGTCCACCGGGCGAACACGGGGCGGCAGCAGGTCGGAGGGGATGTCAGCGGGCAGCGTCATCAGGTATCCAGCAACTGCTGGGCGGGGCAGCAGCTCAGTCGAATAGGACCGGCATCATACCCCACTCTGCGGTTTTGCTTCGCGTTGGCTGTCAGCGCGCCTTGAGCTGGCGATCAATGGCATCCATCAATTTGCCACCGATATCGGTGTTGTAGGCAGCATCGATCTCGCGGATGCAGGTGGGGCTGGTGACGTTGATTTCGGTGAGGTAGTCGCCGATCACGTCCAGGCCCACGAACAACAGGCCCTTCTCGCGCAGGGTCGGGCCGACCTGGGCGGCAATCCAGCGGTCGCGGTCGGTCAGCGGGCGCGCTTCGCCACGCCCGCCAGCGGCCAGGTTGCCACGGGTCTCGCCGCTGGCCGGAATACGCGCCAGGCAGTAGTCCACCGGCTCGCCGTCGATCATCAGGATGCGTTTGTCGCCGTCCTTGATCGCTGGCAGGTAAGCCTGGGCCATGATCTGCTGTGTGCCCAGTGCGGTCAGGGTTTCCAGGATCACCGACAGGTTGGGGTCGCCAGCCCGGTGGCGGAAGATCGACGTGCCACCCATGCCATCCAGCGGCTTGAGGATTACATCACCATGTTTGGCTGCGAATTCGCGAATGATGTCCGGGCGGCGGCTGACCAGGGTTGGGGTGGTGCACTGCGGGAACAACGTGGCGAACATCTTTTCGTTGCAGTCGCGCAGGCTCTGCGGGCGGTTGACCACCAGCACGCCGTCATTCTCGGCCTGCTCCAGCAGGTAGGTGCTGTAGACGAACTCCATGTCGAAGGGTGGATCCTTGCGCATAAGGATCACGTCCAGTTCGGCCAGCGGGCTGTCTTGCTCCTCGCCCAGCTCGAACCAGTGCGCCGGGTCGGCAAACACCTTCAGCGGGCGCATGCGGGCGCGGGCCTTGCTTTCGCCCTGGTACAGGTCTTGCTGTTCCATGTAGAACAGGCTCCAGCCGCGGGCCTGGGCGGCCAGCAGCATGGCCAGCGAACTGTCCTTCTTGTAGGAGATGGACGCGATGGGGTCCATGACAATGCCGAGGCGAACGCTCATGGGGTGGTTCCTCTTGGCGGCAGGTGGCCGCGATGGCGAAAGAAAAGTGGCTCAGGGTGGCGCCGCGAACGCCGCCGGTCAAGGGGCGGCGCAGATGGAATGGCCACCCGGAGTATGCTAAAAGTGCAGCTAATTTCCATTGGTAGGCGTCTATGGAACAACCCCTGAAGGTGATGGTGATCGACGATTCGCGCACGATCCGCCGCACCGCGCAGATGCTGCTCGGTGAAGCGGGCTGCGAGGTGATCACCGCCAGCGATGGCTTCGATGCCCTGGCCAAGATCGTCGACCACCAGCCCAGCATCATCTTCGTTGATGTGCTGATGCCGCGCCTGGACGGCTACCAGACCTGCGCCGTGATCAAGCACAACAGTGCTTTCAAGGACACCCCGGTGATCCTGCTGTCGTCGCGCGACGGGTTGTTCGACAAGGCCCGCGGCCGGGTGGTCGGCTCTGATCAGTTCCTGACCAAACCGTTCAGCAAGGAAGAGCTGCTCGACGCGATCCGCGCCCACGTGCCCGGGTTTACCGCGCCTCCACAACACGCACCCTGACCGCGCCCCGCCATGGCACGGCCTTACTTTCCTGATGGGGAAACAGCATGGCCCGAGTTCTGATTGTCGACGACTCGCCGACAGAGATGTACAAATTGGCCGGATGGCTTGAAAAGCACGGCCATGAGGTGCTCAAAGCCAGCAACGGTGCCGATGGCGTTGCGCTGGCCCGTCAGGCAAAGCCCGATGCGGTGTTGATGGATATCGTCATGCCTGTTCTCAACGGCTTCCAGGCGACCCGGCAACTGAGCAAGGACCCCGAGACCAGCGCCATTCCAGTATTGGTCGTTACCACCAAAGACCAGGAAACCGATCGCATCTGGGCAAAGCGCCAGGGCGCGAGGGGGTTCGTGACCAAGCCTGTGGAAGAAGACGACCTGATCGCCAAGCTCAAAGAAGTGCTGGGCGCTTGACCACCCGCCCGCAGGGCGCGTCGCTGACCGCCTTCGAGCTGTTGCTGGACATTGACCGGCGCTGTCGCCTGCTGGTCGCCGACCAACCGCCGCAGGACAACCGCCTGCAACAGTGGAGCGGTATCGGTTTTCGCATTGCCGGGCAGTGGTTCGTCGCGCCCATGGGCGAAGTGGCCGAGGTGCTGCGCGAACCGCGCAGCAGCCGCGTCCCTGGTGTGCAGCCCTGGGTGTGCGGGGTCGCCAACCTGCGCGGCCGGTTGTTGCCGGTGATGGACCTCAGCTGCTTTTTCGGCCTGGGCCATGTTGCCCCGGGCAAGCAACGGCGGGTGCTGGTGCTGGACCACGAGGCGCTGTTCGTCGGCCTGCTGGTGGACGAGGTACTGGGCCTGCAGCACTTTGACCTGGACAGCCTGCAGCTTTCACCGCCGCAGCCACTGATCCGCGCCGCTGCACGTTTTGTGCAGGGGCATTTCCCGCGTGAACGCAATTGGGCGATCTTCAGCCCCTTCGCCCTGGCCCAGGCGCCGGGCTTTCTCGATGTGGCGTTATAGGACCTGCGAACGTGAACAAGCCTGCCACCTCCGTCACCGCAACCACTGTGAGCCCGCGTACCCGCAGCATCGCGCAGATCACTGTGCTGTTTTTGATCCTGATCCTGTCGATCATCCTGCTGTTCGCCAACTTCGCGTACCTGAACACCCAATCCAATTACGACAAGCAGTACATCGGCCATGCTGGCGAGCTGCGGGTGTTATCGCAACGTATCGCCAAGAACGCCACCGAAGCGGCCACCGGCAAGGCCTTGGCCTTCAAGCTGCTGTCGGATGCGCGCAACGATTTTGAGCGGCGCTGGGGCTACCTGCGCCAGGGTGACAAGTCCACCGGGCTGCCGCCCGCGCCGCCCACGGTGCGTGACGAGATGGAATCGGTACGCCGCGACTGGGAAAACCTGCGCAAGAACACCGACACCATCCTGGCCAGTGAGCAGACTGTGCTGTCGCTGCACCAGGTAGCGGCGACCCTGGCCGAAACCGTGCCGCAGTTGCAGGTGGAATACGAGAAGGTGGTCGAGATCCTGCTGCAAAGTGGTGCCCCGGCCAACCAGGTGGCGGTGGCCCAGCGCCAGCTGTTGCTGGCCGAGCGCATCCTCGGTTCGGTCAACACTGTGCTGGCCGGTGACGATGCCGCAGCCCAGGCGGCCGACGCCTTTGGTCGTGATGCCGGGCGCTTTGGCCAGGTGCTGGAGGGCATGCTCAACGGCAACGCGGCAATCCAGGTAACCCGCGTCGAAGACGCCGATGCGCGCGCACGCCTGGCTGAAATCGCCGAACTGTTCCAGTTCGTTGCCGGCTCTGTGGATGAAATCCTCGAAACCTCGCCCGAACTGTTCCGCGTGCGCGAGGCAGCAGGCAACATCTTCAGCCTGTCGCAAACCCTGCTCGACGAAGCGTCGCACCTGGCCAACGGTTTCGAGAACCTGGCCGGCGGGCGCACCCTCGACACCGTTGGCGGCTACGCCCTGGGCCTGCTCGCGCTGGCCTCGATCATCCTCATCGGCCTGGTCATGGTGCGCACCACCAACCGCCAGCTGCGCGAAACGGCGGAAAAAAACGAACGCAACCAGCAGGCGATCATGCGCCTGCTCGACGAAATCGAAGAGCTGGCCGATGGCGATCTGACCGTGACCGTATCGGTAACCGAGGACTTCACCGGTGCCATTGCCGACTCGATCAACTATTCCGTGGACCAGCTGCGCGACCTTGTGGCCACCATCAACCACAGCGCCGTGCAGGTGGCTGCGGCCGTGCAGGACACGCAAAACACCGCTCGCCAGCTGGCCAAGGCGTCCGAGCACCAGGCCGAGCAGATCAGCGAGGCATCCGAGGCGGTTGGCGACATGGTCGAGTCGATCGACCGGGTATCCGCGCATGCCTACGAATCGGCCAAGGTAGCCGAACGCTCGGTAGCCATCGCCAACAAGGGTAACGAGGTGGTGCACAACACCATCAACGGCATGGACAATATTCGCGAGCAGATCCAGGACACCGCCAAGCGGATCAAGCGCCTGGGTGAGTCTTCCCAGGAAATCGGCGACATCGTCAGCCTGATCGACGACATTGCCGACCAGACCAACATCCTTGCCCTCAACGCGGCGATCCAGGCCTCGCTGGCCGGTGAGGCCGGCCGTGGTTTTGCCGTGGTCGCCGACGAGGTGCAGCGCCTGGCCGAACGCTCGTCATCGGCTACCCGCCAGATCGAGGCGCTGGTGCGCACCATCCAGGCCGACACCAACGAGGCGGTGATCTCCATGGAGCAGACCACCGCCGAAGTGGTGCGCGGCGCCCGCCTGGCCCAGGATGCCGGGGTGGCGCTGGCCGAGATCGAAGGGGTATCGCAGAACCTGGCCGACCTTATCCACAGCATCTCCGACGCTGCCCAGTTGCAGACCTCTTCGGCCGGGCAGATCTCCCACACCATGGCGGTCATTCAGCAGATTACCGCGCAGACCTCCGCCGGCTCCGGGGCCACTGCCGACAGCATCCGCCACCTGGCCCGCATGGCCAGCGAGATGCGCCGTTCGGTGTCTGGCTTCACCCTGCCGCCACCTGCCGAGCCCAAGTGAAGCGCCGCGCTGAGGAAGTGACCATGGCATCTGTTGCTGTAAGCCCCGAGCGCCACGACACGGTGGCGCTGGCCTGGACCAAGGCTGCCATCCTCGACTGCCTGGGCCAGGCGCGCCAAGCGCTGGAGCGTTTTGCCGGCGAGCCTGGCGAGCTGTCGATACTGGCCTTTGTGGTCGACAACCTGCACCAGGTGCATGGCTGCCTGCGCATGCTCGAGCTGCGAGGTGCCACGCGCCTGGCCGAGGAACTGGAGCTGTTCGCCAAGGCCATGGCCGATGGCCAGGTGAGCCCACGGGGTGATTGCCTGGGTGCGTTGTTCCGCGGCCTGGAGCAATTGCCCTCATACCTGGAGCGCTTGCGCGGTGCCCGCCACGACCTGCCCTTGGTGATGCTGCCGCTGCTCAACCAGCTGCGTGCCTGCCGTGGCATCGAGCCGCTGGCCCAGGCCAGCTTGATCAGCGGTGCTGCGCAGCGTTTTGCCGGCTCCGACGACCTGGCCAACCTCGACTTGTCGCTGGGCAACTGGCGCGAACAGTTGCAGGCCGGGCCGGGCCGCGATGCCTTGCGCTCGGTGGTGACCGCACTGTGCGACGACCTGATGCGCATAAAGGAGCGCCTGGACCAGTTTGTGCGCAGCGATCGCCAGCACAGCGAGCAGCTCGATGCCCTGCTGGCGCCGCTACGCCACGTGGCCGATACCCTGGCGGTACTGGGCTTTCAGCAACCACGGCGAGTGATCATCGACCAGGTGCTGGCGTTGCAGGCCCTGGCCCAGGGCGAACGGGCCGTGGACGACGCGGTGCTGATGGATGTAGCGGGGGCCCTGCTGTATGTGGAAGCCTCCCTGAACGGCATGGTCGGCCCACTGGAGGAAAACGGCCAGGGCGGCCTGCCAGGCTCGGACCTGGCCGAAATACGCCAGCTGGTGCTGAACGAGTCGCTGAACGTGTTGCAGCAGGCCAAGGACCTGATCGGCGACTATGTGGAGTCCGACTGGCCCCGGCAGCGCCTGCAACCCTTGCCTGGGCTGTTGCAGCAGGTGCGCGGGGCGTTGGCCATGTTGATGCTACCCGCCGTGGCCGAGCTGTTTGCCGGCTGCGCAAGTTATGCGCAACGTTGGTTGCAGCACCTGGAGGACGAACCGCCCGCCGACGAGCTGAGCCACCTGGCCGAGGCCTTGAGCGCCGCTGAATGCTACCTGCAGTGGCGGGTGGCCGACCCGCTGGCGGATGGCCAGCCGTTCATCGACATGGCGTGTGCCAGCCTGGCGGCGCTGGGCGTGCACTGTGCACAGGCCGACGCCCGAGCGGGCCTGGATAGCCAGGGCGATGGCATCGATGACGAACTGCGCGAGGTGTTCCTCGAAGAAGCAGGCGAGTTGCTGCCGGAAATCGAGCGCCACTGGCTGCGCTGGCGTGCCGACAACCAGCAGCGCGGGGCACTGGGGGAAGTGCGCCGTGCGCTGCATACGCTCAAAGGCAGTGGCCGCATGGTGCATGCCGAGGCCGTGGCGGAACTGGCTTGGGGCGCCGAGCACCTGCTGAACCGGGTGCTGGAGGGCCGCAGCGTGCTCAGCCCGGAAGGCGTGGTGGCCCTGCAACAGGTGTTCGTCCATCTGCCTGATCTGCTGGCCGACTTTGCCGCCGGCCAGCTGCCGCAACTGACCGAAATCGAACAATTGGCCGGGCACCTGCATGCCCTGGCGGAAAACGACGCACCGGCGGCCAGTATCGATGGCCTCGATCCACAGTTGCTTGATATCTTCCGCAGTGAGGCACAGGGCCATCTGGCCAGCCTTGATGATTTTCTACAGGGCGCCGATGGCCACGACACGCCGGTCAGCGATGGCCTGCAACGTGCCCTGCACACGCTCAAGGGCAGTGCCGCCATGGCCGGGGTGATGCCGGTCGCCGAGCTGGCCACCGCCTTCGACCGCCTCGCCCGTGAATACAAGGGCCATCAACTGCCACTGCAAATGGCCGAGATCGAATGGCTGGAAGCCGCGCGCTCGCTGTTCCACCTGGGCCTGGCGCAACTCGACAGCACACCCCTGGCCGCCATCCCTGGCGCCGCGGAACTGATCGAAGCGGTTGGCCAGGCAGTCGATAGCCGCCTGGCCGGCGGGCATGACGACCCGCAGCATGCCCGGCGCAGCAAGCGCGACCCGCAGCTGGTTGCCAGTTTCCTGGCCCAGGCCATGGACATTCTGCTGGATGCCGAGTCGTTGCTGTCGCGCTGGCAGCAACAACCCGGCCAGCGCGACGCACTGGATACCCTGCTCGACCAGATGACCACCCTGGGCCACGCCGCGCACCTGGCCGATTTGTGGCAAATGGATGATGTGTGCGAGGCCTTGCTGGACCTGTATGGCGCCGTGGAAGAGGGCAGCCTGCCCGCCGACGCACGCTTTTTCGCCCACACACATCGCGCCCATGAGGCCCTGCTGGACATGCTCGACGAAGTGGCAGCCGGGCAGGACGTAGTGCCGCGGCCGGAGCTGGTCGACAGCCTGCGCAACCTGCTGGACCAGGCCTTGCCACCAGATGCCACCGGCCTGGTGGGCATCGACACGGTGACACCGCTGCACCCGGACATGGACCTGACCGATACCTTGGGGCTGTCGCATGACGCGTTCTCGCCAGAGCTGGTCGAACCACTGCCTGAAGAGCCGGAAAGCCCAGGCGAAGAGCTGCTTGAAGTATTCCTCGAAGAAAGCTCGGACATCGTCGAGAGCGCCGCCGCAGCCCTGGCGCGCTGGCAGGCCGACCCGCGCAGCAGCGTCGAGGTCGACAACCTGATGCGCGACCTGCACACCCTCAAGGGTGTGGCGCGCATGGTTGAAATTGCGCCGATCGGTGACCTGGCCCACGAACTGGAATTTCTTTACGAGCTGCTGGCGGCCGGGCGTTTGCCGCCGAGCCCGCCACTGTTCGCCCTGTTGCAGAATTGCCATGACCGCCTGGCGCACATGCTTGATGCCGTGCGCCTGGGGCAGCCTTTGCATGCCGCCACGGCGCTGATCGACTATATACGCAACTTCAGCAGCGCGGCCCTGACCGACAGTGCAGCTGGCCAAGGGCCGGTCGAAGCCGCCGCCAGCGAGGTACCGGCGGCAGCGCCAGATCGGGCGCCAGGCGACATGGTCAAGGTTGATGCCGAGTTGCTCGATGACCTCGGCAACCTGGCCGGCGAACACTCGATCATTCGTGGGCGCATCGAGCAGCAGGTCAACGATGCGCAGTTCGCCCTCAACGAGATGGAAACCACCCTGGAGCGCATGCGCGACCAGTTGCTGCGCCTGGACAACGAGACCCAGGGGCGGATCTCCAGCCGCCAGGCATTTGAAGGCGACGCCTATGACGACTTCGACCCCCTGGAAATGGACCGCCATTCGCAGTTGCAACAACTGTCGCGGGCCTTGTTCGAGTCTGCCTCGGACTTGCTCGACCTGAAGGAAACCCTGGCCCAGCGCGCTCAGGAGGCGTACAGCCTGCTACAGCAGCAGGCGCGGGTGAACAGCCAGTTGCAGGAAGGCCTGACCGCCACCCTGATGGTGCCCTTCGAACGCCTGGTGCCACGCCTGCAGCGTGTGGTGCGGCAGGTGGCCAGCGAACTGGGCAAGCAGGTTGATCTGGTGGTCGGCAACGCCGAAGGCGAACTGGACCGCAGTGTGCTCGAACGCATGGTGGCGCCGCTGGAGCACATGCTGCGCAACGCTGTCGACCATGGCCTGGAAAGCCGCGAAGCGCGGCTGGCCGCTGGCAAGCCGGAGCAGGGCACCATCCACCTGAACTTGCTGCACGAAGGCGCCGATATCGTTATCGAAATGATTGACGACGGTGCCGGTGTGCCCCTGGACGCGGTGCGGCGCAAGGCCATCAAGCGCGGCCTGCTGGACCCGCAGGCGTACTTGAGCGATCACGAGATCCTGCAATTCATCCTGCGCCCGGGTTTTTCCACCGCCGAAAAGATCACCCAGATTTCCGGGCGCGGCCTGGGCATGGACGTTGTGCACGAGGAGGTCAAGCAGTTGGGTGGCTCGATGAGCATCGAGTCCGCCCAGGGCAAGGGCGCGCGCTTCTTGATCCGGCTGCCGTTCACCGTATCGATCAACCGTGCGCTGATGGTGCACCTGGGCGAGGAACAGTACGCCATCCCGCTCAATACCATCGAGGGCATCGTCCGCGTGCCGCCGGCAGAGCTGGCGACCTGCTACCAGCTGGACGCACCTCGCTATGTATACGCCGGCCACGAATACGAGCTGCGTTACCTGGGCGAGTTGCTGCAAGGCTTGCCGCGCCCCGCACTGCTGGGGCAGAGCGTGCCGTTGCCGGTGCTGCTGGTGCATTCCAAGGAGCAGTCGTTCGCCATCCAGGCCGACAGCCTGTCGCCCAGCCGCGAGATCGTGGTTAAAAGCCTGGGGCCACAGTTTGCTGCGGTTGCCGGGTTGTCGGGGGCGACATTGCTGGGGGATGGCCGGGTCGTGCTGATTCTCGACTTGCTTGGCCAGCTGCGCGGCCAGCAGCGGCGCCTGGCCCGCTTGCCCGGCGGCGGCACCCAGCGCCAACTGCTCGGCCCGGCGCCGCGGCGGGCGTTGCTGGTGATGGTGGTGGACGATTCGGTGACCGTGCGCAAAGTTACCAGCCGCCTGCTGGAGCGCCACGGCATGAGCGTGCTCACGGCCAAGGACGGGGTCGATGCCATGGCCCTGCTGGCAGAGCACCGCCCCGACGTGTTGCTGCTGGACATCGAAATGCCACGCATGGACGGCTTTGAGGTGGCTACACGCATCCGCCGTGACGAGCGGCTGAAAGATTTGCCGATCATCATGATCACTTCGCGCACCGGGCAGAAGCACCGCGACCGTGCCATGGCCATCGGCGTCAACGAATACCTGGGCAAGCCGTATCAGGAGTCGCTGCTGTTGCAGAGCATTGCCCATTGGAGCCAGGCCCATGCTTGAACTGATTTCCGGCCAGCGCAGCAGCCTGACCGGGCTGTTGCTGCCGTTGGGTGACCGTACCCTGGTGTTGCCCAACGTGGCGGTGGCCGAGCTGAGCGGGCAGCGTAACCTGGTGTGCCAGCCCGGCGACCCCGCCTGGCACCTGGGCTGGATCGACTGGCGGCAGCAGCGCCTGCCGCTGATCGGCTTCGAGGCGGCGTGCGGTGGTGAAACACCGTGCGGTGAGCGGGCCCGGGTGGTGGTGCTCAATGCCCTGGGTGATACCGGCCTGCGCTACCTGGCGCTGTTGCTGCAAGACATACCGCGCTCGTGCAAGCTCGACAGCCAGTTGAACTACGTGGATGTGGCGCTGGGCAGGCTGGAACTGGCGGCGGTGCAGGTGGGCGAGCAGGTGGCTCGGGTACCGGATCTGGTTGCATTGGAAAGGCTGGTGCGTGACGCGGATCTGCAACCTGACCTTGGGTAGGATGTAAGGCACAGGGGCCTAGTCGTCTGGATGTGGGAATCGGGCTACCGCAACACCCTGTAGGAGCAGCCTTGTGCTGCGAAGAGGCCGGTAAGGCTGAAGGTCATCTTCGGCTGCTATGGCCTCTTCGCAGCACAAGGCTGCTCCTACAGGCCTTGTGTTTATCTTGAAATCGACACCGGGTGAGGCCATCAGCATCACATCAGGAACCCAGCCCACCTAAGGAGGTCTGTGTTTGCATGTATTACGGTGAACGCTTCAACGCCTGGACCCACCTGGTCGGTGCCGTCCTGGCCTGTATCGGTGCCATCTGGCTGATCGTGGTCGCGGGCCTGCAAGGCGACCCGTGGAAGATCGTCAGTTTCTCCATCTACGGCGGCACGCTGCTGTTGCTGTACAGCATCTCCACCCTGTACCACAGCACCCGCGGGCGGGCGAAGGTGATCATGCGCAAGCTCGATCACCTGTCGATCTACCTGCTGATCGCCGGTAGCTACACGCCATTCTGTCTCGTCAGCCTGCGTGGCCCCTGGGGCTGGAGCCTGTTCGGCGTGGTCTGGGGGCTGGCGGTGATCGGCATGTTGCAGGAGATCAAGCCGCGCTCCGAGGCGCGGATCCTGTCGATCATCATTTATGCCGTGATGGGCTGGATCGTGCTGGTGGCAGTGAAGCCGTTGCTGCACTCGCTGGGCGGCGCCGGCTTTGCCTGGTTGGCCGCCGGCGGAGTGTTCTACACCGTGGGCATCATCTTCTTCGCGCTCGACAGCCGTTTGCGCCACGCGCACGGCATCTGGCACTTGTTCGTGATTACTGGCAGCCTGCTGCACTTCGTGGCGGTGTCGTTCTACGTGCTCTAGTTAAAAATCGCCCCACAATTGCTGTGCCACCGACAGCGCCACCACTGGCGCAGTCTCGGTGCGCAGCACCCGTGGACCAAGGCGGGCGGCGTGGAAGCCGGACGCGTTGGCCTGCTCGACTTCGGCCTCGCTCAGGCCGCCTTCGGGGCCGATCAGAAACGCCAGGGTCGCAGGTTTTTCGTGGCTGGTAAGCGGCTCGGCCACCGGGTGCAGGACCAGTTTCAGGTCCGCCTTGGTGCTGCCCAGCCATTCGGCCAGCGTCACGGGTGGGTGGATGACCGGCAAGGTAGAGCGGCCGCATTGTTCGCAGGCGCTGATCGCCACCTGGCGCCAGTGGGCCAGGCGCTTGTCGGCGCGCTCGTCTTTCAACCGCACTTCGCAGCGTTCGCTGACGATCGGGGTGATTTCGTTGGCGCCAAGCTCGGTGGCTTTCTGGATCGCCCAGTCCATGCGCTCGCCACGGGACAGACCCTGGCCGAGGTGCACGTGCAGCGGTGAATCGGCCTGGCCGGCGAGGGCCCGGTCGAGGCTGACGCGTACGGTTTTCTTGCCCACTTCAAGCAACTGGCCGAGGTATTCATGGCCGCTGCCGTCGAACAGCTGCACGGTGTCGCCGGGGGCCATGCGCAGTACGCGGCCGATGTAGTGGGCCTGGGCTTCGGGCAGGTCGTGCTCGCCAAGGCTCAGGGGGGCGTCGATGAAGAAGCGGGACAGTCTCATGGAATGCTCGTTTAAAAGGTGTACTCGCCCTTTGTAGGAGCGGCCTTGTGTCGCGAAAGGGCTGCGCAGCAGCCCCAGGGTTTTAACAGTGGTGCATAAATTGCCGGGGCCGCTGCGCGGCCCTTTCGCGACACAAGGCCGCTCCTACAGGGGTTATGCGGATAGGTTTCTGGCCTAGCCCGGGTCGCGGAAGTCGGGGTGGAAGTTGGCCGGCACGGCAACACTGACGCTGTCGCGGGTGGCGATGTCGATGCCTTCGCTGGCAACTTCTGCAAGGAAGTCGATCTGCTCCGGGGTGATCACGTACGGCGGCAGGAAGTACACCACGCTGCCCAACGGGCGTAGCAGGGCGCCGCGGGTCAGGGCGTGTTCGAACACCTTCAGGCCGCGCCGCTCCTGCCAGGGGTAAGCAACCTTGCCAGCCTTGTCCTGGACCATCTCGATCGCCAGGGCCATGCCGGTCTGGCGGATTTCGGCCACGTGAGCATGATCGGCCAGGTGCGCAGTGGCGCTGGCCATGCGCGTAGCCAGGGCCTTGTTGGCCTCGATCACGTTGTCCTGTTCGAAGATGTCCAGGGTCGCCAGCGCCGCAGCGCACGCCAGCGGGTTGCCGGTGTAGCTGTGCGAGTGCAGGAACGCGCGCAGGGTCGGGTAGTCGTCATAGAACGCCTGGTACACCTTGTCGGTGGTCAGGCAGGCGGCCAGCGGCAGGTAGCCACCCGTCAGGGCCTTGGACAGGCACAGGAAGTCCGGGCGGATGCCGGCCTGCTCGCAGGCGAACATCGTGCCGGTGCGGCCAAAGCCCACGGCGATCTCGTCGTGGATCAGGTGCACGTCGTAACGGTCGCAGGCCTCGCGCAACAGCTTGAGGTACACCGGGTGGTACATGCGCATGCCGCCGGCACCCTGGATCAGCGGCTCGACGATCACGGCGCTGATCGAGGCGTGGTGCTCGGCCAGGGTCTGCTCCATGGCGGCGAACATGTTGCGCGAGTGCTCTTCCCAGCTCATGCCCTCTGGGCGCAGGTAGCAGTCGGGGCTTGGCACCTTGATCGTGTCCAGCAGCAACGCCTTGTAGGTTTCGGTGAACAGCGGCACATCACCTACCGACATGGCGGCGATGGTTTCGCCGTGGTAGCTGTTGGTCAGGGTGACGAAGCGCTTCTTGTCCGGTTTGCCGACGTTCTGCCAGTAGTGGAAGCTCATCTTCAGCGCCACTTCGATGCACGACGAGCCGTTGTCGGCGTAGAACACCCGGTCGAGGCCGGCCGGGGTCATGGCCACCAGTCGCTCGGACAGCTCGATTACCGGCTGATGGCTGAACCCGGCCAGGATCACGTGCTCCAGTTGGTCGACCTGGTCCTTGATGCGCTGGTTGATGCGCGGGTTGGCGTGGCCGAACACATTGACCCACCAGCTGCTCACCGCGTCCAGGTAGCGTTTGCCTTCGAAGTCCTCCAGCCACACGCCTTCGCCGCGCCTGATCGGGATCAGCGGCAGCTGCTCGTGGTCTTTCATCTGGGTGCAGGGGTGCCACAGGACCTTGAGGTCGCGTTGCATCCACTGATCGTTGAGGCCCATGGGCACTTCTCCTGGCTTTGCGGCGTGGTTCGACCGCGTAAGCCTAAGCAATGCCGCAAGGCAGGACAACCGCTGCCTTTCAATGGCGGTGGGTGCCGGTCCATTCGAGCCGCCGGATGTGCACGGTACCGGCCTGCGAAGTGGAGATGGTCAGGCGGCGGAAGGGGCCGTCGATCACCTGGTGGTAGGGGTTAGTGGCGATGGGGCCAGGGCGCAGGTCGCGAAACCCGCTGCCTTCCACGGTGAGCCAGTAGAAGTTGCGCGGTATCGGGGTGGCCAGGTCGCAATCTACTCTTTCAGCATCGAACAGCATGTGCAGGTCGTCGCAGAGAAAGTCGCTGACTACGTAGTATTCCAGGCGCAGGCACTCGACTTCCTGGGCGAAGACGATTTCTACATCGCTGTGTTCCCCGATGACCAGTTCGGTACCGTCTTCACCCTTGAACGCTTCATGAAAGCCGGTCCATGAGGTGCTGTTGGAGCGGATACTCAGGCCGGATGCTGTATGCAGCGTCTTTTTGTGCCACAGAAACTGCCGTTCGACGTGTTGGAAGTGCTCCTCGAAGATCATGCGCGTGCCCTCCTGGTGGGGCTTCTGGCCATCCTGGCCAGCTTCGCCTGCTTCTGTGTGATCGGGCTACTGGCAAAAATGTCAGTTGCCAAAAGCACTTGATGTCACTGCGCTGGCAGGGTCGGCGGAGGTGACGTATTCTTAACGCATCTCCCTCGGGGCATTCCTGCCTCTCCCCGTTTCTGTAACCTCTGACTCGGAGTCCGCCGACATGGCTGCTGCTTGGGTGCGCCTGTGCGCGTTGGTATTGATTGGTGTCTCCAGCGGCGCCGCGCTGGCCAAGGACAAGACGCCCACGGCGATTGTCGTGGGTGGCGGCCTGGCGGGCCTGACGGCAGCCTACGAGCTGCAGGACAAAGGCTGGCAGGTGACCCTGCTGGAGGCCAAATCGGGCATGGGCGGGCGCTCGGGCTTGGCCACCAGTGAGTGGATCGGCAATGCCAAGGCGCAGCCGGTGCTCAACCATTACCTGGACCGTTTCAAGCTTGAAACACTGCCGGCACCGGAGTTTGTGCGTAGCCCCGGCTACCTGATCGACGGTGAGTACTTCAGCGCAACCGACCTGGCCACCAAGCAACCGGCTACCGCCGAAGCGCTCAAGCGCTACGAGAAAACCCTCGATGACCTGGCCCGTTCGATCGATGACCCGCTGAACCCGCAGGCAACCAGCACGCTGTTCGCCCTCGACCAGATCAACGTCTCCACCTGGCTGGACAAACTGCAACTGCCGGCGACCGCCCGTCAGCTGGTCAACCAGCAGATCCGTACCCGTTACGACGAACCGTCGCGCCTGTCGCTGCTGTATTTTGCCCAGCAGAACCGTGTGTATCGCGGTGTCAGCGACCGTGACCTGCGTGCCGCGCGCCTGCCCGGTGGCAGCCCGGTGCTGGCCCAGGCCTTTGTCAAGCAACTGAAGACCATCAAGACCAGCTCGCCGGTCACCGCCATCGTCCAGGACAAGGATGGCGTAACGGTAAAAGTCGGCAGCGTCGGCTACCAGGCGGATTACCTGGTCATGGCCGTACCGCTGCGCGCCCTGGCCAAGATCCAGATGACCCCGGGCCTGGACACCCAGCACGTGGCGGCGCTCAGAGGCACCAACTATGGCTGGCGCGACCAGCTGATGCTCAAGTTCAAGAAGCCAGTGTGGGAAAGCCGCGCGCGCATGTCGGGCGAAATCTTCAGTAACGCCGGCCTCGGCATGCTGTGGATCGAGCCAGCGCTGAAGGGCGGCGCCAACGTGGTGATCAACCTTTCCGGCGACAACGCCCGCCTGCTGCAAGCGTTTGGCGACAAGCAGATGGTCGACCAGGTGCTGATCCGCCTGCATGCGTTCTACCCGCAGGCCCGCGGTGCCTTCACCGGTTACGAGGTCAAGCGCTACAGCACTGACGCCGGTACCGGCGGCGCTTACCTGGCCTATGGCCCGGGGCAGATCAGTAAATACTGGCGCCTGTGGGAGCGCCCGGTGCAGCGCATCACCTTTGCCGGTGAACATACCGATGCCCTGTACCCAGGAACCCTGGAAGGCGCCCTGCGCAGTGGCCAGCGCGCGGCCAGCCAGGCCCAGGACCTGTTGGTCGGCAAGTCGTTCGACCCCGCCAAGGCGGTGCCGGTTGCGGCGGCAGGGGCAGCAGGTGCGGCGGCGGCCAAGGACAGCAAGGGCGGGTTCTTCTCCAATATGTTTGGTGGTTCGTCCGACAAGGCCGACAAGGCTGACAAACCGCCGGTCAAGGCTGAGCCGAAGCAGGCCGAAGAGGCCAGGCAGGACCAGCCAGGTTTCTTCAAGCGCCTGTTTGGCGGGGCGGATACGCCAGAGGTGAAGGCTGAGCCAATCGCCAAGGCAGAGGAAGTGGCACCTGCTCCTGCTCCCCAGGCCGCGCCGGCTCCGGTGGCACCAGCGCCTGTGGTCAAGGAAGCGGCAGCCAAGCCTGCGGCAACCAAGGCCGCCCCGGCCAAGCATGCGCCGGCGCACAAACCGGCGCATAAGCCTGCCGAAACCAAGAAGGCAACTGCCAAATCCGAGCCGACCAAGAAACCTGTGGCCAATACCCCGGCCAAGGCTGGTTGATTGATCGACAGTGCCGGCCTCTTCGCAGCACAAGGCTGCTCCTACAGGCACCGCATACCCCTGTAGGAACAGCCTTGTGCTGCGAAGAGGCCAGTGCTGGCAGCCTCTATTTCCCCGACTATCGTTAATGTTTCCTTAATGGGAAGCTTACAGAATACTTATCGGATTTCTCGATAAACCGAAGCAATTTTTTCCGCTTTTCTTCGATACGTTACGCGTTAGTCTGTGCACAGCTTTCACGGGGATACACGCCAACATGCAACTGCGCAATTCACCTTCTCGCTACGGCGTGGTCAGCATCATCCTGCACTGGGGTGTGGCGCTGGCAGTCTTCGGCCTGTTCGGCCTGGGTCTGTGGATGGTCGGCCTCGACTACTACAGCCCTTGGCGCAAAGCCGGCCCGGACCTGCACAAAAGCATCGGCCTGGTGCTGCTGGCGGTGATGCTGCTGCGGGTGGTCTGGCGTTTCATCAGCCCCCCACCACCGGCACCCGCCAACCATGGCGCAGTCACACGCCTGGCGGCCAAGCTGGGCCATCTGGCCTTGTACCTTGGTCTGTTTGCGGTGATGGCTGCCGGATACCTGATTTCTACCGCCGACGGCGTCGGCATTCCGGTGTTTGGCATGTTCGAAGTGCCGGCACTGATCAGCGACCTGCCTGACCAGGCAGATGTTGCGGGTGTGATTCATCTCTGGCTGGCCTGGGGCCTGGTGATTTTTGCCGTGCTGCATGCCCTGGCAGCGCTCAAGCACCATTTCATCGACCGTGACGCGACCCTGACTCGCATGTTGGGCCGCAAAGCTTGACTCTCAACCTCAATTGCATAGGAAGGAAATAAGGATGTTGAAAAAGACTTTTGCCGCTCTGGCGCTCGGTACCGCTCTGCTTTCCGCCGGCCAGGTCATGGCTGCCGAGTACAAGATCGACAAGGAAGGCCAGCACGCGTTCGTCGACTGGAAAATCAGCCACCTGGGTTACAGCTTCATCCACGGTACCTTCAAGGACTTCGACGGCAACTTCACTTGGGATAGCGCCAAGCCAGAAGCCAGCAAGATCAGCGTCGACCTGAAAACCGCCAGCCTGACGTCCAACCATGCCGAGCGTGACAAGCACATCGCCAGCGCCGATTTCCTCGACGTGAAGAAGTATCCTCAAGCCAAGTTCGTCTCCACCGCCGTCAAGCCGACTGGCGACAAGACTGCTGACGTGACCGGCGACCTGACCATGCACGGCGTGACCAAGCCGGTCACCTTCAAGGCTACCTTCAACGGAGAAGGCAAGGACCCATGGGGCGGTGAGCGCGCTGGTTTCAACGCCACCACCACCCTCAACCTGAACGACTTCGGCATCAAGGGCCCAGGCCCGACTTCCCAGACCCTGGACCTGGATATCAGTGTTGAAGGTGTGAAGCAGAAGTAATCTGCTTTAAGTGAAAGACCGAGGGGGCTGCTTCGCAGCCCGTTCGCGGCACAAGGCCGCTCCTACAGGTATTGCGCAGTATGTAAAATCTGCGCAATACCTGTAGGAGCGGCCTTGTGCCGCGAACGGGCCGCAAAGCGGCCCCCTCATGCTTTCTATCAGCCCTTGCGGGTAAGTAGCGCCGGGCGCTCACCGCGCGGGCGGCTTGGCAGGTCATCCAGTTGCTCAGGCGTCGGGAAACGGTCGAGTTTGGATTCCTTGCGGATGATCACCGGCTGTTTTTCCGGCTGGCGCGGGTTGCGCACGGCCGGCTCTTGCCGGGCAGCATCGTCACGGGCCGGGCGACCACGGCCACCGCCATCACGGCGTGCACCGCCGCCATTGTTGTTGCGCGGTGGGCGCTTCTCACCGTTGGCACTGCGGGGCTGGCCGCCATTGCGAGCCTGACCGCCGCCACCGTTGCTGCGCGGGGCAGCACCTTGGCCTTGGCTCTGGCCTGCGCCAGTACCACCGCCAGGGCGACGGTTACGCCCCTGGTTCTTGCCTTGGTAAGGGCTGACGTAATCGGCGCGGTTACCGAAGTTGTCGACTTCGTCATCCAGGAACTCATCCGGGGCACGGTCGGCGGGCGGCTTGGGTGTGCTGTTCTGGCTGGCCTGCTGCTGGCGCGGCTTGTTGTCGCGCGGCTTGCGCTGCTGCGGCTTGTCGCCGGACTTTTCTTTATCTGCAGGCTTCGCGGCAGCTGGCTGCTTGGCCTTGCCTTTATCCTTGCCTTTGTCCTTGCGGCCACCGTTGGCGTCTTTACCGCCTTCGCCGCGTGGCTGGTTGCGACCGCCACGGCCGTTGTTCTGCGGGCGCTCGCGTACTTCGGGTTTCTCGGCTTCCACCTGGCTGGCGTCAAAGCCCATCAGGTCGCCGTCGGCGATCTTCTGCCGGGTTACCCGCTCGATGCTCTTGAGCAGCTTTTCTTCATCCGGTGCGACCAGCGAAATGGCCTCGCCCGAACGACCGGCGCGGCCGGTACGACCGATACGGTGTACGTAATCTTCCTCGACATTCGGCAGCTCGAAGTTGACCACGTGGGGCAACTGGTCGATGTCCAGGCCGCGGGCGGCGATGTCGGTGGCAACCAGTACGCGCACGCTGTTGGCCTTGAAGTCGGCCAGGGCCTTGGTGCGGGCGTTCTGGCTCTTGTTGCCGTGAATCGCGGCGGCGGTCAGGCCTTGTTTTTCAAGGTACTCGGCCAGGCGGTTGGCGCCGTGCTTGGTACGGGTAAACACCAATACCTGTTCCCAGGCACCCAGGGTGATCAGGTGTGCCAGCAGCGCACGCTTGTGGCTGGCGGGCAGGCGGTAGACGCGCTGCTCGATACGCTCGACGGTGGTGTTCGGCGGCGTGACCTCGATACGCTCCGGGTTGTGCAGGAGCTTGTCGGCGAGGTCGGTGATGTCCTTGGAGAAGGTGGCCGAGAACAGCAGGTTCTGGCGCTTGGATGGCAGGCGTGCCAGTACCTTCTTGACGTCGTGGATGAAGCCCATGTCGAGCATGCGGTCGGCTTCGTCGAGCACCAGGATTTCCACGTGGGCAAGGTCGACCTTGCCTTGGCCGGCCAGGTCGAGCAGGCGGCCCGGGCAGGCAACCAGCACGTCAACGCCCTTGGCAATCGCCTGGACTTGCGGGTTCATGCCAACGCCACCGAAGATGCAGGCGCTGACCAGTGGCAGGTCACGGGCATAGACTTTGAAGCTGTCGTGCACCTGGGCTGCCAGCTCGCGGGTCGGGGTCAGGACCAGCACGCGCGGTTGGCGCGGGCCGTGACGCTGCGACTTGTCGGGGTGGCCGGCCGGGAACAGGCGCTCGAGAATCGGCAGGGCGAAGCCGCCGGTTTTACCAGTACCTGTCTGTGCGGCAACCATCAGGTCGCGGCCTTGCAACACGGCGGGAATCGCCCGCTGTTGCACGGGGGTCGGCTGGGTATAGCCCGCAGCCTCGATAGCGCGGACAAGAGCCTCGGAGAGACCGAGGGAAGCAAAGGACATGGGCGATCCTGTTCTCGTGTGGGCTGGGCCCGTTGGGATGTTCTGCCTGGCGCGACGGGCATCGGTGGGATGCGATCGCGTCCGGTCCAGCTGGGCTTTCACTGCACATCCGGGAAACGGAGGGGAACGCCAAGGGGCGTCGGTGCCGATCGGGATGCCTGTTACGAGGCCGAGCGTCCGGGCGTGAGCCGGGCGGGAAGGCCCGAGTATAACAGAGCTATCGCGCTGTGCTGCTTTCCTGCTGCTCAACGGCGTTGAGAATGTTTCCGATGTCGCCTGTGTACCGGTGGCTGATGGCGGCAAAGGCCGGTTCCTGCTTGAAACGCTGCAGTTCTTCGGCAAAGGCCAGGGCCAGTGTTTCGCGCCCTGGCTTGCGCACCAGCCCCAGGTACTGGGCCTGGCGGTTGATCACCAGCGGCAGTTCCTCGACTTGCTGCTCCATGCCCAGATGCCGGATCAGGTAATGCCCGACCCTGCGGTCGGTGATCGCCAGGTCGATACGGCCCAGCAGCAGTTTGCCGAAGTTGGCTTCCTGGGTCGGCGCCGCTTCACGTCGAAAATGTGTGGCCTGGTTGAACGCGGCGCCATAGGCGTAGCCGGGCGAGGTGCCTACGGTGAGGCCTGTGAGGTCTTCAGGACCGGCCACGGCATGGCGGCGTGCACGGGCCTGGAACAGCACGAACTCGACCTGCGACAAAGGCTCGGGGGCGTACACCAGATAGGGGCGCCGGGTTTCGCTCTGGAAAATGTCCAGAATGCCGTCGGCCAGGCCTTGCTCGATCATTGCCAGGCAGCGCTTCCACGGCAGGAACTGCCATTCCACCTCGACACCCAGGCGTTTGAATACCTCGGTAGTGACTTCGTAGTCGATACCTTGGGGTTGGCCATCGTGCTGATAAATGTAGGGCGCCCAGTCATCGGACACCAGGCGCAGGCGCTCGCCCAGGGCCAACGGGCTCAGGCAGGCGAGCAGCAGGATCCAGAACAGGCGGGCGACGAGTGGCATGGCCGGAGATTACGCGCTCGGCCGAATCAAGGCCAGTGGCGGGAGTGTTCTCCTGTGCCGGCCCCTTCGCGGGTAAACCCGCTCCCACAGGATTACTGCTACTTTCCAGGCCTCAGCAGATGCACCTCGATCTCTTTGCGCCGTTCGCCCAACGACAGGCGCAACCCCGGGTGGCGCAAGCATTGGCGCAGTTGCTCGGGCTGCATCTGGCCATGACGGGCATTGAGGTTCTCCAGGGCCTTGTCCCACCAGGCCGGCGCGCAGGCGAGGTCGAATTCGTTGGGGTAGGGGTAGCAGCCATACAGCAGCTCGCGGGCGAACTGGCGCTCGTGGCGCGGCAGGGTCAGGCTGAGCGCCCTGTAACCCAGGCGGTGCAGGGCCGGCGGCCGTGGTAGCTGGTCGTTGACCAAGGTGACGTCGGCCAAGGCTGCCTGGCTAAGCGGGTCATGGCCGTGCTTGCGCAGCCAGGCCTGGATCTTGGCGCGGAACTGCGCCTTGCGGCTCCAGTAGTGATGGATGACGTCGGTGCACTCGGCCACCATCAGCTTGCGGTACGCCGCCACTGCCAGGCAGAACTCTTCGAGGGTATAGGCCTCGCGAGCCAAGGGGTAGAACTCGTCCATCATGTCTATGGAGCGGTCCAGGGTGCTGGCGTCCTCGGCGGTAAGGCCGATTACCCCGGAATTGACCAGTGGCATCTGACAGTCGGCCAGGCCCCGGGCTTGCAATATGGACAGCAGGTTCTTGTACAGCAGGCACTTCTGGTTCGCACCATAGCGTGGGCCGATGGCATTGCACAGCAGCTTGCCAGGGGCCACCCGGGCGAACAGCTGCAGCGGCGAAGTGCGGAAGAAGGTGTCGGTGTCGATCAGCACGGCCAGCGGATGTTGCCGCAGCACTTGGCGCAGCAGCACATGCTTGCTGCGAAAATGATAACCGTGTGGGGCGTTCCATGCCTGGCGCGTGGCTTCGTCCAGCAAGTGGACCGTGACGGGCAGCCTGGCGTAGGGCTGCGGGTTGTCGGTGTATACCTGGATGTCCATGGCTTCGCCTGTTGCCGGCCCCAGGTGGGCGAGGGCGCTGACGATGCTGAAGCAGGCTTCCTGATGGTAGGTTGCCGGACCAAAAGCCAGGTAGACAAGTTGTGGGCGCGATGGCTGGGGATGCTGCATGGCTGGCAAGACCTGTAACCCGGAAATGAATAAGGCTTTAGTCTATGACCAAAGCCTTAAGCATTTCTTAAGCAGACTTTGCCAAAAAGTTTCAGCGCGGCAGCTTCAGGTTGTTCCAGATCGCCAGGCTCGGCTCGGCCTGGTTCAAGGTGTAGAAGTGCAGGCCCGGTGCGCCGCCTTGCAGCAGTTGTTCGCACATGCGGGTAATCACTTCTTCGCCAAATGCCTGGATGCTGGCGGTGTCGTCGGCATAGGCTTCCAGCTGCTTGCGGATCCAGCGCGGGATCTCGGCGCCACAGGCGTCGGAGAAGCGGGCCAGCTTGCTGTAGTTGGTGATCGGCATGATGCCGGGCACCACCGGAATGTCCACGCCCAGCTGCTGTGCGCGCTCGACGAAGTAGAAGTAGCTGTCGGCGTTGAAGAAGTACTGGGTGATGGCGCTGTCGGCGCCAGCCTTGACCTTGTGCACGAAGTTGGCCAGGTCGGTTTCGAAATTGCGCGCCTGCGGGTGCATTTCCGGGTAGGCGGCCACTTCCAGGTGGAAGTGGTCAGCGGTTTCCTGGCGGATGAACTCGACCAGGTCACTGGCGTAGCGCAGTTCGCCACTGGCCATGCCCATGCCCGATGGCAGGTCGCCACGCAGGGCGACGATGCGCTTGATGCCGGCAGCCTTGTATTCCGCGAGCAGGGCGCGCAAGTCGTCCTTGGAGTCGCCCACGCACGACAGGTGCGGTGCGGCCGGTACCTTCACTTCGTTTTCCAGCTGCAGCACGGTGTTCAGCGTGCGGTCGCGGGTCGAGCCACCGGCACCGTAGGTGCAGGAGAAGAAGTCCGGGTTGTAGGTGGCCAGCTGGCGGGCGACGCCCATCAGCTTTTCGTGACCGGCGTCGGTCTTGGTCGGGAAGAACTCGAAACTGTAGCGGCGTTCTTGTGACATTACTCGTTCCTCAAGCAGCCTGCTTCAAGCGGCAGGCTGCAAGTAAAAGCCAGGGCGGTGTGGGCCGGCCTGGCTTGGGCATCGTTGCGAAGCGTTGCCTGCGACTACTTAGTAGCGGTAGGCGTGCGGCTTGAACGGGCCTTCGACGGTCACACCGATGTAGTCGGCTTGCTGCTTGGTCAGCTTGGTAACCACGCCGCCGAAGCCGCGGACCATTTCCAGGGCCACTTCTTCGTCGAGTTTCTTCGGCAGTACTTCAACAGTCAGGCGCTCGGCTTTCTTCTCGGCCGACAGGTCGGCGTACTTCTGCTCGAACAGGAAGATCTGTGCCAGCACCTGGTTGGCGAACGAACCGTCCATGATGCGGCTTGGGTGGCCAGTGGCGTTACCCAGGTTGACCAGACGGCCTTCGGCCAGCAGGATCAGGTAATCGTCGTTCTGCGGGTCGAAGCTGCCAGCGCCGGTGCGGTGGATCTTGTGCACCTGCGGCTTGACCTCTTCCCAGGCCCAGTTCTTGCGCATGAAGGCGGTGTCGATCTCGTTGTCGAAGTGACCGATGTTGCAGACCACGGCACGCTTCTTCAGGGCCTTGAGCATGTTGGCATCGCAGACGTTGACGTTACCGGTGGTGGTGACGATCAGGTCGATCTTGCCCAGCAGGGCCTTGTCGATGCTGGCTTCGGTGCCGTCGTTGATACCGTCGATGAACGGCGAGACCAGCTCGAAGCCGTCCATGCAGGCCTGCATGGCGCAGATCGGGTCAACTTCGGTGACCTTGACGATCATGCCTTCCTGACGCAGGGACTGGGCCGAGCCCTTGCCCACGTCACCGTAGCCGATCACCAGGGCTTGCTTGCCCGACAGCAGGTGGTCGGTACCACGCTTGATGGCGTCGTTCAGGCTGTGACGGCAGCCGTACTTGTTGTCGTTCTTGCTCTTGGTGACCGAGTCGTTGACGTTGATCGCCGGGACTTTCAGCTCGCCCTTGGCCAGCATGTCCAGCAGGCGGTGCACGCCGGTGGTGGTCTCTTCGGTCACACCGTGCACGCGGTCCAGCACTTGCGGGTATTTCTTGTGCAGCAGCTCGGTCAGGTCACCGCCGTCGTCGAGGATCATGTTGGCGTCCCATGGCTGGCCATCCTTGAGGATGGTCTGCTCCAGGCACCACTCGTACTCTTCTTCGGTTTCACCTTTCCAGGCGAATACCGGGATGCCGGCGGCGGCGATCGATGCGGCAGCCTGGTCTTGAGTCGAGAAGATGTTGCAGGACGACCAGCGCACTTCGGCACCCAGGGCTACCAGGGTTTCGATCAGCACGGCGGTCTGGATGGTCATGTG
Organism: Pseudomonas sp. SAS7; assembly: GCF_052112345.1. Taxonomy (NCBI): domain Bacteria; kingdom Pseudomonadati; phylum Pseudomonadota; class Gammaproteobacteria; order Pseudomonadales; family Pseudomonadaceae; genus Pseudomonas; species Pseudomonas sp. SAS7. The sequence goes on along the minus strand of NZ_JBEGGO010000006.1, from coordinate 238,412 downwards.
GATGCAGCCCAGGATCTTCGCACCCTTGAGCGGTTGCTCGGTCAGGTACTTGCGACGCAGGCCCATCAGGGCTGGCATTTCCGATTCGGCGATGATGGTTTCGCGGCGGCCCCAAGCGGCCAGGGAGATGTCGGCGACTTTGAAATCGGTAAAACCAGCAGGCGTGTTTACAGCGCTCATGAGAGCCTCCATTCGTAGTGTGCGAATGGGCGCCGTTGTGCGTTAAGCGCCCGCGAGAGCGAGCAACGCCCCATCCGAGCCTGACAGGCCTAGCCTGCTGCAGCGCCCCTCGGACGGGTGGCGGGCATGGCGCCGCAGTGGGCGACCATGTGAAACGGCGCAGATTATAGCCGCGCGCGGCCACTTGCCCAAGGTTTTCTGTCGATTAATCGAGACGATAGTCGATGTTCAATGGAGCGATGGCGGCCGCTCTGCCATCATTGCTACACGTTAGCCAAGCAGGTCAGGAGTACAGATGAACTTTCACACCCGCAAGTGGGTTAAACCCGAAGACCTCAACCCCAATGGCACCCTGTTCGGTGGCAGCCTGTTGCGCTGGATCGACGAAGAGGCAGCCATCTACGCCATCGTCCAGCTGGGCAACCAGCGCGTCGTGACCAAATACATATCGGAAATCAACTTCGTCAGTGCTTCGCGCCAGGGCGACATCATCGAGCTGGGCATCACTGCCACCGAGTTCGGCCGCACCTCGATCACCCTCAAGTGCGAAGTGCGCAACAAGATCACCCGCAAGAGCATTCTGACCGTCGACAAGATGGTGTTCGTCAACCTCGGTGAAGACGGCTTGCCGGCAGCGCACGGGCGCACCGAGATCAAGTATGTCCAGGACCAGTTCCCGGATTCGGCAGTCGAGTGACGATTTTTTGGGGCTGCGTTGCAGCCCTTTCGCGGCACAAGGCCGCTCCTACAGGGGATCGCATTCTCCTGTAGGAGCGGCCTTGTGTCGCGATGGGCCGCAAAGCGGCCCCGAAAATCTTACGGCTGGGCGCTGACCTTGCGCACCACCCGGCCGATGCTCAAGCCCTGCACCAGGATCGACGACAACACCACGATGTAGGTGATCGACAGCAGCAGGTCACGCTCCTCGCCCAATGGCAGCGACAGCGCCAGGGCCACCGACACCCCGCCACGCAGGCCACCCCAGGTCAGCACCCGCACCGTGCCTTTGGGCACCGGGCGCCAGCGGCGCAGCAACACAATGGCCGGGGCCACGGTCAGCAGCCTCGACAGCAGCACCGCCAGCGCCAGCACACTGCCGGCCGCTAGGTGCATCCAGTTGAACGGCAGCAGCAACAGCTCCAGGCCGATCAGTGCGAACAGCAGGGCGTTGAGCATGTCATCGATCAGCTCCCAGAAACCGTCCATGTAGCGACGGGTCATGTCGTTCATCGCCAGGTTGCGCCCCAGGTTGCCGATGATCAGGCCGGCCACCACCATGGCGATCGGCGCCGAAACGTGCAGCTCGTAGCACATGGCCGAGCCACCGATGACCAGCGCCAGGGTCAGCATGACTTCCACCTGGTACTGCTCGATGCTCTTGATCATGCGGTAGGTGGCGTAGCCGATCAGGCCGCCAAACACCACGCCGCCGATGGCCTCGCGGGCAAACAGGATCGCCGTGTCGGTCATGCTCGGCGTTTCGCCCAGCTGGATGATGCCCAGCAACACGGTGAACACCACGACCGCGGTCCCATCGTTGAACAGCGACTCGCCGACGATGGTGGTTTTCAGCGGTTTGGAGGCATTGGCGGTACGCAGCGCGCCCAGCACGGCAATCGGGTCGGTAGGCGAGATCAGCGCACCGAACAGCAGGCAGTAGATCAGCGGCACTTGCCAGCCGAACATCGCGAATACCCAGTGCGACAGGTAGCCGATGACCACGGTGGCGATCAGCACCCCGATCGTCGCGAGCAACCCGATCGGCCAGCGGTAACTGCGCAGATCGCTGAGGTTTACGTGCAGCGCGCCGGCAAACAGCAGGAACGCCAGCATCCAGTGCATCAGCAGGTCGTTGAAATCGATCTGGTTCATCAGCCCTTCGACGCGTTCTTCCAGGCCAGGGAAGCCGATCAGGCTCAGGCCCTGCAGCATCAGTGAGAACAGCAGTGCCGTGACCATCACGCCAATGGCGGGGGGCAGGCCGATGAAGCGGTAATTTACATAGGTAAGGAGGGTGGTGAGGCAGATAAACGCGGCAACTAATTCAAGCATCCCGAATCCTGTGACAGTGGCTTCCAAGTCGTTACCCGAATGGCTCGGGCAGTTCTTTGATGACCTGGCGCGGGGTTCGGGACACAGAGTTTGACCCAATTAGTCCAAATCGTTCCCGTAACAGTCTGCACTGGATACCCTGTGGGAGCGGGCGTGCCCGCGAACACCGGCACAGCCGGTGCCATACACCGAGTTGCATTCTTCGCGGGCATGCCCGCTCCCACAAAGCCCCCCTGAACGCTATATATTCACAGCCATAAACAGCCATAAGGACAATAAGGCGTGTTGGCAACATCCCTGGTGCTGGTCGCCGCCCTGCTGCATGCGACCTGGAATACCCTGATCAAATTCAGCGGCGAGCGCTTGCTGGTGATCGCCAGCATGGACACGGTGGCGCTGGTGTTCGCAGTGCTGGCTGTGGCCTTCGTCGATGTGCCGCCGGCTGAGATATGGCCTTGGCTGATAGCCTCGGCGTTGGCCGAGCAGCTGTACCGCTACCTGCTGATCAAGGCCTACCGCGTGGGCGACCTGGGGCTGGTCTATCCTCTGATGCGCGGGCTGTCGCCGCTGGTGGTGCTGGGGCTGACGCTGGCCTTTGCCGGTGAGTCGCTGAGCCAGCAGCAGATCATCGGCATCCTGCTCATCCCGTGTGGCATGGCCTGCCTGTTGTGGCAGGGCGGCGGCGGTGACCGGCTGCCCTGGTCGATGCTGCCGGTGGTAGCCCTGATCGGCCTGTGTATCGGCTGCTACACCTGGTTCGACGGCCAGGCCGTGCGCTTGTGGGGTAAACCGTGGGACTACCTGGTATGGCTGACCCTGCTCAGTGCCTGGCAATTCCCGCTGCTGGCCAGTGTGGCGCGGCGGGCACCGTTCGTCCTGTTCTGGCGAACGCAATGGCGCCTGGGGCTGGCGGTGGGGTTCTGCGTATTGTTCAGTTATGCCCTGGTGTTGTGGGCCATGCACCTGGGGTCGGTGGCCGAGGCGGCCGCATTGCGGGAGTTGAGCGTGATTCTGGTGGTGCTGCTGGGTATGCGCTACCTCAAAGAACCTTTTGGCGGGCCGAGACTCCTAGCTTGCGGGCTGGTCCTGGCAGGCATGCTGGTGATGAAGCTCTAACCCATTTCGAACAAGGAGTCTGAGCATGACCGTTGCCCTGTGGTGCATCCTGATCGCGCTGCTGCTGAACCCGCTGTGTGCCTTGATCGCCAAGGTGGCCAGCGGCCGGTTTGGCCTCAAGGACAATCACGACCCGCGAGCCTTCCTTGATACCTTGTCGGGCCTGCCACGGCGTGCCCATGCGGCGCAGCAGAATGGCTACGAGGCATTCCCGGCGTTTGCGGCTGCGGTGCTGGTGGCGGATATCGTCGGTAATGCCGAGCAGGTGACGCAGGATGTGCTGGGGGTGATGTACATCACCAGCCGCTTGCTTTACATCATCTGCTACCTGGCCGATTGGGCGGCCTTGCGCTCGCTGGTGTGGTTTACCGGGTTGGCAATTATCGTGTCGTTCTTCGTGGTTTCCATCTGAAACCGCGCTGCCTGCTTCGCGGGCTTGCCCGCTCCCACAGGTACACCACAGTATTCAAGGGCTGTGGTGTGCCTGTGGGAGCGGGCAAGCCCGCGAAGAATCCGCCGCCGATCAAGGTACCTTAGGTACCTCAGGTAGTGGCTGGCCTTTAGGCCAGAGCATCCAGATCTGCCCCTGCTGCTTCATGTTCCCCGCCAGCTCGCCGGCTTCCGGCCCGGTGCCCCAGAACAGGTCCGCACGCACTTCGCCGGCGATTGCCCCGCCGGTGTCCTGAGCCCCTACAGGGCGCACCACTGGCGAGCCGTCGGGACGCGTGGTGGAAAGCCACAACAGGCTGCCCAGCGGAATCACCTTGCGGTCGATGGCCACGCTGTAGCCCGCTGTCAGCGGTACGTTAAGTGAACCGCGCGGCCCTTCGTTGCTGTCCGGGCGGGTGCTGAAGAACACGTAGCTGGGGTTGCTGGCCAGCAGTTCAGGTACGCGCTGTGGGTTGGCCTGGGCCCAGGCATGAATGGCACCCATGCTCACTTCTTCTTTTTTCAGCTGGCCCTGCTCCACCAGCCAGCGGCCAATCGGCCGGTAGGGGTGGCCGTTCTGATCGGCGTAGCCCAGGCGCAGCTGACGGCCGTCTTCCAGTTGTACCCGGCCCGAACCCTGGATCTGCAGGAATTGCAGGTCCATCGGGTCGGTCAACCAGGCCAGCACCGGTGCCTTGACGCCGTTACGGTTGATCACTTCGGCAGTGTCGTATGGTTTGAGTACCCGGCCATCGAGCCGACCACGCAGGCGCTTGCCCTTCAGCTCGGGGTACACGCTGGCCAGGTCGACCACGATCATGTCATCCGGGGGGCCGTAAACCGCCACATGGTTGGTCGCCGATTCGCTCAGGCTGCCGGGGTAGACCGGCTCGTAGTAACCGGTAATCAGGCCGTTGGCATTGTTCTCGGCGGAGCGCAGGCCATAAACCTGCAGGTTCTGCTCAAGGAAGGTACGCACCTGGGCAGCACTCGCCGTGTCGCTGCCGGCGGCTTCGCAAGTGGCGGCCCACACCGGGTCGCGCTTGAGCTTCTCACAGCCGCTGCGCCAGGCGTAGAAACCGGCCAGCAGGTCTTCGTCGCTGACTGCGGGCAGGTCTTTCCAGGTGGCCGGGGCGTAGGTGGCGATGGCGTGGGGCTCGGGCTTGGCGCTTTCGCCGCCATTGCAGCCGGCCAGCAAAGCCAGCACCGGGAGTGTCCAGGCCAGGTGGCGCAGGGCAGATGTCATGTGTGCATTCCTGTCATGGGCGGATATGAAAATTCGCCCCTGTTTTTTATGTGGCTATTGGTGTTTGGCCCTTGGGCAGCGATACTGGCCGCCCATTTGCGTAGGCCGAAGTGAGCGTGATGTTGAAGCGATTGACCGTTGTTCTGCTGGCCGCCCTGGCCCTGGGTGGTTGTGACCGGGTTGACCCGAACTCGCCGCTGGGCAAGCGCAAGGTAATCTTCAAGGACATGCTCAAGACCAGTGAGGACCTGGGGGGCATGCTGCGTGGCCGGTTGCCGTTCGACGGGCTGAAGTTTGCCGACGGTGCGCTGAAGCTGGACAGCCTGTCGCATCAACCCTGGCAGCACTTTGCGCAGGTGCGCGATGGCGGTGACAGCGCCGCGCGCGCCGAGGTATGGGAGCGTCAGGCGCGTTTTCATGACCTGGCCCGGCAGCTGGAAAGCGTCACGGGCGAACTGGTCGATGTCAGCCGCAGCCAGCCGCTGGACCCGGCGCAGCTGAAAGCGCCGATGGACAAGGTCGAAGCAGCGTGCAAGGCGTGCCATACCGAGTTTCGTAATCATTGATGGCCTGCTGTGGCCTCATCGCCGGCAAGCCAGCTCCCACAGGTACTGCGCAGTAATTGAAGGCAATGTGATACCTGTGGGAGCTGGCTTGCCGGCGATGAGGCCAGTAAGGGCAACGCAAATCGCTGTCAGCGATCCAGATCGTCCACGGCTTCCTGCAGCTCTTTACGCGATTCGGCAAGCTTGTCCTTGCGCTTGTTGATCTTCTCCGCGTCGCCTTTCTTCTCGGCTTTCTTCAGGTCTTTTTCCCGCTGCGCCACTTCGTGACGTGCATCCAGCACCTTCTGCTCACGCTCTTTGCGCAGGCTCGCGTCGGTGCAGTTGTCCACGCCACGCAGTGCTTCCTCCAGCCCTGCGACCTGGTCGCTGTTGCCGTGGTCGCGGGCAATTTTCAGCTGGTTCTCGATGGCGCTGCGCTTGGCGGCGCAGCCGGTCAGGCCTGGGTCCGGCTGGGCGGCTTGCACGGCACCTGCAGCCAAACCCAGTGATGCGAGCAGGAAAAGAGTCGAAATGCGTTTCATGAAAAGCCTCCTGAACGGGGCGGGGCAGCAAAAGTTGGTGGAAATCCTGCCTTGGTTTTGCCCATTTAGGAACCCTTGGTGAGGTTTTCAGCTTGAATCTCGGGTTTTTCCTGCGCGCTAAATGGTTAAAAATCATTGCTCAACGCCCTGGGGCTTAGCCGGAAAACCCTTTATGCCAATTTCCGTCAGCCGTGCGGCAATGGCTTGCACCTCAGCGGCCGCGAAGAAATCCACAAGTTGGCGCGAGCGTTTTGCGCCGATGCCGGGCACGGTTTGCCATTGCCCGGTACTGCGTGAAGCCAGCTCTGCCCAGTCGCCTGTCAGTTGTAGATGCTTGCCGACGGGCGCGCCAATGCCGCGCAGCCACTGATCGAAGGGGCGTGAGCGCGCTTGGTCGAAACTGCCCAGCAGCTGTGCCGCCGACAGGCTGCTTATGCCGGGTACTTGCTGCAGGCGCTCGGCATCGAGATGCAGCCAGTCGGTCATCGACGTTACCAGGCCCGTTTCGACCAGCCGGCGCCATGTGCCGGGCCCGGTACGCGGCAAGGCCAGGCCTTGTTTTCCGCCAAGCCAGGCAAGCCGGGCAATGAATTGCTCTTCACAGCCTTCGCTGGCCTGCCAGCAGCTGTGGGCATGATGCTGGTCGGGTGCAGGCGCGGCCAGTGGCTGGCGCTCGACAGCGCGGTGCACGACGTGGTCCAGGCGTGGAATGGTAAGCCCGGCAAGGCTGATGGCCACCTGGTCGCCGGGGCGGATATCCAAGGCTTGCCAGCGCGCCAGTGAGCCAAGGCTTACCTGGGTAATGCGCCGGTCATCGAGGGTTACCGGCTGCACATGCACAATGGGCGTGATCCTGCCGGTGCGGCCAACCCGAAAGCGGAGGTCGCGTACTTCGGCCAAGGCTTGCACATAGGGGTATTTCCAGGCCGCGATCCAGTACGGCGCCTTGGCCTGCCAGCGCTCGGCGGACGGCCGGCTGCCCTGGCGCAGGATCACACCGTCGGTGGCAAAGGGCAGGGGGGAGCGGTACCAGTGCTCACGCCAGAGTGCTGCGTCCTCCAGCGTGTCGATGGCGGTGCTGTAGCGCTGGCTGTCCGGGAACCCCAGTTGTGCCAGCTTTGCGAGGCGTTCGGCCTGTTGCTCGGGGCCCTGCGGCCAGCCCCACACGAACAGGCCGATAGTGTTCCCTTGCTCGGCGGTCAGTTGCTTGCGTGCGAGCAGCCCGGCTACGGTGCCGCGGGCGTTGGCGCTGCCTGCCTGGGCTTGTATGTGTTCGTTCAGGAGTAGATACAGCTCACCTTGCAAGTGCAGGTCTACCGGCATGGGCAACTGTCGGGTGATTGCGCCGAGTTGTGGAATGTGTCGGCTCCAGTCATGGCCGTGTACACCGTCACCGCGGCTGGTCAGCTGTACCAATCGGCCCTGCTGGTAAGTGAGGGAAACTGCAACACCGTCGACCTTGGGCTGTACCCACACGCCGGTCTTGCCGGCCATCCATCGTGCCACGGCCTGGCGGTCTGCCAGTTTGTCGACGCCGGTATGCGGCACGGGGTGGGGGACCGGGCCGCGAGCGCTGGCCAAAGGCGAGGGGCTGCTGCCAACCGCGAAGCACTGCTGCAGCTGATTCAGGCGCTCGCGGCTTTGGTCGTACAGTTCATCGGCGACCAGGGCAAGGCCCTGGCGATGGTAGTGCTCGTCCCATCGGGCAAGCGTGGCGCGCAGTTGCGCAACTTCGGCCTCGGCCTGTTGCGGCTTCCAGTCGGGGCATGAGGTGGCGCTGGCCAGTGGGGTGTGTAGCGCAAACAGCAGGACAAGCAGCAGGTAAGGCATGGCCAGCATCCTTGCGTGGCGGGTGGGTCCCCCAGCCTAGGCAGGTTCGCAGGCGCTTGCCGCCGCGCGATTGTCAGCCGATATGTCACAAAAAAGCCCCTGCCGATCGCTCGGCAGGGGCTTTCGTCTGGCGCTGTAGGAAACTTACAGGCCGGCAGCGTCACGCAGCGACTGGGCGCGGTCGGTGCGCTCCCAGGTGAAGGTGGTGAAGGTGTCGTCGCCGACAGTCTTCTGCTGCGGCTCGCGGCCGAAGTGGCCGTAGGCAGCGGTTTCCTGGTACATCGGGTGCAGCAGGTCGAGCATGGTGGTGATGGCGTACGGACGCAGGTCGAAGCACTCACGCACCAGCTGGATGATCTTGTCGTCGGAGACCTTGCCGGTGCCGAAGGTGTTGATCGAGATGGAGGTCGGCTGGGCCACGCCAATGGCGTACGACACCTGGATCTCGCAGCGCTCGGCCAGGCCGGCTGCAACGATGTTCTTGGCTACGTAGCGGCCTGCATAGGCGGCGGAACGGTCGACCTTGGACGGGTCCTTGCCGGAGAACGCACCACCACCGTGGCGGGCCATGCCGCCGTAGGAGTCAACGATGATCTTGCGGCCGGTCAGGCCACAGTCACCCACCGGGCCACCGATGATGAAGTTGCCGGTCGGGTTGATGTGGTACTGGGTGCCCTTGTGCAGCAGCTCGGCAGGCAGGGTGTGCTTGACGATCAGCTCCATCACGGCTTCTTGCAGGTCTTTCTGCGAAACTTCCGGGTTGTGCTGGGTCGACAGTACCACCGCGTCGATACCGACCACCTTGCCGTTTTCGTAGCGGCAGGTGACCTGCGACTTGGCATCCGGGCGCAGCCACGGCAGCAGGCCAGACTTGCGCGCTTCGGCCTGGCGCTCGACCAGGCGGTGCGAGAAGCAGATTGGTGCCGGCATCAGTACTTCGGTTTCGTTGCTGGCATAGCCGAACATCAGGCCCTGGTCACCGGCGCCCTGGTCTTCTGGCTTGGAACGGTCCACGCCCTGGGCGATGTCCACCGACTGCTTGCCGATGATGTTCATCACGGCGCAGGTGGCGCCGTCGAAGCCGACGTCGGAGCTGTTGTAGCCGATGTCGATGATCACCTTGCGCACCAGGTCTTCCAGGTCGACCCAGGCCGAGGTGCTGACTTCGCCGGCGATGATGGCGACACCGGTCTTGACCAGGGTTTCGCACGCTACGCGGGCGTATTTGTCCTGGGCGATGATGGCATCAAGTACGGCGTCCGAAATCTGGTCGGCGATCTTGTCCGGATGCCCTTCGGACACGGACTCGGAGGTGAAAAGGGAGTATTCGCTCATCTCGAAGGTTCCTGAAATTTACCGATGGTGTATGTCGCCAGCCGTCCGCTGGAAATGGCGGACCTGGATCTGGAAACCGTTACGCAAGCCCACGTACAGGCTGTCCCCATGGGCCAGCCCGGCAGCGTTGGCCCAACGCGCCAGGTCGTCCTGTTCAAAGCCAAGCCACAGGTCGCCGCAGGCGTCCCGCGCCCACCCCTGGTCATGGCTGCACAACTCGGTGACCAGCAGGCTACCGCCTGCCTTCACCCGTTTGGCCAGCTGGCGCAAGGCCAGGGCCGGGTCGCTGAAATGGTGCAGCACCATGTTCAGCACAACGCAGTCGGCGGCCACATCCGTTGCACCCAGTGCATCGGCCAACTGCAGGTTCACGTTGTCGAGCCCCTCGCGGTGGCATACCTGGCGCGCCAGTTCGAGCATGGTGGGGCTGTTGTCCAGGGCGGTCACCTGGGCGAAGCGCCGGGCCAGGTCGGGGAGGAAGCCGCCGTCACCGGGGCCGACCTCCAGGGCGCTGGCGGCCGGGTCGAAATGCAGTTTGTCGAGTAGCGCAAGCAGGCTTTCGCGGTACTGCGGCAGGCCGGCTATCAAGTCTTGCTGGGCGCGAAACTTTTCTTCAACGCGCAGGAAGAAGTCCTGGCTGGTGGCCGCGCGGCGCTGCTGCACCTGGGCGATCCGCGCCTGCACATCGGGCGGCAGGACCAGGTCGTCGACCTCATCGAGCAGCGCCGCATGCAGCCGGCCGCCCAGGCGCAGGCCGTCGGGCAGGGCACGACGATAGAAGATGGCGTTGCCTTCGCGGCGGGTTGCCACCAGCTCGGCCTGGGCCAGCACCTTCAGGTGGTGGCTCATGCCCGACTGGCCGATGTCGAAGATCTGCGCCAGCTCCAGCACGCCGAACGAATCGTTGGCCAGTGCGCGCAAGACATTCAGGCGCAGCGCGTCGCCACTGGCTTTGCACAGGGCGGCCAATGCTTCGCGTTGCTCGGGAATCGATTGCGCACGGAGGTTCATGGGGCGGCAGTCTAGACAGGCATCGATGCCCTAGCAAGGCCAATATCAAAAAGTTTTGATATTGGGTGATGGGCGGGGCGGTTAACCCGGTTTTGCCCCGAATTGAATGCCAATCACAGGAAAATCCCCCGACTGCGACCATACGTCATTGCCCCGAGCCCCCCCAGTGGGCGAAAATGGCCGCCTTTTTCGTAACACTACCTATTCAAGCCCCCAGGAGATCAGCGATGCCCAGCCGTCGTGAACGTGCCAACGCCATTCGTGCACTCAGCATGGATGCCGTGCAAAAGGCCAACAGCGGCCACCCAGGTGCCCCCATGGGCATGGCGGATATCGCCGAAGTGCTTTGGCGCGACTATCTGAAGCACAACCCGAGCAACCCGAGTTTCGCCGACCGTGACCGCTTCGTGCTGTCCAACGGCCACGGCTCGATGCTGATCTACTCGCTGCTGCACCTGACCGGCTACGACGTCACCATCGATGACCTCAAATCGTTCCGCCAGCTGCACAGCCGTACCCCGGGCCACCCGGAGTTTGGCTACACCCCGGGTGTCGAGACCACCACCGGCCCGCTGGGCCAAGGCCTGGCCAACGCCGTGGGCTTCGCCCTGGCCGAGAAGGTACTGGGCGCCCAGTTCAACCGTGAAGGCCACAGCGTCGTCGACCACAACACCTACGTGTTCCTGGGCGACGGCTGCATGATGGAAGGCATCTCCCACGAAGTCGCCTCGCTGGCCGGCACCCTGGGCCTGAACAAGCTGGTGGCCTTCTATGACGACAACGGCATTTCCATCGACGGTGAAGTGGAAGGCTGGTTCACCGACGACACGCCGAAGCGTTTCGAGTCCTACAACTGGCTGGTGATCCGCAACGTCAATGGCCACGACGCCGACGAGATCCGTACCGCCATCGACACCGCCCGCAAGAGCGATCGCCCGACCCTGATCTGCTGCAAGACCATCATCGGTTTCGGTTCGCCGAACAAGCAGGGCAAGGAAGACTGCCACGGTGCTCCGCTGGGCAACGACGAAATCGCCCTGGCGCGCAAGGAACTGAACTGGAACCACGGTCCGTTCGAAGTCCCTGCCGACATCTACGCCGAGTGGGACGCCAAGCAAGCCGGTGCCAAGGCCGAAGCCGAATGGAACCAGCGTTTCGACGCCTATGCCGCTGCCTTCCCGGAGCTGGCCAGCGAGCTCAAGCGCCGCCTGAACGGTGAGCTGCCAGCCGACTTCGCGGAAAAAGCCGCTGCCTATATTGCTGAAGTCGCGGCCAAGGGCGAGACCATTGCCAGCCGCAAGGCCAGCCAGAACACCCTGAACGCCTTCGGCCCGCTGCTGCCGGAACTGCTGGGCGGCTCGGCCGACCTGGCCGGCTCCAACCTGACCCTGTGGAAAGGTTGCAAGGGCGTCAGCCATGAAGATGCCAATGGCAACTACATGTACTACGGCGTGCGCGAGTTCGGCATGACCGCCATCATGAACGGCGTTGCCCTGCACGGTGGCCTGGTGCCTTACGGTGCGACCTTCCTGATGTTCATGGAATACGCCCGCAACGCCGTGCGCATGTCTGCCCTGATGAAGCAGCGTGTGATCCACGTCTACACCCACGACTCCATCGGCCTGGGCGAAGACGGCCCGACTCACCAGCCGATCGAGCAGCTGGCCAGCCTGCGCTGCACGCCGAACCTGGACACCTGGCGCCCGGCCGACGCCGTGGAGTCCGCCGTGTCCTGGAAGCACGCCCTGGAGCGCAAGGACGGCCCGTCGGCGCTGATCTTCTCGCGTCAGAACCTGCAGCACCAGGACCGCGACGCCCAGCAGATCGCCGACATCGCCCGTGGCGGTTACGTGCTCAAGGACTGCGCTGGCGAGCCTGAGCTGATCCTGATCGCCACCGGTTCGGAAGTGGGCCTGGCCGTTCAGGCCTTCGACAAACTGACCGAGCAAGGCCGCAAGGTGCGTGTGGTGTCGATGCCAAGCACCAGCGTGTTCGACGCCCAGGACGCTGCCTACAAGCAGTCCGTACTGCCCTTGGAAGTGGGTGCGCGCATCGCCATCGAAGCCGCCCACGCCGACTTCTGGTACAAGTACGTCGGCCTGGAAGGTCGTATCATTGGCATGACCACCTATGGTGAGTCGGCCCCGGCCTCTGCACTGTTCGAAGAGTTCGGCTTCACCTTGGAGAACATCCTGGGTACTGCCGAAGAGCTGCTGGAAGACTGATACAAGGAAGGCGAGGGCCTTTGGCCCTCGTTCGCGGCACAAGGCCGCTCCTACAGGGTATTGCATACGCCGTCCCCTGTAGGAGCGGCCTTGTGCCGCGAATGGGCCGCGCAGCGGCCCCGTTCAACTGCCGGAGTTCAAGAGCTACCTATGCCCCACCTGCGTCCCTACAAAGTTGCACTCAACGGTTATGGCCGCATCGGCCGCTGTGTCCTGCGCGCGCTGTTCGAGCGGGGGGCGAAGGCCGGTTTCGAGATCGTCGCGCTGAACGACCTGGCCGACCAGGCCAGCCTGGAATACCTGACACGCTTCGACTCCACCCACGGGCGTTTCCCCGGCGAGGTGAAAGTCGACGGCGATTGCCTGCATATCAATGGCGACTGCGTGAAGGTAATGCGTAGTGCCACCCCCGAAGGCATCGACTGGGCCTCGCTGGGCATCGACCTGGTACTGGAGTGCTCGGGTGCCTATAACACCCGTGCCGATGGCCAGCGTTTCCTCGACGCCGGCGCGCCACGTGTGCTGTTCTCGCAGCCCATGGCCAGCGAGGCCGACGTAGACGCCACGGTTGTCTACGGTATCAACCAGGCCTGCCTGACCGGCAGCGAACGCCTGGTGTCCAATGCCTCGTGCACCACCAACTGTGGCGTGCCGCTGCTGCGTGTGCTGGACCAGGCGTTCGGCATCGAGTACGTGCAGATCACCACCATCCACTCGGCGATGAACGACCAGCCGGTGATCGACGCCTACCACCACGAAGACCTGCGCCGCACGCGTTCGGCCTTCCAGTCTGTGATCCCGGTGTCCACTGGTCTGGCACGTGGCATCGAGCGCCTGCTCCCGGAACTTGCCGGGCGAATCCAGGCCAAAGCGGTACGTGTACCGACCGTCAACGTCTCGTGCCTGGACATCACCCTGCAGACCGCCCGCGATACCAGTGCGGCCGAGGTCAACCGGGTGCTGCGCGAGGCCGCGCTGGAAGGCCCGCTGAAAGGCTTGCTGGCCTACACCGAGCTGCCGCACGCCAGTTGTGATTTCAACCATGACCCGCATTCGGCGATTGTCGATGCCAGCCAGACCCGTGTTTCCGGCCCCCGCCTGGTAAACCTGCTGGCCTGGTTCGACAACGAATGGGGTTTTGCCAACCGTATGCTCGATGTTGCAGAACACTTTCTGCACGTCGTTCACCCAACCCGCAACAAACAGCTCTGAAGGACTGCATTCATGACCGTGTTGAAGATGACCGACCTCGACCTGCAAGGTAAGCGCGTACTGATCCGCGAAGATCTCAACGTGCCTGTGAAGGACGGTGTGGTAACCAGCGACGCGCGTATCCTGGCAGCGCTGCCGACCATCAAGCTGGCCCTGGAGAAGGGCGCGGCGGTAATGGTCTGCTCGCACCTGGGCCGCCCGACCGAAGGCGAATTCTCTGCCGAGAACAGCCTCAAGCCGGTTGCCGACTACCTGAGCAAGGCCCTGGGCCGTGACGTGCCGCTGGTTGCCGATTACCTGGACGGTGTCGCGGTACAGGCCGGTGAGCTGGTGCTGTTCGAGAACGTGCGCTTCAACAAGGGCGAGAAAAAGAACGCCGACGAGCTGGCGCAGAAGTACGCTGCCCTGTGCGATGTGTTCGTCATGGACGCTTTTGGCACCGCTCACCGCGCCGAAGGTTCGACCCACGGTGTGGCGAAGTTCGCCAAGGTTGCTGCTGCCGGCCCGCTGCTGGCGGCCGAGCTGGATGCCCTGGGCAAGGCGCTGAAAGCCCCGGCCAAGCCGATGGCGGCCATCGTTGCCGGCTCCAAGGTGTCCACCAAGCTGGATGTGCTGAACAGCCTGAGCGCCATCTGTGACCTGCTGATCGTCGGTGGTGGCATCGCCAACACTTTCCTGGCTGCTGCCGGCCACCCGGTGGGCAAGTCGCTGTACGAACCTGACCTGGTCGAGACCGCCAAGGCCATCGCCGCCAAGGTCAACGTACCGCTGCCAGTCGACGTGGTGGTTGCCAAAGAATTCGCCGAAACTGCCGAAGCCACCGTCAAGGCCATCGCCGACGTAGCTGCCGACGACATGATCCTGGACATCGGCCCGCAAACCGCGGCCAACTTCGCCGAGCTGCTGAAGTCGTCGCAGACCATCCTGTGGAACGGCCCGGTCGGCGTGTTCGAATTCGACCAGTTCGGCAACGGCACCAAGGTGCTGGCCAAGGCCATTGCCGAGAGCGCAGCGTTCTCCATCGCCGGTGGCGGTGACACCCTGGCAGCCATCGACAAATATGGCGTCAGCAAGGAAATCTCCTACATTTCTACCGGTGGTGGTGCTTTCCTCGAGTTCGTCGAGGGCAAGGTCCTGCCAGCGGTGGCAATCCTGGAAGAGCGGGCCAAGGCCTGATGACGTCGGCGCTTGGCAAAGGGAGTGGCCTGATGGTCAAGCAATTGCCTGTGATGATGCTGGCTGGCCTGCTGAGCGCCTGCTCCGGCAGCCCGGCCTCGGATGGCGACCCGGCGCATCCGCCCAAGGGTGGTTGCTACCAGTCCGAGTGGCAGGCCGAAACCGTGCCGGTCATCAGCAAGCGCGTGGGCCCGGAAGGCCTGGAAAAGTACGACGAAGACCACCAGCGCAAGGCGCCGGGTTGCCCTTGACCCCGGCGTTTCGTCGGGCCAGGCAACCAAGCGACCGCTGTGTGGTCATCTAGAGGATATGTAATGAAAGCGCTTTTGGCCGTAACGGCCCTGGCGACACTGGCAGGATGCTCACTGCTGCAGCCGGCGCAACCCGCCCCGGCAGACAACTGGACCCGTTGGGTCTGCGATACCCAGGCCGAAGTGCTGTGGCGCTTCGCCGATGCACAACGCGACCAGGTCGACGTGCGCCTGGGCGGCGGTGACCAGGTCTACCGGCTCAAGTCCGAGCCGGGTGCTTCGGGTGCGCTGTACAGCGATGGCATGCTGGCCTTCCACACCAAGGGCGAAGAAGGCCTGGTGTACTGGGTGGCAACCAACGATCTGATTGGGCGGGGCTGCAAGGCACCGTGACTGGCCGGGCCGCGTGAATGGCCCACACTACTTGAACAGCAACCGCCCCTGCGGCAGGCTTGCACGAAACAAACGACGCTTGTCGGGAGAGAGATACACAATGGCACTCATTAGCATGCGCCAGATGCTGGACCACGCCGCCGAGTTCGGTTACGGCGTACCAGCTTTCAACGTCAACAACCTCGAGCAGATGCGCGCCATCATGGAAGCGGCTGACAAGACCGACTCCCCGGTGATCGTCCAGGCCTCGGCCGGCGCCCGCAAATACGCCGGTGCCCCGTTCCTGCGTCACCTGATCCTGGCTGCCATCGAAGAATTCCCGCACATCCCGGTGTGCATGCACCAGGACCACGGCACCAGCCCTGACGTCTGCCAGCGCTCCATCCAGCTGGGCTTCAGCTCGGTGATGATGGACGGCTCGCTGGGTGAAGACGGCAAGACCCCGACCGACTACGAGTACAACGTCCGCGTTACTCAGCAGACCGTTGCCATGGCGCACGCCTGCGGCGTTTCGGTAGAAGGCGAGCTGGGCTGCCTGGGTTCGCTGGAAACCGGCATGGCCGGTGAAGAAGACGGCATCGGCGCCGAAGGCGTGCTGGACCACAGCCAGATGCTGACCGACCCGGAAGAAGCGGCCGACTTCGTCAAGAAGACCCAGGTCGACGCCCTGGCGATCGCCATCGGTACCAGCCACGGTGCCTACAAGTTCACCAAGCCGCCTACCGGTGACGTGCTGGCCATCGACCGCATCAAGGAAATCCACAAGCGCATCCCCAACACCCACCTGGTGATGCACGGTTCTTCCTCGGTCCCGCAAGAGTGGCTGGCGATCATCAACCAGTACGGCGGCGACATCAAGGAAACCTACGGTGTACCGGTCGAAGAGATCGTTGAAGGCATCAAGCACGGCGTGCGCAAGGTCAACATCGACACCGACCTGCGTCTGGCTTCCACCGGTGCAATGCGTCGCCTGATGGCGCAGAACCCGAGCGAGTTCGACCCGCGCAAGTTCTTCGGTGAAACCGTCAAAGCCATGCGTGACGTGTGCATCGCCCGTTACGAAGCCTTCGGCACTGCCGGTAATGCCTCGAAGATCAAGCCGATCTCCCTGGAAGGCATGTACCAGCGCTACCTGAAAGGTGAGCTGGCCGCCAAGGTCAACTGATCGACTGGCCGCAGTAAAAAAACCCGCAGCGATGCGGGTTTTTTTTTGGCCGGCAAAAAGCCGGAACATAATTCCGGCAGACCGACCGTTAGTCGGCTACCGTACAGTTGAACCACTGATAGCGTTCTGATTGCATTGCGTGTTACCACCTCAGGACTAGAGTACTAATGGATCCAACCGTATTTTGAAGTCGGTCACATAACAGAGAAGCAGCATGGATGGCGCTCAAGCTCAAGTTCAACCACAGCCACTGGATGGCAGCTCGGTCCTTCTGGTGGTAGATGACTACCCCGAGAACCTCATCAGCATGCGGGCGTTGCTGGCCCGGCAGGATTGGCAAGTGTTGACGGCAAGCTCGGGGACGGAAGCCTTGAGTGCACTGCTCGAATACGATGTCGACCTGGTCTTGCTGGATGTACAGATGCCGGAGATGGATGGTTTCGAAGTGGCCCGGCTGATGCGTGGCAGCCAGCGCACCCGGCTGACACCCATCATATTCCTCACCGCCAACGAACAGTCCGAAGCCGCCGTGCTCAAAGGGTACGCCAGCGGCGCTGTGGACTACATGTTCAAACCGTTCGACCCGCAAATCCTCAAGCCCAAGGTCCAGGCCTTGCTCGACCAGCAGCGCAACCGGCGCATGCTGCAGCGCCTGACCCGCGAGCTGGAGGTAGCCCGGGCGTTCAATGCGTCGATCCTGGAGAACGCCGCAGAGGGCATCCTGGTGGTGGATGCCCTGGGCGTCATCAGTTTTGCCAACCCGGCCATTTCGCGCTTACTGGCGGCCTCGGTGCAGCAGCTGCAGGGCGTGCACCTGCTCGACCTAGTGCAAACGGGCAGTGCCAGCCTATGGGGGGAATCGGACTTCTACCAGGCCTACCTTGGGTGGCGTATTTTCCGCGTGCATGATGCCCAGCTGCGTACCCTCGGTGGCGATCTGGTGCCGGTGGCGTTGTCCTGCGCACCGTTGCCGGTTGACCAGCAGGCCATGGTGGTTACCGTTCTGGACATGTCAGTGGTGCGCAACCTGCACCAGCAGCTGGAATACCAGGCCGTGACCGACCCGCTTACCGGCCTGCTCAACCGCCGTGGTTTCTACCAGGCTGCCGAAGGTGCGCTGCTGCGCAACGAGCGCTCGGACAAGGCGCAGGCATTGATGTACATGGACCTGGACGGCTTCAAGCGCATCAACGACTCGTTGGGCCACGACACTGGTGACCGTGTGCTGCGCTGGGTGGGCGAGCAACTCAAGGATTGCCTGGGCAGCGAGGCCTTGCTGGCACGCATGGGAGGGGATGAATTCACCGCGCTTTTCGACAGCCTGCCCTATCCCGAACAGGCCGGGCGCTATGCCGAGAAACTGCTTGAGCGTATTTCGATCAGCCACCAGATCGAAGGGCTGGATGTGTGCCTTGGGGTCAGCATCGGCATCGCCACCTTCCCGGATTGCGGGGCCAATGTGGAAGGCCTGCTGCGCGCAGCCGATGCAGCGATGTACGCTGCCAAGCAAGCCGGGCGCCAGCAATACCGCTTCTACGACCAGGAACTCAACGGCCGGGCGCGTTCGCGGCTGATGCTGGAAGACGGTGTGCGCACCGCCATCGAGCAGCAGGACTTCACCTTGGTGTACCAGCCGCAGGTGTCCTTCATTGATGGCCGGCTGCGGGGCTTCGAGGCCTTGTTGCGCTGGCAGCACCCCAGCGTCGGCGACGTGCCGCCGGGGCTGTTCATTCCGTTGCTGGAAGAAGCCCGCCTGATCAACCGCCTGGCCAGCTGGATCTACCGCCAGGGGGCTGCCCAGCGCCAGGCCTGGTACGACCGGTTTCCCGCCGACCTTGTGCTTGGCATCAGCCTGAGCCGCGCGCAGTTTGTCATGCCCGGCCTGGTCGAGGAGTTACAGCGGGTGATCCAGCTTTACCAGCTGGACCCGGCGCAGCTGGAGGTGGAAGTCGCGGAAACTTCGCTGATGTACAACATCGATGCGGCGGTCAAACAGATACACCGCTTGCGCGAGCTGGGGGTGCGGGTGGCCCTGGACGATTTTGGCGCCGGCGACTGCTCGTTGCGCATGCTGCGTGACTTGCCGATCGACACCTTGAAGCTCGACCGCCACCTGGTGGCGCGCTTGCCCGATTCGGCAGTGGATGCTGCCTTGGTCCGCAGCGTCGTCGGCCTGTGCGCCGACTACGGCATCACGGTGATCGCCGAGGGTGTGGAAACCCCGGCCCAGGCGGCTTGGCTGAAGGCCAATGGTTGCGAATACGTGCAGGGTTTCCTGGTGGCGTACCCGATGACCGCGGCGGATGCCAGCGGCTTCCCGGCAATTTTCTCCTGGCCTGGGCCATGATTGGCTAGAATCGGCATTCGTTACGCCGAATGCAGCGCCATGACCGTATTACGTTACTTGCAAGCCTACCCCCCGCACCTGCAACAGCAGGTGCGGCAGATGATCGACAGCGACCGCCTGGGCGAATACCTGCAGCGCCGCTACCCCGACCGCCATGACGTGCAAAGCGACAAGGCGCTGTACGGCTATGCCCAGGACCTGCGCCAGCAATACCTGCGCAGTGCGCCGAACCTGGACAAGGTGCTGTTCGACAACCGTCTCGACCTGACCCATCGGGCCCTGGGCCTGAACACGGCGGTGTCGCGGGTGCAGGGCGGCAAGCTCAAGGCGAAGAAGGAAATCCGCATTGCCTCGCTGTTCAAGGAGGCTGCGCCGCAGTTCTTGCGCATGATCGTGGTGCACGAACTGGCGCACCTGCGCGAGCGCGACCATAACAAGGCGTTCTACCAGCTCTGCCAGCACATGGAGCCGGACTACCACCAACTGGAATTCGACCTGCGCGTCTACCTGACCTATCGGGAGCTGCCAGGCAACTGCTAAGGACCCCGCAGCATGGAAGTGAGCAAGACCAAGAGCAGCTTCTACCGTCGCCTGTACGTCGCCTGGCTGATCGACAGCCAGACCGCGACCAGCGTGCCCGCCCTGATGGAGGCTACCGGCATGCCGCGGCGCACGGCCCAGGACACCATCGCCGCCCTGGCCGACCTGGATATCGTCTGCGAGTTCGAACAGCAGGAAGGCGCACGCAACCACGCCGGGCATTACCGCATTCATGACTGGGGGGCGATCGACAAGCAGTGGATCATCCGCCACTTGCGGCAGATCCGCGAAGTGCTGGGTTACCCCTGAAGAATTTGGGGCTGCTGTGCAGCCCATCGCTCAGGCCTGCGCGGAACCTGTGGGCGCTGGCTTGCCGGCGAAAGGGGTGCAAAGCACCCCCGGCAATTTCAGCCTTTGCGCATCCCGACGTGCGGGATGTCATCTTCAAGATATTCCTCGCCCACCACCTCAAACCCATGGCGGGCATAAAACCCCTGCAAATGCGCCTGCGCCGACAGGTAGACCGGTACTCCCGGCCAGCAATGCTCTGCCGCCTCCAGCCCTTTGAGCAGCAACGGGTGCCCCAGCTTCATGCCGCGGGCTTCGGGGGCGGTCACTACCCGCCCGATCACCACATCCCCGCCCTGGGACTGAGGGTCGAGCAAGCGCAGGTAAGCCACCAGCTTGTTGTCCTGCCAAGCCATCAGGTGCAGGGTATCGCCGCTCAGATCCTGGCCATCGACTTCCTGGTACGCGCAACGCTGCTCGACCACAAACACTTCGGTGCGCAATTGCAGAATGGCGTAGAGCTGGTCCTTGCCGAGGTCGGTGTGGTGCTTGCAAAGCCAGTCGATGGACATTGGCGAACTCCTTGAGTGGGCAGCCGATCATCGCACGTCATCTGTGCTTCGGCCAAAATAGAGGCTAAATGACACTATTGGCCGCTGCCCTTGGCAACGGCTTTGTGTAATCTCTTCGGCAGTGTGCGCCCACCATTGCGAAAGGACTTGAGCATGCGGCCACTGCTTTGTGTTCTGGGATTACTGGCAATGCTGGTGGCAACGGCCGCCCCGGGTCACGACAAGCTACGCCTGGTGGCCGACAGCTGGCCACCGTTCACCGATGCCAACATGCCGGGCGGCGGCCTGGCGACCAGCATCGTCACCACGGCGCTGACCCGTGCCGGCTACACCAGCAGCTATGAAGAAGCGCCTTGGGCGCGGGCGCTGCTGGGGGTAGGTGAAGGGCGCTACGACGTACTGATCAATGCCTGGTACAACGACTCGCGTGCCAACATCGGGCAGTTTTCCAACGCCTACCTGACTAACCGCATTCGCCTGCTGCAACGCACGGGCGAGGCCTTCCACTACAAAGACCAGTCGGATCTGTACCCCTACAGCATCGCCGTGGTGCGTGATTACGCCTATTCACCGAAGTTCGACGCCGATACCCGTCTGCACAAGGTGCCGGTGCGCAACTTTTCGTCGGCGGTACGCATGCTGGCGGCAGGGCGGGTGAACCTGGCGGTGGAAGACGAGTACGTGGCCCGCTACAACCTGCAGCGTGAGCCGCAGGAGGTGCGTGATGGGGTGATGCTGGTGGAGCCGCCACTGGGGGAAAACACCCTGCATATCCTGGTGAGCCTGAAGCACCCGGAGCATAAACGCATCGTCGAGCGCTTCGAGCAGGCCATTGCGGCGATGAAGGCCGATGGCAGCTATGACCGGCTGTTGCGTCAGCATGGCTTCTGATCTGTATCGCCTGTGTTGGCCTCTTCGCGGGCACGCCCGCTCCCACAGGTATTCCACACATGTCAGGTTTTGTGAGGTCTCTGTGGGAGCGGGCGAGCCCGCGAAGAGGCCAGCACAGGCAACAAGGCAATCAGGCCGGGGCACCTTCCTTGATCAGGTGTGCCGCCAAGGTCCGCAACGGCCCCAACTGCCGGCAAATCAACGCCAACTGTGTCTGCACCAACCGCTGATGTTCATCCAGCTCTTCCGGCATCTGCTCCAGCGCATTGGCCAGTGCCTCTTCGGCATCGCTGTGAATCGCCACCGGTAGCCGTGCGGCCAGGCCATTGGCAATCTCGTCCAGGCTGCTGGCCAGGCTTTGCCCGGCGCCCTCGATCAACTGCTCCTGCACCTCTGCCGGCAAGGCCGTGTCGCGGTGCGCGCCCAGCCCCGAGAGGTAGCTGAGCAAGGTGTGCGACAGCACCAGGAAGCGGAAGCCGACGTCGGCTTCCTTACGGAAGTGCCCCGGCTCCATCAGCATGTTGGCCAGGGTAGTGGACAGCGCCGCGTCGGCGTTATGGGCATTGCGCCGGGCCAGGCGGTAGGCCAGGTCGTCGCGCTTGCCATGGGCATACTGCTGCATGATCTGGCGCAGGTACACGCTGGCGCAGGCCAGGGTATTGGCCAGCGCCTTGTTCAAACGCCGGCCCTGCCAGTCGGGCAGGAACAGGAACACCGCCAGGATGGCGATCAGGCTGCCCACCAGGGTATCGAACAGGCGCGGCAGGAACAGGCCGTAGCCATCGCCGATCTGGTTGAAGCAGAACAGCACCATCAGGGTGATCGCGGCCGTGGCCAGGGTGTAGCGGGTGGTACGGTTGACGAAGAACACCACCCCGGCAACCACGGCGAACAGCGACTGGATGACCGGGTTGGGGAACAGGTCGAACAATGCCCAGCCCACTGTCAGGCCGACGGCGGTGCCGAAGATTCGCTGCACCAGCTTGCGCCGGGTTGCACCGTAGTTGGGCTGGCACACGAACAGCGTGGTGAGGATGATCCAGTAGCCCTGAGTGGGGTGGATCAGGTGCACCATGCCGTAGCCGATCGACAGCGCCAGCGGCAGGCGCAGGGCGTGACGGAACAACAGCGAGGTCGGCGTGAGCTGGGTGCGCAGGCGTCTCCACACGTCTTTAAGCGAACGTGGCGAGCGGTCCAGCAGGCTGCTGTCACTGGCGTCGGCCAGGCTGTCCGGGTTGCTGGCGGCGCTTAGCAGGCGGTCCAGTGTTGCCAGGTTGGCGGCCAGTGCCCGCAGCGAGCGCAACAGGCTGCGCCAGGCCGGGTTGTTCTGCATGCGCAGGTGCTCCAGCGAGGCGTTGAGGTCCTCGAGGGCTTCTGGATAACCGCTGGCCAGCACGAACGGCTGACGCAGGCGGATCGAGCGGGCCAGCTCCTGGCAGGACGAGCCTTGCTTGCGTAGCAGGCGCTGGCAGCGGAACATCACGTCACTGTGGAAAAACGCCTCGGTCAGGCCGTTGTAGGGGTAGTGCGACGCACTGACCCGCTCGTGAATGTCCTGGGCCAGGAAGTACAGCTTGAGGTAACGGCTGACCTTGGAGTTCGGCTGGCTGTTGCCCACCCGGTGCAGGATGATTTCCTTGGCAGCGTTGAGCGCTGCCACCACCTTGCCGTTCTGCTGGGCCAGCTCCAGGCGCCGGGCCTCGACGTCGAGGGTGCGGATGGGCTCGAACAGGCTGGCCTTGAGCTTGAGGTAGCTGCCCAGTTCGAAGAACAGCTTGGCCAGGCTTTGCTGCACCGGCTGGTTGGAAAACAGCGCCTGCCACAGTACCGAAAGCAGCCCGTACCAGGCCGCGCCCGCCACCAGAAGCAGCGGCTCGTGCCAGAAGTCCGTCACTTGGCCACCGCGCTGGTCCACACCGATCATGGTGTACACCGCCGTGATCAGTGTCGCCGAGGCAATCGCACCATAGCGCTCGCCCAAGGCGCCGAGCATGGTCAGGCCGAACGCCGCCAGGGCCAGGGCGATGGCGAAGATCCAGGGGTAGGGGAACAGTAACTCGACCGCCAGTGCAGCGATGGCGAAACACACCAAGGTAACGGCGAGGGCGCTGAGGCGGCCCTGCCAGCTGTCGTCGGTCTCGGCCAAGGCGCTGGCGATGATGCCGAGGAACAGTGGAATCAGCAGGGCCATCTCGTTCTGGTACCAGCACAGGGCCAGGCTGCCGGTGAGGGCGATGGTGACCCGGATGCTGTAGCTGAACTTGTCTTGGCCCCACAGGCGACGCAGTGACTGACGGAACGAGCTCGATGACATGATGGCCTGCTAGGCAGTGAGCGAAGAATGCATTGCAGCACGGGCCAGCAAGAAGCGTTCCGTGCTGCTGAATGGATTCTACTCTACACGAACTGCGCCGCGGCGTTGGCCGATGCCCAGGCCCACTGGAAGTTGAAACCGCCCAGGTGGCCAGTGACATCCAGCACTTCCCCGATGAAGTACAGCCCGGGGCTTTTCAGCGATTCCATGGTCTTGGACGACACTTCGCGGGTATCCACGCCGCCCAGGGTCACTTCGGCGGTGCGGTAGCCTTCGGTGCCGGCCGGCACCACTTGCCAGTTCGCCAGCTTTTCGGCGATTTGCGCCAGTTCCGCCGGGGTGTACTGCTTCATCGGCCTGGACTCGAACCATTGCTCGGCCAGCAGGTTGGCCAGCTTGCGGGTGAAAACCTCGCCCAGCACGGTCTTCAGTTCGGCGTTGGCACGTTCGGCCTGCATCTGTTGCAGCCAGCCCAGCGCATCGCGGTCCGGCAGCAGGTTGATCTCGACCGTATCGCCCGCTTCCCAGAACGACGAAATCTGCAGGATCGCCGGGCCGCTCAGGCCGCGGTGGGTGAACAGCAGGTTCTCGCGGAAGCTGGTGCCGTTGCAGCTGGCGGTGCAGTCCAGCGAGGTGCCCGACAACTCGGTGCACAGTGCCTTGAGCTGGGGCTCGGTGAGGGTGAACGGCACCAGCCCGGCGCGGGTTGGCAGCAGGGTGTGGCCAAACTGGCGCGCCACCTGGTAGCCGAAGCCGGTGGCGCCCAGGGTCGGGATCGACAGGCCGCCGGTGGCGATCACCAGCGACTGGCAGGCAAACTGGCCGCCGCTGGTCTGCAGCAGGTAGCCGCTTTCGGTCTTCTCGATGTGTTCGATGCTGGTGTGCATGCGGATCTCGGCGCCGGCCTCGTCGCATTCGGCCAGCAGCATGTCGAGGATGTCGCTGGCCTTGTTGTCGCAGAACAGCTGGCCGAGCTTCTTCTCGTGGTACGCCACGCCGTGCTTGCACACCAGCTCGATGAAGTCCCACTGGGTATAGCGGGCCAGCGCCGACTTGCAGAAGTGCGCGTTGTGCGACAAGAAGTTGGCGGGCTCGGTGTACATGTTGGTGAAGTTGCAGCGCCCGCCGCCGGACATGAGGATTTTCTTGCCGGGCTTGTTGGCGTGGTCGAGCAGCAGCACCCGGCGGCCACGGCGGGCGCTGAGCTGGGCGCACATCAGGCCGGCGGCGCCGGCGCCGAGGATGATCACGTCGGTGGAGTGCACGGTGTTACCTCAGTGGTAGTTTGGGGCCGCCGTGCGGCCCATCGCCGGCAAGCCAGCTCCCACAGGCCCTGCACAAGCCTGAGGCCTGGGGTGATCCTGTGGGAGCTGGCTTGCCGGCGATGGGCTGCACAGCAGCCCCAAAAAATGTCAGAGAATGCGGACTTTCAGGGCGCGGCCCTTGATCTTGCCGCTGTTCAGCCGCTGCATGGCCTGCTTGGCCAGCGCACGCTCCACGGCAACAAATGCCTGGAAGTCGAAGATGGCGATCTTGCCCACCTGCTTGCCCGGGATGCCGGCATCACCGGTCAGTGCCCCCAGGATGTCACCAGGGCGCAGTTTGTCCTTGCGGCCTGCGGCAATGCACAGCGTGGTCATTACCGGCAGCAGCGGTTCACCGCCCTTGTTCTTCAGGCTGTCCAGCGAGGCCCAGCGCAGCGGGCTTTTCTGCAGGTCTTCGATGGCCTGGGCGCGGTGGCCTTCTGCCGGTGCCACCAGGCTTACCGCCACACCTTTCTCGCCGGCACGGCCGGTACGGCCCACCCGGTGCACGTGGATTTCCGCATCACGCGCCAGCTCCACGTTGATGACCATGTCCAGGCCATCGATATCCAGGCCGCGCGCGGCCACGTCGGTGGCCACCAGCACCGAGCTGCTGCGGTTGGCGAACATGGCCAGCACCTGGTCACGGTCGCGCTGCTCCAGGTCACCGTGCAGGGCCTGGGCGACGATGCCCTTGGCCGTCAGGTGGGCAACCACGTCCTCGCACTGCTGCTTGGTGAAGCAGAACGCCACGCAGGACTGCGGGCGGTAGTGGCCGAGCACACGGGTGACGGCTTCAAGGCGGTGCTGTGGGTCGATCTCGATGAAACTCTGTTCGATCTGGTTGTCGGTGTGCAGGCTCTCGACCTTGACCTGTTGCGGGTTGCGCATGAAGTCGGCGGCCAGCTGCTTGATGCCGGACGGGTAGGTGGCCGAGAACAGCAAGGTCTGGCGGCGCGATGGGGTCTTGCCGATGATGCTGGCGATGGCGTCGAAGAACCCCATGTCGAGCATGCGGTCGGCTTCGTCCAGCACCAGGGTGTTCAGGCCGTCGAGCACCAGGGTGCCTTTGTCCAGGTGCTGCTGGATGCGCCCCGGGGTGCCGACGATGATGTGCGCACCGTGCTCCAGCGAAGCGATCTGTGGGCCCAGCGAAACGCCACCGCACAGGGTGAGGATCTTGATGTTGTCCTCGGCGCGGGCCAGGCGGCGCAGCTCTTTGGCCACCTGGTCGGCGAGCTCGCGGGTAGGGCACAGCACCAGCGCCTGGCAGCCGAAGTAGCGCGGGTTGATCGGGTTCAGCAGGCCGATGCCGAAGGCGGCGGTCTTGCCGCTGCCGGTCTTGGCCTGGGCGATCAGGTCCTGGCCCTTGAGGATGACGGGCAGGCTCTGGGCCTGGATCGGCGTCATCGAGGCATAGCCGAGGGCGTCCAGGTTCGCCAGCATGGCGGCGGACAACGGCAGAGTGGCAAAGGCGGTGGATTCGGTGGTCACGAGGCGGGCCTGCGTTGCGAAGCGAAAAAATGCCGCACAGTCTACCAGCCTCGTGGCCATTCGCCCTACGGTTCCATGTGTTGTTCCGGACGACGGGCACGCCTTCCGTCCGTCGGCGCCAGTTGCAGGAAGATCGCTGCCGCCAGCATGGCCATCACGCCGATGGTGACAAACGTCAACTGGAAGGCGCCCAGGGTGCTTTCCACACCCTCGGCGCTACCGGCGGCGGTAAAGCCTCCAAGCAAGGCGCCGGCACAGGCCACGCCCAGGCTCAGCGCCAGCTGCGCGACCACCGACAGCAGGCTGTTGCCGCTGCTGGCGCTGGCGTCATCGAGGTCGATCAGGGTTACCGTGTTCATGGCCGTGAACTGCATGGAGTTGACCGCGCCCAGCAGGCCCAGCTGGATCAGCAGCACGGCGTAGGGTGTCTGCTCGTCGACCAGGCCGAGGCTGGCCAGCAGCAGGCCCAGCAGCAAGGTGTTGCCGGTGAGGATGATGCGGTAGCCAAGCCGTTCGATCAGCGGCCTTGCGACAGACTTGGCCAGCATGGCCGCTGCCGCCAGCGGGATCATGCTCATACCGGCCTGGGCGGGTGAGTAGCCCAGCGCCACCTGCAGCAGCAACGGTACCAGGAACGGCAGTGCGCCGCTGCCCAGGCGGGCGAACAGGTTGCCGAGGATGCCGATGGCGAAGGTACGCACGCGGAACAGGCTGGGCGAGAACAGCGGCTCCGGGTCGCGCCCGGCGCGCAGCCAGTAGGCCGCCAGGCAGGCCATGCCGGCGAACAGCAGCAACATCACCCGCAGGTGTGGCAGGTGCAACTCGCCCAGGCCTTCCATGGCGATGGTGATCAATACCATCGCTGCGCCAAACAACAGGAACCCGGGGCCGTCGAACGTGGTGCGCTCGGCACCGCGCAGGTCCGGGATGAACTTCCAGACGGCAATGCAGCCGAGCAGGCCGACCGGCAGGTTGAGCAGGAAGATCCAGTGCCAGCTGAGGATTTCCACCAGCCAGCCGCCGACGGTTGGCCCCAGCAGTGGGCCGAGCAGGCCAGGGATGGTGATGAAACTCATGATCCGCACCAGCTCGCTGCGCGGGTAGGCGCGCAGCACCACCAGCCGCCCGACCGGCAGCATCAGCGCACCGCCCAGGCCCTGGACGACGCGGGCGAAGATCAGGAAGCCCAGGCTGTTGGCTGCTGCGCACAGCAGCGAGCCGAAGCTGAACAGCAGAATGGCGCTGAAGAAGATGCGCTTGGTGCCAAAACGGTCGGCGATCCAGCCCGAAGCCGGGATCAGCAGGGCCACGGTGAGCATGTAGGCAATGATCACACCTTGCATGCGCAGCGGGTCTTCGGCCAGCGAGCGGGCCATGGCCGGCAGCGCGGTGTTGAGGATGGTGCCGTCCAGGGACTGCATGAAGAAAGCGATGGCCACCACCCAGGGGATCCAGCGGGCGGTGACGGGGTCCAGCGGGGTGCGCTCAGGCATGACGTCCTCTTTTGTCTGTGCCGGCCTCTTCGCGGGGCAAGCCCGCTCCCACAAGATCTCCACCGCACTCTGATGTGGTGGGATCTCTGTGGGAGCGGGCTTGCCCCGCGAAAGGGCCGATAATGCCAATCACAATGTCAAGGTCAGGCCTTTGACCAATGCCCCCGGCAAATGACTCGACCCGGTACTGCGCTGCCCATAGGTACTGGTCGACAAGATCATCTCGCGCTCCCGGGTCAGGTCCTCCAGCTGGCTACCCAGCAAACTGTAAAGGCTGTCATCGAAGCGCATGGTGCTCACCGGCCCCTGGATCTGCCCGTTTTCCACCCAGAAGGTGGCGAAGCGGGTCAGCCCGGTCATGCGTGCTGCCGGCAGGTCAGAGTAGTTCAGGTACCACAGGTTGCTGATGTACAGCCCGGTGCCTAGTCGCTCAAGGATCTGTTCGCTGGCCAGGTTGCCAGGCGCCAGGCTGAGCGCGCAGGGCGACTCGTAGCTGTCGGCGCCATTCGCCAGCAGCTCGAACTCGGCCGCACTGCGTGCGCAGATCAAGCGTTGCTGCGCTTCGCCTTGCTGGATCAACGGCACATCCAGGCGCGGCGCCCCTTCATCGGAAAACGCCGGGCTCAGCGAGCCGCTGACCTGCTCGGTGAAGCTCACCAGCGGGCTTAATCGTGCATCGCCGTTGTACAGGCGCTGCAAGGCGCTGTTGCCGGTGGCGAGGGCCTGTGCGGAAAAACCGCCCCAGCACAGCATGCCGGCGATTTCGTCCATGGCCGCAGGCGCCAGGTAGGCGCGGTAGCTGCCAGGCTTGAGGGTGACTGCCGGGCGGCCGAGGAAGCCGAGTTGTTCACGTGCCTGGCGCAGGCGCTCGGTGAAGTCGTCGGCGATCCACAGCTGGCCGGCATAGTTGGCCTTCACCGCCTGGCCGTTTTCGTGGAACAGGCTCCAGTCAACGTTGAAGCTGTTGGCCTGGTGCCAGCCAAAGGCCCCGAACGAACTGGCGAAGCCCCGGCAGATCGGGCCGGCGGCGTAAATGCCGACCAGGTCCAGCTCGCCTGCTTCGCGGTCGAGCAAGGCCAGCACTTCGTCCAGTGCGGGCAGGGGATGGTCCTGCAGGCTGTGGCTTTGCCAGGCGCTTTCGTCCAGGCGCAGGTACGGGTCGAGGGCCAGCAGCGGCAAGGTCTGGCGCAGTTGCTCAAGGGCATCGCTCAGGCGCTGGCGGTCCAGTTGCACGTCGCCACTCAAGGTCACCTGCTGTTCCGCCTGGCGGCCATCGCGCACGAGCCGCAGCTGGGCGCTTGCCTGGCTCACTTCACCGGCCTGGCGCACCTTGGCGTGGTTGAAACGCACGAACTGCGACTGTTCTGCGCTATAGCCGAGGGTGAACTGCTCGCCTGCTTGCAGGGCGGCGCGCACATCCCCGACAAGCGTTTCGAAAGCGTGCTTCATCAGGCGTCTCCTCCGAATACATCGATCTGGCGGAACACACAGGCCGGCGAGGCGTGGCCGACCCGCACCACCTGGTTAGGTTCGCCCTTGCCACAGTTGGGCGTGCCCAGTACCTGGAAGGTACTGCGGTCGCCGACGGCCGACAGGTTGCGCCAGAACTGCGCGGAGATGCCGCGGTAGTTGGGGTTCTTGACGATGCCCTTGAGCTCGCCGTTTTCAATCAACTGGCCATATTCACAGCCGAACTGAAACTTGTTGCGCGCATCATCGATGGACCAAGAGCGGTTGGTACGCATCAGGATGCCGTGCTCGATGCCTTGCACCAGTTGCTCCAGGCTCTGATCACCCGGTTCGATATTGAGGTTGGCCATGCGGTCGATCGGGGCACGGTTCCAGCCACAGGCGCGGCTGTTGGCCACGCCGTCCAGGCCAGAACGGAACTGCGACAGCGCGCCGCCCAGTGGGCGCAGCAGCAGGCCGTCGCGGATCAGGAACTGCTTGCTGGCCGGGGTGCCGTCATCGTCAAAGCTGTAGCTGGCCAGTTCTTCGCCGATGGTCGGGTCGAAGGTCACGTTCAACAGGCTGGAGCCGTACTGCAGGTGGCCGAAGTCGCTGGCTTTGACGAAGCTGGTGCCCGCGTAGTTGCGCTCGTCGCCGAGAATACGGTCCATCTCCAGCGGGTGGCCGATGGACTCGTGGATCTGCAGCATCATCTGGTCGGGCATCAGCAGCAGGTCGCGCGGGCCGCTGGGGGGGTTGGGGGCCATCAGCAGTTGCAGTGCCTCGTCGGCCACCTGCCGGGCGGCGCCGACCAGCCCGCAGCGCTCGATGATCTCGAAACCGCCCTGCTGGCCGAAGTTGTCGCGGCCCAGGCTACGGCTCTGGCTGTCCTGGCCATCGCTGGCGGTTACGCCCAGCCCCGGGAACAGAAAACGCTGTGCGTGGCGCAGTTCGGCGCCCGCGGAGTTCAGGTAGGTTTGCTCGACCAGGCTTAGTCCCAGACTGGCCTGCCAGTCCACCAGGCGGCTGTCCTTGGGCACGCTGGCCGATTCGGCGGCGAGCAGGCCAAGGCAGTCGGCGAGGGAGGGCACGGGTTGATCGAAATTGGGCGAAGTGTGGTCGTGACGGGCGTTGGTCACTGGCTGGTCGCGCAGGTCGAGCAGGCTGTGCGGGGCGATCTGCCGGGCCAGAGCCTCGGCTTGTTCCAGTGCGCGTTGCAGCCCGGCCTGGGACAGATCGGCGGTGGCCGCATAGGCCTCCACGCCGTTGACCCGCACGGTGAGCATGGCGCCCTCGTCCTGGCTGAAGAAGGGCGGCTCGGCGACATTGCGGCGAACCGACAGCGCCTGGTGCGACTGTTTCACATGGCGCAGGGAAAACAACTCGGCCGTACTGCGCAGCGCGGCGAAGCGCTGGCGCAGCAGGGCGCTGGAATCGAACATGCAAAAGCCTCCGTGTACACGGTGGCTCCCCCTTAGAACCACTCGTCCTGCATGGTGAGGCAAGTGTTGTCGCGCGCCTCTAGCAATGCCAGCTCATTATGGCAGCCCGGAACTTCCCAGGTCAGGAAATAACACCGGTTGCTGACAGCCCATCTTTCTGAATGGCAGCTTTCAACATTTCGTTCAGTTGCAACGCGACATGGTGGGAGGTATCCGTCAGCAGGTAAAGATGATGCTCGGGCAGGGCGGGCAGGCCCCTCCCTACCATGAACGCGAGCGATGTATCGCCGCTGTCCAGCCCTTCGACGATGCCGACGGCCAGGCCACTGCGCATGCATGCCAGCACCGCATGCCAGTTGGCGCTTTCAAGCAGGATACGGTAGGCAATGCCGTGAGCCTTCAACGCCTGCAGGGCCGCTTCTCGGTAGGGGCAGCCCTTCAGCTGCAGTGCCAGTGGCAAGGGGCGACTGGCATCGTACTCGAACCCAGGCGCAGCGGCCCAGCGCGGCTGGGTGGTGCGAAGCCATTCACCTTGCTGCCAGTGTTCACTGCTGACCGCCACTGCCAGGTCCAGTCGTTGTCGCGCAAACAGGTCGATGAGTTCTGCACTGGAGCATGCCACCGCTTCCAGTTCCAGTTTCGGGTTGCTGGCGACAAACACCGGTAAAAAATCGCTCATGAGGTTGGCGGCATAGCCGTCCGGTACACCCAGGCGAACCTTGCCCGTGATCTGCTGCGACGACAGCGTAGCCAGCAGCCGGTCATGGGCCATCAGGAAGCGGGTTGCCTCACCCAGCAAGTGCCGGCCTGCCGGGGTCAGTTCCACCGACTGGTTGCTGCGGGCAAACAACTGTTGGCCGACCTTCTCCTCCAGCTTCTGGATCTGCGTCGTCACTGCCGATGGGCTGCGGTGTACGTAGTCGGCTGCATCCTTGAAGCGACCAAGCCGGGCGACTGCCTGGAAGGTTCTCAATACGTCTATGTCGAGGGCTTTCCCCATGTAACCACCTGATTTGGTCGGATCGAACCAGCACTTCGATTTAATCAACTGTACAGGCTTTATACCCCCTCCTACTGTGTGGCTACAGCACGGTTGCCCCTCAAAAATGCAATGGAATGATACGGATGAGCCTGAACGACTTCGTTGTAGATGCACTTGTACACACTCCCAGCTACCAGAACGCACGGCTATGGACGGTCGAGAACCATGAGAAGTACTCGACCCTGCTTCAGCCTGACTCCGGGCCTGACGGTGAGCATCATTTCAATCACGAGATATTTCTGCTCATGCGAGCCTTGAATGAGCAAGGTATTGGTGAGGAGGGGTTATGTGCCGACACGCGAGGGCACGGAGCGCTCAAAAGCGTCATCGGCAACGTTGCCGAGCGGTTGGCGGCGCTAGCTAGCGGGCGCCGCGTGCATTATGTCGAGCTGGGCCCCGAGCCGGTCAAAAGCACCTGCTTGCTCAAGCGCATGGCCGAGACCTCCAGCTCCATTCGCTACACCGCGATCGATATCAACCAGACTTCCGAAGCTGCCATGAGAGATGCC
This sequence comes from Pseudomonas sp. SAS7, assembly GCF_052112345.1. NCBI lineage: Bacteria > Pseudomonadati > Pseudomonadota > Gammaproteobacteria > Pseudomonadales > Pseudomonadaceae > Pseudomonas > Pseudomonas sp. SAS7. The sequence goes on along the minus strand of NZ_JBEGGO010000006.1, from coordinate 206,019 downwards.
TTGCGGCCCATCGTGCAAGCGGATGGCAGCTTCAACTACATCGCCGCCGACTATCGCACAGTGACTCACGAGGCTTTGCGGCACGATCAGGAAGTCACCCTGATCACGCTGCTGGGGTTCCAGGAAGGCAACGAGCTGCCAGTGAGCACGGGCAGGCTGATACGCAGCCTGGCAGGTGACGCGACCTACATCCTTTCGGAAATGCAGGTATACGAACAAGGCCTGGAAGGTGCCATTCTCGCGTTCTACGCCAACCGCAACATGCTCCAGTTCTCCAGGATGGTCGCACTTCAACAAGGGTTCGTACCTTCAGGCGACCACGAGGCGATCCTCGTCCCGCTTCGCATTCTGGATGAGTCGATTCACGTAGCCGTGACCCTCCAGCCTGTGCAGCGCCTGCAGGAGCAGGGTTACCTGCTGACCAACATCTGCCTCAAATACACGCCCGAACAGTTTCGTCGCATTCGAGCCCGGCACTGCAACTGCCGTGTGGTGGACGAGTTTGCCAGTGGTGATGGCTCGGTGCGCTACCAGATCGCGAAGTACCTCCAGTAGCAACTTCACGGAGACACACAGATCATGAATCACTCAGACAGCTTACCCCTGTTCGAACGCGGCTTTGGCCGCGTGAAGCTGGCACTCAAGTCGACGTTTAAACGCGCACCAAGGTCTTCACCGGCCTGGTTGGGCGAGCAGCCAGCCTGGCGTGACGAACTGCTGAGTCAAGGCTACAACGTCAGCGGCACCAGGACGCTCGATCAGCTGGGCTATGCGCACAGCCCGCACAAAAAAATTGCTGTGGATACCATCACCGGGGTGGCAGTGGTCCAACGCTTGTTCACTGCCGAGGGTGTCGCGGTGTTGCAAGACATCTGTTCTCGTCTGGAGCAGGGGGCGGGGGACAGCGACTGGATCATATCCCGGCGTACGCGAGGGGTGACCGCACTGTCGCCCTTCCTCAACGACATGATGTGCAGCCGCGCATTCCTGCTGGCGGTCTCGCGTATTGCGGGCGTGCCGCTTGTACCTTACCCCATGCTCAATGCCCGCTCGCAGATCAACTACTTCTATCCAAAGCCAGCCGAGCAACAGCAGCAACTGGGTATGTGGCACACAGACGGCACCAACTATGTGTTGAACATCGTGCTGTCGGGTCGCTCCGACTACAGCGGGGGCGAGTTCCTGTTCCATAACGGTACCGTGGATACCTTTGACGCCCTGGATTACCGAACTTTTGAAACCGCACGGCTGGACCAGCCGGGTGATGCCCTGTTCATCTACGGCAGTCGATTGTTCCACGGTGTTCGCCCTGTCATCAGTGGCCGACGCATGTCGCTGGTGCTGTCCTTCCACTGCCCCTGCTTCAGTGATGATTCCAACCGCTTCTGGCACCTGGCCTCCGACGATGGCATTGCGACGACCATCCCCAACTGGCTGGGGTTGCACTGGGCCTTGCAGCGGTCGGCCGCCCGACAATATGCACGTATCGGTATCGAGCCGATCACGTTCGAGGAACTGCACAACACAGGGGCATGATCATGCCAAGCAGTGCGCCATACCTGATTCTGCTGCAAGTCATCTTTGTTCTTTCGTGGAGTTCAGGCTTCATTGGTGCCCGCCTGGGTACGGAGGAAGCTGGCGCAATAAACCTGCTGTTCTGGCGGTTTCTGCTGGTCAGCATCTGCCTGCTGCCTTTCGTGGTACATCGCTTGCGTACGCTGTCGTGGGCGCAGGTGCGCTACAACACGGTGATAGGCTTTTTAGCCCAGTTCGCTTATCTGGTCAGCGTATATATCGCCATCCGAGGCGGGCTGCCGGCAGGAATAGCCGCCATCATCTGCGCGCTCCAGCCATTGATCACGGCATCCATGAGCAACAGGGACCAGCAAGAGCGCAGCGGCCGCCAGGAGTGGGTGGGGCTTGGGGTTGGCTTTGCTGGCGTAAGCGTGGTCATTTTCGGTGAGTACAACCTCTCCACCACCCGGCTGGACCTCTGGCTGTACGCGCTGCCGCTGATCGCCGCGATCACGCTGTCCATCGCCACTCTCTATCAGCGGCGGCAATCGGTCATGGCAACAGACCACAGCAAGGATGGCTTGCTGATGCCGCTGTTTCTGCAGTCCACTGCGACGCTGGTATTGCTCACTGCCACAGGCTTGCCGCTGGGCTTGATCGAAGTGCCCGCCAGTACGCAGGTGTGGGCGGCAGTTGCCTGGCTGACGTTGTTCTCGACTTTCATCGCCTACTTGAGCCTTTGGATATTGCTGACAAAGCTGTCGGCGACCCGCGTGTCGGCGCTGGTTTATCTAGAGCCTCCGGTCACGCTGCTATGGGCTGCGCTGATGTTCGGCGACGCAATCCACTGGACGACCTATGTGGGCATCGCAGTGGTCGCGACAGGCCTCGCTATTACTCGTAACCCACGCAGGTCGGGGCGGGCAGGGGGCGTCGAACATGGGGGCACCCCTTAGAACCACTCTTCTTGCATAATCATGCAGGCGTTGTCGCGTGCCTCGAGCAGAGCCAGTTCGTGGTGGCAGCCCGGAACTTCCCAGGTCAGGAAATAACGCGCGGCCTGCAGCTTGCCCTGGTAGAAGTCGCGATCGGCAGGGTCACCTTTTTGCAGGCCAAGCTCGGCGTGAATGGCCTGTTCCAGCCAGCGCCAGCCGATCACGCAGTGGCCGAAGGCCTTTAGGTACAAGGCCGAGTTTGCCAGGGCACCAGCGACTTCGCCTTGGGCCATGTCGCCGAGCAGGGCCAGTGTCACGCCTTGCAGGCGGTTGACCAGTTGCTCCAGTGGCTGGCGCAGTGGGTCGAGTTTGGGGTGGTGGCTTGCACGCTCGCCGGTAGTGGAGATCAGGCGGATCAGTTGCTTGAGGCCGGCGCCATTGTTCTGCGCCAGCTTGCGCCCGAGCAGGTCGAGCGACTGGATACCCTCGGTGCCCTCGTGGATCGGGTTCAGGCGGTTGTCGCGGTAGTACTGTTCCACCGGGTATTCGCGGGTATAGCCGTGGCCACCGAGAATCTGGATCGCCAGTTCGTTGGCCTTGAGGCAGAACGTCGAGGGCCACGACTTGACGATCGGGGTCAGCAGGTCGAGCAGCGCCTGCGCTTGTGTGCGCGACGTTTCATCATCGGCGGTGTGGGTATCGTCGAACAGGCGCGCGGCGTACAGGCCCAGGTCGAAGGCGCCTTCCACGTACGCCTTCTGTGCCAGCAGCATACGTTTCACATCGGTGTGCGCGATGATCGGCACAGCCGGGCTGAGCGGGTCTTTGTTGTCCGGCAGCCGGCCTTGCGGCCGTTGGCGGGCATATTCCAGCGAATACAGGTAGCCGGCGTATCCGAGCATCACTGCGCCCATGCCCACGCCGATGCGTGCTTCGTTCATCATCTGGAACATGCAGGCCAGGCCCTGATGCGGCTGGCCGACCAGGTAGCCGACGCACTGGCCGTTGTCGCCGAAGTTCAGCGCGGTGGAGGTGGTGCCGCGCCAGCCCATCTTGTGGAAAAGCCCGGCCAGCAGCACGTCGTTGCGCGGGCCACGGCTGCCGTCGGGGTTGACGTTGTACTTGGGCACGATGAACAGCGAGATGCCTTTCACCCCGGGCGGTGCGTCCGGCAGCTTGGCCAGCACCATGTGCACGATGTTTTCCGACAGTTCGTGGTCGCCCCCGGAGATGAAGATCTTGTTGCCCTTGAGCCGGTAGCTGCCATCGCCCGCAGGTTCGGCGCGGGTGCGGATGTCGGCCAGAGACGAGCCGGCGTGGGGCTCGGTCAGGGCCATGGTGCCGAAGTAGCGGCCATCAATCATGGGCTGGAGGAACAGGCGTTTCTGTTCCTCTGTGCCGAAACTCTCGATCAGGTTGGCTGCGCCCATGGTCAGGAACGGGTAGGCCGTGGTGCCGGCGTTGGCAGCCTGGAAGTGAGCGAAGCAGGCCTGCGAAACCAGGCTGGGCAGCTGCATGCCGCCGACCTCGAAGTCGCGGTTGGCGTTGAGGAAGCCGGCCTTGAGGAAGGCATCGACGGCAGGCTTGACCTCGGGTATCAGTTCCGCGCGGCCGTCCACGTAGCGCGGCTCGTTTTCGTCGGCCTTGCGGTTGTGCGGGGCGAAGTACTTTTCGGCGATGGTGCGGGCGGTAGCCAGTGCCGCGTCGAAGGTTTCGCGGCTGTGCTCGGCAAAGCGCGGGCGCTGGGTGAGGGCTTGGGCGTCGAGCACTTCGTAGAGCTCGAAGGCCAGGTTGCGGGGGCTGAACAGGGTCTCGGGCATGGTGGCGGTCCTGAGGCGGGATGCTGCGAGTGTAGGGAATCGGGTGGGGTGGGGGGAGGTTAATAGGTTTGGGTGATATGGGTTTAGAACGGGTGGGGCATACAGGTGCTTGCCTTGATTTTTTCTGCGCCAGCAAGACCGAGCGCCGCCCGCGCGGCGCATCGCGAGCAAGCTCGCTCCTACATCTGTTCGGGCCAGTTAAGCCTGTGGCAGGCGCGCGCGACCGCTTTGTTTGTACGACGCGATTTCGCGCCATGCACCAAGGGGGTCGCGTGCAATTCCCCAGGAATAATTGGCCCGAAACAGATGTAGGAGCAGCCTTGTGCTGCGAAGCGCCGCGCGGGCGGCGCTCGATTTCACAGGCGCTGCAAAGGGTGAGGCGAACACCTTCCAGCTCCACCGCATTCCGGCCAGTTTCGGCAGATCATTTAGGTTTTCACCTATTCCATGTAGTCCATATGCGCAGCCACCGTGGTGCATCAGGCGTTGCTGCTTCAGCCTAAATCACCGGCTTCGATCCTGATGATGACCCCCATGCACGAGCTTGAGGCGCTGCGGACTTTGCTTGAGGCGGCATTGGTTCAGGTGCAGATGCCCGTAGAGCCTCGGCCTTTGCATTGAGGTTTGAGTGATGCGTCGCTTGGACAATTCGCGGGTAAACCCGCTCCCACAGGATCACCACAGGCTTAAAAACTGCACAGTACTTGTGGGAGCGGGTTCACCCGCGAAAGGGCCGGTCCAGGCAGTCGAGAATTTTCAGGGGGATACAATAATGACAACCGAAGACACCCAGTTCACCGTCGGCAAGACAACTTTCTACCAAGGTGTCTTCGGATCGCATGGAGGCTGACAGGTGTTCGCCACGACAATTTTTGCGCCTATGAGACCGAGCGCCGCCCGCGCGGCGCTTCGCAGCACAAGGCTGCTCCTACATCTGTTTCGGGCCAGTCTTTTCTGTGGGATTTGCGCGCGACCGCCTTGGTGTATACCTAGAAATCGCGTCGTACAAACAGGGCGGTCGCGCGCGTCTGGCACAAGCGATATTGGCCCGAAACAGATGTAGGAGCAGCCTTGTGCTGCGAAGCGCCGCGCGGGCGGCGCTCGATCTCACAGGCGCCAAACATCTCAAGATATGCGCCCATAAAAAAGGAGAGCCGAAGCTCCCCTTTTTTATCAACAGCAATCAGCCAATGGTCATCAAGCTGGCATTACCGCCGGCAGCAGCAGTGTTCACACTCACCGCCCGCTCGATCACCAGGCGCTCCAGCGCAATCTGGTGATCCCCGCTGGACAGCCCGTGCACACCGACGATCGCACCAGCACGCTTGGCCACCTGCTGGCACACGCTGCGCAGCTGGTCCGAATCGCCATGGTGAATCACGGCGTCGAACGCCACTTCATCCTTGTTCCAGTCCGCCACCAGCTTGACCTTGGCCTGCAGCTCACGCGGCAGGCGGGCACGCAGGGCTTTGCCAGGCTCGCTGTCTGCCCACACCGCCGAGCTGCCGACGGCCAGTACGGCGGCCAACTGCGCCAGCAGGTCAGCCTCGTTGTCGGCCAGGCACAGCACGTGCTCGCGTGGCAGGATGGTGTAGCTGTTGCGCTCGCCGGTCGGGCCTGGCAGCAGGCGGGCGATGCCGCTCTGCGACTGGCTGGCGAACTGGTCGCACAGCGCAGCCAGGTCGGCCAGCTGGTTGCTCTGGGCCCAGGCCTTCAGGCCGTGCAGCGGCTTGACCAGCTGTTCGTGCAGGGTACGGTCCGGCTTGCCTTCGCCATCCTGATGCTGGAAGTGGCGGCCAATCGCGTCGGCCGGGCGGGTCGACAGCAGGCGGTACAGGTACAGCGGGCCGCCGGCTTTCGGGCCGGTGCCAGACAGGCCTTCACCACCGAACGGCTGCACGCCCACCACTGCACCGACGATGTTGCGGTTGACGTACATGTTGCCTGCGTTGGCGTTTTCCACCACCTTGGCGATGGTCTCGTCGATGCGGGTGTGCACGCCGAGGGTCAGGCCGTAGCCGGAGTTGTTGATCTGCTCGATCAGCTGGTCCAGGTTGCGGCGGTTGTAGCGCACCACGTGCAGCACTGGGCCGAAGATTTCACGCTTCAGCTCATCGAAGCTTTCCAGCTCGATCAGGGTTGGCATCACGAAGGTGCCACGCTTGACCTCGGCAGCATCAGCAATGGCGACCTGATAGACCGCGCGGCCTTTCTCACGCATGCCCTGGATGTGCTTCTCGATGCCGGCCTTGGCTTCGGCGTCGATCACCGGGCCAATGTCCACGGCCAGGCGGTCCGGGCAACCCAGGCGGCTTTCGGCCATGGCGCCCTTGAGCATTTCGATCACGCGGTCGGCGGAGTCTTCCTGCAGGCACAGCACGCGCAGGGCCGAGCAACGCTGGCCGGCGCTGTCGAAGGCGGAGGACACCACGTCGATCACCACCTGCTCGGTCAATGCCGAGGAGTCGACGATCATCGCGTTCTGGCCACCGGTTTCGGCGATCAGCGGGATCGGGCGGCCCTGGTTGTCCAGGCGGCCGGCGACGTTGCGCTGCAGCAGGCGGGCAACTTCGGTGGAGCCGGTGAACATCACGCCTTTGACGCGTTCATCACCGACCAGGCCGGCACCGACGGTTTCGCCGCGGCCTGGCAGCAGTTGCAGCACGCCCTCTGGAATGCCGGCTTCCAGCAGCAGGCGCACGGCCTGGGCAGCGATCAGCGGGGTTTGCTCGGCTGGCTTGGCCAGCACCGGGTTGCCGGCAGCCAGGGCCGCCGCTACCTGGCCGGTGAAGATCGCCAGCGGGAAGTTCCACGGGCTGATGCACACCACCGGGCCCAGCGGGCGGTGGGCGTCGTTGCTGAAGTCGTTGCGTGCCTGCACGGCGTAGTAACGCAGGAAGTCCACGGCTTCACGCACTTCGGCGATGGCGTTGGCGAAGGTCTTGCCGGCTTCGCGGATGAGCAGGCCCATCAGCGGCTGGATTTCGGCCTCCATCAGGTCGGCGGTGCGTTCCAGAATGGCAGCACGCTCGGCGGGCGGGGTGGCCTGCCAGATCGGCGCGGCGTTCAGGGCGCACTGGATGGCGTTATCCACATCCGCAACGGTCGCTTCCTGTACATGGCCGACCACGTCGCGGTGATCCGCCGGGTTCAGCACCGGCGCCGCAGCGCTTTCACTGGCGGCGCAGGCCAGCAGCGGGGTGGCTTTCCAGTCGTTGTGAGCGGTGGCCAGCATGGCGCAGGACAGCGACGCCAGGCGGTGTTCGTTGGCCATGTCGATGCCGGCCGAGTTGGCCCGTTCGGTGCCATACAGGTCACGCGGCAGCGGGATGCGCGGGTGTGGCAGGCCGATGTTGCCTTCCTGGGTGCCCATGCGCTCGATGCTGACGACCGGGTCGGCGACCAGTTCCTGGATGGAAATCGAGTGGTCGGCGATGCGGTTGACGAACGAGGTGTTGGCGCCGTTTTCCAGCAGGCGACGTACCAGGTAGGCCAGCAGCGTTTCGTGGGTCCCGACCGGTGCATAGACGCGGCACGGGCGGTTCAGCTTGCCATCGGCAATCTTGCCGACCACCTGCTCGTACAGCGGCTCGCCCATGCCGTGCAGGCACTGGAACTCGTACTGGCCCGGGTAGTAGTTCTGCCCGGCAATGTGGTAGATGGCCGAGAGGGTGTGGGCGTTGTGGGTGGCGAACTGCGGGTAGATGGCTTCTGGCACGGCCAGCAGCTTGCGGGCGCAGGCCACGTAGGACACGTCGGTGTACACCTTGCGGGTGTAGACCGGGTAGCCTTCCAGGCCCTCGACCTGGGCGCGCTTGATCTCGCTGTCCCAGTAGGCGCCTTTCACCAGGCGGATCATCAGGCGGTGGCGGCTGCGCTTGGCCAGGTCGATGACGTAGTCGATCACGTACGGGCAGCGTTTCTGGTAGGCCTGGATAACAAAACCGATACCGTTCCAGCCCGCCAGCGACGGCTCGAAGCACAGGCGCTCGAGCAGGTCGAGCGACAGCTCCAGGCGGTCGGCTTCTTCTGCGTCGATGTTCAGGCCGATGTCGTACTGCTTGGCCAGCAGGGTCAGCGACAGCAGGCGCGGGTACAGCTCTTCCATCACTCGCTCGTACTGGGCGCGGCTGTAGCGCGGGTGCAGTGCCGACAGCTTGATGGAGATGCCCGGGCCTTCATAGATGCCGCGGCCATGGGAGGCCTTGCCAATCGAGTGGATGGCCTGCTCGTAGGACGCCAGGTACTTCTGCGCGTCGTGCTCGGTCAGTGCGGCTTCGCCGAGCATGTCGTAGGAATAGCGGAAGCCCTTGGCTTCGAAGCGGCTGGCATTGGCCAGGGCTTCGGCGATGGTCTCGCCGGTGACGAACTGCTCGCCCATCAGGCGCATGGCCATGTCGACGCCCTTGCGGATCATCGGCTCGCCGCTCTTGCCGATGATGCGGGTGAGCGAGGAGGTAAGGCCGGATTCGTTGTGGGTGCTGACCAGCTTGCCGGTCAGCAGCAGGCCCCAGGTGGCGGCGTTGACGAACAGCGACGGGCTGTTGCCCAGGTGCGGCTGCCAGTTGCCGGTGCTGATCTTGTCGCGGATCAGCGCGTCACGGGTGCCCTTGTCGGGGATACGCAGCAGGGCTTCGGCCAGGCACATCAGCGCCACGCCTTCCTGGGACGACAGCGAGAACTCCTGCAGCAGGCCCTGGACGATGCCGGCACGGCCGCCAGCGCTCTTCTGGTTGCGCAGTTTTTCGGCGATGCCAGCGGCCAGCTTGTTGGTGGCTTCGGCCAGCGGTGCGCTCAGGCGCGCCTGCTCCAGCAGCATTGGTACCACTTCCTGCTCGGGGCGGCGGTAGGCGGCGGTGATCGCCGAGCGCAGTACCGACTGTGGCAGGATGCTTTCGGCAAATTCGAGGAAGCACTGGTGGCTGTGGTCGGCCTGAACATCACCGGCATCATCAGCCAGGCTGGTGGCGTGGCCGTTGAGTTCGGTCAGGGTGGCACCACCCTCGAGCTTCTCCAGGTAATTGAAGATCGCTTGCTTGATCAACCAGTGCGGCGTGCGGTCAATCGACTGCGCTGCTGCCTTGAGTCGCTCACGGGTCGGGTCATCGAGTTTGACCCCAAGGGTGGTCGTCGCCATTTCTTATCCTCGTTATTGCCACGGCTGTGGCCTAAGCTGGCGCCAAGAGTAGCTGTAGGACAATTCGGGTGCAACCAGGTGCAACCCGAATTTTTTGTGTAAAAGGTGCAACTCGTCTGACAGACATTTCCACACCGTGAAAAGGAGCGTTTACGGTGCGTTTTATTCTGAAAAACCGGGTTTATGCGCCAAAAAGGAGCAAAAAAGCGGCTTTTACAAAAAATGCTCAAGCGGGTGCAACTTGCAAGTGAAAAATGGTTGCACCTGCTTTGCGTTGTTGCATAGGATTCGCCGCCTGGGTGCAACCGCCATGGCTGCGGTTGTGCATGAGATAAAAACAAACGCCAGGGCACACGCATGGGCAATCCACTAACGATCACTTTCGTGGTCTACATCGCGGCAATGGTGCTGATCGGCTTCGCGGCCTATCGCGCCACCAACAACCTGTCCGATTACATTCTGGGCGGTCGCAGCCTGGGTAGCGTGGTCACCGCGCTGTCTGCCGGCGCATCCGACATGAGTGGCTGGCTGCTGATGGGCCTGCCGGGCGCCATCTACTTCTCGGGCCTGTCCGAGGCCTGGATCGCCATCGGCCTGACCGTTGGTGCTTACCTCAACTGGCTGTTCGTGGCCGGCCGGCTGCGCGTGCAGACCGAACACAACGGTGATGCGCTGACCCTGCCGGACTACTTCGCCAGCCGTTTCGAAGACAATAGCGGCCTGCTGCGTATCATTTCGGCGATCGTCATCCTGGTGTTCTTCACCATCTACTGCGCCTCTGGCATCGTTGCCGGTGCCCGTCTGTTCGAAAGCACCTTTGGCATGCCGTACGAGACTGCCCTGTGGGCTGGCGCCGCAGCTACCATCGCCTACACCTTCGTGGGTGGCTTCCTGGCGGTGAGCTGGACCGATACGGTGCAGGCTTCGCTGATGATCTTCGCGCTGATCCTGACCCCGGTGATCGTGCTGATTTCCACTGGCGGCTTCGACACCACCTTTGCTGCCATCGAGGCGGTGAACCCGGCCAACTTCGACATGTTCAAAGGTGCCACCTTCATCGGCATCATCTCGCTGATGGGTTGGGGCCTGGGCTACTTCGGCCAGCCGCACATCCTGGCGCGTTTCATGGCCGCCGATTCGGTGAAATCCATCGCCAAGGCTCGCCGCATCTCCATGACCTGGATGATCCTGTGCCTGGCTGGTACCTGCGCCGTGGGCTTCTTCGGCATCGCCTACTTCTCGGCCAACCCTGACCTGGCAGGCCCGGTCACCGAGAACCATGAGCGTGTCTTCATCGAGCTGGCCAAGATCCTGTTCAACCCATGGATCGCCGGCGTGCTGCTGTCGGCCATTCTGGCGGCGGTGATGAGCACCTTGAGCTGCCAGCTGCTGGTGTGCTCCAGTGCATTGACCGAAGACTTCTACAAGGCCTTCCTGCGCAAGAACGCTTCGCAGGTCGAGCTGGTGTGGGTCGGTCGCCTGATGGTGCTGGCCGTGGCACTGATTGCCATCGCCATGGCTGCCAACCCGGAAAACCGTGTGCTGGGCCTGGTGGCCTATGCCTGGGCCGGCTTTGGTGCCGCCTTTGGCCCGGTGGTGCTGATTTCGGTGCTGTGGAAAGGCATGACCCGTAACGGCGCGCTGGCCGGTATCGTGGTTGGCGCACTGACCGTGATCCTGTGGAAGCAGATCGATACCTGGGGCCTGTACGAAATCATCCCGGGCTTCCTGTTGGCGAGCATCGCCATCGTTCTGGTGAGCAAGCTGGGCAGCCCGTCGCAAGCGATGGTGCAGCGCTTCGAGACAGCAGACGCGGCGTATCACGCTGACAAGTAATACCCGTTGAATCGGCGTTGCCTGCTTCGCGGGCTTGCCCGCCCCCACAGGTACTGCGCAGGGTCTGAGAACTGTGCAGGCCCTGTGGGGGCGGGTTTAGCCGCCAAGCAGGCGCCGCCGATCAGCAGCCAGGCCTGACTCCGCCTGCAAGGCAAGGTAAACTTGCCGCCTTCGCAGGAGTTGCCATGAACTATCGTCACGCCTTCCACGCCGGCAACCACGCCGACGTCCTCAAACACATCGTGCTCACCCGCCTCATCGCCTTGATGTCGCGCAAGGAGCAGCCGTTCGCCTACATCGATACCCACGCAGGGCTCGGTCTGTACGACCTGCAAGGCGACCAGGCAACCCGCACCGGCGAGTACCTTGAAGGCGTCGCCCGCCTGTGGGGCCGCGATGATGTGCCGGCCATGGCTGCCGATTACCTGCGTGTCATCAAGCGCCTGAACGCCGACGGTGAGCTGCGTTACTACCCCGGTTCGCCCGAACTGGCGCGCCGCCTGATGCGCCAGCAAGATCGCGCCCTGCTCAACGAAAAGCACCCTGAAGACGGGCCGCTGCTCAAAGAGAACATGAAAAAAGACCCGCGTGTGGTCGTGCACCTGGGCGAAGGCTGGCATGTGCCGCGGGCCTTGCTGCCGGTGCAGGAAAAGCGCGCGATCATGCTGATCGACCCGCCGTTCGAGCAGGCCGATGAGCTCAAGCGCTGCACCAATTCCATGAAAGAGGCCATCAGCCGCATGCGCCAGACCGTCGCGGCAATCTGGTACCCGATCAAGGACCAGCGCTCGCTGACGCGCTACTACCAGGACCTGACCAGCACCGGCGCGCCGAAACTGCTGCGGGTAGAGCTGTATGTGCATCATCAGGACAGCCCGCAGGGCCTCAATGGTTCGGGCCTGGCCATCGCCAACCCGCCGTGGGGCCTGGAAGAAGAGCTCAAGGAGCTGCTGCCGTGGCTGGCCAAGGAGCTGGCCCAGACGGACGGTAGCTACCGCATGGACTGGCTGATCGCCGAATAAGTCGCGCCGCGATCCCCTATAGGAGCGGCCTTGTGCCGCGATAGGGCCGCAAAGCGGCCCCGGCAATTTCTGCTGCGAAGCTGAAATCTGGGGCCGCTTTGCGGCCCTGTCGCGGCACAAGGCCGCTCCTACAACGACCGCGCAGGTCCTGATGTTTGCGTTATAATCCCGCCCTTTAGCCGCCACCCGCCCATGAGGCCGCTGGCGCATTTTTACCGAATGAAGAGGCTAATCCCTTGGCATTGACGATTCTTGGCCTGTCCGGCGCCCTTAGCCATGACCCTTCCGCGGCCCTGTACATTGACGGCAAGCTGATTGCCGCCGCCGAAGAAGAGCGCTTCGTGCGTGACAAGCATGCGAAGAACCGCATGCCCTACGAGTCGGCGAAGTTCTGCCTGGAGCAGGCAGGCATCAAGCCGTCCGACGTCGACGTGGTAGCCATCCCGTTCGCCCCGATCAGCCTGTTCGGCAAGGCGCGCTGGCACTATGCCAAGCGCTACTGGTACGCCCCGGATCGCGCCCTCGACGCCATCCTGATGGGCAACCGTCGCTACAAGCGCTACCGCAAGAAGATCGTCTGGTGCCTGGAGCAGCTGGGCTTCGACCCGAAAAAGGTCAAGATCGAGCCAGTCGAGCACCACCTGGCCCACGCCTCCAGTGCCTACCACTGCTCGGGCTTCAAGGAAAAAACCGCGATCCTCGGCATTGACGGTAAAGGCGAATACGCCACCACCTTCTTTGGCTACGGCGAAAACGGCAAGATCCACAAGATCAAGGAATTCTTCGACCCGGACTCCCTGGGTGGCTTGTATGGCGCGATCACCGAGTTCCTTGGCTTCGAAATGCTCGATGGCGAGTTCAAGGTCATGGGCATGGCGCCGTATGGCGACGCCAGCAAGTACGACTTCTCGCGCCTGGCCAGCTTCGAAAACGGCGAACTGGTGATCAACACCGAGTACGCCAACGTCATCGGCCTGCGCCGTTATAAAGAGAAGGGCAAGGGGTTCTACTTCTCGCCAAAGCTGATCGAATGGCTGGGCCCCAAGCGCGAAGGCGATATCGCCGACGAGCCTTATATTCATTACGCGGCCAGCATGCAGGCGCTGTTCGAGAAGCTGGCGCTGCAGATGATCGACCACTACCTGGGCGACACCCTGCGTGAAACCGGCAAGCTGGCCTTCGCCGGCGGCTGTGCGCTGAACGTCAAGCTCAACCAGAAGATCATCGCCCGCCCGGACGTGAAAGAGCTGTTCGTCCAGCCGGCCTCCGGCGATGCCGGTACTGCCGTTGGCGCGGCCGCCTATGTTTCCCACGCCCGTGGCGTACCGGTCGAGAAGATGGAACACGTCTACCTCGGCCCGTCGTACTCCAACGAAGACGTGATCGCCGCCTGCGCCCGTCACCCGGACCAGCCGAAGTGGCGCAAGCTCGACAACATGCCGCAGCAGATCGCCCAGATCATGGTCGATGGTAACCCGGTGGCCTGGTTCCAGGGCCGCATGGAGTTCGGCCCGCGTGCCCTGGGTGGCCGTTCGATCATCGGCTGCCCAAGCGTCGAAGGCGTGGCTGACCGTATCAACCACCAGATCAAGTTCCGCGAGCGCTGGAGACCTTTCTGCCCGTCGATGCTCGACACCGTCGCCCCGCAGATGATCAAGGTCGACCACCCGGCGCCGTTCATGACCTTCACCTTCGAAGTGGCTGAAGAGTGGAAGACCCGCGTACCGGAAGTGGTGCACGAGGACGGTACTTCGCGTGCACAGGTGCTCAAGCGCGAGTACAACCCGCGCTACTACGACATGATGAAAGCGCTGGAAGACCTGACCGGCAACGGCGTGTCGCTGAACACCTCGCTGAACCGCCGTGGTGAACCGATGATCTGCTCGCCGACCGACGCCCTGAACATGTTCTTCGGCTCGGACCTGCAGTACCTGATCATGGAAGACATCCTGGTTGTGAAGGACGGCGCGGCCGCGTATGACCAGCCGCTCTGAACCGCGCATCCTGCAGTTCTGCCATGGCTATGACGGGCCGTTCCTCGACTGCGCCCGTCAGTACGCCAGCCTGTTCCAGGGGCGTGGCTACCAGGTCACCACGGTGTTCCTCACCGGTGCAGCCGACCCGCAGGTGGCGGCCGGTTGCGCGTCGGACGAGGTGCTGTTCCTGGAGTTCAGCTCCAAGGCTGTGCGTGGCCTGAAGCTCGGTGCCATCCGTGCCTTGCGGCGCATCGCGGCCGAGCGCAACTTCGCCTTCTGCATTGCCCACCGCTTCAAGCCCATCTACGTGGCCTTGCTGGGTACCGGCCTGCCGGTCATTGGCGTGCACCATGCCTTTGGCGACTATGAGCGCAAAGGCCGTCGGCTGTTCGCCAACCTGTTCAGCAAGCGGCTGAGCCTGCTGGGCGTGTCGGACGCGGTGCGTGACGACATGCGCCGCTGCCTGCCACAGTGGCCGGCCGAGCGCATCCAGACCCTGTACAACCGCATCGACATCGATGCCCTGCAAACAGCCCTGGTGCCGCGCGCCGAGGCACGCCAGGCACTGGGCCTGGATGCCCAGGCGTGGGTCGTCGGCAACGTCGGGCGCCTGCACCCGGACAAGGATCAGGCCACGCTGTTGCGTGGTTTTGCCCAGGCGCTGCCCGCGCTGCCGGCCGGTGCGCGTCTGGCGATCCTCGGCAAGGGCCGGCTGGAGGCCGAACTCAAGGCCCTGGCCGCCGAGCTGGGCATTGCCGGACAGGTGGACTTCCTGGGCCAGGTGCCGGATGCACGCCGCTACTTCCAGGCCTTCGACGTGTTCGCCCTGAGCTCCGACCACGAGCCGTTCGGCATGGTCCTGCTCGAAGCCATGGTCGCTGGCGTGCCGGTGCTGGCTACGGCCTGCGGCGGGGCCCGTGAGGTGGTCGAGGGTGTGGGTGTGCTGTTCCCGTTGGGCGATGCTGCCCAGTTGGGTCAGGGCCTGCAGCATATGGCCACGCTGGGCGCTGAACAGCGCCAGGCCTGTGCCGAGCACATGCTGCAACGCCTGCGTGAACGCTTTTCCGATCAAGCGGTACGCGAGGCCTTCTGGCAGTTGCCACAGGTGCGCGCGCTGGTGGGGCAGGCTTGATGCTCAATCGTATCCAGGCCTTCCGCGAGCGCGGTTGGCAAACTATCGACGCCAAGGCCTATGCCGAGGCGTGGGCGCGTTTTGGTGGCAGTGTCGCCACCCATCCGCTAGTGGTCGAGCAACTGGCTGACCTGGCGCAGATCCCGGTGCGCTACCTGGGCTGGTACCAGGCCGGCGAGCTGAAAGCCGCTATCCCGACCTGGGGGCGCCACCTGGCGCTGGCCAAGGATGTGCTCAAGCGTGCCGGCAAAAAAGCCCTGTTTGACCTGGGCAATGCCGAAATCATCCTGCCCGCGGCGGCCGATGCCGCTGCACCGTTGCGCCATACCGCACGCTACCTGTCCGAACTGTGCCAGGGCCGTTTCAGCGGCCTCAAGGCGCAGAAGGAACAGCTGGCGATGGCGCGGGCGCACGAAGACCTGTCGAAGAAATTCCGCTACAACCAGCGCCGCGAACTGCGTCTGCTGGAAGAGGCGGGTGGCGTGGTGCGCCCGATCAGCGACTTCAGTGCGCAGGAAATCGCCAGCATGTACTGCGACCTGTTCCAGCGCCGCTGGGGCTTCCCGGCCACCGGTGCCGAGCGCATGGCCGAGGTGCTGGAGCGCCTGCGCGAGCTGCTGATCGGCTCGGTGCTGATGCTGGACGGCAAGCCGATTGCCATCCAGCTGGTGTATCGCGTCGAAGCACCCGAATGGGTCAGTGTCGAGTACATCAATGGCGGTGTAGACCCTGAAACCAAGGCTTTCAGCCCAGGCAGCGTGCTGAGCTTCCTCAATACCCAGGCCGCCTGGGAAGATGCCCGGGCGCGCAACAAGCCATTGCGCTTCTCGTTCGGCCGTGCCGATCGCGAATACAAGGACCGTTGGTGCAACCCTGTGCCGGTGTATCAGGCGTGAGCCGCAAGCAGCAGTTGCTCAAGCGTCACCGGCGCAACAAGCGCCTGGGCTTGCTGGCCGGCCTGGTGGCGCTGGTCGCCCTCGGTGTACTGGCCTGGTGGTGGTTGCCGCTGTTGCTGTTGCCGCTGCTCTGGGCCGCCCATGAGGCCTGGTTTGCCGACCACCTGTTCTATGCGCCCGGCGAGGACTACGTCTACGACTTCGGTGACCATGCGCGGCAGGTGCCTGCCAGCCTGCAGGGTGGCCTGCTCAATGCCGACTGCGCGTTGCAGGGCGATGAAACCCTGGTGCTTGAGCTGCGGGTAAAAGGCAGCTGGCTCGGTCGGTTCCTGGACCCGCAGGTCGCGCTGCTGGCGGGTGAGCAGGCCGATCGGCAAACCTTCGAGCGTGGTGTCGATGGCGTGCGCTTCCTCAACCTGACCGGCCTGGCTGCGCCGCTGCAAGCTGGCACGTTGCGCCTGCGTGGCCGCCATTGCCGGCTGCTGGGCGAGCCGCGTCTGTGGATAATGCCCGCGGTCGAACTGCAACGGCGCCGGGTGATGGTGATTGCGCCGCATGCCGACGACGCCGAGCTGGCTGCGTATGGCCTGTACAGCCAGGCAGATGAAACCTGGGTCGTGACGCTGACCGCCGGTGAAATCGAGGCAGAGCACTACCAGCAGATGGGCCTGGCCAAGGCCGAGGCCGCGCGCCTGAAGGGTCGCCTGCGAGCCTGGGACAGCATCGCCGTGCCACGTTGGGCCGGTGTGCCGGAGTCGCGTTGCGTGCAGTTGGGCTACTTCTGCCTGCAACTGCCTGCCATGCAGGCCGCGCCCGACCAGCCGGCCGCCTCCCGTGAAGCCGACCTCGCCGATATCCGCGTATTCCGGCAGTTCAACCCGTTCCCGCTGCCGGCCGACAGCGACGGTGCGCCAACCTGGCACAACCTGCTGGCCGACCTGCGGGCCTTGCTGGAAACGGCCAAGCCAGAAGTGCTGGTGATGCCGCACCCGCAGCTTGACCCGCACCCCGATCACATCTGCGCCCAGGCGGCGGTGCTGGAGGCCTTGCAAGGCCTGGCCTGGCAGCCACAAACCCTGCTGTGCTACGCCAACCACCTGCATGACAACGACCGCTGGCCCATGGGTGACAGCGGCGATGGCGTGGCGTTGCCTCCGCAGTTGGGCGCTGCACAGGCCTGGGCACCTTGCAGCCTGGTCTTGGGCCGGGCTACCCAGCACGACAAGGCCATGGCCCTGGGCATGATGCACGACCTGCAGCCGCCCGCGCCGTTCAAACGCCGCCTGCGCCGCTTGCTGCAACGCTGGCTGGCCGGGCGGCGGCCGTCGCCTTATGGGGAGAACGAATTCTTCCGCAAGGCCGTGCGCCGACACGAACTGTTCTGGCGGCGCGAGCTGTAAGCACGCCCCATGGTTGACCGCGATGGCGCAGAGCGCCCAAGGAAAGCAATGAAAGTCCTATTTCTGGTGCAGAAGGAACAGCGGGCGATTCTCGACCGCCTGTACGATGGCGTCGCGGCCAACTGCGAGTGCGACCTGCGTTGGCTGACCAGCGAAGACCAGCGCAACCTGCGTCGCTACTTCAAGCGTGAAGTGCAGGTCGAGCGCTATGACCGCATCGTGTTCTTCCTGCGCTTCAAGCAGGAAATCCGCCAGGTGGCCTTCATCCGTACCGTACCGAACCTGGTCATCCTTGAGCATGACGCCTACCAGAACTACATCCCGTGCAAGTACACCGGCAAGTTCAGCGCCCATTACCGCCAGCTGCCATGGGCGCGGGTGATCAGCTCTGGCTACATGGTCAGCGAGCGCCTGCGCCAGGAAGGTTTCGATGCGGTGTTCGTGCCCAAGGGCTATGACGAGCAATTGCTGGCCGACCAAGGGCGTGAGCGCGACATCGAACTGGCCTTCGTCGGCAGTGTCAACAGCGTGGCCTACAGCGGTCGCAAGACGCTGCTGGACGAGTTGGGCCAGGTCGAGAACCTGCTGGTAACCCGCACCAAGTCGGGTGATGACTATTGCAACACGCTCAACCGTATTCGTTTCTTCGTCAGTGCCGATGTCGGCATGGGCGAATACATGATCAAGAACTTCGAAGCCATGGCCTGTGGCTGTGTGTTGCTGGCGTACGACCAGGGCGAGGAAGAAAACCGCGCATTGGGCCTGCAAGACATGCACAACGTGGTGTTCTATGACAACATCCCGACCCTTCAGGGAAAGCTCCGCCGTTTGCGTGCAGACCCTGAACTGGCTCGGCAGATTGCAGAAAATGGCCGCCATCTGGCGGTTTCCCGTTTCAGTTTCGCCGCAGTTGGACGTAGCATCGTCGACCACATGCGCCCGGCACTCAGGCCCCACCCGCCGTTGTCTGCGTGGCAGCGGCTGCGCCTGAAGCTGGGTATCTAAACAAGAGCTTTCGCGCCCAGGAGCGGGTGTTGAAAGCCTATAGTCGCAATGCGGAGGGAGTCCGGTGCGCTTTTCAGAAGAAAGTGATGTCACGCTTGTCGTGACCAGTTGTGGGCGGTTCGATCTGCTCAAAGACACCCTTGAGAGTTTCGATCGCTACAACACCGCGCCCATTCGCGAAGTGTTCATCACCGAAGATTCCGGTGACGATGCCGTGCATGGCGCTGTGCCAGAGCACTGGAAACCGCACTGCAAAGTGTTCGTCAACCGGCCCAAGCTCGGCCAGTTGCCGTCTATCGACCTGGCCTACAGCCACGTCAAGACGCCGTATATCTTCCACTGCGAAGACGACTGGCATTTCTACCGCCAGGCCTTTGTCGAAGATTCGCGGGCCATTCTGGATACCAGCCCGGACGTGTTGCAGGTGTGGCTGCGCAGCCATGCCCACGACCTGGCTATCCATAGCCCGTACATCCACCTGGGCGATCGCCAGATCATCGCCGGCGTCCCGTGCTATCCGCTGTTATCCGACAAGGCTGAATGGCAGGCGTTTTCGCTCAATCCCGGCCTGCGTCGGTTGAGTGATTACCAGCGCTGTGCGCCATTTGCCGCCTATGCTGGAGAGAAGGCGCTTTCTCGTCGCTACGCTGAGTTGAATCTGACAGCTGTCACCTTGGAGGGAGATGCGGTTTTGCACACTGGATTCGGCAATCACGTGATCTTGCCCATTGAAGTGGAGCGCAAGGCCAAGCGTCGCCAACGTGATCGGATCAAACTGGCATTGACGCTGGTGACAGGTGCCTTGATCGGCATGGGTATCACCCTTTTTGTTCAATGAAGTCGCTGTCCCACCTGACATGAGCGGGAGAGGGCCCATGAACATCGTCAATATGATGTGGGCGGGCGGAACGCCGTACATGTCCATCCACAAGGTGCATCGGCAAGTGCTTTCGCACGCCGGTACCGATGCCCGGATCAGTAACTGGTTGCTGCTGGGTAGCGGGCTGTGCTGTGGGCTCGGTTCGACACGGGAATGGCACATGCCACCCCGGGCGTTGAAAGGGCGGCACCTGTGGCGCCTGCTGCGGCCGTGGTTGCGCATGCGTTTGCGCAAGGCGCTGACCGAGGCCAAGGCAGAAATCGTCTTGCTTGACGGTATTGGCGTCGCGCGGCTGGTACTGCCGCTGCTGCAAAACATTCCACAGGTGCGGGCCAAGGTGCTGTTCCATGGCAAGACCCGCCTGAACAGCAGCGATATTCGCTTGTTGCGTATGCTCCCGGCCGAGCGCCTGAGCATCGCAGCTGTGTCGCGTACGCTGGCCGAGTCGCTGGAGCATGACCTGGGCAGGCCGGTGCAGACCCTGCGCATGGCGCTCGACCCGCTGGCGTTCGTCGAACCGTTGCTGAGCCGGGACAAGGCCAGGCATGCGCTGCAGCTGCCTCAGGCCGAAGGGGTGACGCTGGGCGCGGTAGGGCGGTTGGTAGAGAGCAAAGGCTTCGAAATGCTGATCGAGGCATTCGCCAAGGCCATTGCAAGGCAACCGGGACTGCAGTTGGCGATCATTGGTGAGGGGCCGCAGCATGCCGTGCTGCAGGAGCGTATCGATGCGCTGGGCCTGGCTGGGCGGGTTCATCTGCGCGGTCACCGCGAGGACCTGCAGCAGCTCTATCGGGCATTCGACTGGCTGTTGGTGCCTTCGCGTTCCGAGGGCCTGGGGCTGGTAGTGCAAGAGGCGGTGATGGCCGATGTACCGGTGGTATGCAGTGACCTGCCGGTGTTCCGCGAGCAGTTGCGTGACACCGGTGGCTACCTGCCCGTTGCCGACGAGAGCGCATGGGCTGAAGCGATCGAGCGTTGTACAGCCCTCAGCGCCCCGGCGGTAGCTGCGCGGCAGCGTCAGGCGCTGGCGCCGGAGCAAGCCTGGCAGGCCTTCTGCACCGGCTCGCAGATCCTGTTGCGCAACTGACGCTCAGCGCGCCAGCAGGGCTGCCTCGAAGGCGGCCAGGGGGAACCGGTCGCCCAGGTTCTCCCGCTCGATATAGCGCACCATGTGCTGCACATTGCGCCGAATCATGCGGGCCGACAACGGCGGGCGCAAAAAGCGCATGTCGGCCACATCGATCAGGCCCAGGTGCTGGTCAGGGGTAACCACGACATTGCCCAGGTGCAACGAGCGGAAGTACACGCCGCTGTGGTGCAGCTGGCGCACCAGCTGGATCAGTTGCGGAAGATACGTGTCCCAGCTGAAGCCTTCATCGCGCGACATTTGCAGCAAGGTGCGCCCGGGTAGCGGCCGATACAGCACAGCAGTGCGGCCTGGCTGGTCGAGCTTGTGCTGGCTGATCACCTCCAGGGTGGGGATACCCAGTTGCGCCAGGCGCGCGGCGTTATCGACGAAGCGCTGTGAGTAGGGGCGCAGCAGTGCAGATGAAATCAGCCGCTTCCTGCGAAAAACCTTGAGGATATTACCATCCGCGAGCAGGTAGACTTTGGCGCCATGGCTGTCTGCCTCAAGCACCTGTGCGCCTTGTGTCAGCTGATCGAAGTCGACCTGGGTGAGCCGGGAGCATTGCATGAATAGAGCCTTGTCGTCTGGCGAGCAAAATGACCGGTAATAATGCCGAAAATAATGCTGTAGCACCATGGACGGTGCCTTTGATTCATCGGGGGAAATGGATGCTGTATCAAAAAAACTGGGCGCAGGCCTGGTTGGGGTTGGGCCTGGTCTGGTTCCTGGGGGCGATTGCCTTGGCGCCGAGCAACAAGATTTATCAGCAAGGCCTGGTGTTGTTCCTGTGGCTGCCGACGTTGGTGCTGGCCTGGTCGGCCCGCGCGGTACTGGTGCAAGCCTGGAAGCGTCAGCCGGCGTTGTGGATGAGTGTGCTGCTGCTGTTGGCCTGGAGTGGCCTGAGCCTGGCCTGGTCGCCCGCAGAGGACTCGGGGCGCGAGATCAAGCGCCTGCTCTACATTCTGGTGTTCCTGCTGGCGTTCCCGCTGCTGGCCCAGCTGGGCCTGGCGAAGGTTCGCCAGCTGTTGCTGCTTGGTAGCGGCCTGCTGGCCGTCGCGGCACTGGTCTCGATCGTCAACTTCTATGGTTTGCAGGGTAAGTCTTTGCTGGCCCGCCTGGCCGGCATTGGCGAGATATCACATCCCATTCTGGGTGCTTATGTCATTGGCTCGGCCGTTCTTTTCCTGCTTTATGAGCCACCGCGGCAGCGTGGCCTGCAGCTGCTGTGGCTGGTTGCACTGGCTTGCCTGGGGGCTTTTGCCATGCTCAGCCAGAGCCGTGGCGCGCTCCTGGCCCTGGTACTCACCGTCACCATGGCACCGCTGTGGTTCCGTGACCGCCACAGCCAGGTGTTTTCCATCCTGGCAGTCATTGCAACCGGCCTTGCTGTTTCTGCGATGTATGACCTGATCGCCCTGCGCGGCTCATCCTTCCGGCCGGAAATCTTCCATGCCGTGGTCGACATGATTGCCGCGCACCCCTGGACCGGCCTGGGCCTTGGTGCGGGCTACGACGTCAGTGCGGTGGGCAGGCACTTCGACCACACCCACAACATGTTTACCCACGTTGCCGTGGAGATGGGCCTGCCTGGCATGCTGCTCTGGGTCTTGGTGTGGTTGTTCACGCTGGGTGAAATCATTCGCGTGCGCGGCACCTTGTTCGGCAAGCTCCTGCTGAGCTTCTGGGTGTACTCGACCCTGGCCATGCAGTTCGATGCCGCCAGCCTCACCGGTACGCCGCGTGCCGAATGGTTCATCAGCTGGCTGCCTGTTGGCCTTGCCATGATGCTGCCATGGGGGCGTGCCGAAAATGACGCCTGTGGTAAAATTTCCGGTTCAACCTGAACAGCGAGCTTGATAATGGCCGAAACCCCGCGACCGGCGGAGCACACCTCCAGCCTGAAGATCTACTTCCGGCTGTTGGGCTATGTGAAACCCTATGTCGGCATTTTCCTGCTGAGCATTGTCGGTTTCGTGATCTTTGCCTCGACCCAGCCGATGCTGGCCGGCATCCTGAAGTACTTTGTTGACGGGCTGAGCAACCCTGAAGCGGTGTTGTTCCCCAATGTCCCCTACCTGCGCGACCTGCAATTGCTGCAGGCGGTGCCGCTGCTGATCATCCTGATCGCCGCGTGGCAGGGCCTGGGGTCGTTCCTTGGCAACTATTTCCTGGCCAAGGTTTCCCTGTGCCTGGTGCACGACCTGCGCGTGGAGTTGTTCAACAAGCTGCTGGTACTGCCCAACCGCTACTTCGACAACCACAACTCCGGGCACCTGATTTCGCGTATCACCTTCAACGTGACCATGGTCACCGGTGCTGCCACCGATGCAATCAAGGTTGTCATCCGTGAAGGCCTGACCGTGGTGTTCCTGTTTGCCTACCTGCTGTGGATGAACTGGCACCTGACCTTGGTCATGGTCGCCATCCTGCCGGTGATCGCGGTTATGGTCAGCATCGCCAGCAAGAAATTCCGCAAGCAGAGCAAGAAGATTCAGGTGGCCATGGGCGACGTCACCCACGTTGCGTCGGAAACCATCCAGGGGTACCGCGTGGTCCGTAGCTTCGGCGGCGAGGCCTACGAGCAGCGGCGTTTCAGCAAGGCCAGCCAGAGCAACACCGACAAGCAGCTGCGCATGACCAAGACCGG
Organism: Pseudomonas sp. SAS7; assembly: GCF_052112345.1. Lineage (NCBI taxonomy): Bacteria > Pseudomonadati > Pseudomonadota > Gammaproteobacteria > Pseudomonadales > Pseudomonadaceae > Pseudomonas > Pseudomonas sp. SAS7. Next base: position 182,689 of record NZ_JBEGGO010000006.1, on the reverse strand, counting down.
CTCACTGTATACGCCGATGCTGCAACTTGTGATCTACAGCGCCATGGCCGCGCTGATGTTCCTGGTGCTGTTCCTGCGTGGTGAGTCCACCGCCGGTGACCTGGTGGCCTATATCACGGCTGCCGGCCTGCTGCCCAAGCCGATTCGTCAGTTGTCGGAAGTCAGCTCGACTATTCAGAAGGGCCTGGCAGGTGCAGAAAGCATCTTCGAGCAACTGGACGAAGAGCCTGAACTGGACACCGGTACTGTCGAGAAAGACCGTGTGGACGGGCGCCTGGAAGTACGCAACCTGAGCTTCACCTACCCGGGTACCGAGCGTGAAGTGCTGAGCGACATCAGCTTTGTCGCCGAGCCTGGGCAGATGATCGCCCTGGTCGGCCGCTCTGGCAGCGGCAAGTCGACCCTGGCGGCGCTGATCCCGCGTTTCTATCACCACGACCAGGGGCAGATCCTGCTTGATGGTGTGGAGATCGAGAACTACCGCCTGCGCAACCTGCGCCGCCACGTTTCGCAGGTGACCCAGCACGTCACCCTGTTCAACGACACAGTGGCCAACAACATCGCCTATGGCGATCTGGCGGGTGCCCCACGCGCCGACATCGAAGCCGCTGCGGCCGATGCTTACGCCAAAGAGTTCGTCGACCGCTTGCCGAAGGGCTTCGACACCGACGTGGGTGAAAACGGCGTGCTGCTCTCTGGCGGCCAGCGCCAGCGCCTGGCCATTGCCCGGGCGCTGCTGAAAAACGCGCCGCTGCTGATTCTCGACGAGGCCACCTCGGCACTGGATACCGAATCCGAGCGGCACATCCAGGCTGCCCTGGACCACGTGATGCAAGGCCGCACCACGCTGGTGATCGCCCACCGCCTGTCGACCATCGAGAAGGCTGACCAGATCCTGGTCATGGACCAGGGGCGCCTGGTAGAACGCGGCACCCACGCCGAGCTGCTCGCGGCCAATGGCCATTATGCCCGCCTGCACGCCATGGGCCTGGATGAGCCGGTCAAGGCCGATATCACCTGAGTCCTCCCTGATCGGGGCCGTAACGGCCCCGATCGTCACGGGAATTTACTGGGGACGATCTGGCCGTAAAGCCGTCGACTACCCTGTGCTAATATCCTGCCCCTGTTCATTATTTTTCATATGGGTTGCCCATGAAGTTGTCCATGCCGCGTTTCGATCAAGCCCCGGTTCTGGTGGTCGGCGATGTCATGCTCGACCGCTACTGGCATGGCGGTACTTCGCGTATCTCGCCTGAAGCGCCAGTGCCGGTGGTGAAGGTCGATCAGATCGAGGATCGCCCCGGCGGCGCGGCCAACGTTGCCCTGAACATTGCCGCTTTAGGCGCACCGGCTTCGCTGATCGGCGTTACCGGCCAGGACGAGGCCGCCGACAGCCTGGCCAACAGCCTGCAGGCTGCGGGCGTGCGGTCGGTGTTCCAGCGCATCGCGCACCAGCCGACCATCGTCAAGCTGCGGGTCATGAGCCGTCACCAGCAGCTGCTGCGTATCGATTTCGAAGAGCCGTTCGCCACTGACCCGCTGTCGCTGGGTGCCGAAGTCGACAACCTGCTCGAAGGGGTCAAGGTGCTTGTCTTGTCGGACTACGGCAAGGGCGCACTGAAGAATCACCAAAGCCTGATCCAGGCGGCGCGGGCCAAGGGCATTCCGGTGCTGGCCGACCCCAAGGGCAAGGACTTTTCCATCTACCGTGGCGCCAGCCTGATTACCCCGAACCTCAGCGAGTTCGAGACTATCGTTGGCCGTTGCGCCGATGAGGCCGAACTGGTCGCCAAAGGCTTGCAGCTGCTGCAGGACCTGGACCTGGGCGCCGTGCTGGTAACCCGGGGCGAGCACGGCATGACCCTGCTGCGCATTGGCCAGCCGGCGCTGCACCTGCCGGCGCGGGCACGTGAAGTGTTCGACGTGACCGGTGCCGGCGATACCGTCATCTCCACCCTTGCCGCAGCCATTGCCGCGGGCGAGGACCTCCCCCACGCGGTGGCCCTGGCCAACCTGGCGGCAGGCATCGTGGTCGGCAAGCTGGGTACCGCTGCAATCAGTGCCCCCGAACTGCGCCGGGCGATCCAGCGCGAGGAAGGCTCCGAGCGCGGCGTGCTGGGCCTGGAGCAACTGCTGCTGGCCATCGATGACGCGCGGGCGCACAAAGAGAAGATTGTCTTCACCAACGGCTGCTTCGACATCCTGCATGCCGGGCATGTCACCTACCTGGAGCAGGCGCGGGCCCAGGGCGATCGCCTGATCGTCGCGGTCAACGACGACGCTTCGGTCAGCCGTTTGAAAGGGCCGGGCCGGCCGATCAACAGCGTCGACCGGCGCATGGCCGTACTGGCCGGGCTGGGCGCGGTGGACTGGGTAATCAGCTTCCCGGAAGGCACCCCGGAAAACCTGCTGAGCCAGGTCAAGCCGGATGTGTTGGTCAAGGGGGGCGACTATGGCATTGATCAGGTAGTGGGCGCTGATATCGTCAAGGCCTATGGCGGCACTGTGAAGGTGCTTGGCCTGGTCGAGAACAGCTCGACCACCGCGATTGTCGAGAAGATTCGCAAGAACTGATACAGCCGGGGCCGCTTTGCGGCCCGTTCGCGGCACAAGGCCGCTCCTACAGGGATCGCGTAAGCCATGGCAAATGCGGTCCCGGTAGGAGCGGCCTTGTGCCGCGAACGGGCTGCAAAGCAGCCCCAGTATCACTTGTTCAGGCTGGTACGCGCCCGCTCCAGCAATGCCCGGGCCTTGTCGCCAAAGCGCTGCAGGTGCGATGCCCGCGCCGGCTTGCTCTCCACCAGCCCCTGCTGCTTCACCCAGTCCTTCCAGCGCACCCGTTCGTCCGTCACTACCCAGCCTTCCTGCCGGGCAAAACTCTCGGCCAGGTAGAGTCCGCGCGTGCTCGCCGGAACCAGTTCATCCTTCTTCAGCGTATACAGCTCCGCCAGCGGATGGCCGTCCTTCAACGGCATCAGATAGAGGTCTGGCCGCTTACGGTTGAGCCGCGCTACCAGTTGGTCACCCTCCAGTCGCTCATCGACGTGGAACAGGCTGAGTTTCTTGGCTTCCCGGGGCACCTGCAGGCGCATGTCGTAGATCAGTTGCAGCGAGGCGGTGGGCAGATGCACATAGGCCCGTGGCCGCTCAAGCAGCATCAGGTTGCCACTGTGCACGGGCCGGGCTGCGCCGGACTCAGGGGTCAGCAAGAAGTGCGGTGTTTCACGATAGTGAAGGGCGGCGGCGTATGGGACGGGCAGCCAGGTATCGTTGAAGCGCCCGCCTAACCAGCCTTCCGGGGTTTCCAGCAGGCATTCCTCAGCCACTTCCTGAACAGCCGTGTGCAACGGCAGGTTCAGCTCCTGCGCCGGTACATACCCAGAAATCAGTTTCAGCACCACATCGCCACGGTCTTGCCGGCGCTGGCGCACCAACACCCAGTAATCACGGTTTTGCCAATGCAGGGTCAGGCGCACCGAGACACCCAGGTTGGCCAGTTCGACCACGAAGCGCTGCGTGTCGGGCAGCTGGATGGCCTTGCGCCGCTGTTGGGTCTGGGCAAAGTTCAGCGGCATGCCGATGCTCTGGTAAATCAGGCCTTCGGGTGTGGCTTCGACATGCAGTGGCAGTGTCTTGAAGTTGCTCGGGTTCTTGCGGATCAGCGTTCGCGCCACGAGGCTCCTCCTTGCGTCGGGTCATTCTCCTGGCCCTTGTTGGGCCAGGGGCATCTCAGTGCTGGCCCAGGATGCGGGCGACGGTGGCCACGTTGTGGGCCAGGTGCAGCGGATTGATGGTGCCGACGATAGCACTGCTGACGCCCGGGTGGGCGAATAGCAGCTCGAAGCTTGCCTGCACCGGGTCAACGCCCGGGGCCAGGCAGACATGCCCGCTGGCCAGGGCCTTCTTTACCAGGATGGCCTTGCCGTGTTCGGCAGCGTAGTCCAGCACCGGGCGTTCTGCCTGTTCGTTGAGGTTATAGGTGACCATTGCACAGTCGCCTTGCTCCAGCGCTTTCAGGCCGCCGGCGACGGTCTTGCCGGACAGGCCGAAACCGAGGATCTTGCCCTCCTGCTTGAGCTCGGCCAAGGTCTGATAGACCTCCTGCTGTTCGAGGATCGCCAGGTCGTTGCCGTCGGAATGCACCAGCACCAGTTCGATACGGTCGGTTTCCAGGCGGCGCAGGCTGCGCTCCACCGAACGGCGGGTGTGGGCGGCACTGAAGTCGAAGTGCGACAGGCCATTGTCGAATTCTTCGCCGACCTTGCTGACGATCACCCATTCATCGCGTTGGCCGCGCAGCAGTGGGCCCAGGCGTTCTTCGCTGCGGCCATAGGCGGGGGCAGTGTCGATCAGGTTGATGCCCAGTTCGCGGGCCTGCGCCAGCAGCATGCGGGCTTCGTCATCGTCCGGGATGGTGAAACCGGTGGGGTACTTCACACCCTGGTCGCGGCCCAGCTTGACCGTGCCCAGGCCCAGCGGCGAAACCTGGAAACCGGTGCTGCCCAGCGGGCGGTGGAAGTCGTGCAGGGTGGGCAGGCTCATGGCAGCAGTTGCTCCCAGGCTGGTACACCTAGCGGTGGGCGTGGCAGGCCGGCCAGGTCGGCTTGTGCCTGTGGGCGGATGCCGTCGCGCTCCAGATGGGCGATAACTCGGTCGCTGAAGTCGGGTGCCAAAGCCAGCTTGGTCGGCCAGCCGACCATCAAGCGTTGCTGGTCGGCGAGGAATGCGTTGTCCGGGCGAACCAGGCCCGATTGTGCGGGCTCTGCACGGTCGACCCGCAGGGTGGCCCAGCGCACCTGGCTTTGGTCGACCCATGGCAGCAGGCTGGCGATTTCCTTCTGCGCCGCAGCAATCTGTGCGGCCGGTTCGCGTGCCACGCCATCGGCTTCGGCCAGGTCGCCGCCGAGGTACCACACCCACTGGCCATCGGCTGCCGGGTGGGTAGTCACCGTAACGCGCGGCTTGGGCCCGCCACCGAGGCAGTGAGCGTACAAAGGTTTGAGGTTCGGGCCCTTGGCCATGACCATGTGCAGGGGGCGTGTCTGCATTGCGGGCTGCTGCAAGCCGAGGGTGTGCAGCAAGTCTGCGGTGCCGGCGCCTGCACTCAATACAACGCGCTGGGCACGGATTTCGCGGCCGTCGACGCGCAGGCCGACCAGTTCGTCGCCTTCGCTCAGCGGTTCGATGTGTTCGCCCGCCAGCAGGCTGTCACCCGCCAGTTCGGCCAGGTTGGCCAGCAAGCTGGGCACGTCGATGACCAGCTCGGCCAGGCGATACACCTTGCCCTTGAAGGCGCGGTCCTGCAGTGCAGGCGGCAGTTGTTCGCCCTTGACCTGTTCGACACGGGTGCGCACAGCCTTGCTGGCGAAGAAGCTTGTGAGGTTGCCGGCCAGGGTGCCCGGTGACCACAAGTAGTGGGCATCGGAGAGCAGGCGGGTACGGCCGAGGTCGAGTTCGCCGTCGCCAGCCAAGGCCTCACGCCAGCGCCGCGGCATGTCGGCGATGGCTTCCGAGGCGCCGGTCAGGGCGCCGTGCAGCGCGTACTTGGTGCCGCCGTGGATGATGCCCTGCGACTTGATCGTCTGCTCACCGCCAAGGCTGGCGCGTTCCACCAGCACTGTCGAGTAGCCCTGGCGGCGCAGGCGGGCATTGAGCCAGAGGCCTGCGACCCCGGCGCCGACGATCAGCACGTCAGTGGAAATGGCAGATGGCATGGCGGTACCTCGAAGACTGGGACAGCTGGCAAGTATACAGGCTCAGGCCAGTGTGGGCTTTGTGATCCTGGGGCTGCTGCGCAGCCCATCGCGACACAAGGCCGCTCCTACAGGTGCCCCGCAAATTCCGAGGCCTGCACGATCCCTTGTAGGAGCGGCCTTGTGTCGCGATGGGCCGCAAAGCGGCCCCAGGATCCATCAGGCAAACATCAATGCCCGGCTGTTTTGGAGAACAGCTGAATCACCACCACCCCACCCACAATCATGGCCATGCCCAGCATCGCCGGCACATCCAGCTTCTGCCCGTAGATCACCAGCGCCGCCACGCTGATCAGCACAATCCCCAGCCCCGACCAGATGGCGTAGGCGATCCCCACCGGAATGCTGCGTACCACCAGGGTCAGCATCCAGAACGCAATGCCGTAGCCGACCACCATCAGCAGCAGTGGCAGTGGCGTGCTCAGGCCTTTCACCGCTTTCATGGAGGCAGTGGCGATAACTTCGGCGCAGATGGCGATGGCGAGATAGGTATAGGCATTCATGACAGGATCCTCTGGTAACTGGTCTGGCATTCTAGGCCTTGCCCAGATGCGGTAAAGTCATTACCTATCAGATATGGGGATAGGTTGATGGCTGAGCAATGGAACCTGGAGCAGCTGCGAATCTTTCTGCGCGTCGCCGAATTGCGCTCCTTTTCTGCCGTTGCCCGTGAACAACGCAAGGCTCAATCGGCCATCAGCAATGCCATCGCCCTGCTGGAAGCAGACCTGGGTGTGACGTTGTTTGAGCGCAGCAGCGGCCGGCAACCGAAGCTGACCGAAAATGGCAGCGCGTTGTTGGAAGATGCCCGCGAACTGTTGCGTCAGTGCGAACACCTGGATGGCCGTGCCCTGGCCCTGATGCGTGGGCAGGAGGCCTTGCTGCGGGTTGCCCAGGACGAAGCCATGCCTTACCAGCCGGTGATCGACAGCCTCGACGAACTGGCCAGTCGCTACCCGTTCCTGGAGGTGCAACTGGCCAGCGGTGCCCAGGGCGATGTGGCGCGCAAATTGGTGGAGCGGCGCGCCGATCTGGGCCTGTTCTTCCACCACGAAAGCATCCCGGCCTCGCTGGAGCGGCGGGCGCTGGGCAGTGTGGAGATGGTTACGGTATGCGCGATCGGCCACCCACTGGCGGGCGAGGGCCGGGTCACCCGCCAGCAACTGGCACGCCACCGGCAATTGCTTATCGCCCCACAGCAAAGTGGTTACCCCGGCGGCGAGGCGATCAGCCCGCAGGTATGGCGTGCCGACAGCTTCTACGCCATGGCTGAACTGCTGATGCGCGGCCTGGGCTGGGCCTGGTTGCCGCGGCACGTGGTGCAGTACCCGACCTACCAGGCGCACATGGTCGAGCTCGATAGCGAGTGGCGCCCGCCGGCGCTGGTGGCGGAACTGGCCTGGCGTCGTGATGCGCCCCTGGGGCCGGCCGCGCAGTGGCTGGCCGAGCGCTTTGGGGTGCACCTGCGTGCGATTGGTTAGTAGCGGCCCTATCGGTTTTGCGATTAAAACTCTACTTGGCGTTTGGTCGACCAAAGATCTCGCACTTGGTTGTACACGGTCTTGACAATCTTCTGGTCAGGTCGTTTTAGACGCGCTCGTGCCAAAAATTTTTCATAGTCTTTAATGCCATAATCATAGCCTGCGCGAAGTGCTTTTGTTCTACCGGTAAGCAATTGATTAAACTCTCCACGGGTCAGGTGGTTCTGAGCAAAATAATTAGATAGTGCTATTTCCGTAAATTCATCTGCACCCCGATTAAAAATGGGAGTGGTTGATTCGGGCGTGGCGCGCTTCATCGAGATTCCGGCCATGTCGGCTTTTATGCCGGGAAGAACGTTGGTCAGATTACTGATTTCTTTGCTTGAGAGGTGTTGGCTGACGCTTTTAAGGATGGTTCGGTGTTTGAGTAATGCTGGCAAGCCACCCACCGCTACACGTGAATTTGGCGCCGGACGCTTTCCAGAAAACAACTTCCGGCACCCACCTGTTGGGTCCAGATAATTCACAGGGTCGTTTGAGCAGTACGCATAGGTGTTGGTGCCACCTTTCTCAAAAGGACTAAGTGGGTCAGGTGACAAAAAACGCATGAGCGCGGGTGCATAGAAACGGTGCCCGTTACCGAGCCCGTAAGCTTGTAGAGGCATTGATAGTAGCTCGCCGTTAAAGCAACTCAGCAGGGCGTAAGCATTGGCGTATAAGTAGCCGTAGGGTAAATAGCTATTCATAACTTCCGACTTTTTGGTAATTTTCGTTCTGTTCGAGTAGTGATCATATTTAGGCGCCGGTACGCCAGTTACGCAACTATCAAAAATGCCAGTTTCCCCGGTGCGACCCAAGGCGTGCGCCGCTTGATGTCATAGGCGTCGAGCTACAATTCGCTGCCGCCATCGGCTCGGATACTAGTAAACTCCCCGCCATGAACAGAACCCTCTACACCTTGCTGTTTCACCTGGGGCTGCCGCTGGTCGCGCTGCGCCTGTACCTGCGCGCGCGCAAGGCGCCGGCCTATGGCCAGCGCGTCGCCGAGCGTTTTGCCTTCAAGCTGCCGGCCATGCGCCAGGGCGGTATCTGGGTGCATGCGGTGTCGGTGGGCGAGAGCATCGCTGCGGCGCCTATGGTGCGTGCCTTGCTCAAGGCCTACCCTGAATTGCCAATCACGCTTACCTGCATGACGCCGACAGGTTCCGAGCGTATTCGCGCCATGTTCGCCGACGAACCGCGCGTACAGCATTGCTACCTGCCCTACGATTTGCCGTGGGCGGCCGGGCGATTTCTCGCCCATGTGCAGCCGAAGCTGGGCATCATCATGGAAACCGAGTTGTGGCCCAACCACATCCACCAGTGCGCCAAACGCGGGATTCCGGTGGCGCTGGCCAACGCGCGATTGTCCGAGCGTTCGGCACGCGGCTACGGGCGCTTTGCCAAACTGACACGGCCGATGCTGGCGGAAATGAGCCTGATCGCCGTGCAGACCGAAACCGAGGCGCAACGCTTCCGTGCCCTGGGCGCGCGCCCTGAGTGCGTGCAGGTCACCGGTTCGATCAAGTTCGACTTGAAGGTCGACGGGCAACTGCTGCCGCGTGCCAGGGCATTGCGTGAGCAGTGGGGGGCCGAACAGCGCCCGGTGTGGATTGCCGCCAGTACCCATGACGGTGAGGATGCGCTGATTTTGCAGGCGCATCGGCAGTTGTTGCAGGTGCATGGCGATGCCTTGCTGATCCTGGTACCGCGCCATCCCGAGCGCTTCAACGCTGTGCATGCGCTGTGCAGCGAGCAATTCACCACCGTGCGCCGTTCTTCGGCAGCCCCGGTCGATGCGCAAACCCGCGTGTTGCTGGGCGACACCATGGGTGAGTTGCTGTTCCTCTACGCGCTGGCTGATATTGCCTTTGTCGGCGGTAGCCTGGTGCCGACCGGTGGGCACAACCCGCTGGAGCCGGCGGCGCTGGCCTTGCCGGTGCTGATGGGGCCGCATGTGTTCAACTTCCTTGAAATCAGCGCGATGTTGCGTGAAGCGGGGGCGTTGCAGCAGGTGGACGATGCCGACGGGCTGGCCGGGGCGGTGCGGCGGCTGGTCGAGTTGCCGCAGGATGCGCAACGCATGGGCGAGGCGGGCAGGGCGGTGATGCAGGCCAATCAGGGCGCGTTGCAGCGCTTGCTCGATGGCCTGGATGCGCTTATCCGCTGACTTTTGCTTTGGTTGTCCTGGCCTCATCGCCGGCAAGCCAGCTTCCACAGGTACTGCACATGGCTTGAGGCCAGTGAGGAACCTGTGGGAGCTGGCTTGCCGGCAATGAGGCTATCAAAAACAACCCGGTCTGTGAGCAATACACCCCTATTTCAAGGGCGGCGCTCAAAGTTCTTGGCCGCTGCGGCAGCCAGGTCTGGCGGCAGGAAGTCCTTGTCCGGGTTGTAGTCCGGTTTCAGGTAGCGCTTGAGGTCCTGCAGGTCTTGCGGGCTGAGGGTGCCGGCCGCCTGCTTCAGGCTCAGGTTGTCGAGGATGTAGTCATAGCGGCTGTTGTTGTAGTCGCGCACCGAGGTGTACAGCTGGCGCTGGGCATCGAGCACGTCGACGATGTTGCGGGTACCCACTTGGTAGCCGATTTCGGTGGCTTCCAGCGCGCTCTGGTTGGAGATGATCGACTGCTTGCGTGCTTGTACCTGTTCCACGTCGGTGTTCACCGCGCGGTGCAGGTTGCGGGTGTTTTCCACCACCTGGCGGCGCAGGCTTTCACGCTGCTGTTCGCTCTGGCTCAGGCGCTGATAGGCCTCGCGTACCTGCGAGCTGGTCAGGCCGCCGCTGTAGATCGGGATGTTCAACTGCAGGCCAACGCTGGTCTGTTCGACATCGCCGCTGTAGCGCACGCCCAATTGCGAAGGGTTGGTAAAGCCGAGGTTGTCGTTGTCACCCTTCTGGTACTTGGCCACTGCATCCAGGGTCGGCGCATGGCCGGCCTTGCGCTGGCGCAGGGTCTCTTCGGCGGCGGAAACCGCATAGTTGGTGGCCAGCAGGTTGAGGTTCTGGCGGCCGGCGGTTTCGACCCAGGCCTTGGCGTCGTTTGGCGTGGGTACCTGCACCGGCAGGGTATGCACCACGCCTTGAATCGAGGTGTATTCACGGTTGGTCAGGGTGACCAGCGCTTCAAAGGCATCCTGCACCTGGCGCTCGGCGATGATCCGGTTGGCACGGGCCGTATCATAGCTGGCCTGGGATTGCAGCACGTCGGTCTTGTCCGACAGGCCCACATCGAAGCGTTCGTTGGACTGGTCCAGCTGGCGTTTGAACGCGGCTTCCTCGGCCTTGGTGGCGGCCAGGTTGTCCTGCGCGCGCAGCACGGCGAAGTAGTTTTGCGCGGTTTGCAGGATCAGGTTCTGTTCAGTGGCCGACAGCTCCAGCGCCGCCTGCTCGTTGACCGCTTCAGCTGCCTGCAGCTGGAACCAGCGATCAGCGCGGAAGATTGGCTGGGCCAGGGTCGCGCTCCATGAGTTGCCGCTACGGTTGGAGGTGATGGAAGGCTCGTCCAGCTTGGTGCGGGTGTTCAGCATCTCGGCATCGGCCGAGAGGTTTGGCAGCAACCCGGCGCGGGCCTGCGGCACCACTTCGCGGCGGGCGCCATAATCGGCACGTGCCGCAGCCAGGTCGGCGTTGTTGTCTACTGCTTCCTGATAAACGCTGACCAAATCGGTTTTGACTGTCGAGGGCACGTCCACTGCCCAGGCCACTCCGTTGGACGCACAAGACACGGCTATCGCCAGTGAGAGTTTGCGCAGCATAGAGGCAATCCTTGTACGAAATTTAATTACTGAACTGTTGAGTATCGAGTGACGGGCCAGTGTAGTGCCATGCGCCCCTGGCAACAATCGCCCGGTGTGCCTTTCATCAACCGCGCATTTACCCGCTTGGCTTTGCCGACCACTCCAGTCTAGACTGCGCATGTTCTTGTCGGGGTGCCTTGAAGCAAAGGCTGAGATCGCAGAGGTGCGGATCCCGTTGAACCTGATCAGGTTAGCGCCTGCGTAGGGAACAAGATTGCTCGCCTTCCCGGGGAGCCTCTTGTGCCAGGTCCGGGAATGTCGCAGCTGCATGCAGCTTCAGGCACCCCCATATCCGGCACTGCACTCGTCCATGGGTGCGTCCGCGCTTTTCAGGTTCTCCCCCGACATTCCACTGCTAGGAAGCCGTCTGGAGAGCCTGTGATGACCAAACAAGAAAAAGCGATCAACCTCAGCGAATCGGCACAAGTCGATCAGCAGTCCGTGCAACCGTTCCCGCGCTCGCGCAAGATCTACGTCGAAGGCTCGCGCCCGGACATCCGCGTGCCCATGCGTGAAATCAGCCTGGACGATACCCCGACCGATTTTGGCGGCGAAACCAACGCGCCGGTACTGGTCTACGACACGTCCGGCCCGTACACCGACCCCAACGTGATCATTGATGTGCGCAAGGGCCTGGCCGATGTGCGCTCGGCCTGGATCGACGCCCGTGGTGACACCGAGCGCCTGGGCGGGCTTAGCTCCGACTTCGGCCAGCAGCGCCTGAACGACGCCGAACTGGCCAAGCTGCGCTTCGCCCACGTGCGCAACCCGCGCCGTGCCAAGGCTGGCGCCAACGTCTCGCAGATGCACTATGCCCGCCAGGGCATCATCACCGCCGAGATGGAATACGTCGCCATCCGCGAAAACATGAAGCTGCAAGAAGCCCGCGCCGCTGGCCTGCTGAACGAGCAGCACGCCGGCCACAGCTTCGGTGCCAACATCCCGAAAGAAATCACCCCCGAATTCGTCCGCCAGGAAATCGCCCGTGGCCGCGCGATCATCCCGGCCAACATCAACCACCCGGAAGTGGAGCCGATGATCATCGGCCGCAACTTCCTGGTGAAGATCAACGGCAACATCGGCAACAGTGCCCTGGGGTCCTCGATCGAGGAAGAAGTGGCCAAGCTGACCTGGGGCATCCGCTGGGGCTCGGACACGGTCATGGACCTGTCCACCGGCAAGCACATTCACGAAACCCGCGAGTGGATCATCCGCAACTCGCCGGTGCCGATCGGTACCGTGCCGATCTACCAGGCCCTGGAAAAGGTCAACGGCGTGGCCGAAGACCTGACCTGGGAGCTGTTCCGCGACACCCTGATCGAGCAGGCCGAGCAGGGCGTGGACTACTTCACCATCCATGCCGGTGTGCTGCTGCGCTATGTGCCGCTGACTGCCAAGCGCGTCACCGGCATCGTCAGCCGCGGTGGCTCGATCATGGCCAAGTGGTGCCTGGCGCACCACAAGGAAAACTTCCTGTACACGCACTTCGACGAAATCTGCGAAATCATGAAGGCCTACGACGTCAGCTTCTCGCTGGGTGACGGCCTGCGCCCCGGCTCCATCGCCGATGCCAACGACGCCGCGCAGTTCGGTGAGCTGGAAACCCTCGGCGAGCTGACCAAGATTGCCTGGAAGCACGACGTGCAGTGCATGATCGAAGGCCCGGGCCACGTGCCGATGCAGTTGATCAAGGAGAACATGGACAAGCAGCTGGAGTGCTGCGACGAGGCGCCGTTCTACACCCTCGGCCCGCTGACCACCGACATTGCACCGGGCTACGACCACATCACCTCGGGCATTGGTGCGGCGATGATCGGCTGGTTCGGTTGCGCCATGCTCTGCTACGTCACGCCCAAGGAACACCTGGGCCTGCCGAACAAGGACGACGTCAAGACCGGCATCATCACCTACAAGATCGCCGCCCACGCCGCCGACCTTGCCAAGGGCCACCCGGGCGCGCAGATTCGCGACAACGCCCTGTCCAAGGCGCGTTTCGAGTTCCGTTGGGAAGACCAGTTCAACCTGGGCCTGGACCCGGACACTGCCCGTGCCTTCCACGACGAGACCCTGCCGAAGGAATCGGCCAAGGTTGCGCACTTCTGCTCGATGTGCGGGCCGAAGTTCTGCTCGATGAAAATCACCCAGGAAGTGCGTGAGTACGCTGCCAAGATCGAGGCCGTGGATGTGACGGTCGAGCAAGGCATGCGCGAGCAGGCCGAGCGTTTCCGCCAGGAAGGCAGCCAGCTGTACCAGAAAGTCTGACTGCATAGCTGCCCCCTGTAGGAGCGGCCTTGTGTCGCGATGGGCCGCAAAGCGGCCCCGGCATTATCAGCGGTGAAGCTGAAACCGGGGGCCGCTTTGCGGCCCATCGCGACACAAGGCCGCTCCTACAACGACCGCGTACATCCATATTCCTCTGCCGAGTGCCAGCAAGCATGACCACCCCCAGCCAATTCTCCCCCGACCACCCGGTCCCCACCCACCAGCGCATCTTCGGCGCCCGCGACCTGTTCTCGCTGTGGTTCTCCCTTGGCATCGGCCTGATGGTGCTGCAAGTCGGCGCCATGCTCGCCCCAGGCCTTGGCCTTGCCGGCGCGGTGCTGGCCATCGCTCTGGGCACCGGCGTGGGTGTGCTGTTGCTGGGCGCCGCCGGCGTCATCGGCAGCGACACCGGCCTGTCCGCCATGGGCACCCTGAAGCTCAGCCTGGGCAGCCATGGCGCGCGCTTGCCGGCTGTGCTCAACCTGCTGCAACTGGTAGGTTGGGGCGCCTTCGAGATCATCGTCATGCGCGATGCCGCCAGCCTGCTGGGCGCGCGGGCGTTCGGCGAGGGCAGTGCCTGGAACAGCCCGATGCTCTGGACGCTGTGTTTCGGTGCCCTGGCCACCTTGCTGGCCGTCAGCGGGCCGCTGGCCTTCGTGCGCAAAGTGCTGCGCGCCTGGGGTCTCTGGGTGCTGCTGGGCGCTTGCCTGTGGCTGACCTGGAACCTGTTCGCCAAGGCCGACCTGGCTGAACTGTGGGGCCGCGCCGGTGACGGGTCGATGTCGCTGGCCGTGGGCTTCGACATCGTCATCGCCATGCCGCTGTCCTGGCTGCCGCTGATCGCCGACTACTCGCGCTTCGCCCGCAACGGCAAGCACGTGTTCGGCGGCACGGTCATTGGCTATTTCATCGGCAACACTTGGCTGATGAGCCTGGGCGTGGCCTACACCCTGGCCTTCGCAGCCAGTGGCGAGGTCAATGCCTTGCTGCTGGCCCTGGCCGGCGCCGGCATGGGTATTCCGTTGCTGCTGATTCTGCTGGACGAGTCGGAAAAGGCCTTCGCCGACATCCACTCGGCAGCGGTTTCCACCGGCGTGCTGGTGCCTGTGAAGGTCGAGCACCTGGCGCTGGCCATCGGCGTGCTGTGCACCCTGATCGCCCTGCTGGCGCCACTGGCCCAGTACGAGAACTTCCTGCTGCTGATCGGTTCGGTGTTCGCGCCGCTGTTCGGCGTGGTGTTGATGGACCACTACGTGGTTCGTCGTCGCCGCTTGCCGGCACAGGTCGGCGGTTTGCACTGGCAGGCGCTGGTGGCCTGGTTTACGGGGGTGGCGGTCTACCACCTGATTGCCGCGCAGGCACCGGAGCTGGGGGCTACCCTGCCAGCATTGCTGCTGGCAGGTGTGCTGCATGGGTTGCTGAGCCTTAGCCGCGGCCGGGAAACAGTTCAGGCTTGAGTACGCCATTCAGGCGTGGGTAGGGGATTTTCAGTTCCACGTGGCCCATGGAATAGGGCGCGATGGCATAGACCTCGTACTTGACCACTACTGCGCCGTACGTCAGGGCGATGTGCGGCGACTTCTTGAACGGCCAGGTTTTGACGAACTCGGCGTCCTTGTCCATGCCCACGCTCATCAGCCAGGCGCGGTGCGACTCCTCGACGGTTTTCCAGAAGGTGTCCTCCTGGCCCGGCACCAGCATGTCCTGCAGGGTCAGCACCTTGTCCAGCTTGCGCGAATAGTTGATGAAGCCGCGCCCAGGCATGCCGTGGGCGCCACCGCTGTCCAGGTAGCTGGACAACTCGATGATCACCAGCCCGTCATGCTGCTCGCGTACCTTGGCTTGCAGATAACTGCTGTTACGTTTGTCGGCACTGGCCAGGTATTGCTGTTCGTAGGCCTGCAAGGTGCTTGGCGCGGTGCCATGCTGATTGTCTTCGGTCAGTTGCAGCAGGCGTTTTTCGACGATGCCGTCGAGCGCGGGCAGGGCCGGGAAGTGGACCATGTCGATGTTCACCAGCGGGCAGTCGCTTTCGCTGCAGCCGGGTTTGACATGCTCCCAGGCGTCGCGCTTGACCTCGAGCGGGGCCCGGTAGTTGGGCGTGAACAGGCTCTGGCAGGCGCCCAGAGCGAGTGCCAGCACGGCCACGGAAGTCAGTTTGACAAGTGTCATGATGATCCTTGCAGAACAGGGAAAAGTCGGCCTTTGACCGTCTGCGCGGCCTTCAGTTCGCCACTAAGCTAACAGAGTGAAGACGTGCTGTCCCGAGTGTGCGAACGGTTGCCGGAAAGGGGTGAAACGCGAAAGCGTGCAGAGTAGGATGGCGCGATGCGGTAATTGAGGTAACGAGGATTTCCATGTCAGACACGTTGAATTCGGTGCCCAAGGCGGTCGAGATCGTCAAGCGGGCCAACTGCTTCCAGGGCTTCTACAAGCTCGACAAGGTGCACCTGCGCCACGAGCTGTTTGCCGGTGGCATGGGCCGCGAGATAAGCCGCGAACTGTTTGTGCGCCATGATGCGGTGTGTGTGCTGCCTTACGACCCGTTGCGCGATGAAGTGGTGCTGATCGAGCAGTTTCGCGTCGGCGCACTGGACAAGGTCGCCAACCCCTGGCTGATCGAGATGGTTGCCGGGCTGATCGACAAGGATGAGCAACCCGAGGAAGTCGCCCACCGCGAAGCCGAGGAAGAAGCCGGCCTGACGTTCAGCGCCCTGTGGCCGATGACCCGCTACTTCCCGTCGCCGGGCGGCAGTGACGAGTACGTTCACCTGTTCCTTGGCCGATGCAGCAGCGAGGGCGCGGGCGGGCTGCATGGCCTGGAAGAAGAGGGCGAAGACATCCGCGTGCGCGTGTGGTCGTTCGAGGATGCCCTGCAGGCGGTGCGCGACGGGCGCATCTGCAACGCGGCGACTATCATCGGCTTGCAATGGCTGGCGCTGAACCGTGACGAAGTACGAGGTATGTGGAAGTGAACCTGCTGCGCGAGCGCTATCGAGTCGACCTGGTCGGGCTGCAGGCTGCCTGCGAGGCCAACTACGCCCGGCTGATGCGCCTGTTGCCCGACATGCGTACCACCCAGAGCTCGCGCCGCATCGGCATGACCCAGGGCGACCAGATGCTCGGCGTGCTGGTACTGGACGTGGTGCTGGCCTGCCCGTACACCACCACCCTGCATGTGCGTCAGGAGCACAGCCTGCCATGGCTGCCGGTGCCGCACCTGGAAGTGCAGGTGTACCATGATGCACGCATGGCCGAAGTGGTCAGTGCCGAACACACCCGGCGCCTGCGCAGTATCTACCCGTATCCGAATGAGGCCATGCACCAGCCGGACGAAAAGGCCCAGCTCAACCTGTTCCTCGGTGAATGGCTGAGCCACTGCCTGGCTTGTGGCCACGAATTGGCAAGCGTTCGCTGACATGTACCCAGACAACACGCGCCCTGTTCATGTGGTGCAACTGACCGACGCCCATCTTTTCGCCGACCCGGCCGGCAGCATGCTGGGCCTCAATACCCGTGACAGCCTGCGCCATGTGGTGGCCCAGGTGCGGCGCGAGCAACCGCTTGTCGACTTGCTGTTGTGCACGGGTGACCTGTCCCAGGACGCCAGCGTTGCCTCTTATGAAGCGTTCCGGGATCTGACTGCGCCGTTTGCCGTGCCCACCCGCTGGTTGCCGGGCAACCATGACGAGGCCCGGGTCATGGCCGAAGTGGCCCCGGAGCTTGTGCAAGCGGTAACCGATATTGGTGCCTGGCGTATTGTCATGCTCAACACGGCGGTACATGGCGCGACACACGGTCTGCTGGAGCGTGACCAGTTGGCAGTGCTGGAAACCGCCTTGAAAGGGGCGGGTGAACGGCATTGCCTTGTGTGTTTCCACCATCAGCCGGTGGACATCGGCTGCGCCTGGATCGCGCCGATAGGCTTGCGCAATGCCCAGGCCCTGTTCGACATCGTCGGGGCTTATCCACAGGTGCGGGCGCTGCTGTGGGGGCATGTGCATCAGGAATGGGATGAGCTGCGCGAGGGCCGGCGCCTGCTGGCCACGCCTTCGACCTGTATTCAGTTCGCGGCACGCAGCGAAGACTTCAAAGTGAGCGAGGAGCAGCCCGGGTACCGCTGGTTGCGCCTGCACGCCGACGGGCGGTTGGAAACCGGAGTGGAGCGGGCGCTGGATTTCGATGTGAAGCTCGACTTCGATAGCCCAGGTTATTGAGGATCTTGGGGCTGCTGCGCAGCCCTTTCGCGACACAAGGCCGCTCCCACAGGAGATCGCGAATCCCTGTGGGAGCGGCCTTGTGCCGCGAAAGGGGCGCAGAGCGCTCCCGGTACTTTCAAGTCTGTTGAAGAATGTGTTGCTAAAACCACGGTGCGGCGCCAAAACCCGGCGAACGCGCTACACTGCGCGTCCCTGCGCCCGCATCATCAGGCGCGAAGCCACAGATTCCGGGGGCAGCATGTCGGGTTCCATCCTCTATATCCATGGCTTCAACAGCTCGCCGCTTTCAACCAAGGCGCGCCAGCTCGAAGCCGTGATGCAGCAACTGGGCCTGTCGGCCCAGCTACGTGTGCCCGCCTTGCATCACCACCCGCGGCAGGCCATCGCCCAGCTTGAAGCTGCCATCGCCGACCTGGGCGCGCCACTGCTGGTGGGCAGTTCGCTCGGCGGCTACTATGCCACCCATCTGGCCGAGCGCCATGGCCTCAAGGCCCTGTTGGTGAACCCGGCGGTAACGCCGCACAAGCATTTTGACGGCTACCTGGGCACTCAGCGCAATCACTACAGCGGTGAAACCTGGGAGCTGACCCACGACCACGTACAGGCCTTGGCCGAGCTGGAAGTGCCGGCCCCGGTAGATGCCAGCCGCTATCAAGTGTGGCTGCAGACGGCCGATGAAACCCTGGACTATCGCCATGCCGAGCGCTATTACCGTGCATGTGCGCTGCGTATACAGGCTGGCGGCGACCACAGCTTCCAGGGCTTCGCCGAGCGCCTGCCGGCTTTGCTGGCGTTTGCCGGTATTGCTCGCGGGCAGTATGCGGCGCTCGATTTTTCTGTATTTTGACTTTTTTGCACTCACCAGACTGACGACGAGACCCTATGGCCAATCCCAGCGCTAGCGCCTATAACGCAGACGCCATCGAAGTCCTCTCGGGCCTTGACCCGGTCCGCAAGCGGCCGGGCATGTACACCGATACCAGCCGCCCCAACCACCTGGCCCAGGAAGTCATCGACAACAGTGTCGACGAAGCCCTGGCTGGCCACGCCCGTTCGGTGCAGGTCATCCTGCATGCCGACCATTCGCTGGAGGTCAGCGACGATGGCCGTGGCATGCCGGTGGACATCCACCCGGAAGAGGGCGTGTCCGGGGTCGAGCTGATCCTTACCAAGCTGCATGCCGGCGGCAAGTTTTCCAACAAGAACTACCAGTTCTCCGGTGGTTTGCACGGTGTGGGTATCTCGGTGGTCAACGCCCTGTCCACCCAGGTGCGCGTGCGCGTCAAACGTGACGGCAACGAATACCAGATGACCTTCGCCGATGGCTTCAAGGCCAGCGAGCTGGAAGTGGTCGGCTCGGTCGGCAAGCGCAACACCGGCACCAGCGTGTACTTCAGCCCCGACCCCAAGTACTTCGACTCGCCCAAGTTCTCCATCAGCCGCCTCAAGCATGTGCTCAAGGCCAAGGCCGTACTGTGCCCGGGCCTGCTGGTCAGCTTCGAAGACAAGGCCAGCGGCGAGAAGGTCGAGTGGCACTATGAAGACGGCCTGCGTTCGTACCTGGTCGATGCGGTCAGCGAGTTCCAGCGCCTGCCTGACGAGCCGTTCTGCGGCAGCCTGGCGGGCAACAAGGAAGCCGCAGACTGGGCCTTGCTGTGGTTGCCAGAAGGTGGCGACAGCGTGCAGGAAAGCTACGTCAACCTGATCCCCACCGCGCAGGGCGGTACCCATGTCAACGGCCTGCGTCAGGGCCTGCTGGATGCCATGCGCGAGTTCTGCGAGTTCCGCAATCTGCTGCCGCGTGGCGTGAAGCTGGCGCCAGAGGACATCTGGGAGCGCATCTCTTTCGTGCTCTCGATGAAAATGCAGGAGCCGCAGTTCTCCGGGCAGACCAAAGAGCGCCTGTCGTCGCGCGAGGCGGCTGCCTTTGTTTCCGGCGTGGTCAAGGACGCCTTCAGCCTGTGGCTGAACGCCCACCCCGAGCTGGGCATGCAACTGGCCGAGCTGGCCATCAGCAACGCCGGGCGCCGCCTCAAGGCCAGCAAGAAGGTTGAGCGCAAGCGCATTACCCAGGGCCCGGCGCTGCCGGGCAAGCTGGCCGATTGCGCTGGCCAGGACCCGATGCGGGCCGAGCTGTTCCTGGTCGAGGGTGACTCGGCGGGTGGCTCGGCCAAGCAGGCACGGGACAAGGAGTACCAGGCGATCCTGCCGCTGCGCGGCAAGATCCTCAACACCTGGGAAGTGGACGGTGGCGAAGTCCTGGCCAGTCAGGAGGTGCACAACATCGCCGTGGCCATCGGTGTCGACCCGGGTGCCACAGACCTGGCGCAACTGCGCTACGGCAAAGTCTGCATCCTCGCCGACGCCGACTCCGACGGCCTGCACATCGCCACATTGCTGTGCGCGCTGTTCGTCCAGCACTTCCGGGCGCTGGTCGAAGCCGGGCATGTGTACGTGGCCATGCCGCCGCTGTACCGCATCGACCTGGGCAAGGAAATCTACTACGCCCTCGACGAAGCCGAGCGTGACGGCATCCTCGACCGCCTGGTGGCCGAGAAGAAGCGCGGCAAGCCACAGGTGACCCGCTTCAAGGGTTTGGGCGAGATGAACCCGCCACAGCTGCGTGAAACCACCATGGACCCGAACACCCGGCGCCTGGTGCAGCTGACCCTGGACGACGTTGAGGCCACCTGCGAACTGATGGACAAGCTGCTGGCCAAGAAGCGCGCCGGTGACCGCAAGAGCTGGCTGGAGACCAAAGGCAACCTGGCCGAGGTCATGGTTTGATTCGGCAAGTACTTGCCGTTTGCCTTGCGCTGGTTACCTTGCCTGCCCTGGCGGGTAACTGGCCGGAGCTGAAGCTCAGTGCCGAGCACCCGATAGACGGCATGCGTGGTGGCAACCTGTCTGGCCTGGTGGAATGCCGGGGCGGGCTGTGGGGCGTGTCCGACCGCGACGACGACCGCATCTACCGCTTCGACCAGCAAAAACCGGCCTGGCGCGCGCAACCGCTGACCTTTACCCCGCCACCGCCGCCGGAAAGCGGCCTGCCGTGGGGCCTCAAGTCACGCAATTGGGCGGCGTCGTACATTCGCGGGGGCGAGCTGGATTTCGAAGGCATCACCTGTGACCAGGCGGGTAACCTGTACCTGGCCAGCGAAGCCCATGCCGCCGTGTTGCAGTTACCGCTGGAAGGCGAGCCGGACTGGCTGAAGATCGACCCGGCCATGGTGCGCCAGGCCCGTGCCAGCGGCATGCTGCTGAACTTCAATGCTTTGTTCGAAGGCTTGGCGATCAACCCGGCGGGCGATCGCCTGTGGCTGGCCGCAGAGCGCGAGCGCCGTGGCCTGGTGGCCATCGAACGCCAGCAGTCGGTGTGGACTTGCGGGCGCAGCTGTGTGCTGCTGAGCGAGGCCGGGGTCGAGATGCAGCCGGCGCAAATGCCCGATGCCCGGGCACTGTCGCGTGATTTTGCCGACCTGGCCTGGTTCGAGGGCAAGCTGTTCACCCTCGAACGCAATGCCTACCGGGTCTGCCGGCGTGATACCGACAGCGGCAAGGTAGAGCGCTGCTGGTCGTTTGCTGCCGACGCCTTGGTCGAGGCCCGCCGTTACCCGCAACCGTTCGGCCTGGCCGAAGCCCTTGTGATCGATGCCAAGGGCGCCTGGATCGGCCTGGACAACAACAACGGCGCCCGCGCCGATGGCGAAACGCGCCCGATCGTCTGGCGCTTTGATGCACCGGAAGGTGGCTGGAGCGCCAAGTCATGAGCCAGGCGCCGGGCAAACGGGCGGGCAGGGTGCTGATGGTCCTCGCCTGGGCGGCCGCGATGTTCCTTGCCACGCGCTTTTTCGGCCAGTGGGAAGACAGCCAGCGCAACCCCAATGCCCAGGTGCAATCCGAACACGGCGAGGGCTTTGTCGAAGTGCGCCTGCTGGGCAACGGCCAGGGCCACTTCATGGTGGATGGCGCCATCAACGGCCAGGCGGTGCATTTCATGCTCGACACCGGCGCCACCGATGTGGCGATCCCCGAGGCGTTGGCCCGTGACCTGAACCTTGAGCGCGGCAGCCCGGTGCTGCTCAGCACCGCCAATGGCCGCGCCGAAGGCTACCGCACGCGCCTGGCCAGCCTGCAACTGGGCGATATCCGCCTGCAGGACGTGCGCGCCACCGTGGTGCCGGGGCTGGACGGGCAAACCGTATTGCTGGGCATGAGTGCCCTGAAACAACTTGAATTTACCCAGCGTGGCGGCACCATGCTGCTACGCCAGAACCTGAAATGACGAGGCCCGCATGAGCGACTCACTGGAACTCAGCCTGGACGGCGTCGAACGCCGCTCGCTGGCTGACTTCACCGAACAGGCCTACCTCAACTATTCCATGTACGTGATCATGGACCGCGCCTTGCCGCACATCGGCGATGGCCTGAAGCCGGTGCAGCGACGCATCGTCTATGCCATGAGCGAGTTGGGGCTCGATGCCGATGCCAAGCACAAGAAGTCGGCGCGTACCGTCGGTGACGTGCTCGGCAAGTTCCACCCCCACGGCGACTCGGCCTGCTACGAGGCCATGGTGCTGATGGCGCAACCGTTCAGCTACCGCTATACCCTGGTCGACGGCCAGGGTAACTGGGGTGCGCCGGACGATCCGAAGTCGTTCGCCGCCATGCGTTATACCGAGGCGCGTTTGTCGCGCTACGCCGAAGTGCTGCTCAGCGAAGTTGGCCAAGGCACCGTGGACTGGGTACCGAACTTTGACGGTACCCTGCAGGAGCCGGCCGTGCTGCCGGCGCGCCTGCCCAACATCCTGCTCAACGGGACCACCGGTATCGCCGTGGGCATGGCCACCGACGTGCCGCCGCACAACCTGCGTGAAGTGGCCAGCGCCTGCGTGCGCCTGCTCGACGAGCCCAAGGCCACCATCGAGCAATTGTGCGAACACATCCAGGGGCCGGATTACCCCACCGAGGCGGAAATCATCACGCCACGGGCAGAAATCCTCAAGATGTACGAAAGCGGCCGCGGCTCGATCCGCATGCGTGCCGTTTACCGCGTCGAGGATGGCGACATCGTTGTGACTGCGCTGCCGCACCAGGTCTCCGGGGCCAAGGTGCTGGAGCAGATCGCTGCACAGATGCAGGCCAAGAAACTGCCGATGGTGGCGGACCTGCGTGACGAATCCGACCACGAGAACCCGTGCCGCATCGTCATCATCCCGCGCTCCAACCGTGTGGATGCCGACGAACTGATGCAGCACCTGTTCGCCACCACCGACCTGGAGAGCAGCTACCGGGTCAACGTCAATATCATTGGCCTGGACGGCCGCCCGCAGTTGAAGAACCTGCGTGCGATATTGGTGGAGTGGCTGGAGTTTCGCACCAACACTGTCCGCCGCCGGCTGCAGCATCGCCTGGACAAAGTGGAGCGGCGCTTGCACCTGCTGGATGGTTTGCTCACCGCATTCCTCAATCTGGATGAAGTGATCCACATCATCCGTACCGAGGAGCACCCCAAGCAGGCCCTGATTGCCCGCTTCGAGCTGAGCGAAATCCAGGCCGAGTACATCCTCGAGACCCGGCTGCGTCAGCTGGCGCGCCTGGAAGAGATGAAAATCCGCGGCGAGCAGGACGAACTGCTCAAGGAACAAGCCAAGCTGCAGGCGCTGCTGGGCAGCGAGGCCAAGCTGCGCAAGCTGGTGCGCAGCGAACTGATCAAGGATGCCGAAACCTACGGCGACGCGCGCCGTTCGCCAATCGTCGAGCGCGTCGAAGCCAAGGCCCTGTCGGAAAACGAGCTGATGCCGACCGAGCCGGTCACCGTGGTGCTGTCGGAGAAGGGCTGGGTGCGTTGCGCCAAAGGCCACGACATCGACGCTACCGGCTTGTCGTACAAGGCCGGCGATGGCTTCAAGGCTGCCGCAGCCGGGCGTTCCAACCAGTTTGCCGTACTCATCGACTCTACGGGCCGCAGCTACTCGGTGGCGGCTCACAGCTTGCCCTCGGCACGTGGTCAGGGCGAGCCGCTGACCGGCCGCCTGACGCCGCCGCCTGGCGCCACCTTCGAGTGCGTGCTGTTGCCGGAGGACGACGCGCTGTACGTGGTTGCCTCGGATGCGGGCTACGGCTTCGTGGTCAAGGGTGAAGACTTGCAGGCCAAGAACAAGGCAGGCAAGGGTTTGCTCAGCCTGCCCAACGGGGCCAAGGTCATGACCCCGCGCCCGGTGGCCAATCGCGAGCAGGACTGGCTGGCAGCGGTGACCACCGAAGGCCGCCTGCTGGTGTTCAAGGTCAGCGACTTGCCGCAGCTGGGCAAGGGCAAGGGTAACAAGATCATTGGCGTGCCGGGCGACCGGGTAGCCAGCCGTGAAGAATTTGTCACCGATTTGGCAGTGATTGCTGACGGCGCGACCCTTGTATTGCAAGCCGGCAAGCGTACCCTGTCTCTGAAAGCGGACGATCTTGAGCACTACAAGGGCGAGCGCGGACGGCGAGGCAGCAAGCTGCCGCGCGGCTTCCAGCGCGTCGATGGGTTGCAGGTGGAAGTGCCGGCGTAACGGCAGAAATGTCTGGAACGGCAATTTCAGCGCCGTTCCGGGCAGAAATGCTGGAGTCGGACGGTTATTTCGCGGATGATATGGCCCTTGCGGTGCCGGCGTGGCCGTGTGCCCGATTGAATCTACATGTATCACTGCGGTGTGCCTTATGGCGGCCGCCTGGATGGGATGATGAAATTTCTGCGCCTTCCATTTGCGCTGTTGATGACTGGCCTGCTGGGCCTTGGCGGGTGCACCATGCATCAGCCGGTTGCCCTGTATCAGCTCGACAGTGGTGATCCTGGCCAGCCGTCGCAGAGTGCGGGCATGGCCGTGGTACTCGGCCCGGTATCGGTGGCCGATTACCTGCAGCGTGAGACATTCCTGCAGCGTCAGACCGACGGCAGCCTGAGCGCGGCGACTGACGGCCGCTGGGCGGGTAGCCTTTCGTCGGATATCGACCAGCTGCTGGTGCGTCAACTTGCCTGGCGCCTGGACAGCCAGCGCGTGGTGCTGGCGCCGGCGACCGCTGGCTTCAGCCCGGACGTGCAGGTGCTGTTGTCGATCACGCGCCTGGACTCGGGGAAAAACCAGCCGGCCATCCTGGATGCCCAGTGGCGTCTGCTGGATCGCCGTGGCCACGTGCGTGACAACCGTATCGTTCACCTCGAGCAGCCGCACGAGGGCAGCGAGTCATCGCAGGTTCAGGCCCAGGGCCAACTGCTGCAAAAGCTGGCCGAACAGCTGAGCACAGCGGTCAAGCCGCTGGCCAACCAGCCGGCGATTGCCGAAGAAGCACCGAAAAAGCCCGCTGCACCGGTGCAGGTCAAGAAGGGGCCGGAGAAATCCAGGATCCCGATGGCCTCGCCGATTCGCACCGACATGGAAGTTTATCGGTTCTGATCGAACTGACACCCACAAAAAAGCCCGCATCTCTGCGGGCTTTTTTGTATCCAAAGGATAGATGCGGCCTTTGTGGGAGCGGGCGCGCCCGCTCCCACAGGGGGAACTGTCAGGCGCGGCGCTCGTGCATGCGGGCCAGCTGGCGCTCCAGCATCGACGGGTAAGGCTCCATCAAGCGTTCCACGCAGCAGGCACCCTCAGGGCTGGCAATCGGGCGAATGCGGGCGCGCTGGCGAATCAGCGCGTCATCGCTGATCTGCCGCTCCACCAGCAACAGGTTGCGGCTGTGCTGCGACAGCGCCAGGGCATCCTGGACCTTTTCGGCCATCAGCAGGTCCACCAGCTCCAGCCCTTGCAGGTCGTTGCCCAGGACCAGGCCCAGTTGCAGCTGAAGGGTGATGCCGCTGTCGGCCACTTCGATCTGCAGGGCATGGCCCAGGGCGCGCAGCAGCTCGCCGCAGCAGATGGCGTTGGTCAGGTAGTCCTCGCCACAGTCGCGGCTGTGGAACAGCACCAGGGTGCTGCCGTCGTTGAGCGTGTGGGTTTCACCGTCGTAGAGCGAGGCAGCATGCTCCAGGCAATCGCGGTAGCGGTCAGTCAGCTCGGTCAGGCGTGTACGCGGCAGGCGGCGCAGTTGTTCCTGTGAGCCCAGTTGCACGGCAAGTACGGCGCTGTACTGCGGCTCGTCAGATTCGACCGGGGCGGCTTTGGGTGCACTGTCGTCGTCCAGCAGGCCGGCAAAGGCTTCGTCATCATCGTCCTCGGCCAATGCGGCAACCTTGGGGCGCGGGGCAGCCTTGGGGGCCGGCGCTGCGTCGTGGAAGTCGTCGAAATGCTCGTCGTCCTCTTCCTCCAGCTCTGGCTCCGGCGGTGGCGGTGGGGCCAGGCGCGCGTGCAGCTGGCGGGCGATGTCGCCGATCTCGTCCTGGCGGTCGGTGGCCGGGGTGTGGGGCTGCGGGTCACGCAGCCACACCCGC
Source organism: Pseudomonas sp. SAS7 (assembly GCF_052112345.1). Lineage (NCBI taxonomy): Bacteria > Pseudomonadati > Pseudomonadota > Gammaproteobacteria > Pseudomonadales > Pseudomonadaceae > Pseudomonas > Pseudomonas sp. SAS7. Next base: position 156,723 of record NZ_JBEGGO010000006.1, on the reverse strand, counting down.
AACTGCAGCAGCGGCAGGGTGATGTAGCGGCCCTGTCGCAGGCTCAGGCTAAGGGCCAGTGCCAGCAGGATGGCCGCCATGATACCCATGCTCTGCAGGCTGATCAGCATCGGCTGCTGGAACTGGCTCATGTCCAGGCTGATGCGCAGTTGCCCGGCCGTCACGTCCTGGAAGGTGATCTTGGTCTGGTACAGGCCCTCGGCTTCGCCCAGCAGGCTGTTGCGCGGGCGCTGGCCGGCCTCGGCGAGGATGCGGTTGTCCACGCTGTAGATGGCCGCGTGGGCCACCAGCGGGTTTTTCACCAGGTTGCCCAGCAGCACGTTGAGACTGAGGATGTCGTTGGACACCAGCAACTCGGTCGCCGAGGTGGCGGTCTGGGTGGTCAGGCTCTGGCCAAGGGCATCAGCCTGCTCGTGCATGGCCTGCTTGAACTGCAGGCCCATCACGCAGGCATAGATCACCAGCGCCAGCGCGACCAGGAAGATGTTGGTGCAAGCGATGCGCAATGCCAGCGGCACGCGACGTTGACTCAGGGCACGATAGATCATCAGGAAGAAATTGTCTGGTTTGACGGGCGTGGGCCGGTTCACTGAGCTCGGCTCTTAATGGCAGAAAGTGTGGGGCAGTATAGCGACCCGGGTTTTGTCGGCAAAGTATCGTTGGCGCCCGATGGTCACGGAAAATCGGTAGAATGCGCATTTTTCATCGAAGTCGGAGCCAGGTTGTGCGCGAAATCGTCCTGATCAACATCACCGGTGAGGACCGTCCCGGTCTCACTGCGGCTATCACCGGCGTCCTGCTGCAGGGCGGTGTGAGCATCCTCGACATCGGCCTGGCGGTCATGCACGGCACTTTGTCGTTCGGTATCCTGGTCGACATCCCGGACAACGAAGTGGCTACCGCCCTGCTGCAAAGCGTGCAGGCCAAGGCCCATGAACTGAACCTGCAGGCCCGCTACACGCCGATTTCCGAGGCGGACTACCAGCACTGGGCTGACGGCCAGGGCGAGGCGCGCCACATCGTCACCCTGCTCAGCCGCAAGATCACCCCCGAGCAACTGCAGCGGGTGAGTGCGGTGATAAGCCAGTACGGCCTGACCATCGAGCGTATCGAGCGTCTGTCGGCGCGTGTGGCGCTGGATGCCGAAACCGAAAAGGGCAAAGCGGCCATCGAAATCTCCGTGCGCGGCGCGCCGAGCGATGCCCAGGCCCTGCGTGCCGACTTCTTTGCCCTGGCCGAAGCGCTGAGCATCGACATCGCCTTCCAGAAGGACGACCTGTTCCGCCGCAACCGCCGCCTGGCGGTGTTCGACATGGACTCGACGCTGATCGAAGCCGAAGTCATCGACGAACTGGCCAAGGCGGCCGGCGTGGGTGAGCAGGTGGCGGCCATCACCGAGCGCGCCATGCGCGGTGAGCTGGACTTCCGCGCCAGCTTCAAGGAGCGCATGGCGCTGCTCAAGGGCCTGGATGTGGGTGTGCTGGACGAAATCGGTGCCTCGCTGCGCCTGACCGAGGGTGCCGAAAACCTGTTCGCCGAGCTCAAGCGCCTGGGTTACAAGACCGCGATCCTGTCCGGTGGCTTTACCTACTTTGCCCGCCAGGTGCAGGCGCGCCTGGGTATCGACTATGTGTTCGCCAACGAGCTGGAAGTGGTCGACGGCAAGGTGACCGGTGTGGCTGTCGAGCCGATCGTCGATGCTCAGCGCAAGGCCGAGCTGCTGCAACAGCTGGCCAGTGAAGAAGGCTTGCAGCTGGAGCAGACCATCGCCGTGGGTGACGGCGCCAACGACCTGCCGATGCTGTCGCTGGCCGGCCTGGGCGTAGCGTTCCGCGCCAAGCCGCTGGTACGCCAGTCGGCCAAGCAGGCGATTTCCACCCTGGGGCTGGATGGTGTGCTGTACCTGTTGGGCCTGCGCGACCGCGACGCTCGCGGCTAGTTTGCCGTTGTATTTTCAGCGCCTGTGAGACCGAGCGCCGCCCGCGCGGCGCTTCGCAGCACAAGGCTGCTCCTACATCTGTTTCTGGCCAGTCAAGCCTGTACCAGCGCACGCGACCGCCTTGTTTGTCCCACGCGACATCGAGGCGGACGCCAAGGAACCGCGCGCCTTCCCCTCAGAAATCATTGGCCCGAAACAAATGTAGGAGCAGCCTTGTGCTGCGAAGCGCCGCGCGGGCGGCGCTCGATATCACAGGCGCTGGAGAACACGCGCCGATCACCTCGAAGCAAAAAACACGGTCAAGCCGGTACAGGCGCCGCCAACAGCTGCCCCATACGCACTGCAGAACCAGCGCCCAGGTTCTCAGCCCACTTCACCTGCTCCGGCCCGAACAGCACGATGGCGGTCGAGCCCAGCTTGAAGCGGCCCAGCTCGGCACCTTTCTCCAGGTGGATCGGCGCGCGGCTGGCTTCGTCGTAACGGAAGGTCTTCAGCTCACGCTTGGGTGGCGTGACCAGCCCGGCCCACACGGTTTCGATCGAGGCGACGATCATCGCACCCACCAGTACCACGGCCATCGGCCCGCGCTCGGTGTCGAACAGGCAGACCACGCGCTCGTTGCGGGCGAACAGCTCGGGAACGTTCTCTGCAGTGGTCTGGTTGACCGAGAACAGACGGCCCGGCACATAGACCATTTCGCGCAGGGTGCCGGCCAGCGGCATGTGCACGCGGTGGTAGTCCTTGGGCGAAAGGTAGATGGTGGCAAACTCGCCGCCCATGAACGGCGCTGCCATGGCCGGGTCACCGCCCAGCAGCTCTTGCGCGCTGAAGCCGTGGCCCTTGGCCTGGAAGATGCGGCCGTGCTCGATCGGGCCGAGCTGGCTGACGGCGCCGTCGGCCGGGCACAGGATGGCCCCCGGGGTTTCGTCCAGCGGGCGGGCACCCGGCTTCAGGGCGCGGGTGAAGAACGCATTGAAGTGCTCGTAGGCGCTCAAGTCCTCGACCAGCGCTTCAGACATGTTGACCTGGTAGCGCTTGGCGAACCAGGCGGTGAAGGCATTCTTGAACCAGCGCGCGCGGCACTCGGCGATGCAGCCGGCCAGCCGCGACAGCAGGTGGTGCGGCAGCAGGTACTGGCTGATGATGAACAAACGGGATTTCATGCAGGTTCCTTAAACTTCTACAGGCGTGTCCGGGTGGTTGCCCCATTCGCTCCACGAGCCGGCGTAAGCCTTGACGCGTGGGTAGCCGAGGGCCTTGGCCACCAGATAAGTGAAGCCGGAGCGGCGGTGGGTCTGGCAGTGGGTGATCACTTCCTTGTCAGGGGTGATGCCCAATTGCTCAAGGACCTGTTTGATGTCATGGCGAATGCGCAAGTGGTCGTTGAGGTCCATGCCGGCGGTCCACTCGAAGTTGATCGCGCCGGGAATGTGCCCGCCCTTGGCAGCCAATACCTTCTCGCCGCTGAATTCCTGCGGGCCGCGGGCGTCCCAGATGACCAGGTCATCGGCGCCCAGGCGGCTTTGCAGGTACTCGCGGGTGGCAGTGGGTGCGTTGTCGATACGCAGGTGCACCGGGCTGTTGACGCTGGCGGGCACGTCGGTGGACAGCGTGTCTGCCGGCCAGGCCTGGATACCGCCATTGAGGTAGTGATAGGCCTTGTGACCAATCACGTCGAGCAGCCAGATGAAGCGCCCGGCCCAGCCCCCGCCTTCATCGTCATACACCACATAGACAGCGTCGTCGCGGTGGCCGAGTTCGCTGAACAGTTTTTCCAGTTCGCCCAGGGACGGCAGCAGGCCGGGCGCTGGAGGCTGGCCAAGCTGGGTACGCTTGCCCTCGACAAAGCGTGCGCCGGGGATATGCCCGCTGACATAGCGGTTGGCACTGCTCAGGTCGACCAGGATCAACTGTGGCGAACCCAGGCGTGGCAGCAGGTCCGCGGCTTCGATCACCAGGGGCAGGCCGGAAAAGTCAGTCATCCACGGTCTCCAGTGTGGAAAGAGGGGCGATTGTAGCGCAAGGCTCAGCCCTTGCGGTTGGCAAACACCGACAGTGCCCGCTCGGTGCATTGTGCAGTCTTGCCGAAGGCCTGCACGCTGATATCGGCCAAAGGCCGGCAGCCCTGGTCGGCCACCATCAGCATCAGCACCTGGTCGTTCACCGCCAGCGAGCGCAGCAGCACGTGCTCGCTGCGGAACAGCGCACGCAGCGGGGCAGGCAGCAGGGCCGAAAACTGGCTGTGGTTTTCCGGGGTAATGCGCAGTTGCCCGGCCTGGGCCATCAGCTTTTGCAGCAGCTTGTTTTGCGACACCTGCAGGGCCAGGGCTGCGGCCTCTTTGGGCAAGCCGGCGGTCTGCTGCACGCGCAGGTAGTCGCTGGTCTTGTCCAGGCTCAGCAGCATAAGGCGTTGCATGCCGCAGGCCAGCAGGGCTTCGCGGACCTGGGTGGCCAGATGCACGGTATTGGTGAACGGGCTTGGCTGGGCCAGCAGGTCCTGGCACAGCTTGCGCCAACGCGCCAGGTCGTCGCTGCTGGGCGGTGGCGGTGCCAGCATGTCCGGGTGCGGGCGGCGCTGGTGCCAGGGCCAGATCAGTGCTTCAGCCGGGTGGAACAGGGCATGCCTGGCGTGGCGGCGGGCGCTGGCGGCAGCTTGTTGGTGCACTTGCTGCTGCACGTCTTCCAGCGAGGTCTGCAGGTACAGCGCCGTCAGCAGTTGCCAGCGCAGCAGGTGCGGGTTGTCCCAGCCTACTTGCGCCGCCAGCGCAAGGTTGTTGGCCAGCAGCACGGTGTTGGCCGGCTGATTGAACCAGCGGCGCAGGCCGGGCTCGGCATCCAGGCGGTGTTGCTGGCTCAGCAGGTCTTCGTCGCGGGCGATGCTCAGCACCTGGGCCAGTTGTTCGCGTTCTTCCAGCAGCAGGCGGTAACCCTGGGTTACCCACTGCGGCAGGCGCCAGTACTCCGCCATGGTCTGGCACAGCGCCATGATGCGCACGCCAAACAGCTCTTCCTCTACCTGGGCGGCGTCCTCGCCTTTGTGGATAACCCGCAGCTCCCAGGTATCGAGCAGCTTGGGGTAGGCCAGTGCCAACGGCCATAGTGGTGACAGGAACAGCAGGCTGCCCCAGTGGATTTCCTGCCACAGCCGCGCCAGGCGGCTGGCGAACAGGCCGCTGGCCTGCTGCGAGGCGTGCTGGCTGATCAGCTGGAACTGGCTGAGCACGGGCGGGATTTCTTCGACCGGCAGCGAGGGCAGGCGCTTGAGCAGTTGCTCACTGCGCTCCAGGCCCAGGCGGTTGAGGGCGACCTCCAGGCTTTCGGCGGGCTCGGCCTGGCTGGCGTTGGTGGGGTGATTGGCTTCGCGCATCACCGATAGCACCAGTGCCGGGCTATCCTGCATCAGTTCGGCGATGTCGCGCAGCGAGCGGCGGCTATCGTGGATGGCGGCCATGACCCGGTCGTAGCTGTGCTTCGGCACGGGGATGCGAACACTCTCCAGCAGCTTTACCCAGGCTTCTAGCGTACGCGGGGCCTGAGCGGGCACCTTGGTTTCAATTGGCATTTTGACATCAGTCCGAACTGGCTTTTCGCATTGAGTGGCTATAGTCTGGCGCAGTTCTGCCGATAAGTAGAAGAAGAGTTTTAAAGCTCCCGTCTCTTCCCCTGACCACGACAGCAAGTGCTTTGAACCTATGGCTAAAATTATCGGCATCATCGTCGTATTCGCGAGCGTGCTCGGCGGCTACGTGCTCTCCCACGGCAAGATCGCAGCGCTCATCCAGCCGTTCGAAGTACTGATCATCGGCGGTGCGGCCTTTGGTGCATTCCTGCAGGCCAACCCTGGCCACATGACCATGCACGTCATCAAGAAGTCGATGAAAATGTTCGGCTCGCGCTTCACCCATGCCTATTACCTGGAGGTGCTGGGCCTGGTGTACGAGATCCTCAACAAGAGCCGTCGCGAAGGCATGATGGCCATCGAGGCCGACATCGAGGACGCCGCCGCCAGCCCGATCTTCGCCAAGTACCCGACGGTACTGGCCGACGAGCGCATGACCGCGTTTGTCTGCGACTACCTGCGCATCATGTCCACCGGCAACATGGCCCCGCACGAACTCGAGGGCCTGTTCGACATGGAGCTGCTGAGCATGAAGGAAGAGCTGGAGCACCCGTCCCATGCGGTGACCGGCATCGCTGACGGCATGCCTGGTTTTGGTATTGTCGCGGCGGTACTGGGTATCGTGGTGACCATGGCCTCGCTGGGCGAGGGTGACCAGGCGGCCATCGGCATGCACGTGGGTGCGGCGCTGGTGGGTACCTTCTTCGGTATTCTGGCTGCCTACGGCTTCTTCGGGCCGTTGGCCAAGTGCCTGGAGCACGATGCCAAGGAAGAGCTGAACCTCTACGAATCGATCAAGGCTTCGCTGGTTGCCTCGGCCTCGGGCATGCCACCTTCGCTGGCCGTGGAGTTCGGGCGCAAGGTGCTGTACCCCATGCATCGCCCAAGTTTCGCCGAGCTGGAACAAGCGGTTCGCGGTCGCTGAGTCATGGAAAACAATCAGCCCATCATCGTAAAGCGCGTCAAGCGCTTTGGCGGCGGCCACCACGGCGGCGCCTGGAAAATCGCGTTTGCCGACTTTGCTACGGCAATGATGGCGTTCTTCCTGGTGCTGTGGCTGATGTCCACGGCCACGCCGGAGCAGAAGATTGCCATTGCTGGCTACTTCAAGGACCCAATCGGCTTCTCGGAAAGCGGCACGCCCTATGTCATCGACCTGGGCGGCTCGCCTGAACTGGCGCCGGAGAAAACCATCAACCCGGAAGTGAAATCCGAGCCGATGCCCGAGAGCACGACCCAGCTGAGCAAGGACCAGGTCGAGACCATGGCCGAGCAGGTGGAGCGCGAGCGCCTGGAGTTGTTGCTGCAGGAACTGCAGAACAAGGTGGAAGAAAACCCGCAGCTGCAGAAGTTCAAGGACCAGATCCTGTTCGAAATTACCCAGGACGGGCTGCGCATCCAGATCATGGATGCCGAGAACCGGCCGATGTTCGACATCGGCAGTGCCCGCTTGCAGCCCTACTTTGAAGACATCCTGCTGGCCATGGCCGACACCATCAAGGCGGTGCCGAACAAGGTCAGCATCAGTGGCCACACCGATGCCAAGCCGTATGCCGGCAGTGGTGAGTTCGGCAACTGGGAACTGTCGGCCAACCGTGCCAACGCTGCGCGCCGTGCGCTGGTGGCCGGTGGTTACCCGGACGGGCAGGTGGCGCGGGTGGTGGGTTACGCCTCGTCATCGCTGTTCGACCGCAAGGACCCGTTCAACCCGGTCAACCGCCGTATCGATATCATCGTGCTGACCAAGAAGGCCCAGCGCAATATCGAGGGTGAGCAGGGTGAGCAGGGTGAGCAGGGTGCGCCCGAAGCGCCGGCCGCCGACCCTGCTGCACCGCCAGCCACTGGCGCTGCGCCAGGGGCTGGCGCACCGCAAGCCCCCGGGGCAACTGAGCAGGCACCGATGCAACCGCGTGAGCTGCGCCAGAAGCTGAACATCTTTGAAGATGGCACGCTGAAGATGGATGAGGCCAAGGAGCAGTAAGCCTTGCTCGGTACTGTAGGAGCGGCCTTGCGCCGCGAAAGGGCCGCGCAGCGGCCCCCGCAATAAATGCCACGAAGTTGAATCTGGGGCCGCGTTGCGGCCCTTTCGCGGCGCAAGGCCGCTCCTACAAGGACCGCGTAAGGCTCACAACGATCAGTAGCTGTCTTCTGTCAGGCTGGCGATGATCGAGCGGTAGCTGTTCATGCGTTGCGGCTTGATGCGCCCCTCGTCCAGTGCCTTGAGCAGCGCGCAGCCCGGTTCGCGGTCATGCTTGCAGTCGCGGAAGCGGCAGGTGCCGAACAGGTCGCGGAACTCGATGAAGCCATCTTCCACGTCGTCGCGGCTGACATGGCCGAGGCCGAACTCGCGGATGCCCGGCGAGTCGATCAGGTCACCGCCGTTAGGGAAGTGGTACAGCCGCGCCGTGGTGGTGGTGTGAGTACCTTGGCCCGACCATTCCGACAGGTCGCCGACACGGGTGCCGGCATCTGGCAGCAGGCTGTTGACCAGCGACGACTTGCCCACCCCCGACTGGCCGACGAACACACTGATGTGGCCGTCGAGTTGCTGTTGCAGGCGCTGCATGCCGTCACCCTGGTGTGCCGATACTTCCAGCAGCGGGTAGCCCAGTTCACGGTAGACTTCCAGCAGCGCATGCAGCCCGGGGCCATTCTCGTCGTTGATCAGGTCGGCCTTGTTCAGCAGCAGCAGCGGGCGCAGGCCAGCGTGCTCGGCAGCTACCAGGTAGCGGTCGATCAGGTTCGGGTGCGGCTCGGGGGCAGGGGCGAACACGATCACGATCAGGTCGACGTTGGCGGCCACCGGCTTGAGTTGGCCGTGGTTGTTAGGCCGGCACAGCTCGGTGCTGCGCGGCATCTGCGCCACGATTACGCCGATGCCCTGGTTACCCGCACGCCACACGACACGGTCGCCAGTGACCAGCGCCGGCAGGTTGGCGCGCAAATGGCAGCGGAACACCTGGCCTGCGGTTTCGCCATCCTGGGCTTCGACCTCTACCTGCACGCCAAAGTGCGCGATCACCAGGCCCAGTTGCTCTGGCCCCAGGTCGCCGCCTTCCAGTTCCTGCAGCGCATGCTGCTCGCGTTTGGCGGCGCGAGCGGCGCGCTCGCCCTGGATTTTTTCGATCCGCCAGTTCTGGCGGCGATTGAGCTGGCGTTTGGCCATGAAGGTACCGTGTGAAAGGCCCGGGCAGGGCATTGAAAACGGCTGGCAGTTTAGCACGCCAGGCGCTGGACCATTGCGCTTACCTTTGAAGCGGTGAATGGGCGTGCTTTGGCCACTAGGCTAATATGACGGCCTATATGAGGAGCCCCTGCATGCAAAACCCACAGAACCTGATCTGGATCGACCTGGAAATGACCGGCCTGGATCCGGACAGCGATGTCATCATCGAGATGGCCACCATCGTCACCGACAGCGAGCTGAACACCCTGGCGGAAGGGCCGGTGATCGCCATCCACCACAGTGACGAAGTGCTGGCGCGCATGGACGAATGGAACACCCGCACCCACGGTGCTTCGGGCCTGACCCAGCGCGTGCGCGAGAGCAAGGTCAGCATGGCTGAAGCCGAGGCGCAGACCATCGCCTTCCTCGAGCAGTGGGTGCCGAAAGGCAAGTCGCCAATCTGCGGCAACAGCATCTGCCAGGACCGTCGCTTCCTCTATCGCCACATGCGCAACCTGGAAAACTACTTTCACTACCGCAACCTGGATGTCTCCACCCTGAAGGAGCTGGCCGCGCGCTGGGCGCCGGACGTGCGTGACAGCTTCAAGAAGGGCAACACCCACTTGGCGCTGGACGATATCCGCGAATCGATCGCCGAACTGCGCCACTACCGCGAGCATTTCATCAAGGTGTGAGCCGAAAAGGCGCAGATATTGTATCTGCGCCCCCTTTTGGTGCCTTGGGCAACTGGTTAGACTGCGCGCCTTTCTCGCACGGACCCGCGCCATGTTGTTGATGCTCTACCTCATCGCTATCACCGCCGAAGCCATGACCGGCGCGTTGTCTGCCGGGCGTCGCGGCATGGACTGGTTTGGCGTGGTGCTGATCGCCTGCGTCACCGCGCTGGGTGGCGGCTCGGTGCGCGACGTGCTGCTCGGGCATTACCCGCTGACCTGGGTGAAGCACCCGGAGTACCTGGTGCTGACCAGCTTTGCGGCGTTGCTGACCATTTTCATTGCGCCGATGATGCGCCGCCTGCGCTCGCTGTTCCTGGTGCTCGATGCCCTGGGGCTGGTGGCCTTCACCCTGATTGGCTGCATGACCGCGCTGGAGATGGGGCAAGGCATGCTGGTGGCGTCGATCAGTGGGGTGATCACCGGGGTGTTTGGTGGGATCTTGCGGGATATCTTCTGCAACGACATTCCACTGGTGTTCCGCCGTGAGCTGTATGCCAGCGTGTCGTTTGCGGCGGCGTGGTTCTACCTGGGGTGCGTGTATTTCAAGGTGCCGGCAGAGCAGGCGATGCTGCTGACCTTGTTTGGCGGGTTCCTGGTGCGGTTGCTGGCGATCCGCTTCCACTGGGAAATGCCCAAGTTCCACTACAACGACCAGCAGTAGGTCATTTTTCAGCCCTGAGGCAGTCTTTGTGGGAGCGGGTTCACCCGCGAAGAATGCAACTCGGTGTATGGCACCGGCTGCGCCGGTGTTCGCGGGTGAACCCGCTCCCACAGGGGCATGTGGTTATTGGATGTTGTGCCGGGCCAATGCCCACTCCACATGCTCGCGCACCAGTTCTGATTCATCCTCGCGCCGGGCCTTCAGGGCCTCGATCACAGGAATGGTGGAAGGCGCATTGCCCAACCCCACCGCCAGGTTGCGCAAGAACCGCTCATACCCCGCCCGCCGCAACGGCCCGCCCTCGGTCTTGCGCAGGAAGGTGCGCTCATCCCACAGGAACATCTGCGCCAACTCGGCATTCTCCAGCCCGTGCCGCGGCTGGAAATCCTGTTCCTGGCTGTGCTTGGCAAAGCGGTTCCACGGGCAGACGATCTGGCAGTCATCGCAGCCGAACACCCGGTTGCCCATCATCGCGCGCAACTCGACAGGGATCGCCCCTCTCAGCTCGATCGTCAGGTACGAGATGCAGCGCCGCGCATCCAGCATATAGGGCCCGACAAATGCCTGGGTCGGGCAGATGTCCAGGCAGGCCTGACAGCGCCCGCAGTGCTCGCTGGTCGTCGCTTCGTCCACCGGCAGCGGCAAATCGACAAACAGCTCGGCAAGAAAGAAGTAACTGCCTGCCTTGCGGTTGAGCAGCAGCGTGTTCTTGCCGATCCAGCCCAGCCCGGCCTGTTCGGCCAGGGCCTTCTCCAGTACCGGCGCGCTGTCGACGAATGCGCGGTAGCCGAAAGGGCCGATGGCTTCCTGGATGCGGTCGGCGAGAAATTGCACGCGCTTGCGCACCAGCTTGTGATAGTCCCGGCCCAGTGCATAGCGCGAGATGTAGGCCTTTTCCGGCTGTGCCAGGCGCTGCGCCATCTGTGTGTCGCCGGGCAGGTAGTCCATGCGCAGCGAGACCACCCGCACCGTGCCGGGAATCAGTTGGTCGGGGTGCGAGCGCTTGCTGCCGTGCGCGCCCAGGTACTCCATTTCGCCCTGGTAGCCAGCATCGAGCCAGCGCTGCAGGTGGTGTTCGTGTTCGCCAAGGTCGACCCCGGCGATGCCAACGTGGGCAAAACCGAGTTCCTGGCCCCAAATCTTGATCGATTGGGCCAGTTGGGCGAGGTCAGGTGTGCAGCTGGACATGGATGGGCAAGGCAATACGGGCTCAGGTGCGTATAATTCTGCCAGACATTGGAGCCTTTGACCCCATGCCGCAGACCAAACACCCCAGCCATGCCCCGCAACTGCTCAGCAGCGTGACCGCCGCGCACCTGCCGACACGACATGCGCATGCCCATAAAGGCGACTTCGGCCATGTGCTGGTGGTCGGTGGCGACCTTGGCACCGGCGGCGCTGTGCTGTTGAGTGCTGAAGCTGCCCTGCGCTGTGGGGCCGGGCTGGTCAGCGTAGCGACGCGCCCCGAGCATGTCGGCGCGAGCCTGGCCCGGCTGCCCGAAACCATGTGCCTGGGCGTCAGCTCGGCCAACCAGTTGATGGGCGTGCTGGAGCGCGCCTCGGTGCTGGTGGTGGGCCCGGGGTTGGGGCAGGCGGCGTGGGGGCGTAGCCTGCTGTCGGCAGTCGCCAACGCCGAACAGCCGCAGGTGTGGGACGCCGATGCCTTGAATTTGCTGGCGCGTACCCCCCTGGCCCTGCCCAGTGGCAGCATCCTCACCCCGCACCCGGGGGAGGCGGCGCGGCTGCTGGGTATTTCCACCGAGGCGGTGCAGGCCGACCGCCAGGGCGCTGCGCGCAAGCTGGCGCGCCGTTACAGCAGCGTTTGCGTGCTCAAGGGCGCCGGCACTCTAGTGGCCGACCCGGCCGGGCAACTGATGCTGTGCAAGCGGGGCCACCCGGCAATGGCCGGGGCCGGCTTTGGCGATGTGCTGACCGGTGTGCTGGCGGCGTTGTTGGCCCAAGGGCTGGATGCCTGGCAGGCCGCTGGCCTGGGGGTGTGGTTGCATGCCTGTGCAGGTGAGCGGCTGGGTGTAAAAGGTAGAGGCCTGGCGGCCAGTGATCTGGCGCCGGTCATTCGTGAGTTACTGGAGGAGCATTCTGCGTGTCTGGCATAACCCTGTTTCTGGCCGATGAAGACGCCACGGTCAAGTTTGGCGCAGCACTGGCCGAGGTGACCGGCGGTCGCGGCGTGATCTTTCTTGAGGGCGACCTGGGTGCGGGCAAGACTACGCTTTCCCGAGGGCTGATCCGTGGCCTGGGCCATACGGGTGCAGTGAAAAGCCCGACCTTCACCGTGGTCGAACCCTACGAAATCGGTGAGGTGCGGGCCTTCCATTTCGACCTGTATCGCCTGGTCGATCCGGAGGAGTTGGAGTTCATGGGTATTCGTGACTATTTCGAGGGCGACCCGCTGTGCCTGTTCGAGTGGCCACAAAAGGGTGCGGGCGTTTTGCCAAAGCCTGACCTGACCATTACCATAAGCCCCCAAGCGGGCGGACGCTCGCTGATCCTTTCGCCGCAGGGGGCTCGCGGCGAGGCCTGGTGCATGGCACTGGCCAAACACTATAAACAGTAAGTGGGGTAGGTATGCGCATACGCGCACTGGTCGCCATCGTTGGGCTGTTGCTGACAACGGTGACCGTTGAGGCTCTGGCCGTCACTCAAGTCAAGAGCGTGCGCCTGTGGCGCGCACCAGACAACACGCGGCTGGTCTTCGACCTGTCTGGCCCCGTGCAGCACAGCGTCTTCACCTTGAGCGCGCCTGATCGCCTGGTTATCGACATCAATGGCGCGACACTGGCCGCGCCACTGAACGTGGCCACCTCCAACACGCCGATCAGCAGCGTGCGTTCGGCCCAGCGCACCCCGACCGACCTGCGGGTGGTGGTCGACCTGAAAAAGTCGGTCACCCCGAAAAGCTTCACGCTGGCACCAAATGCGCAATACGGCAATCGCCTGGTGGTCGACCTGTACGACCAGGAAGCCGACGCCATTGCGGCCAGCGCGCCACCGCCGGCCCCGGCGCCGGTACAGACGCCGGCGACCACGCCAGCGGTGCCGGTGTCCCCGGCGCAACCGGCGATCAAGTTGCCGCCGGTACCGAGCGGCAAGCGTGAAATCGTGGTGGCCATCGACGCCGGCCACGGTGGCGAAGACCCGGGTGCCTCCGGTTCGCGTGGCCAGCATGAAAAAGACATCGTGCTGCAGATTGCCAAAGAGCTGCAACGGCAGATCAACAGCGAAAGGGGCTTCCGTGCCGAGCTGACCCGTACGGGCGACTACTTCATTCCACTGCGCAAACGCACGGAAATCGCCCGCAAGAAGGGGGCTGACCTGTTCATCTCGATCCACGCCGACGCCGCACCGTCGCGGGCTGCATTCGGTGCCTCGGTGTTCGCACTGTCTGATCGCGGCGCCACCTCCGAGACCGCGCGCTGGCTGGCCGACACGGAAAACCGTTCTGACCTGATCGGCGGTGCCGGCAACGTCAGCCTCGATGACAAAGACCGTATGCTGGCCGGCGTGCTGCTGGACCTGTCGATGACCGCCACGCTCAGCTCCAGCCTCAACGTCGGGCAGAAGGTGCTGGGCAACATGGGCCGTGTCACTTCGCTGCACAAACAGCGTGTGGAACAGGCCGGCTTCATGGTGCTGAAGTCGCCGGACATCCCGTCGATCCTCGTTGAAACCGGGTTCATCTCGAACAATAACGAAGCCGCCAAGCTGGCCACCGCCAGCCATCAGCAGGCCTTGGCCCGTTCGATCCATACCGGTGTGCGCCAGTACTTCCAGCAGAACCCGCCACCGGGTACCTATATCGCCTGGCTGCGTGATACCGGCAAAATTGCCGCCGGCCCACGTGAGCACACGGTGCGCCCAGGCGAAACCCTGGCGATGCTCGCCGTGCGCTACCAGGTCAGCGTGGCCAGCTTGCGCAGCACCAACAGCCTCAAGACCGATGAGCTGAAGGTCGGCCAGCGCCTTGATGTACCCGCTACAACCTTGGCCGCGCAATAATGAGTGGTGGTTCGCGCATTGAGCTGCTCAGCCCGCGATTGGCTAACCAGATCGCCGCCGGCGAGGTCGTCGAGCGGCCGGCATCCGTGGCCAAGGAGTTGCTGGAAAACAGTCTGGACTCCGGTGCCCGGCGCATTGACGTGGAAGTGGAACAAGGCGGCATCAAGCTGCTGAAAGTGCGGGACGATGGCAGTGGTATTTCTGCTGACGACCTGCCGTTGGCCCTGGCCCGCCACGCCACCAGCAAGATTCGCGAGCTGGAAGACCTTGAAGGGGTATTGAGCCTGGGCTTCCGTGGCGAGGCGCTGGCTTCGATCAGCTCGGTGGCGCGCCTGACCCTGACTTCGCGCACTGCCAGTGCCAGCGAAGCCTGGCAGGTGGAAACCGAAGGCCGTGACATGACCCCGCGGGTGCAGCCAGCGGCGCATCCGGTGGGCACCTCGGTGGAAGTGCGCGACCTGTTCTTCAATACCCCGGCCCGGCGCAAGTTCCTCAAGGCCGAGAAAACCGAATTCGATCACCTGCAGGAAGTGATCCGCCGGCTGGCGCTGGCGCGTTTCGATGTCGGCTTTCACCTGCGTCATAACGGCAAGAGCATCCTCAGCCTGCACGAGGCCCATGATGAAACCGCTCGGGCGCGGCGGGTGGGCGCCATCTGCGGCCCGGGCTTCATGGAGCAGGCGCTGCCGATCGACGTCGAGCGCAACGGCCTGCGCCTGTGGGGCTGGGTCGGCTTGCCGACCTTTTCGCGCAGCCAGGCAGACCTGCAGTACTTCTTCGTCAATGGCCGAGCGGTGCGCGACAAGCTGGTCGCCCACGCTGTGCGCCAGGCCTACCGTGACGTGCTGTTCAATGGCCGGCACCCGACATTCGTGCTGTTCCTTGAGCTGGAGCCCAACGGCGTTGACGTCAATGTGCACCCGACCAAGCACGAAGTGCGCTTCCGCGAAGGGCGCTCGGTGCACGATTTCCTGTATAGCACGTTGCACCGCGCGCTGGCTGATGTGCGTCCGGAAGACCAGTTGGCCGCGCCTGCCGCAGTACCTGAGATGGTCCGCCCTACTGGCCAGCAGGCTGGTGAATTCGGCCCGCAGGGCGAAATGCGCCTGGCCTCGCCAGTGCTTGAACGGCCCCAGGCGCCGCAGCATGCGATTTCCAATGGCGGCAGTGGCGCCGGTTACCAGTATCAATACACCCCGCGCCCCTCGCAGCCCGTGCCGGCCGCCGAGGCGCAGGCGGTGTATCGCGAGTTCTACAAACCGCTGGAAGACGGAGCGGCACCGGTAACCACGCTGCCCGAAAGCCAGGGTGACATTCCCCCGTTGGGCTACGCACTGGCGCAGCTCAAGGGTATCTACATCCTGGCCGAGAACGCCGTTGGCCTGGTGCTGGTGGACATGCACGCTGCCCACGAGCGCATCATGTACGAGCGCCTCAAGGTGGCCATGGCCAGCGAAGGCCTTAGCGGCCAGCCGCTGCTGGTGCCCGAAACTCTGGCCCTGAGCCAGCGTGAAGCGGATTGCGCCGAAGAGCATGCGCAGTGGTTCCAGCGCCTGGGCTTCGAACTGCAGCGCCTGGGCCCCGAAACCTTGGCGATTCGCCAGATTCCGGCCTTGCTCAAGCAGGCCGAGGCCAACCGCCTGGTTCAGGACGTGCTCGCCGACCTGATGGAGTACGGCACCAGCGACCGTATCCAGGCGCACCTCAACGAACTGCTCGGCACCATGGCCTGCCACGGCGCCGTGCGCGCCAACCGGCGCCTGGCAATCCCCGAAATGAATGCCCTGCTGCGCGATATGGAAAACACCGAACGCAGTGGCCAGTGCAACCATGGCCGTCCCACCTGGACCCAGATGGGCCTGGACGATCTGGACAAACTTTTCCTGCGCGGTCGATAAAATGAGCGGCAAGCCCCCTGCAATATTCCTGATGGGCCCGACGGCGGCCGGCAAGACCGACCTGGCTATCGAACTGACCAAAGTGCTGCCGTGCGAGCTGATCAGCGTCGACTCGGCGCTGGTCTATCGCGGCATGGACATCGGTTCGGCCAAGCCGTCGAAAGAAATTCTCGCGGCCCACCCGCACCGCCTGATCGACATCCGTGACCCGGCCGAGAGCTATTCGGCCGCGCAATTTCGCGCCGATGCCCTGGAAGCCATGGCCGACATCACCGCGCGCGGCAAGATCCCGCTGCTGGTGGGCGGCACCATGCTCTATTACAAGGCGTTGATCGATGGCCTGGCCGACATGCCGGCAGCTGACGCCGCGGTGCGAGCCAACCTGGAAGCCCAGGCCGAGGCGCTGGGGCTGGCCGAACTGCACCGCCAGCTGGCTGAGATAGACCCGGAATCTGCGGCGCGCATCCACCCCAACGACCCGCAGCGGTTGATTCGCGCGCTGGAGGTGTACCGCGTGAGCGGCGAGAGCATGACGGCTCATCGGCAGCGTCAATTCGCGGAAAGTCGCGGCGCAGACGCAGGCGCTGGCGGACATTTGCCCTATACTGTCGCGAGTTTGGCGATTGCTCCTACAGATCGTCACATTTTGCATCAGCGAATTGCGTTACGATTTTCGCAGATGTTGGAACAGGGCTTCGTTGACGAGGTCCGATCGCTGCGAGCCAGAAGTGACTTGCACGCCGGGCTGCCGTCTATACGGGCTGTGGGTTATCGGCAGGTCTGGGATTACCTGGACGGCACGCTGACTGAGAATGAGATGCGAGAACGCGGTATCATTGCTACCCGGCAGCTGGCCAAGCGGCAGTTCACCTGGTTGCGTGGCTGGCCTGATGTGCACTGGCTTGACAGCATGGCCTGCGACAATCTGTCCCGCACCTTGAAATACCTTGGGGCCATCTCCATATTGAGCTGAGTCCCTGCTGATTGCCGTCTATTCTTGCGAAGGGGCGGCCTAATTTATCGATTTTCTTGAATTTCTATTATTTATCCTTACAGGAGTGCGGCATATGTCAAAAGGGCATTCGCTACAAGACCCTTACTTGAACACCTTGAGAAAAGAAAAGGTTCCGGTATCCATCTATCTGGTCAATGGCATCAAACTGCAGGGCTCGATCGAATCGTTCGACCAGTTCGTGGTACTGCTGAAGAACACCGTCAGCCAAATGGTTTACAAGCACGCCATTTCAACCGTGGTGCCTGCCCGTCCGGTTCGCCTGCCAAGCCCGTCCGATTCCGACCTCGGCGACAGCGAGCCAGGCAACGCCTGATAGGAGCCTGCATTGTTCTTTGAGCGCCACGGTGGTGGTGAACGGGCGTTGCTCGTTCACTTGGAAGGTCAGAACCCTGAGGCGCGCGAAGATCCGCAGGAGTTTCGGGAGCTGGCACTGTCGGCCGGGGCGGATATCGTCTCGCTGGTGACCGTGACACGGCATCAGCCAACGGCCAAATACCTGATTGGCAGCGGCAAGGTCGAGGAATTGCACGACCTGGTCCATGCCGAACAGGTAGATCTCGTGATTTTCAATCACACCCTCACGCCCAGTCAGGAGCGCAACCTTGAACGTGTGTTCGAGTGCCGTGTGCTCGATCGTACCGGGCTGATCCTCGACATTTTCGCCCAACGGGCGCGTACCCATGAAGGCAAGCTGCAGGTCGAACTGGCCCAGCTTGATCACATGAGCACGCGGCTGGTGCGCGGCTGGACCCACCTTGAGCGACAAAAAGGCGGTATCGGCCTGCGTGGGCCGGGTGAAACCCAGCTCGAAACCGACCGCCGTCTGTTGCGGGTGCGCATTCGCCAGATCAAGTCACGCCTGGAGAAGGTACGCAGCCAGCGTGAGCAGGCGCGTCGCGGGCGCAAGCGCGCGGATATCCCTTCCGTGTCGCTGGTGGGTTACACCAACGCCGGCAAGTCCACGCTGTTCAACGCCCTGACCGAATCCGAGGTGTACGCCGCGGACCAGCTGTTCGCCACCCTCGACCCGACCCTGCGCCGGCTCGAGCTCAACGACCTGGGGCCGATCGTGCTGGCCGACACCGTGGGCTTCATTCGCCACCTGCCGCACAAGCTGGTCGAGGCATTTCGGGCTACGCTCGAAGAGTCGAGCAACTCCGACCTGCTGCTGCACGTGATCGACGCCCATGAGCCAGAGCGCATGGAACAGATCGAGCAGGTGCTGGCCGTGTTGGGCGAGATTGGTGCTGAAGGCTTGCCCATCCTCGAGGTGTATAACAAACTCGACCTGCTCGAAGATGTCGAGCCACAGATCCAGCGCAATGCCGACGGCAAGCCGGAACGGGTCTGGGTATCGGCACGCGATGGGCGTGGTCTGGAGCTGGTTGGCCAGGCGATTGCCGAGTTGCTGGGGGATGATCTGTTTGTCGGTACCCTGTGCCTGGAGCAGCGTTTTGCCCGCTTGCGCGCGCAATTCTTTGCTCTGGGTGCCGTGCAGAGTGAAGAGCATGATGAAGAAGGGCGCAGCCTGCTGAGCGTGCGACTGCCCATGGTCGAATTGAATCGCCTGGTCAGCCGCGAAGGCATGGAGCCGCAAGTGTTTGTCGAGCAACACACTTTGCAATAAATGCTCGTCGAGGTCGCCGGGCAGCAGTGACAGGCATTCTGTAGCATTGGACGGCGCGCCGTGGGCGCGTCTTTGCTTTATCAGATGGAGAGCGCTATGGCTTGGAACGAGCCGGGTGGCAACTCGAACAATCAGGATCCCTGGGGCGGCCGCCGTGGTGGCGGTGGCGGTGGTGGTGACAAGAAAGGTCCGCCGGATCTGGACGAGGCCTTCCGCAAACTGCAGGACAGCCTGAACGGCATGTTCGGCGGTAACAAGAAACGTGGCGGCGGTGACCGCAATGTCGGCAAGGGCGGTGGCCTGGGCCTGCTGGGCATCGGCCTGGCGGTACTGGCTGCCATCTGGCTGTACAGTGCCGTGTACGTGGTCGACGAGCAGGAGCAGGCTGTGGTGCTGCGCTTCGGCAAGTACCATGAGACGGTCGGTCCCGGCCTGAACATCTACTTCCCGCCGATTGATCGCAAGTACATGGAAAACGTCACGCGTGAGCGTGCCTATACCAAACAGGGGCAGATGCTGACCGAAGACGAGAACATCGTCGAGGTGCCGCTGACCGTCCAGTACAAGATCAGCAACCTGCAGGACTTCGTGCTTAACGTCGACCAGCCTGAGGTGAGCCTGCAGCACGCCACCGACAGTGCCTTGCGCCACGTGGTGGGTTCCACCTCGATGGACCAGGTGCTGACCGAAGGCCGTGAACAGATGGCCGTGGATATCCGCGAACGTCTGCAGCGCTTCCTCGACAACTACCGTACCGGTATCACCGTTACCCAGGTCAACGTACAGAGCGCGGCAGCCCCGCGTGAAGTGCAGGAAGCCTTCGACGACGTGATCCGTGCCCGCGAAGACGAGCAGCGTGCCCGCAACCAGGCCGAGTCCTACGCCAATGGCGTGGTGCCGGAAGCCCGTGGTCAGGCCCAGCGCATCATCGAGGACGCCAACGGTTACCGCGACGAAGTCATCGCCCGGGCCAAGGGTGAGGCCGACCGCTTCACCAAGCTGGTTACCGAGTACCACAAGGCACCTGACGTGACCCGTCAGCGTCTGTACCTGGAGACCATGCAAGAGGTCTACAGCAATTCGAGCAAGGTCATGGTGGCGACCAAGGACGGGCAGAACAACCTGCTCTACCTGCCACTGGACAAGATGGTCGAAGGCAGCCGCAACCCGTCCACGCCAACCACCAGCGTGTCGCCATCGGTCAACGATGCGGCCGCCCGTGCGGCGCAGGACCTGCAACAGCAACAGCAGCCGCTGCGTACTAGGGAGAGCCGCTGATGAGCAATAGATCGCTGATCGCCCTGATCGCCGCCGTCGTTCTGGCCATCGTGGCCTGGAACAGCTTCTATATCGTGTCCCAGACCGAGCGTGCGGTACTGCTGCGCTTCGGTAAGGTGGTCCAGGCGGACGTTCAGCCAGGCCTGCACGTGAAGATTCCGTACGTGAACCAGGTGCGCAAGTTCGACGCCCGCCTCATGACCCTCGACGCCCCGACCCAGCGGTTCCTGACCCTGGAGAAGAAAGCGGTGATGGTCGACGCCTACGCCAAGTGGCGCGTCAAGGATGCCGAGCGCTTCTACACCGCCACGTCCGGCATGAAGCAGATCGCCGACGAGCGTCTGTCGCGTCGTCTGGAAAGCGGCCTGCGCGACCAGTTCGGTAAACGTACCCTGCACGAGGTGGTTTCCGGTGAACGTGACGCACTGATGGCTGACATCACTGCATCGCTGAACCGCATGGCCAACAAGGAGCTGGGCATCGAGGTGGTCGACGTGCGCGTCAAGGCCATCGACCTGCCGAAGGAAGTCAACCGCAGCGTGTTCGACCGCATGAGCACCGAGCGTGAGCGTGAAGCTCGCGAGCACCGTGCCAAGGGTAACGAGCTGGCTGAAGGTATTCGTGCCGATGCTGACCGCCAGCGCCGTGTGCTGCTGGCCGAGGCCTACCGCGAAGCAGAAGAAACCCGTGGTGACGGCGACGCCCAGGCGGCTGCCATCTATGCCAAGGCCTACAGCCAGGACGCTGATTTCTATGCGTTCCACCGTAGCCTGCAGGCATACCGCGAGAGCTTCTCGAGCAAGAGCGACGTGCTGGTCCTGGACCCGAAGAACGAGTTCTTCCGTTACCTGGACAAGAGCAGGCCGTGATGCTCAGGCCCTGATTTTCATGCAGCGGCGCCCCGCCTGGCAGCTAAAACACCAGGCGGGGTGCATCCTGAATGAAAAGGGGTGTATGATGAGGCAGCCGGGAAATTTCCCGGCTTTTTTGCGTCTGAAAGGTTGATTGGCGAAGCGCCAGTTGACGGTTTGGTCAGCTCGCAAGGCAATTCGAGGGTATCGGGTACGGTGGCTGCGCTGGGATCAGTGCTGCCCGCTGCTGTGCGCGATACCGGCTTTACTGACGGCTCGCCTGCTGGCAAGCCGCCCGGACCAGAGGGGAAAAGGCGTAATGGCAACGGTAGACCGCTGGCTGCTGCCAGATGGCATCGAGGAAGTACTGCCACCTGAGGCTGCGCGCATCGAGATCGCGCGCCGTCAGGTGTTGGACCTGTTCCAGAGTTGGGGCTACGAGCTGGTCGTCACCCCGCATAT
Source organism: Pseudomonas sp. SAS7 (assembly GCF_052112345.1). NCBI lineage: Bacteria > Pseudomonadati > Pseudomonadota > Gammaproteobacteria > Pseudomonadales > Pseudomonadaceae > Pseudomonas > Pseudomonas sp. SAS7. The sequence goes on along the minus strand of NZ_JBEGGO010000006.1, from coordinate 135,453 downwards.
CGAGTACCTGGAGTCGCTGCTCACCGGCGCCGGCCAGGACCTGGATCAGCGCACCTTCAAGGTGGTGGACCCGCAGTCCGGCCGCCTGATGGGCTTCCGCGCCGACTTCACCCCGCAGGTGGCGCGCATCGACGCCCACACCCTGCGCCGTGAAGGCCCGAGCCGCCTGTGCTACGCCGGCAGCGTGCTGCACGCCCAGCCGCGTGCGCTGTCCACCTCGCGCAGCCCGATCCAGCTGGGCGCCGAGCTGTATGGCGATGCCAGCCCGACCAGCGACGTGGAAGTCATCAGCCTGATGCTGGCCACGCTGCAACTGGCCGATGTGCCGGACGTGCACATGGACCTGGGCCACGTCGGTATCTACCGCGGCCTGGCCCGTGCTGCCGGCCTGTCCGGTGCGGTCGAGCAACAGCTGTTCGACGCCCTGCAGCGCAAGGCCGTCGATGAAGTGCAGGCACTGACCGCCGACCTGCCGAAGGACCTGGGCAACATGCTGCGCGCCCTGGTCGAGCTGTGCGGTGGCCGTGAAGTGCTGGCCGAAGCCCGCGTGCGCCTGGGCCGTGCCCCGGCCGGCGTGCTGGCGGCGCTGGACGACCTGCTGTCGATCGCTGATCGCCTGACGTCGCGCTTCCCGGACCTGCCGCTGTACTTCGACCTCGGCGAGCTGCGCGGCTACAACTATCACACCGGCGTGGTGTTCGCCGTGTTCGTGCCAGGCGAGGGTCAGTCGATCGCCCAGGGCGGGCGCTACGACGACATCGGCGCCGACTTTGGTCGGGCACGCCCGGCCACCGGTTTCTCCACGGATTTGAAGACCCTGGTCACACTGGGGCGAGCGGAGGTCGTATTGCCAACGGGCGGCATCTGGATGCCGGACAGTGGCGACGCGGCCCTCTGGCAGCAAGTCTGCCAGTTGCGCACCGAGGGCCAGCGTGTGGTCCAGGCCTTGCCTGGCCAGCCGTTGAGTGCTGCTCTCGAGGCGGATTGTGATCGGCAATTGATTCAGCAAGACGGGCGCTGGCAGGTTCTGCCGCTGGCCCAGTGAGTTTCTGCGTCGGCAACAGGCCGGCAACCAAGTTTGCGTGAATGAGGACCAATGTAATGGGTAAGAATGTCGTCGTCCTGGGCACCCAGTGGGGTGATGAGGGCAAAGGCAAGATCGTCGATCTGCTGACCGAACATGCTGCCGCCGTAGTGCGCTATCAGGGGGGCCACAACGCGGGTCACACCCTGGTGATCAACGGTGAAAAGACCGTTCTGCACCTGATTCCGTCCGGCATCCTGCGTGAAGGCGTACAGTGCCTGATCGGCAACGGCGTGGTCGTTGCCCCGGACGCCCTGATGCGCGAAATCACCAAGCTGGAAGAAAAAGGCGTACCGGTGCGTGAGCGCCTGCGCATCTCCCCGGCTGCGCCGCTGATCCTGTCGTACCACGTGGCCCTGGACCAGGCCCGCGAAAAAGCCCGTGGTGAAGCCAAGATCGGCACCACCGGCCGTGGTATCGGCCCAGCTTACGAAGACAAGGTTGCGCGCCGCGGCCTGCGCGTGGGCGACCTGTTCCACCGCGAGCGTTTCGCTGCCAAGCTGGGTGAGCTGCTGGACTACCACAACTTCCAGCTGGTGAACTACTACAAAGAGCCGGCCATCGACTTCCAGCAAACCCTGGACGAGTGCATGGCCTACGCTGAACAGCTCAAGCCGATGATGCTCGACGTCACCGCCGAGCTGCACAACCTGCGTCGCGCCGGCAAGGACATCATGTTCGAAGGTGCCCAGGGCTCGCTGCTGGACATCGACCACGGTACCTACCCGTACGTCACCAGCTCCAACACCACCGCTGGCGGTATCTCCACCGGTTCCGGCGTTGGCCCGATGTACCTGGACTACATCCTGGGTATCACCAAGGCCTACACCACTCGCGTGGGTTCCGGTCCGTTCCCGACCGAACTGTTCGATGAGACCGGCGCTACCCTGGCCAAGCGTGGCCACGAGTTCGGTTCCACCACTGGCCGTGCCCGTCGTTGCGGCTGGTTCGATGCCGTCATCCTGCGTCGCGCCATCGACGTCAACAGCATCTCGGGCATCTGCCTGACCAAGCTGGACGTACTGGACGGCCTGGAAACCATCAACATCTGCGTTGGCTACAAGAACGAGAACGGTGCTGTCATCGACGCGCCTTCCGATGCCGACAGCTACATCGGCCTGGAGCCGGTGTACGAAGAGATGCCAGGCTGGAGCGAGTCGACCCTGGGTGCAAAAACCCTGGAAGAGCTGCCGCAAGCTGCGCGTGACTACATCAAGCGCATCGAAGAGCTGGTTGGCGCGCCGATCGACATCATTTCGACCGGCCCGGACCGCAACGAGACCATCGTGCTGCGTCACCCGTTCGCCTGATCTGCCCTCCAGGCTGATCTGACGCCGTGGCCCTGAAAAGGGCCGCGGCGTTTTCATTTGGGGGCATGCCAGTGCAGGCAACCCCCTTGCTGAACCTTGGCGTTTATCCCTGCTGCCTTCGGCACAACCCTTGCTGTAAGAAGTTTCTGTAGATGCCATCAAAATAGTGGCGCCAGTAAACACGAGGGTTACACCGTGTCTGCCATCCTCTCACTGTTACGAAGCCGCCTTTTGCGGCCTGTGTTTGTTGCCCTTGGTATCGCTCTTTTGGTGCAGGTGCTGGTTGCCGTTGCGCTCACCCGAAGCACGGTCACCGCCCTGGAAGCCGACCTTGGCGAACGCCTGGGCAACGACAGCCGCCAGCTGGCCAACGACCTGGAGCAAGCCGGGCAAGACGTGCGCTCGGGCCTGGACAGCCTGTCCAGCAGCACCCGCCAGCGCCTGAGCGCCGGGTTGTCGGAGCGCCTGCAAAGCGAACAGCAGCAACTGCGCAGCACCCTGGAAAAGAACCTGAAGGACTCTGCCAACGACATGGCCGAGCTGCTGGCTTCGGTCGCCCCACGGGCGATCTGGGACAACGACGTGCCAGTGCTCTCTGACTTTGCCCGGCGTGCCCAGCGTAACCCCAACGTGCTGTTCGTGGTGTACGACGATGCCCAGGGCCAGCACCTGACCCGCTACCTGAACCGGCAAAACCCGATCAACCAGGCGTTGATGGACAAGGGCCAGGGCGAGCGTGCGCTGGACAAGGTGATCGATGCCGCCCGGCGCGACCCGGCGGTGTACTTTGTCGAAGCCTCGATCAACCCCAATGGCGCAGAAATCGGCAAGGTGGTGATGGGGGTTTCCACGGCGGGCATCGACCAGGAGCTCAAGGCCCTGGACCAGCGCTTCGCGGCGCTGATTGCCAGCGGTGAACAACTGGTTGGCGACAGCCTGGTGGGTGCTGCCGCCGATAGCGGCAAAACCCTGCGTGAGCGCCTGGAGAAGGCGCAAGGCAGTGCTGCAGCGATGCAGGCCAATACCGCACAGACTGTGCGCGATGCCGCTGCCGAACTGCGCTGGCGCATTGGCCTGGGCCTGGTGCTGGTCGGCCTGGGTGTGCTGCTGGTGGTGGCCGTGGTGCTTGGCCGCCGAGTGCTGAGCAAGCTGCGCCTGTTGATTGCTGCCCTGGACGACCTGGCGGCGGGCGAAGGCGACCTGACCAAGCGCGTGCCGCTCGACAGCCGCGACGAAATTGGCGACATGGCTTCGGCGGTGAACCGCTTTGTCGACAAGCTGCAACCGATCGTACGTGAGGCGGGCGAGGTGGCGCAGCGTACCGGTGTCGAGATTGGCGCGATGGCCCAGCGCAATGCCGGTGCCGATGCGGCTGCGGCACTGCAACGCGATGAAGTGGCAGCCAGCCTGCGCGACCTTTCGAGCATGGCCGACGAAGCCCAGGCCGAAAGCCATGCGATGCAGGCGGCCTTGAAACAGGTGGTGGATATCCGCCAGGCCACCGACGAAAACAGCCGCACCTCGACCCAGCTCGCGGGGTTGATCGAGAACCTGGCAGGCCAGGTAGGGACCGGCTCCCAGGTGATCGAGCGCCTGGCCAAGCAGAGTGAGCAGATCGAAGTAGTGTTGACGGTGATCCACGGCATTGCCGAGCAGACCAACCTGCTGGCGCTGAACGCGGCCATCGAAGCCGCCCGGGCAGGTGAGACCGGGCGCGGGTTTGCCGTGGTGGCCGACGAGGTGCGGGCGCTGGCGAGCAAGACGCAGAGCTCCACGGGGGATATCCAGTCGCACATCGCGGCGCTACAGAAGGGCGCCAAGGAAGCCGTGGCGACCATCAGCCAGGCCGGGCTCAAGGCCAGCGAAGGGCTGCTGGTACTGCGTGATAACGAGCGCCGGCAGCAGTCTGTGCAGGCGGCGGTGGAGCAGGTGCATGCGGCCATTGGCCTGGCCACCCGTGCAGCCGAGCAGCAGGCGAGCGGGGCGCAGGCAGTGCGTGGGCGGGTGGAGACTATCCATGCCCAGGCTGAGCGATCAGCCGAGGTGGTGATGCAGACCACGGCCAGCAGCAAGGTGCTGGATGACCTGGCCGCGCAGCTACGGGCAAGCCTTGGCCAATTCCGCGCCTGACGCGGTCCCTGTAGGAGCGGCCTTGCGTCGCGATGGGCTGCGCAGCAGCCCCAGGATATCGGCATTAATGCAGATATTGCCGGGGCTGCTGCGCAGCCCATCGCGACGCAAGGCCGCTCCTACAGCGAGAGGTGTTGCTATGATGGCGGCGACACATGGCAAAGGGAGTTGTTCATGTCCGCCCAACTGGTCGCCGCTCCGGCCGAACCGGATTTTCTTTACAGCTCCCACAGGTACTGCGCAGGCCTTGCGGGCGGCGCGGTACCTGTGGGAGCTGGCTTGCCGGCGTTGACGGCGGCGCGGATCAAGCTTTGTTCAGGTACATCCGCGTCGTCAGCAGATAAACCGGCAACCCCGACACCACGATCAGCAGTGCCGCATAAGGCGCCGCCGCCGCGAACTCGACGTTGGCTGTATGCGCCCACACCTCGGTGGCCAGTGTGGTCATGCCCGTGGGGCTGAGCAGTAGCGTGGCAGTCAGCTCCTTCATGGCATCCAGGAACACCAGCGCAAAAGCCGCGGCCATGGCCGGGAAGATGATCGGCAGGGTCACCCGGCAGAACGCGGTAAAGCTGCTGGCACCCAAGGTACGGGCCGCTTCTTCCAGCGTTGGCGAAGCCTTGTTCAGCGCGGTGCGCACCGGTGATTGCGCTAACGGCAGAAACAGCAGTGCATAGGCCAGCAGCAGCAATGCGGTGGTCTGGTACAGCGCCGGCACGTAGTGCAGGGCGAAGAACACCAAGGTCAGGGCAATCACCAGGCCGGGCAGGGCGTGCAGCAGGTAAGGCAGGCGCTCGGCCCAGATCGCCAGGCGACCCTTGTAGCGCACCACCAGGAAGCTGATCGGCAGGGCCAACAGCACGCAGAAGCCAGCACCGCCAAGCGACACCGACAACGAAGTGAACAATGCCTTGGAGATGGCCGCCACCGGGAACGCTGCCGACGACCCAACGCTCAGCCAGTAGCCGAGCATGGCCAGCGGAATACCGCTGCCCAGCACCGCCAGGCCCACGCAGAACAGCTGCGCCAGCACCGCCCAGCCACGCAGCCGTACCGGTTGCGCACGCCGCGCTACGCCCTGGCCGATGCGCACATGGCGGGCTTTGCCGCGTACGCGCAGTTCCAGCCACAGCATCACCAGGCACATCGCCAGCAACACGGCAGACAGCATGGCCGCGTTGGCGTTGCTGAACTCCAGTTCGAACTGTTGGTAGATTGCGGTGGTGAAGGTTTGCAGGCCGAGGATCGACAGCGCACCGAACTCCACCAGCATGTGCAGGGCAATCAGTAGCGCGCCGCCGAGCATCGACGGCCACAGCAGCGGCAGGGTGACCTTGTTGAACACGCCCCAGCGGCTGCAGCCCAGGGTGCGCGCCGACTCCTCCAGCGACGTGTCGAGGTTGCGCAGGGTTGCGGCAACGGGCAGGAACACCAGCGGGTACTTGGACAGGGCCATGACCATGATCGCCCCGCCTAGGCCTTCGAAGTCCGAACTCAGCGACACCCAGGTGAAGCTGCTGACGAACGACGGCACCGCGAACGGCAGGCACAGCACCACGCCCCACAGCCGGCGGCCGGCCAGGTTGCTGCGCTCCAGCAGCCAGGCCAGCGCCAGGCCAACCACCATGCACGTCAGCGTCACCCCGACCATCAGCAACAGGGTGTTGCGCATCAGCCCCCAGACAAAGGGGCGCCACAGCAGGTGCAAGGCTTCGCGCCAGCCGGCTTCCCAGGCTTTGATGGCGACATAGGCCAGTGGCAGCAGGCTCATCGCCACCAGGAACAGCACAGGCAGCACCACCCAGATGGAGGGGCGCTTGCGGCGCGGTACGAAGCGCACCGGCGCCGGTGCGGACAGGGCGGCAGTCATCAGAGCAGACCGACCTCGCGCTCAAGTTCGATGGCTTCCTCGGCGTTACCCAGGTCGGCCGGCGAGATCTTCGGCGGGCGCAGCTCGTCGAACGGCTTCAGGCCACGGTCAGAAACCATGCCCTTGTGCAGCGGGTACTCGGCGGTGGTCTGGGTGATCACGCGCTGGCCTTCTTCGCTGGCCATCCAGTTGAGCAGGGCCTGGGCTTCTTTCGGGTGCTTGCTGGCCTTGACCACGGCTGCGCCGGAGATGGTGACCAGGTTGCCGGCATCGCCATCGGCCAGGTAGTACAGTTTGGTGTCCAGTTTGCCGCGTTCGCGTTCAAGCGCGTACCAGTAGTAGTTGTTTACCAGTACCGCAGCCACTTCGCCTTTTTCCACGGCTTTGAGGGCAACCATGTTGTTGGTGTAGGTCTTGCCAAAGGCTTTCAGGCCAGTCAGCCATTCTTCGGTGGCTTCACGGCCGTGCATTTTCAGGATGGCCACGGCCTGCTCCTGGAATGCGCCACTGGTGGGTACATAGCCGACGCGGCCTTCCCACTCAGGGTTGGCGAAGTCCATCACCGTGGTTGGCAGGTCTTTTTCGTCGACCTTTTTCGGGTTGTACACCACGATGCGGGTCCGGGCCGTGATGCCCATCCAGGTGCCGTTGGCGCCAACGTACTCCTTGGGCACCATGTTCGAGGTGGCGTCGTCGATCTTCGCCAGCAGGCCCAGTTCGCCCAGGTTGTTCAGGGGTGGGGATTCTTCGGTGTAGATGATGTCGGCGGGCGAGCGGTCGCCTTCCTCGATGATCTGGCTGGCCAGCTGGTTGCTGCTGCCCTTGCGGATATCGATGTGAATACCGGTCTTGGCCTCGTAGGCCTTGGCGATGGCTTCGCCGATTTCCTTGTGCTGACCGTTGTACATGGTCAGGGTGACCGGTGCGTCTGCCATGGCGGCCGGAGCGCCGATGACCAGGCTCAGCACGGCGGCGGCCAAGGTGCGCATCAGCGGTTGCGGGCGGATCGTCATGCGGGTACTTCCTCGCTTACGGCTACATATTTGGAAACAATGGTAAACGAAATCGTTTCTCAAGTGGCCGTATGACGAGAAATTCATGGGCAGACCATGGTGTAGGCACTGGGAGCGCGGGGAGGGCGGGGGCAAAAAACGCAGGCAAGAAAAAACCCACTAGCAAGCTAGTGGGTTTTTGTATGGTGCCCAGGAGAAGACTCGAACTTCCACGACCTTGCGGTCACTGATACCTGAAACCAGCGCGTCTACCAATTCCGCCACCTGGGCAAAGCTTTGCATCATCTGTAGAAGGCGACTATCGTTCGCTTTCACACAGTAGTAACAGATCCTTGGTCATCTGTTACTTGAAAATATTTGGTGCCCAGGAGAAGACTCGAACTTCCACGACCTTGCGGTCACTGATACCTGAAACCAGCGCGTCTACCAATTCCGCCACCTGGGCACACATTCGAGATTACAAGATGCTTTACAGCGCCGTTCATCTCTACTACAACGTCGGGGTTGTCCGTCGTTGTGGTGCGCACTATACGGACGCTCCCCAGGGCTGTAAACCCCCCAATCAAAAAAAATTTCAAAAAATTCAACTTGTTGATTCCACAGGCCTATTACTGCTTTGGAAGCACAGCAGTGGGGGCTGTCCAAGCCAGACATTTCCGGTTTCAATAGGCCTATGCCAGAATTCCTATCTATATACCCCAAGGTGAACCCCTTCTGATGGCCGATTGGCAATCCCTCGATCCCGAGGCCGCTCGCGAAGCGGAAAAATACGACAACCCCATTCCCAGCCGTGAGCTGATCCTGCAGCGCCTTGCCGACCGTGGCGAGCCCGCCGCGCGCGAGGAGCTGGCGAAAGAGTTTGGTCTGTATGAAGAAGACCAGATCGAAGCCCTGCGCCGCCGCCTGCGTGCAATGGAGCGCGACGGCCAGCTTATCTATACCCGGCGCGGCACTTATGCCCCGGTGGACAAGCTCGACCTGATCTGCGGCCGTATCTCCGGCCACCGCGACGGGTTTGGTTTCCTCATCCCCGATGATGGCACCGATGACCTGTTCCTCAGCCCGTCGCAGATGCGCCTGGCCTTCGATGGCGACCGCGCGCTGGCGCGTGTTTCCGGTACCGACCGCCGTGGGCGCCGTGAAGGCGTGATCGTCGAGGTCATCTCCCGTGCCCACGAAAGCGTGGTCGGCCGCTACTTCGAAGAGGGCGGCATTGGCTACGTAACCCCGGACAACCCGAAGATCCAGCAGGAAGTGCTGGTGACCGCCGGGCGTAATGGTGGTGCCAAGATCGGCCAGTTCGTCGAGATCAAGATCACCCACTGGCCAACACCGCGCTTCCAGCCGCAAGGCGACGTGGTGGAAGTCATCGGCAACTACATGGCGCCGGGCATGGAAATCGACGTTGCCCTGCGCAGCTACGACATCCCGCACGTCTGGCCCGATGATGTGGTCAAGGAAGCGCGCAAGTTCCGCTCCGAAGTCGAAGACAAAGACAAAGAGAAGCGCGTCGACCTGCGTCATCTGCCGTTCGTTACCATCGACGGTGAGGACGCCCGCGACTTCGATGACGCTGTCTATTGCGAACCGCTGGGCAAGCTGCGCTTGTTCTCCGGTGGCTGGCGCCTGTATGTGGCCATCGCCGACGTATCCAGCTACGTGCGCCTTGGCTCGGCCCTGGACGTCGAGGCACAGCAGCGCGGTAACTCGGTGTACTTCCCCGAGCGCGTGGTGCCGATGCTCCCCGAAGAGCTGTCCAACGGCCTGTGCTCGCTGAACCCGCACGTCGACCGCTTGGCCATGGTCTGTGAAATGACCATGAACAAAGCCGGCCAGATGGTCGACTACCAGTTCTACGAAGGTGTCATCCACTCCCACGCCCGCCTGACCTACAACAAGGTCAGCAGCATGCTCGAGCACGCCCGCACCCGTGAGGGCAAGGCGCTGCGCGAGGAGTACAGGGCGGTCGTGCCTGACCTGAAGAACCTGTACAACCTGTACAAGGTGCTGTTGGATGCCCGCCACACCCGCGGTGCCATCGACTTCGAGACCCAGGAAACCCGCATCATCTTCGGCGATGAGCGCAAGATCGCGGAAATTCGCCCGACCGTGCGCAACGAAGCCCACAAGCTGATCGAGGAATGCATGCTGGCGGCCAACGTGGCCACCGCCGAGTTCCTGCAGAAGCACGGCGTGCCGGCACTTTACCGCGTGCACGACGGCCCGCCGCCGGAGCGTCTGGAAAAACTGCGTACCTTCCTGGGTGAGCTGGGCCTGAGCCTGCACAAAGGCAAGGACCCGTCGCCGAAGGATTACCAGGCCCTGCTGGCGAGCATTGCCGGGCGCCCGGACTTCCACCTGATCCAGACCGTAATGCTGCGCTCGCTGAGCCAGGCGGTGTACAGCACCGAGAACAACGGCCACTTCGGCTTGAATTACGAGGCGTACACCCACTTCACCTCGCCGATCCGCCGTTACCCGGACCTGCTGGTGCACCGCGCCATCCGCAGCATCATCCGTTCCAAGGTCGACACCCCGCACGTCAAGCGTGCCGGCGCCATGAGCATCCCCAAGGCGCGCATCTACCCGTACGACGAGAACACCCTCGAGCAGCTTGGCGAGCAGTGCTCGATGACCGAGCGCCGGGCTGATGAAGCCACCCGTGACGTGGTCAACTGGCTCAAGTGCGAGTACATGAAGGACCGCGTGGGCGAAACCTTCCCGGGTGTGATCACCGCGGTGACTGGCTTCGGCCTGTTCGTCGAGCTGACCGATATCTATGTGGAAGGCCTGGTGCACGTCAGTGCGCTGCCGGGCGACTACTACCACTTCGACCCGGTCCACCACCGCCTGTCCGGTGAGCGCACCGGGCGCAGCTTCCGCCTGGGCGACACGATTGAAGTCAAGGTCATGCGTGTTGACCTGGACGAGCGCAAGATCGACTTCGAAGTGGCCGACAAGACGCTGGCTGCGCCGATTGGCCGCAAGCAGCGCGGCGCCGCGCCGGCTGCCGACAAAGCCGACAAGCCCGAGCCAGCACCGGTCGAGTCCAGGGCCACGCCGAAGCCGCGCAGCCGCAAGAGCGAAACCTCCGAGGCGTATTTCCCGAAAGACGCCGTGCAGCGTAACGCCGAAGTGCGCAAGAGCCGTGAAATGAAAAAGGCGCTGATGAGCGATGCCCGCACCGGCAGCTCGTCCAGCAGCAAGTCGGACAAAGGTGGCAAGGCCGCCGGCAAGCCGACCAAGCACCGTAAAGGCCCGCCGAAGTCCGGTGCGCCACGCAAGAGCAAGAGCAAGTCATGAGTCAGCTGGAAAAGATCTACGGCGTGCATGCCGTGCAGGCATTGCTGAAGCACCATCCGAAGCGGGTCAAGCAGATCTGGCTGTCGGAAGGGCGCAGCGAGCCACGCCTGCAGACGCTCCTGGCGCTGGCTGCGGAAAACCGCGTGCAGGTTGGCCAGGCCGAGCGCCGTGAGATGGATGCGTGGGTCGAAGGCGTGCACCAAGGCGTTGTCGCCGAGGTCAGCCCAAGCCAGGTGTGGGGCGAATTGATGCTCGAAGAGTTGCTCGAGCGCACCGAAACGCCGCCGCTGATCCTGGTACTGGACGGTGTCACCGACCCGCACAACCTTGGCGCGTGCCTGCGCACGGCCGATGCGGCCGGTGCCACGGCGGTGCTGGTGCCCAAGGACAAGTCTGCGACCCTGACGCCTGTAGTGCGCAAGGTGGCGTGCGGTGCGGCAGAGGTGATTCCGCTAGTAGCCGTGACCAACCTGGCGCGCACACTGGAGAAACTGCAGCAGCGTGGCCTGTGGGTGGTGGGTACTGCCGGCGAGGCCGAGCAGGAGATTTACCAGCAGGACCTGACCGGGCCTCTGGTGATGATCATGGGCGCAGAAGGCAAAGGCATGCGCCGGCTCACCCGTGAACATTGCGACTTCCTGGTGAAGTTGCCGATGGGCGGTAGCGTCAGCAGCCTGAACGTTTCGGTGGCGACCGGGGTTTGCCTGTTCGAAGCCGTGCGTCAGCGTCAGGCCAAGCGCTGATCTTCAGCCTGTTCCGGCCCATTCGCGGGCGCGCCCGCTCCCACAGGTTTTTCACTGGCTTTCAAGCAGTGGGGTCCCTGTGGGAGCGGGTTTACCCGCGAAAGGGCCGGTAGCCTGTGAATATGTTTCAGGCTGTTCAAATATTCGCCAATTGCCTTGCTTGTGCGTCACGCCTTCTCTACAATTGCGCCCCTTGCCGAGCTGGCAGGCGCTCATGTGCCTCCCCTCCGTGCAAGACATACAGTGTCATTCACTCCTTGTCTGACCAGATACGCTGGCAGACTACTAACCCGTAAGGAGCATTCATGCGTCATTACGAAATCATCTTTCTGGTTCACCCGGACCAGAGCGAGCAAGTCGGCGGCATGGTTGAGCGTTACACCAAGCTGATCGAAGAAGACGGTGGCAAAATCCACCGCCTGGAAGACTGGGGCCGTCGTCAACTGGCCTACGCAATCAACAATGTTCACAAGGCTCACTACGTGATGCTGAACGTTGAGTGCACCGGCAAGGCCCTGGCCGAGCTGGAAGACAACTTCCGCTACAACGATGCCGTTATCCGTAACCTGGTCATCCGTCGCGACGAAGCCGTTACCGGCCAGTCCGAGATGCTGAAGGCTGAAGAAAACCGCAGCGAGCGCCGTGAGCGTCGTGAGCGTCCTGAGCATGCTGACTCCGCCGAAGGCGACGACAGCAATGACAGCGACTCCAGCGATAACGCTGACGAGTAATCCACGGACCTTTAGAGGAGCCTATTAAATGGCACGTTTCTTCCGTCGTCGTAAATTCTGCCGCTTCACTGCTGAAGACGTGAAAGAGATCGACTTCAAAGATCTCAACACCCTGAAAGCTTACGTATCCGAAACCGGCAAGATCGTTCCAAGCCGCATCACCGGTACCAAAGCTCGTTATCAGCGTCAGCTGGCTACCGCTATCAAGCGCGCCCGCTTCCTGGCCCTGCTGCCCTACACCGACAGCCACGGCCGCTGAGACCGGGTCGTCGACAAGCAGTAAGGGATTAGCATGCGAGCGTTAGCAAGTTTCATCATGCGCGGTCGTGTGCAGGCCACCCTCGTGGTGGTCATCAGCGCGGTACTGCCGCTGCTGTTCTGGTTGAGTGCCGCTGCCTGCAGCTTTGTGCTGCTGCGGCGTGGTTTCAAGGATGCTACAACGGTCATCGCCGGCGGCCTGCTGGCCGGGTTGGCCGTGTGGGTCATGGGCGATCCCATCACCTTTCTGGTGATTGCAGGAGCCCTGAGCCTGGCCGCCCTGTTGCGAGCCGAGCATCCCTGGAGCCGGGTGTTGGTGGTCAGTGCCGTGTTCGCCGTGGCTTTCAGCCTCGTGCTCGATCTGGCGCTGGCGCAAACCTTCGATGTGCTGGCCAAGGCGTTTGCCGAAGCCATGCCGAAAATCGAGGGGCAACCCGTGCTCTCCGGTGAGCTGATCCGCCCTGTGCTGGTCGCTTCCACAGCAGTGACGGTGCAATTGTTCAGTGTGCTGGCCTTGGTGCTGGCGCGCTATTGGCAGGCAGCGTTGTACAACCCTGGAGGCTTCGGTCGCGAGTTTCGCGCGCTGAAGTTGCCAAAACAGACCATGGCGGTCTTGGTGGCAGTGATGGTGGTGGCTCCGTTTATCGGGCCGCAGTTCATCATCCTGGCATCGGCTTCGAGCCTGGTACTGGTACTGGCCGGCATCGCTTTGATGCATGGGCTGGTGGCGCAGGGCCGACTGGCCGGTTTCTGGCTGGTGGGCATGTACGTGACGTTGCCGCTGATCATGCAGCTGATTTATCCGTTGCTGGTGGTTTTGGCCATTGTCGACAGCCTGATTGATTTTCGCGGTCGCAAGTCCCCCAAGGGGAATGACTCCGCGAACGGTGAAGGTTAAAAGTTAAGAGGTTTTACCAAATGGAACTGATCCTGCTGGAAAAAGTCGCTAACCTGGGCAACCTGGGCGACAAAGTTAAAGTTAAGGCTGGTTACGGCCGTAACTTCCTGCTGCCATTCGGCAAGGCCACCGTTGCCAACGCCGCCAACCTGGCTGCGTTCGAAGAGCGTCGCGCCGAGCTGGAAAAAGCAGCTGCTGACCGTAAATCGTCGGCTGAAAGCCGCGCTGCCCAACTGGCCGAGCTGGAAGTGACCATCACTGCCACCGCTGGCGACGAAGGCAAGCTGTTCGGTTCGATCGGCACCCACGACATCGCTGACGCCCTGACCGCCTCCGGCGTTGAAGTGGCCAAAGCTGAAGTTCGTCTGCCGAACGGCACCATCCGTCAGGTTGGCGAATACGACGTAGCCGTGCACCTGCACAGCGACGTTGAAGCCACCGTACGCGTGGTCGTCGTAGCTGCCTAAGCTGCGCTAACTGGCTGGCTCCTTGCGGGTCAGGCGGTTAACATCGGGCACGGTCCTGTTTTGTACAGGCCGTGCCCTTTGTCTTTTTCATCCTCCAGAATTCTTTCGTGGCCATGAACGAGATCACCACCTCCGAACAGCTTGACCTGCAAACCGCCGCCCTGAAGGTGCCGCCGCATTCCATCGAGGCCGAACAGGCCGTGCTCGGTGGCCTGATGCTGGACAACGAGGCCTGGGAGCGGGTGCTGGACCAGGTGTCGGACGGCGATTTCTACCGCCATGACCACCGGCTGATCTTCCGCGCCGTGCACAAGTTGGCCGATGCCAACCAGCCATTTGACGTGGTGACGCTGCACGAGCAGTTGGACAAGGAAGGCCTGTCCTCGCAGGTAGGCGGCCTGGCTTACCTGGCCGAACTGGCCAAGAACACCCCGTCGGTGGCCAACATCAAGGCCTACGCCGCGATCATTCGCGAACGGGCCACACTGCGCCAGCTGATCAGCATCAGCACCGATATTGCCGACAACGCGTTCAACCCGCAGGGGCGCAACGCTGCAGAGATTCTGGACGATGCCGAGCGGCAGATCTTCCAGATCGCCGAGGCACGGCCAAAGACCGGCGGCCCGGTGGGTGTCAACGAGCTGTTGACCATGGCCATCGACCGCATCGATACGCTGTTCAACTCCGACAGTGATATCACCGGTATTTCTACCGGCTACACCGACCTGGACGAGAAAACCAGCGGCCTGCAGGCAGCCGACTTGATCATCGTCGCGGGCCGTCCGTCGATGGGTAAAACCACCTTCGCCATGAACCTGGTGGAAAACGCCGTGTTGCGCAGCGAAAAGGCGGTGCTGGTGTTCTCCCTCGAGATGCCAGGTGAATCGCTGATCATGCGTATGCTCTCGTCCCTGGGCCGTATCGACCAGACCAAGGTGCGTTCCGGCCAGCTGGACGACGACGACTGGCCGCGGCTTACCTCCGCAGTCAACCTGCTCAACGACCGCAAGCTGTTCATCGACGATACCGCTGGCATCAGCCCGTCGGAAATGCGTGCGCGCACGCGTCGCCTGGCGCGTGAGCACGGTGAAATCGGCATGATCATGGTCGACTACCTGCAGCTGATGCAGATCCCGGGCTCTTCCGGTGACAACCGCACCAACGAAATTTCCGAAATCTCCCGCTCGCTCAAGGCTTTGGCCAAGGAGTTCAACTGCCCGGTCATCGCCCTGTCGCAGCTGAACCGCTCCCTGGAACAGCGCCCCAACAAACGCCCGGTGAACTCCGACTTGCGTGAATCGGGTGCAATCGAGCAGGACGCCGACGTGATCATGTTCGTGTACCGGGACGAGGTGTACCACCCCGAGACCGAGCACAAGGGCGTGGCCGAAATCATCATCGGTAAACAGCGTAACGGCCCCATTGGCTTCGTGCGCTTGGCGTTTATCGGCAAGTACACCCGCTTCGAGAACCTTGCGCCGGGCATGTACAACTTCGACGATGACGAGTAACGGGCGATTGCTGTTGGGGGTCAAGCACTGAGGGGCTGACTTCGTATTGCATGAAGGCGGCCATGTACTCGTCGCGGCAATTTCAGCGTCTATGAGATCGAGCGCCGCCCGCGCGGCGCATCGCGAGCAAGCTCGCTCCTACGTTTGTTTCGGGCCAGTTACGCCTGTGACAGGCGCGCGCGACCGCCTTGTTTGTACGACGCGATATCGCGCCATGCACCAAGGCGTTCGCGCGCAATACCCACAGGAATAATTGGCCCGAAACAAACGTAGGAGCGAGCTTCGCTCGCGATGCGCCGCGCGGGCGGCGCTCGATCTCATAGGCGCTGAAACTGCTGCGGCGAACACTTGGCAATCTCACCACAAGCCCTAAGCCAAGCACCTGGCAGCCTTCACCCAACCGTCGCCCAACCCACCAATCCCCACGAAGACAGTCGGATTTGGTCAAAATTTGTGCTATATTCCGCGCCCGCGATTTCCCTGCACACCAGAACCGGTCACTGACATGCAAGCAGCCAAACCACTCTACGACTATCCCAAGTACTGGGCCGAATGCTTCGGGCCAGCACCTTTCCTGCCAATGAGCAGGCAGGAGATGGATCTGCTCGGCTGGGATTCCTGCGACATCATCATCGTGACCGGTGATGCCTACGTCGACCATCCGTCGTTCGGCATGGCCATCATCGGCCGCCTGCTGGAAGCCCAGGGCTTTCGCGTAGGCATCATTGCCCAGCCGAACTGGCAGTCGAAAGACGATTTCATGAAGCTTGGCGAGCCGAACCTGTTCTTCGGCGTGGCCGCGGGCAACATGGACTCCATGATCAACCGCTACACCGCCGACAAAAAGATCCGTTCCGACGATGCCTATACCCCTGGTGGCCTGGCCGGCAGCCGTCCGGACCGCGCCAGCCTGGTGTACAGCCAGCGCTGCAAGGAAGCCTACAAGCATGTGCCGATCGTACTCGGCGGCATCGAGGCTTCGCTGCGCCGCATCGCCCACTACGACTACTGGCAGGACAAGGTGCGTCACTCGATCCTGATCGACGCCAGCGCCGACATCCTGCTGTTCGGCAACGCCGAGCGTGCGGTGGTGGAAGTGGCTCAGCGCCTGGCCAGTGGCGAGACGATCGAGAGCATCACTGACATCCGCGGCACCGCGTTCGTGCGCCGTGATACCCCGCAGGGCTGGTACGAGATCGACTCCACCCGCATCGACCGCCCGGGCCGCGTCGACAAGATCATCAACCCGTACGTGAACACCCAGGACACCCAGGCCTGCGCCATCGAGCAGGCCAAGGGCGACCAGGAAGACCCGAACGAAGCCAAGGTGGTGCAGATTCTCGACAGCCCGGCCGTGACCCGGGAAAAGTCGGTAATCCGCCTGCCTTCGTTCGAAAAGGTGCGTAACGACCCGGTGCTCTATGCCCACGCCAACCGCGTGCTGCACCTGGAGACCAACCCGGGCAACGCCCGCGCCCTGGTGCAGAAGCACGGCGAAGTGGATGTGTGGTTCAACCCGCCACCCATCCCCATGACCACCGAAGAGATGGACTACGTGTTCGGCATGCCTTACGCCCGTGTGCCGCACCCGGCCTATGGCAAGGAGCGCATCCCGGCCTACGAGATGATCCGTTTCTCGGTGAACATCATGCGTGGCTGCTTTGGTGGCTGCACCTTCTGCTCGATCACCGAGCATGAAGGCCGCATCATCCAGAACCGCTCGCACGAGTCGATCCTCCACGAGATCGAAGAAATGCGCGACAAGGTGCCGGGCTTCACCGGCGTGGTCTCCGACCTTGGCGGGCCAACCGCCAACATGTACCGCATCGCCTGCAAGAGCCATGAAATCGAGAAGCACTGCCGCAAGCCGTCGTGCGTGTTCCCGGGTATCTGCGAAAACCTCAACACCGACCACAGCTCGCTGATTGAGCTGTACCGCAAGGCCCGTGCCCTGCCAGGTGTGAAGAAAATCCTGATCGCCTCGGGCCTGCGCTATGACCTGGCCGTGGAGTCGCCGGAGTACGTCAAGGAACTGGTTACCCACCACGTTGGCGGCTACCTGAAGATTGCCCCGGAGCACACCGAGCGTGGCCCGCTGGACAAGATGATGAAGCCGGGTATCGGCTCGTACGACCGCTTCAAGCGTATGTTCGAGAAGTACTCGAAAGAGGCGGGCAAGGAGCAGTACCTGATTCCGTACTTCATCGCCGCGCACCCGGGCACCACCGACGAAGACATGATGAACCTGGCCCTGTGGCTGAAGGGCAACGGCTTCCGCGCCGACCAGGTACAGGCGTTCTACCCCTCGCCGATGGCCTCGGCCACGGCCATGTACCACTCGGGCAAGAACCCGCTGCGCAAGGTGACCTACAAGAGTGAAGGGGTGGAGATCGTCAAGAGCGACGAGCAACGCCGCCTGCACAAGGCGTTTTTGCGCTACCACGACCCGAAGGGCTGGCCGATGCTGCGTGAAGCGCTGGAGCGTATGGGCCGCGCCGACCTGATCGGGCCGGGCAAGCACCAGCTGATCCCTTTGCACCAGCCGCAATCCGACACGTATCAGAGCGCGCGCCGCAAGAACTCGACGCCAGCGGGCAGCCACAAGGTGGGCAAGGACCAGAAGATCCTCACCCAGCACACCGGCCTGCCGCCGCGTGCCAGCGATGGCAGCAAGCCGTGGGACAAGCGTGAGAAGGCCAAGGCCGAGGCGTTTGCGCGTAACCAGCAGGCGGCCAAGGAACGCAAGGAAGCAGCCAAGGGCGGCAAGGGCAACAAGAAGCCGCGTCAGCCCGTTATTCCGCGCTGATTGATCTATTTTGGGGCTGCTTTGCAGCCCTTTCGCGGCACAAGGCCGCTCCTACAAGAAACCGCGATTCCCTGTAGGAGCGGCCTTGTGCCGCGAAAGGACCGCAAAGCGGTCCCAAAAATCTCAGCTTCAATCAGGCTGCTTGTCGACCCACTTCGGCACCACCGGCGCCACAAAACGGTCCATCCCGTCCAGCAGTGCGTCCGGCTGCTGCCCCAGCAGCAACATCGCCCGATGTTGCGGCCGCACAAAGCCTTCTTCGACGATATGGTCGAGGAACCCACCCAGTTTCTCGTAGAAACCGTTCACATCCAGCAGCCCCAACGGCTTGGCGTGATAGCCCAGTTGCCCCCAGGTCCAGACTTCGAACAATTCTTCCAGCGTACCCAGCCCACCCGGCAGGGCGATGAAGGCATCGCTCAGCTCGGCCATGCGCGCCTTGCGTGCATGCATGCCGTCGACCACTTCCAGGCGGCTGAGGCCCTTGTGGCCGATTTCGGCGTTCATCAGGCTTTCGGGAATGATCCCGATCACTTCGCCACCGGCCGCCATGGCCGCGTCGGCAACGGTGCCCATCAGGCCGACCGCGCCGCCGCCATAGACCAAGGTCAGGCCGCGGCGCGCAATGGCCTGGCCAAGTGCGATGGCTGCTTCACGGTAGGCAGGGTTGGCGCCGATGCTGGCGCCGCAGAACACACAAACGGAACGTACGGGCATTGCTCATCTCCTGTCACTCAGGTGGACAGGGTACGGCGCATGCCCGTCGCTTCCAAGGCTGTGTTCATTCCGGGCGGGAGAATTCGCAGATGGCACCCGTGGCCCCGTGGGCATAGGCGGCGAGCAGGCTGTTGATGAAGGCAGAGATGGGCATTTGGTATTGCTCCTAAATGAGAGGTTGTCCCATCGTCTATTAAAAGGGCATGATGTGCTCTTAGATTGGTTGTATACAATCCATTGAACAATTCTACTGGCTGGCCTCTTGACGCCCCCTTGACTCATATCAGAAAGGGGCCGAACGGTTTCAGGCAGTCTCGCAATTGATAAAACCCTGCCAAGGAGATTCATGATGTTTGCGAAAGCTGTAGCGGTATCCCTGCTGACCCTCGCCAGCGCCTCTGTCTTTGCAGCCGAATGCTCGGTGACTGTCGAATCGACGGACCAGATGTCCTACACCACCAAAGAATTCACCGTCGACAAGAGCTGCAAGGAATTCACCGTCAAACTGACCCACTCCGGCAACCTGCCGAAGAACGTCATGGGCCACAACCTGGTGATCAGCAAGACTGCCGACATGCAGGCCATTGCTACTGAAGGCATGACCCAGGGCATCGAAAAGGGCTACCTGAAGGAAGATAACGCCAACATCATCGCCCACACCGCGATGATCGGTGCACCGGAAAAAGAGACCGAAGTGAAGTTCGACACTTCCAAGCTGGAAGCCGGTGGTGACTACAGCTTCTTCTGCACCTTCCCGGGCCACATCTCGATGATGAAAGGCAAGGTCGTCGTCAAGTAATCAAAGGCTGACGCTGTACCCTGTGGGAGCGGGTTTACCCGCGAATGCGATGGTGAGGCCACTGACGTATTCGCGGGTGAACCCGCTCCCACAGGTCTTTCTACAGCCTGATCACGGGGCGAACGGCAGTTCGCGCTTGTGCTGGGTCTTGCGGTAGGTGGCGACGATGATATCGAACGCCGCCTGATCAACCGGCAACCCATGCAGGAAGGCATCGATCTGCTGGTAGGTCACGCCATGTGATGCTTCGTCCGGTTTGCCCGGCTCCAGGTCTTCAAGGTCCGCCGTCGGCACCTTCTCCACCAGTGACTCCGGTGCGCCAAAGCTGCGCGCAATGGCCCGTACCTGGTTCTTCACCAGCCCGCTCAGGGGCGCGAGGTCGCAGGCACCATCACCAAACTTGGTAAAGAAGCCCATCACCGCCTCGGCGGCGTGGTCGGTACCGATCACCAGGCCCGCGCGGGCGCCGGCGATGGTGTACTGGGCGACCATGCGGGTACGGGCCTTGACGTTGCCCACCACAAAGTCCACCAGCGTGGGCGAGCCGTTCTTCAACTCCACCACTTCAGCGGCCAATGCCCGCACCGCCGGGGCGATATCCACGGTGTGCACTTCATCGGCCTTGATCACGTCCAGGCAGGCCTGGGCGTCATGCTCGTCGTGCTGCACCTGGTAGGGCAGGCGCACGGCAATGAAGGTGTATGCCTTGTCGCCGGTTTCGGCCCGCAGTTCATTCACGGCGCGCTGGGCGAGCAAGGCGGCAGTCAGCGAGTCGACACCGCCGCTGATGCCCAGCACCAGGGTCTTGAGCCGGGCGTTGGCCAGGCAATCCTTGATGAACGCCACGCGCCGGGCGACTTCGGCCTCGAGCGCGGTAGCGTCGGCGAACGGCGGCTGTACCTTCAGCGCCTGGGCAATCTCTTGCTGAACCGCTTGCATGGGTTACTCCTTGCTGGGGACTTTGAATACGTGGCGCATGTAGGCGACGAAGTTCTCGTCACGGCATTGGGTCTTGGCGGCTTCGTCCGAGATCTTGGCCACTGGCGCGCCGTTGCAGTCGGTCATTTTAAGCACGATGTTCATCGGCGCCACACCCGGTATGTCGCAGGTCAGGTTGGTGCCGATGCCAAAGCTGACGTTGATGCGACCGCGCAGGGCACGGAAGATCTCCAGTGAGCGGGTCAGGTTGAGGCCGTCGGAAAACACCAGGGTCTTGGTCATCGGGTCGATACCCAGTTTCTGGTAATGGGCAATGGCCTTCTCCGCCCAGGCCACCGGCTCGCCCGAGTCGTGGCGCAGGCCGTCGAACAGCTTGGCAAAGTACAGGTCGAAATCGCCAAGGAAGGCATCCATGGTGATGCAGTCGGTCAGGGCGATGCCGAGCAGGCCGCGGTACTCGCGCACCCAGCAGTCCAGCGCGGCGATCTGGCTGTCGATCAGGCGCGGGCCGAGTTGCTGGTGGGCCATGATCCACTCATGGGCCATGGTGCCCAGCGGCTTGATATCCAGTTTCCATGCCAGGTCGACGTTGCTGGTGCCGACGAAGCGGGCCGGGAAGTCGTCGCGCAGCACCCGCACCACGTCTTCCTGCACACGGCTGGAAAAACGCCGGCGGGTGCCGAAGTCGGCTACCTGCAGGTTGGCCAGTTCGTCATCGCTGGCATGTGCGCGTAGCCAGTCGAACTTGCGGTACAGCTGGTCGCGGGCCTCGGCCAGGCGCATGTGCGGGTGCAGATGGCGGTTGCGCACTTCGCTGATGATCGCCAGCAGTGGCACTTCGAACAGGATCACATGCAGCCACGGGCCTTTCAGGCGCAGGAACAGCTGGTCGTTTTCAATGCCGATACGCACGTAGCGCAGGTTGAAGCGGAACAGGCGCAGAAAGCGCAGGAAGTCGGGCTTGAGGAAGCTGATGCGTTCCAGGAAGGCCAGCTGGCCATCATCCAGGGTGAGGTCGCTGAGCAGTTCGAGCTGGTGGCGGATCTCGCCCAGGTAGGGGCGCAGGTCCTCGCCGTTACGGCAGCGGAATTCCCATTCGACGTCGGCGTCCGGGTAGTTGTGCAGCACACCCTGCATCATGGTGAGTTTGTAGAAGTCGGTGTCGAGCAGGTTGTGCACGATGCGCTCGGCGAATGCGCTTTCGCTCATCAAGGGGGCTCCGGAAGCGGCGAATGGCCGACATTGTGCCAGCCTTTTGGGCCTTGTTGTGTCTGGGCTGGCCTCTTCGCGGGTGAACCCGCTCCCACAGGGCTGCCACAGGGCTGCGTATCTGCCAAAACAGAGGTGTTTTTCCGTGCACCGGCTAGCCTTCAAACGGTGCCGCCTGTAGCAGTCGCGCACCAGCGGTGTGCACTTCGGTGACGTCCGCTGTTACAGGGCGGTTGCACGTAAACACTTGCCAGGGTTGCAATGATGGCACATGGCGGTTGCTCCTTGTCTGTACGTGTGGTGGCGCCTGCCGCGCGGCAGACGGTTGCACGCTCAATAAAGAAAAGGCCGTCGGTCGCCTGCAGTGCGCCTGCGCAGTGTGTTTTCCCGGAAGACAAAACCTATGGCACGGCCCTTGCTCTGAGCACAGGGTTGAGAAGTTGTAGTGCCAACCAAAAAAAACTCTAGGAGCACCACCTCATGTCGCAGACGTTTTACAAGAAAGGTTTCCTGGCACTGGCCGTCGCTACGGCCCTGGGTGTTTCTTCGTATGTTCAGGCCGACGTCAAGATCGGTGTAGCGGGCCCGATGACCGGGGCTAACGCGGCGTTTGGCGAGCAGTACATGAAAGGTGCGCAGGCAGCGGCCGACAAGATCAACGCAGCCGGTGGCGTGAATGGCGAGAAAATCGTACTGGTGCCGGGCGATGACGCCTGCGAACCTAAGCAGGCCGTGGCTGTGGCCAACCGCCTGGCCGACCAGGACAAGGTGATCGGCGTAGTGGGCCACTTCTGTTCTTCCAACACCATTCCGGCGTCCGAGGTGTATGACGAAGCGGGCATCATCGCCATTACCCCGGGCTCGACCAACCCACAGGTGACCGAGCGCGGCCTCGGCGCCATGTTCCGCATGTGCGGCCGTGACGACCAGCAGGGTATCGTTGCTGGCGACTACATCGTCGACGTGCTCAAGGGCAAGAAAGTCGCGGTGCTGCACGACAAGGACACCTACGGCCAGGGCCTGGCCGACGCGACCAAGGCGCAGCTGGAAAAACGCGGCGTGAAGCCTGTGCTGTACGAAGGCCTGACCCGCGGCGAGAAAGACTTCAGCGCCGTGGTTACCAAGATCCGCTCCACCGGTGCCGACGTGGTCTACTTCGGCGGCCTGCACCCAGAGGCCGGCCCGCTGGTACGCCAGCTGCGCGAGCAGGGCCTGAAGGACGTCAAGTTCATGTCCGATGATGGCATCGTCACCGACGAACTGGTGTCTACCGCTGGCGGCGCGCAGTACGTCGATGGCGTGTACATGACCTTCGGCGCCGACCCGCGCCTGCTGCCAGACAGCAAGGCGGTGGTGGAGGAGTTCCGCAAGGCCGGTACCGAACCTGAAGGCTACACCCTGTACGCCTATGCCTCGCTGGAAGCCTTGGCCGCTGCGTTCAACGGCGCCAAGTCGAACAAGGGCGAAGACGCGGCCAAGTGGCTGAAGGCCAACCCGGTCAAGACCGTCATGGGCGAGAAGAAGTGGGACAGCAAGGGTGACCTGACCGTGTCCGACTATGTGGTCTACCAGTGGGACAAAGACGGTAAGTACCACCAGCTGGAAAAACAAAAATAATAACGGCCCACGGCCCGGGCTGATGCTCGGGCCCAAGCCCCTGCGGTACCTGTCTTTATTCGGAGATCTGCACGGTTCTGCACTGCGGGGGCCGCTTTATCCGTGGCCTGCCGTGGTCGGCGCTCGTGCAATCTCCATCAGGTGAGATTGCGTTATGGATGGTATTTTCCTGCAGCAACTGGTCAACGGCCTGACCCTCGGGTCGGTCTATGGCCTGATCGCCATCGGCTACACAATGGTCTATGGCATCATCGGCATGATCAACTTCGCGCACGGCGAGGTGTATATGATTTCCGCGTACCTCGCGGCAATCAGCCTGGCATTGCTGGCCTATTTCGGCGTCGAGTCGTTCCCGCTACTGATGTTGGGTACGCTGTTGTTCACCGTCGTCGTCACGGGCGTCTATGGGTTCACCATCGAACGCATCGCCTACAAACCCCTGCGCAACTCCACCCGCCTGGCGCCGCTGATCAGTGCCATCGGCATCTCGCTGATCCTGCAGAACTACGCACAGATCAGCCAGGGCGCCCGCCAGCAAGGCGTGCCCACCCTGCTTGAAGGGGCCTTGCGTGTCGAAGTCGGCACCGGCTTCGTGCAACTGACCTACACCAAGATCTTCATCCTGATCGCCGCCTTCGTGGGCATGGGCCTGCTCACCTACGTGATCAAGTACACCAAGCTCGGCCGCATGTGCCGTGCCACCCAGCAAGACCGCAAGATGGCCTCGATCCTGGGCATCAACACCGACCGGGTGATTTCCTACGTGTTTGTCATCGGTGCGGTAATGGCCGCCCTGGCCGGTGTGTTGATCACCATGAACTACGGCACCTTCGACTTCTACGCCGGCTTCATCATCGGCATCAAGGCGTTCACCGCCGCAGTGCTCGGTGGCATCGGCTCGCTGCCTGGCGCCATGCTTGGCGGCATCATCCTGGGGATTTCCGAGTCGCTGTTTTCTGGCCTGATCAACTCCGACTACAAGGACGTGTTCAGCTTCTCGCTGCTGGTGATGATCCTTATCTTCCGCCCACAAGGCCTGCTGGGTCGCCCGCTCGTGGCTAAGGTGTGAACATGTCCGTTGCCAAAACTGCCTCTGTCAGCGAAACCAAGGGTTTCGACCTTAAACGCAGCCTGCTGGAGACCCTCGTCGCCGGCCTGCTGGCACTCATTGTGTTTGGCCCGGTCGTCGGCGTTGTGCTCGACGGCTACACCTTCAATGCCGAGCCTCGCCGCGTAGCCTGGCTGGTCGGCGGGGTGATGGTGGGGCGCTTCCTGCTCAGCCTGTTCCTGCAGAGCGCCGCTGGCGTGCGCATGCTTCAGGGCTTCGACAGCGGTGGCTCGGGTGTGCATGTGAACGCACCGGACTACAAGTCGCGCTTGCGCTACATCATCCCGGCGCTGGTGGTGATTGCCATCGTCTTCCCGATCTTCGCCAACAAGTACCTGCTGACCGTGGTCATCCTCGGCCTGATCTACGTGTTGCTGGGGCTTGGTCTTAACATCGTGGTCGGCCTGGCCGGCCTGCTCGACCTCGGCTACGTGGCGTTCTATGCCATTGGTGCCTACGGCCTGGCACTGGGTTACCAGTACCTCGGCCTGGGTTTCTGGAGCGTGCTACCCCTGGCGGCCATCGCCGCCGCGTTGGCGGGGTGCATACTGGGCTTCCCGGTGCTACGAATGCACGGTGACTACCTGGCAATCGTGACCCTGGGTTTTGGCGAGATCATCCGCCTGGTACTGAACAACTGGCTGTCGTTCACCGGAGGCCCCAACGGCATGCCGGCGCCTTCGCCAACCTTCTTCGGCCTGGAATTCGGCCGCCGGGCCAAGGATGGCGGGGTGCCGATCCACGAGTTCTTCGGCTTCGATTACAACGCCAACCTCAAGTTCGTGTTCATCTACGCGGTGCTGTTCCTGGTGGTGCTGGCCGTGCTGTACATCAAGCACCGCCTCACCCGCATGCCGGTAGGCCGCGCCTGGGAAGCGCTGCGCGAAGACGAGATCGCCTGCCGCTCGATGGGCCTGAACCACGTACTGGTCAAGCTTTCGGCGTTTACCCTGGGTGCCTCCACGGCCGGCCTGGCCGGGGTGTTTTTCGCCACATACCAGGGCTTCGTCAACCCGTCGTCGTTCACCTTCTTCGAGTCGGCGCTGATCCTCGCCATCGTCGTGCTGGGTGGCATGGGCTCGACCGTGGGCGTAGTGATTGCAGCGTTCGTGCTGACCGTGGCGCCCGAACTGCTGCGCAGCTTCTCCGAATACCGGGTGCTGTTGTTCGGCGTGTTGATGGTGCTGATGATGATCTGGCGACCGCGTGGGCTGATCCGCATCAGCCGTACCGGTGTGACCCCGCGTAAAGGAGTGGCGCCATGAGCGACGATATCATTCTCTCGGTCGACAACCTGATGATGCAATTCGGTGGCATCAAGGCGCTGAGTGATGTCAGCCTGAAGGTCCGGCGCAACCAGATCTTCGCCCTGATCGGCCCCAACGGCGCCGGCAAGACCACGGTGTTCAACTGCCTGACCGGCTTCTACAAGGCCAGTGGCGGTCGCATCGAGTTGAACGTGCGCGGCAGCCACACCAACGTCATCCAGTTGCTTGGCGAGCGCTTCCAGGCGGCGGACTTCGTGTCGCCGGCACGCTTTACCAACCGCTTGTACTACAAGATGTTCGGCGGCACACACCTGGTCAACCGCGCAGGCCTGGCGCGCACCTTCCAGAACATTCGCCTGTTCAAGGAAATGTCGGTGGTGGAAAACCTGCTGGTGGCCCAGCACATGTGGGTCAACCGCAACCTGCTGGCCGGGGTGCTCAACACCAAGGCCTACCGCAAGGCCGAAAGCGACGCGCTGGACCACGCATTCTACTGGCTGGAAGTGGTCGACCTGGTCGACTGCGCCAACCGCCTGGCCGGCGAGCTGTCGTACGGCCAGCAGCGCCGCCTGGAAATTGCCCGGGCCATGTGCACGCGGCCGAAGATCATCTGCCTGGACGAACCGGCGGCGGGCCTGAACCCCCAGGAAACCGAGGCCCTCAGCCGCATGATTCGTGTGCTGCGTGACGAGCACGACATCACCGTGGTGCTGATCGAGCACGACATGGGCATGGTCATGAGCATTTCCGACCATATCGTGGTGCTGGACCACGGCAACGTGATTGCCGAAGGCGCGCCGCAGGAAATCCGCCACAACCCGACGGTGATCGCCGCCTACCTGGGTGCAGATGAAGAGGAACTGGTATGAGTGCACCCATTCTGGAACTGAAGGACCTGGACGTGTTCTACGGGCCGATCCAGGCGCTGAAAAAGGTTTCGATGCACATCAACGAAGGCGAGACGGTCAGCCTGATCGGCGCCAACGGTGCCGGCAAGTCGACCCTGCTGATGTCCATCTTCGGCCAGCCCCGCGCTGCGGCCGGGCATATCGTTTATCGAGGCACCGACATTACCCGCAAGTCGTCGCACTACATTGCGTCCAACGGTATTGCCCAGTCGCCGGAAGGGCGCCGGGTATTCCCCGACATGACCGTCGAGGAAAACCTGATGATGGGCACCATCCCCATCGGCGACAAGCATGCCGCTGAAGACATGCAGCGCATGTACGAGCTGTTCCCGCGGCTGAAGGAACGGCGTACCCAGCGGGCCATGACCATGTCCGGTGGCGAGCAGCAGATGCTGGCGATTGCCCGGGCGCTGATGAGCCGGCCGAAGTTGCTGTTGCTGGACGAGCCCTCGTTGGGGCTGGCACCGATCGTGGTCAAGCAGATCTTTGCGACCCTGCGTGAGCTGGCCAAGACCGGAATGACCATTTTCCTGGTGGAGCAGAACGCCAACCATGCGTTGAAGCTGTCAGACCGGGCGTATGTGATGGTCAACGGGGAGATTCGCATGACCGGGACCGGGCAGGAGCTGCTGGCCAACGAGGAAGTGCGCAACGCCTATCTTGGCGGGCACTGAGTTACATCCGGGGCTGCCAAGCAGCCCCATTCCCATGTGGACAACTTGCCGCGCCTTATTCTCGATACACACCAACACTCCCTCGCAAGCCCTTGTTTCCACAGGCTTGATCTTGTCCACCGATAATGTGGAACCGCCTGTGGAAAACATGGTGGCATCTCGCTACAGCCCTTTGATACCAAGCCCTGCAGAGATGCGATCATTTTTTGATCACATGCTTTCTGTGGATGACTTTTCAGGGTTTTTCACAGGCCCCAAAGCACTTCGAAATCAGGGTCATAGCTGTGGATAACTCTGTGGGAAAACCTTGGACAGACTGCTGCAGGCAGCATGCTTGAAAGCTTTGCATCCTCACCGAGAAGATATCCACCGACCACACAACGCTGAAAGGGTTCCGCACTGTGGACGAGTTGCCCCCAATCCGTGGGGAAAGCCTTGTGGATAACATGCGCATAGCTCGCGCCGAGCCTTCTGCCGCAAGGGTTTGCCGTATATGAACAAAAAATGTACAGCGCCCCGAACGGCTTGCTGCCAGCGCGCCGCGCGGGCATGCTGCAAAGCTGCCGATGACAACCTACCGTGAGGAACAGAGCATGACGTCCACCGTATTCATCACTGGCGCCACATCCGGTTTCGGCGAGGCCACCGCCCGCCGCTTTGTCGAAGCTGGCTGGAAGCTGGTGCTCACTGGTCGCCGCAAGGAGCGCCTGGACGCCCTGTGCGCCGAGCTGTCGGCCAAGACCGAAGTACACGGCCTGGTGATCGACGTGCGTGACCGCAAGGCCATGGAGCAGGCCATCGCCAGCTTGCCGGCCGGGTTCGAGAAGATTCGCGGCCTGGTCAACAACGCCGGCCTGGCACTGGGTGTGGATGCGGCGCAGAACTGCAGCCTGGACGACTGGGAAACCATGGTCGACACCAACATCAAGGGCCTGATGTACACCACCCGCCTGCTGCTGCCACGCCTGATCGCCCACGGTCGCGGCGCGTCGATCCTCAACGTAGGTTCTGTGGCGGGCAACTACCCGTACCCGGGCAGCAACGTGTATGGCGGCACCAAAGCCTTCGTCGGCCAGTTCTCGTTGAGCCTGCGCTGCGATCTCCGTGGCACTGGCGTGCGCGTCAGCAACATCGAGCCAGGCCTGTGCGAGAGCGAGTTCTCGCTGGTGCGCTTCGGCGGTGACCAGGCCAAGTACGACGCCACTTACGCGGGTGCTGAGCCGATCCAGCCGCAGGACATTGCCGAGACCATCTTCTGGATCCTCAACCAGCCGGCGCACATCAACATCAACAGCCTGGAGCTGATGCCGGTGAGCCAGGATTGGGCAGGGTTCTCCATCGACCGTTCGGTCAAGGGCTGATCAACAAAGCGGGGCCGCTTTGCGGCCCATTCGCAGCACAAGGCTGCTCCTACAGGCATTGCGCAGGTTTCAGACGCACTGCTATCCCTGTAGGAGCAGCCTTGTGCTGCGAAAGCGTCAGTTCAGGCGCTGCAACCCTTCCAGGCAAGTCGCCAAATGGTAGGGCGTAGTCGATGGCATATCATGCCGGCTGACGTTGCCCTCACCATCCCGGCACTCATACCAGCCCGCTTCGCGCAAGAACCGCGCTTGCAGCGCCTGCAGCTGGTCAACCAGCTTCGCCTCACTCCCCGCGCGTAATACCAGCGCCCGCAGGTACTCCGCCTGGGCCCAGATGCGTTGTGTGGCATCCAGCACCCGGCCATCCACATCCAGCATCGCCAGCACCGCCGTATCCTTCACCCCGTACTGCTCGGCAAAGCCGAAAGCCCGGTCGATGGACGCATGCAACGGTGTGGCACGCAGCAGCGGTGACGTGTGCAGCAGGTAGAACCACTCAAACTGGTGCCCCGGCTCGAACCAGTTATCCACAGCCCCGCGTGGCTTTTCCAGCATCAGGCCATGGGCCGGTTCGACGAAGTGCGCCTGCAGCGCTTCACACAACTGCAGCAGCGACTGCTGGGTATGTTCATCACCACGCACCGCCAGCACCTGCAGGAACGCCTCGGCCAGGTGCATCTGCGGGTTCTGCAGCGGGCCGCTGCCCAGGTCGGCCCAGTCTTCATCCAGGCTGGCTTCGTACAGGCCGTCGTCACGGGCGAACTGTTGGTCGATGATGTCCAGCGCGGCGTTCAGGGTGGATTCCACCAGGCTTTCGCGCACCTTGCCCCAGTAGTGCGCGCAGGCAAACACGATGAACGCGTGGGTGTACAGGTCCTTGCGCCGGTCCAGCGGCTTGCCTTGGGCGTCGATGCTGTAGAACCAGCCACCGTGCTCGGCGTCGTGAAAGTGCTTTTGCAGCGAGCGGAACAACGCCGCCGCCCGCTCGGCTGCGCCCGGTTGCCCGATACGGCTGCTGAACAGGTACAGCTGGCGTGCGCAGGCCATGGCCCGATAGCGCTGCACCGGCAAGGGCTGGTGCTGGGCGTCCAGCGCCTCGTAGGGCAGGGCCAGGTCGGCATTCCAGCCCGGGCCTTCCCACAACGGCACGATGCATTCGGCGAAGTGCTGGTTGAAGCGGGCCAGTTCAGGCAGGGTGGGGCGGGGGTCGGACATTTCGGCGCTCGTCGCTGTCGGGCAGGGCGCCATGGTAGCAGAACTGGCGTTTTCAGTAGCCTGTGCCGGCCCATCAGCCCGGGTTGCCGAGCCCTTGCCAATGCCGCGCGCCGACGAAGATGAAGCGCAATTGCTGGGTGATCTTTTCCTGCGCCGTCAGTGCCTGTGGATAACCCGAATCGGGGCTGTCGATAAGCTCGGGCAGGGTCGCGAACACGGTCTTCACCACCAGGTCGGCCATCACTGCCAGCGCGGCGTTGTCCAGGTGCTGCCAGCGCTTCATGCGCGCCAGGTCGGTGGCCAGATCGTCGCTGATGTCCTGGCGCAGGCGGGCAATGGCCTGGCGCACGGCCTGTGAGCCACCGTATTGCTCACGGGCCAGAAACAGGAACTGCGCGCGGTGAGCAGCCACCACGTCGAGGAAAATGCGCACCGAAGCATCGGTGATGCCGCCCAGTTCGAATTCGTTCTGGCGCACCAGGCGGATTGTCTGGCGGAAGGTGGTGTCGATTTCGGCCACCAGGGCCAGGCCCAGGGCGTCCATGTCGGGGAAATGCCGGTAGAAGCCGGTGGGCACGATGCCAGCGGTCTTCGCCACTTCGCGCAGGCTGATACTGCCGAAACCACGGCCACTCTCCATCAGCAGGCAGGCGGCATCGAGCAGGGCCTGGCGGGTCTGTAGCTTCTGTTCGGCGCGCGGCAGCATGATGCGGGCTTCTATGACGGTAAGGCTGGGCACTCTAGATAAAAAAACAAAGCCCGGTCAATGGACCGGGCCTGGAGGGGAGCAAGCGGTGTGACAGAGGTTGTTCTTTTCGGCCATGGTGATCAGCTCACACGGCTGAGTTCAACCAGGCGATCCGAGCCACCTTCAGCAACGCGGCCAGCTTGTTCGATCAGGCGATCCGAGCCACCTTCGGCAACGCGGCCGGCTTGTTCTATCAGGCGATCCGAGCCACCTTCGGCAACGCGGCCGGCTTGTTCTATCAGGCGATCCGAGCCACCTTCGGCAACGCGGCCAGCTTGTTCGATCAGGCGATCCGAGCCACCTTCGGCAACGCGGCCAGCTTGTTCGATCAGACGGTCCGAGCCACCTTCGGCTACACGGCCGGCTTGTTCGATCAGGCGATCAGAGCCACCTTCGGCAACGGTTTTCAGCGGCTGGGCGATTTCGGCAGCGCTGGAGCGGGATTCGGCGGTCAGGTGTTGTTCGTCGGCTGGCAGGGCAAAAGCGTTGGCAGCCAGGATGGACAGGGTCAGGGTCAGCAGGTGGCGTTTCATGATTTCGGTGCTCCTCTCGGGGGCTGGAAAGTGGGTACGGAGCCAATGCTACGCTCGGTAACGCCAGAGAGAAGTTCATACGGGTAATGGTAACAATCGACCGCATTGATAGAGGTTGGCAACCGCTCTGGAAAGCGCTTTACCGCTTGGCTGAGGCTGACGTGAAGGTCCTGTTGACGGGTAGCAGGCAGCGCTTGACGCGACGTATTGCTGAGCAAAAGGCCAGGAAAACTTCGCTATCATGGCGCTCTCGATAAAACCCCACGGGTTTTCCACAGTCCGACATATTGACTGCCATAGCTGTACCCGTTTTGTGCCATGCCGCAAGGAGAATCACGCAATGACGCGTCCCGCCAGAATCCTCCTCTGGGCCCTCGCCACCCTGTTAACCCTGCTGGCGATTCTGGTGGTGGTGATCGCTACCTTCGACTGGAACCGCGTAAAGCCCCTGCTCAACGAAAAGGTTTCCGAGGCCCTGCACCGGCCCTTCGCAATCAACGGCAACCTGGCCGTGCACTGGCGCACCGAGCCTGAAGAGGGTGGCTGGCGTGCCTGGGTGCCATGGCCGCATTTCATTGCCGAGGACCTGACCCTGGGCAACCCGGAGTGGCTCAAGGAACCGAAGATGGTGGGCCTGGAGCGCGTGGAATTCCGCCTGGCGCCGTTGCCGCTGGTGTTCCAGCAGATCAGCATCCCGCGCATCGACCTGACCAAACCCACTGCCAGCCTCACTCGCCTGGCCGATGGCCGTGCCAACTGGACGTTCGACTTCGGCCCCAAGGATGAAAACGCAGAACCGTCCAAATGGCAGCTGGATATCGGTGCGATCGGTTTCGACCAGGGTAATGTCAGCTTCGACGATCAAACCCTGAAAACCAGCATGAAGGTGCAGATCGACCCGCTGGGCAAGCCGATCCCGTTCAGCGACATCGTCGGCAAGGCCAGCGCCGAGAAGGCCGGTGGTGCACAGGACTACGCCTTCGGGCTCAAGGCGCAAGGCCGCTACAAGGGCCAGCCGGTGTCCGGTACCGGCAAGATCGGCGGCCTGCTGGCCCTGCAGGACGCCAGCCAACCGTTCCCGGTGCAAGCCGACGTGCGCATCGCCGACACCCATGTGGTGCTCGCCGGCACCCTGACCGACCCGCGTAACCTCGGTGCGCTCGACCTGCGCTTGCGCCTGTCCGGCGCAAGCTTGGGCAACCTTTACCCATTGACCGGGGTGACCCTGCCGGACACCCCGGCCTACTCGACCGACGGCCGCCTCAGCGCCAACCTGCATGCACCGCAAGGCGCGACGTTCAACTACCAGGGCTTCAACGGCAAGATCGGTGACAGCGACATCCACGGTGACCTGGCCTTCGTCGCCAGCCAGCCACGGCCCAAGCTGTCCGGCAACCTGGTGTCCAACCAGTTGCTGTTCAAGGACCTTGCGCCGCTGATCAGCGCCGACTCCAACGCCGAGCAGAAGGCACGTGGTGGTGCCAGCAAGCAGCCAACGGGCAAGGTGCTGCCGGTTGAAGAATTCCGCACAGAGCGCTGGCGCGCGATGGACGCCGATGTCACCTTTGCCGGCAAGCGCATCGTGCATAGCACGCAACTGCCGTTCAACGACCTGTCGGCCCATGTGATGCTCGAAGACGGGCTGTTGCGCCTGGAGCCCCTGCGGTTTGGCGTCGCCGGCGGCAACCTGGCCTCCAAAATCCGCCTGGACGGCCGCAGCGTGCCCTTGCAGGGTCGCGCCCAACTGACTGCCCGAGGCTTCAAGCTCAAGCAGCTGTTCCCCACTTTCGCGCCGATGCAGACCAGCTTTGGCGAGTTGAACGGCGATGCCGACATCAGCGGCCGCGGCAATTCGGTTGCGGCCCTGCTGGGGACGGCCAATGGCGACCTGCGCATGCTCATCAACGATGGCGCGATCAGCCGCAGCCTCATGGAAATCGCTGGCTTGAACGTGGGCAACTACGTGGTCGGCAAGCTGTTCGGTGACGAGGATGTGAAAATCAATTGCGCAGCGGCCGATGTCGGGCTCAAGGACGGCCTGGCGACTACGCGGTTGTTCATCTTCGATACCGAGAACGCGATCATCTACATCAACGGCACGGCCAATTTTGCCTCCGAGCAGTTGGACTTGAAGGTGACCCCGGAATCGAAAGGCCTGCGGCTGTTCTCGCTGCGTTCGCCGCTGTATGTGCGCGGGCCGTTTGCCAAGCCGAGTGCAGGCGTGCAGGCGCTGCCGTTGGCACTGCGCGGGGCGGGTATGGTGGCGCTGGGGGTGGTGGCCGGGCCGGCGGCAGGGTTGCTGGCGCTGATTGCGCCTAGCAGCGGGGATGATCCCAACCAGTGCACGCCGCTGTTGCAGCAGATGAAGGCGGGCAAGGCGCCAGCTGAAGTGAAAGGCAAGAAGTGATGGGGGCCGCGTTGCGGCCCATTCGCGGCACAAGGCCGCTCCTACAAGGGATCGCTTTCCCCTGTAGGAGCGGCCTTGTGCCGCGAATGGGCTGCAAAGCAGCCCCTTGCGATTACAGCCCTTGCAGCAGGTCGGACATGTCGTCCGCGTGCTCTTCTTCCTGGGCCAGGATGTCC
Organism: Pseudomonas sp. SAS7; assembly: GCF_052112345.1. NCBI lineage: Bacteria > Pseudomonadati > Pseudomonadota > Gammaproteobacteria > Pseudomonadales > Pseudomonadaceae > Pseudomonas > Pseudomonas sp. SAS7. The sequence goes on along the minus strand of NZ_JBEGGO010000006.1, from coordinate 101,650 downwards.
TCAAAGATGCGCCGGGTGGTCGGGTCCTTGTCGCCGATGTACTGAATGATCTCGCGGTAGCTATCAATGGCGATCCGCTCTGCCACCAAATCTTCCAGCACCATCTCTTTCAACGAATTCCCCGCCACATACTGGGCGTGGGAATTCTTGGTCAGGTTGTCGGGGTTGAAATCCGGCTCGCCGCCCAGCTGCACGATGCGCTCGGCCAGCTTGTCGGCATGTTCGGCTTCCTGGTTTGCGTGCTCCAGAAACTCCTCGGCAGCCGCGCTGGCCTTGATGCCACTGGCCATGAAGTAGTGGCGCTTGTAGCGCAGCACGCATACCAGCTCAGTGGCCAGCGATTCATTCAGCAGGCGCAGGATTTCCTGACGGTCGGCGTGGTAACCCTCGGTCACCGCGCCTTGCTCCACATGCTGGCGGGCACGTTCGCGCAGGGTTTTCACATCGGTCAGTTCAACATTGCTCATGTTTATCTCCATGCATATCAGGGTCAGGGTGGGGACGCAGGCTCACGCGCCGGGGACGGCGTCGCTGTCCTCTTGGCGTTGTTTACAGGTCTTGAATCCTTTGGCATCGACGTGGCCGGTGGCATCGAAGCGCACGTAGTAGGGCTGTTGCTTGCTGTCGCGGTTGAGGATGTAGTCGTTGCAGGTACCCCCGTGCGGCAGGTCGATCACGTTCGACGGGCTGCCGCCGATGGCGATGACCTTCTGCATGGTCATGCCGTGCTCCACCTGCTTGACCAGCGGTTCGTCGCGGTAGGTGACATAGTCCACCGGGTTTTCCGGGCGGCTGCCGCAGGCGGCCAGGGTGGCGCTTGCCAGAAGGATTGCCAGGGTCTGCTTGTACATGGTCCCGCTCCTTGCAAAGGGTCTGTGTGGTTTGGAACCACAGCGCGCGCCGGGAGTTCGATTGCGATGGTCATGATTGGCGCTGTAGTGTTGGCCGTCGTCCACGGAAAGGGGCTGGGGCAATGCAGCAGGAATTGGCCACGCGATACCCGTTGGTGCTGGTGCCGGGCATGCTCGGGTTTGTCCGGATAGTGCTCTACCCCTACTGGTTCGGCATCGTGCCGGCCCTGCGCAAGGGCGGGGCGCAGGTGTTCCCGGTGCAGGTTTCGCCGCTGCATTCCAGCGAGGTGCGCGGCGAGCAGTTGCTGGCGATCATCGAAGATATCTGCCAGCGCACCGGCGCCGACAAGGTCAACCTCATCGGCCACAGCCAGGGCGCCCTGAGCGCACGTTACGCAGCGGCCAAGCGGCCTGGGCGGGTGGCTTCGGTCACCTCGGTGGCTGGCCCCAACCACGGCTCGGAACTGGCCGACCACCTTGAGCGCACGGCCCCTGGCGATTCACCCCAGGGGCGCATCCTCAAGGCCGTGCTGCATGGTTTTGCCGTGTTGCTGGTGTGGCTGGAAACCGGCTGGCGCCGCGACCCGCTGCCGGTCGATGTGCACGCCTCGCACCAATCGCTGACCACAGACGGGGTGGCGCTGTTCAACCAGGCGTATCCACAGGGGCTGCCGCAGACCTGGGGCGGAGAAGGGGCCTATGAGGTCGATGGCGTGCGCTATTACTCGTGGTCCGGCACCTTGCAGCCCGGCCTGACTGACCAGGGGCGCAACCGTTTTGACGGCAGCAACCGCTTCTGCCGGTTGTTTGCGCGCGGCTTCGTCAAGGAAAAGGGCCATTGCGACGGCATGGTCGGGCGTTTCAGTTCGCACCTGGGGCAGGTGATCGGCGACGACTATCCGCTCGATCACCTGGATATCGTCAACCAGTCGCTCGGCGCCGTGGGCAAGGGCGCCGAGCCGGTGCGGCTGTTCACCGAACATGCAGCCCGGCTCAAGGCTGCCGGGCTTTAGTTCCAGGGCTTCAGCGGCGTATCGGCGTGGTCCAGCGCTCGGCCAGCACTACCCCTGCCAGGGTCAGCAGGCCCCCGACCAGGTGATAGCGCGCCAGTTGCTCGTCGAGCACCACGGCGGCGATCAGTGCGGTGATCAATGGCAGCAGGTTGAAGAACAGCGTGGTGCGGCTTGGCCCCAGCCGATGCACGGCCTGCATCCACAGCAGTGGCGCGATCATCGAGGCCAGCACGCAGGCGTACAGCACCAGGCCGATGTTATGGCTGTTCAGGCCGGTCTTGTCCGACAGAAGGAACAGCGGCAGCAGCACCAGGATTGCCACCAGCACCTGCAAGTAGAGCAACTGCAAGGGTGGCAGGCGCAACTGCCATTTCTTCAGCAGGAAGCTGTACAGCGCGTAGGCCAGGGTGGCCACCAGCATCAACAGGTCGCCGCCGTTCAGGCCCTGTTCCAGCAGGCTGGCGGGGTGCCCGGCACTGACCACTTCCAGCACGCCGAAAAATGACACCACCGCGCCCAGCAGGGCGCCGTAGCTCAGGCGCTGGCCCAGCCAGGCGATGGACAGCGCCAGCGACATCAGCGGCATCAGAGAGAGGATGATGCCCATGTTGGTGGCGCTGGTGATGCCGGCGGCGAAGTAGGCCAGGCTCTGGTACATCGCCATGCCCAGCACGCCCAGCACGAACACTTTGCCCAGTTGTGGGCGAATGGCTGCGCGGTTGCGCCATACGGCGGGCAGCAGGAATGGGGTGAACAGCAACCCGGCCAGCAGCCAGCGGTAGAAGCCGATCTCGGCAGGGTGGATGGCACCGGCGGACATCTTGGTGACCACAGTGTTGCCGGCCCAGATGAGGATGGCGGTGAGGGGGAACAGGTAATTCATGTAGCAGGTACTCGGTATGGCGGTTTTGGGGCGAGTCGTACTGATTGCGCGGTCCCTGTAGGAGCAGCCTTGTGCTGCGAAAGGGCCTGTGTGGGCGAAAGATCTTTCATGGCAGTGCCGGCCTCTTCGCAGCACAAGGCTGCTCCTACAGGGGCTCGGTGTGTCAGCAGGCCCCGGTGCCAGTCATTATCAACTGTCTGTCCATAAGCCTATACTTCTATCCAGACAACCCACCCCGCAAAGCAGACAGCATGCCGCGCAAATACCTCGATATCCCCCAATTCACCCAACTGCCGGCCTCGGTGTACTTCCGCCACGACGAGTTCGTTGCCGACACCCACAGCGCCGTGCACTGCCACGCCTGGGGCCAGCTCAACTACTCGGCTCACGGCGTGATGCACCTGGATGTGGCCGGCCAGCGTTTCCTGTCGCCGCCGCAATACGCCGTTTGGGTACCGCCCGATACCGAGCATGGTTGCTACAACCCTCAAGCCATCATCTACCGCTCCATCTATCTCGACCGCAGCCTGTGCGCAGCCCTGCCACCGCAACCCTGCAGCCTGATGATCAGCGATATCCTCAAGGCCATCCTTGGCGACTTCGCCCGGCGTGACCTGAAGGTGGCCGAAGACGAGCGCGACCAGCGCCTGGTGCAGGTATTGCTCGACCAGTTGCTGCTGGCGCCCACCCAAGCCTGCTACCTGCCGTTTGCCCACAGCGATGGCCTGCGGCAGGTACTCGACGGCCTCAGTGCCGAGCCCGGCGACAACCGCCCGCTGGCCGACTGGGCCGCCCGTGTGCATGTCAGCGAACGCACCCTGGCCCGCCAGTTTTTGCGCGAACTGGGCATCAGTTTTGGCGAATGGCGCCTGCGCCTGCGTTTTCTGCGTGCCATCGAAGCGCTGGAGGCCGGCCTGCCGATTCAGGCCATTGCCTTCGACCTGGGCTACAGCAGCGCGTCGGCGTTCATCGCCATGTTCCAGCGCCAGGCTCAGTGCACCCCCGAGCAGTACCGCCGGCAGGCACGGGCGGGGCGCTGAATTTCTTGGCTACACTCAGCTCGACCCCCGTGCGTCGGGCACGGAGCCAAGGAGACCACTCCATGAAAGTGCTGCAAATTCCATTGCTGGCGTTGGCGGTGTTGTTCAGCGCCCAAGGCTTCGCGGCCAATACCGCGCAGCAGGAAAAAATGAAAACCTGCAACGCCGACGCCACTGCCAAAACCCTCAAGGGCGATGAGCGCAAGGCCTTCATGAGCAACTGCCTGAAGAAAGACGTACCGCAAACCCAGCAAGAGAAGATGAAAACCTGCAACGCCGACGCCACCACCAAGGCCCTGAAGGGTGACGAGCGCAAGGCGTACATGAGCGACTGCCTGAAGAAGAAATGACCTGCGCCTATGCCTGCGCCGCCAAGGCTGGCAGACTGCGGGCACTCCCGCTGTCTGCCGTCGAGGCTGTATGACCTTTACCCCCCGTCAGATCACTCTGGCCAGCCTGATCATCGTCATGGCCGGCCTGCTGCTGGCTTTGCCCCTGAAGTTGTTGCCCAGCCTGCTGGCCGGCCTGCTGGTGTTCGAACTGGTCAACATGCTGACCCCGCGCCTGCAACCCCTGCTGGCTGGCCAACGCGCGCGCTGGCTGGCCGTGGCGCTGCTCGGTACGCTGGTGGTCATTACCTTGACGCTGTTGATTGCCGGTGCCTTCAGCTTTTTGTTGCACGAGGCGGAAAACCCCGGCGCCTCGCTGGACAAGTTCATGGCCCTGGTCGAGCGTGCCCGCGGTCAACTGCCGCCCTTCATCGAAGGCTACCTGCCCGCCAGTGCCGCTGAATTCAAGGTGGCCATCGGTGACTGGATCAAGAGCCACCTGAGCGACTTACAACTGGTGGGCAAGGGCATGGCGCACATGTTCGTGACGCTGCTGATCGGCATGATCCTCGGCGCGATCATCGCCTTGCAGCGTATCCCCGATGTTTCCCGGCGCAAGCCCCTGGCGGCAGCACTGTTCGAGCGCCTGAACCTGCTGGTGAAGGCGTTTCGCAACATCGTGTTCGCGCAGATCAAGATCTCGCTGCTCAATACGGCCTTTACCGGCATCTTCCTGGCGGTGGTGATGCCGCTGTTCGGCGTGCACCTGCCGCTGACCAAGACGCTGATCGTGCTGACCTTCCTGCTCGGCTTGCTGCCGGTGATCGGCAACCTGATGTCCAACACCCTGATCACCATCGTCGGCCTGTCGCTGTCGATCTGGGTGGCGGCGGCGGCGCTGGGCTACCTGATCGTCATCCACAAGGTCGAGTACTTCCTCAACGCGCGGATTGTTGGCGGGCAGATTAGCGCCAAGGCATGGGAACTGCTGTTGGCGATGCTGGTGTTCGAGGCGGCATTCGGGCTGCCCGGCGTGGTGGCGGGGCCGATCTACTATGCCTACCTGAAGAGTGAGCTTAAGCGGGAAGAGTTGGTCTGATTCTCTATTAGCCTGTACCGGCCTCTTCGCGGGTAAACCCGCTCCCACAGGTACTGCACAAGTCTCAAGTACTGTGCGATCCCTGTGGGAGCGGGTTTACCCGCGAAGAGGCCAGTCCAGGCCATAGAGATGAATCAGGCAGCGCCGTAACGCTTGCGGGCTTCGATGGCCAACCCGCTACCAATGCTGCCAAAGATGTTGCCTTCCACATGCCGCGCATTCGGCAACATCGCCGACACACTGTTGCGCAGCGCCGGAATGCCGCTGGAACCGCCCGTGAAGAACACTGTGTCAACCTGGCTTTCGCTCACGCCAGCCTTGGCCAGCAGCTCGTTCACGCTGCCGCGCACGCGCTCCAGCAAACCTTCGATCGCCTCTTCGAACAGCGCACGGGTCAGTTGTGCAGTCAGCTCGGGCTCGACGCGGCGCAGGTCGATGTGGCGGCTGTCCTGCTCGGTCAGCTCGATCTTGCTGGCCTCCACCTCCATCGCCAGCCAGTGCCCGGCGCGCTGCTCGATCAGCTTGAACAGGCGGTCGATGCCGAAACTGTCCTCGATGTCATAGCGCATGCTGCCCAGCGCCAGCTGCGACTTCTGCGAGTACAGGGCGTTGATGGTGTGCCAGGTGGCCAGGTTGAGGTGGTAGCTGGTGGGCATCAGCGCCCCGCTCTTCATGCGGCTGCCATAGCCGAACAGCGGCATCACGCCCTGCAGGCTCAGCTGCTTGTCGAAGTCGGTACCGCCGATGTGCACGCCGCCGGTCGCGAGAATGTCGCTTTGGCGTTCGGCGATCAGGTGGCGCTCGGGCGACAGGCGGATCAACGTGAAGTCTGAAGTACCACCGCCGATGTCGACGATCAGCACCAGCTCTTCACGGCTGATGCCCGACTCGTAGTCGAAGGCCGCGGCAATCGGCTCGTACTGGAACGAAACATCCTTGAAGCCGATCTTGCGCGCCACGTCGGCCAGGGTGTCCTCGGCTTCCTGGTCGGCAGCCGGGTCTTCGTCGACGAAGAACACCGGGCGGCCCAGCACCACCTGGTCGAATTCACGGCCAGCGGCAGCCTCGGCGCGCTTTTTCAGCTCGCCGATGAACATGCCCAGCAGGTCCTTGAACGGCAGGGCACTGCCAAGGACGCTGGTATCGTGCTTGATCAGCTTGGAGCCCAGCAGGCTCTTCAACGAGCGCATCAGGCGGCCTTCGTAGCCTTCCAGGTATTCGTGCAGTGCCAGGCGGCCATACACCGGGCGCCGCTCTTCGATATTGAAGAACACCACCGAGGGCAAGGTGATCTTGCCGTCTTCCAGGGCAATCAGCGACTCCACGCCAGGGCGGTGCCAGCCGACCGTGGAGTTGGAGGTGCCAAAGTCGATGCCCAGGGCGCGGGCCGGGGATACGTCAGACATGGGAAATCAGCTTCCGGAGGGAAAACGGCCGCGCAGTTTATGCCACTTGGCTACAGAATCAAGACCAGTCGTCTGCCATGGCGCAAACCCAAGGCGGTCTTGAAAGGCTATGCTTGACCCCTATCTTCTGTTGCAACACGCACATTCACATTGGTGATCCACAGATGGACTTCAAAGACTATTACAAGATACTCGGCGTAGAGCCCACGGCGGACGACAAGGCAATCAAGGCCGCGTACCGCAAGCTTGCGCGCAAGTATCACCCCGATGTCAGCAAGGAGCGCGACGCCGAGGACAAGTTCAAGGAGGCCAACGAGGCCTACGAAGTGCTGGGCGACGCGCAGAAACGTGCCGAGTTCGACGAAATTCGCAAGTATGGCGGCCAGCATGGCCGGCCGTTCCAGGCACCACCGGGCTGGGAGAGCCGCGGCGGTGGCGGCGGCTTCGAGAGCGGCGACTTCTCCGACTTCTTCAGTTCGGTCTTCGGTGGGCGGGGTGGCAACCCCTTCGGTGGCGCCCGGCAGCAGCAACGCAGTGCCGGCAGGCGAGGGCAGGATGTGGAGCTTGAACTGGCGGTGTTCCTTGAAGAGACCCTGAGCAAGGAGTCCAAGCAGATCAGCTTCCAGGTGCCGCAAACCAATGCCTTGGGCCAACGCACCGGCTTCACTACCAAGACCCTGAACGTGAAGATTCCGGCCGGTGTAACCGACGGCGAGCGTATCCGCCTGAAAGGGCAGGGCGCGCCGGGCAGCGGTGGTGGGGCCAATGGCGACCTGTTCCTGACCATCCGCATGGCACCGCACCCGCTGTTCGATGTCGAAGGACATGACCTGATCATCACTGTGCCGCTGGCACCGTGGGAGGCTGCCCTGGGCACCAAGGTGGCCGTGCCGACCTTGGAAGGCAAGATCAACCTGACCATCCGCCCCGACAGCCAGAGCGGCCAGCGCCTGCGCGTACCGGGCAAGGGCCTGGCGAACAAGAGCGGTGAGCGCGGCAACCTTTATGCGCAACTGAAAGTGGTCATGCCGCCGACCTCCGACGAGGCTGCCCGCGAACTGTGGACCAAGCTTTCCGAGAAAGCGGCGTTCAACCCGAGGACACAATGGAGTAAGTGATCATGAGCAGCACCCTGATCGTTCAATTGGACATGCGTACCTTGTGTCAGGAAGCCGATGTCACGGCCGACTGCGTGATCGAGATCGTCGAGCACGGCATTGTCGAACCCTCCGGGCGAACGCCTGAGGACTGGTTGTTCGACGATCAGGCGCCGTTGGTGGCCAAGCGCGCGGCGAAGCTGCACCAGGAGCTGGAACTGGAGTGGGAAGGGGTGGCGCTGGCGCTGGAGCTGTTGCAGGAAGTGCAGCAGTTGCGCAGCGAGAACAGCATGCTGCGCCAGCGGCTGGGCAGGTTTACCCAGATGTAAGGTTTGCAGGCCCGGCCTCTTCGCGGGTAAACCCGCTCCCACAGAGATCCCACATTGCCCAAGAGATGTGAGGTACCTGTGGGAGCGGGTTTACCTGCGAAGAGGCCAGCACAGCCGACATCAATTTCAGGTCGGTTCGGCCTCGGGGTTCAGCACCAGCTGCATGAAGGTCAGGTCCAGCCAGCGGCCAAACTTCACCCCCACCTGCGGCATCTGCCCGGTCACCACGAAGCCCAGCCGCTCATGCAGGCGCACCGACGCCGCATTGCCACTCTCGATGGCTGCCACCATCACATGCTTGCCACAACCGCGCGCACGCTCGACCAGCGCTGCCATCAACACCGGCCCCAGCCCTTTGCCACGCTGGTCGCCGCGGATATACACCGAGTGCTCCACGGTGTTGCGAAAGCCTTCGAACGGCCGCCAGTCGCCAAACGAGGCATAACCGAGCACGCCCGTGTCGTCCACCGCCACCAGGATCGGGTAACCCTGCTGGGCCCGCGCTTCAAACCATGCTTGACGGTTGCCGAGGTCAACCGGCGTTTCGTTCCAGATCGCCGTGGTGTTGCGCACCGCGTCGTTATAGATGTCGAGGATGCCCGGCACGTCGGTGGGCAGGGCGTCGCGGATTTCGTAACTCATGACAGCGTCTCGCAGGGTCGTTGCTTGCAGATTAAATGGTTACCAGGCCGCGCACACCTTCGGCTTGCATGTTTTCGCCGCGGCCATGCTGCACGATCTCGCCACGGGCCATGACCAGGTACTGGTCGGCCAGCTCTTCGGCAAAGTCGTAGAACTGCTCCACCAGCAGGATCGCCATGTCGCCACGCTGGGCCAGGCGGCGGATGACCGCGCCAATTTCCTTGATTACCGAGGGCTGGATGCCTTCGGTCGGCTCGTCGAGAATCAGCAGCCGTGGGCGGCTGGCCAAGGCGCGGCCGATGGCCAGCTGTTGCTGCTGGCCGCCAGACAGGTCGCCGCCACGGCGCTGTTTCATCTGCTCCAGCACCGGGAACAGTTCGTAGATGAAGGCAGGCACTTCGCGGGCCTCACGGGCCGGGAAGCGTGACAGGCCCATCAGCAGGTTTTCCTCGACGGTAAGGCGCGGGAAAATTTCGCGACCCTGGGGTACATAGGCGATCCCGGCCTGGACCCGTTGCTGCGGTTTGAGGCTGGTGATCGGCTTGCCCTCCCATTCGATGCTGCCGTCACGGGCGGGTACCAGGCCCATCAGGCAGCGCAGCAGGGTGGTCTTGCCCACGCCATTGCGGCCCAGCAGGCAGGTGACTTCGCCGACCTTGGCTTCGAAGGACAGGCCGCGCAGGATGTGGCTGCCGCCGTAGTACTGGTGCAGGGTGTCGATTTTCAGCATGTCATATCCTTGGTGTTTTTGTTGTGGCTGCACCGGCCCTTTCGCGGGGCAAGCCCGCTCCCACAGGTTCACCACAGTTTTTGAATGGATGATTTCCCTGTGGGAGCGGGCTTGTCCCGCGAAAGGGCCGGTGCAGGCTGCCTGAATCATCGGCCCAGATACACCTCGACCACCCGCTCATCCGCCTGCACCTGCTCCAGCGACCCTTCTGCCAGCACGCTGCCCTGGTGCAGCACGGTCACATGGTCGGCAATGCTGCCGACAAAGCCCATGTCATGCTCCACCACCATCAGCGAATGCTTGCCAGCCAGGCCCTTGAACAGCTCGGCGGTAAACTCGGTCTCGGCATCGGTCATGCCGGCCACCGGCTCATCCAGCAGCAGCAACTGCGGCTCCTGCACCAGCAGCATGCCAATCTCCAGAAACTGCTTCTGCCCGTGCGACAGCAAGCCGGCCTGGCGCTGGGCCAGGGGCAGCAGGCGCAAGGTGGTCAGCACTTCTTCGATGCGCTGGCGCTGCTCGCCACCCAGGCGCGCGGCCAGGCTGGCCCACACCGACTTGTCGGTCTTCAGCGCCAGCTCCAGGTTCTCGAACACCGTCAGCGCCTCGAACACCGTGGGCTTCTGGAACTTGCGGCCAATGCCGGCCTGAGCGATCTGGTATTCGCTCATGCGGGTCAGGTCGAGGGTGTCGCCAAAGTAGGCGCTGCCGGTGTCAGGGCGGGTCTTGCCGGTGATCACGTCCATCATCGTGGTCTTGCCGGCGCCGTTGGGGCCGATGATGCAGCGCAGTTCGCCCACGCCGATGTACAGGTTGAGCGCGTTGAGTGCTTTGAAGCCATCGAAGCTGACGCTGATGTCCTCCAGGCTCAGCACCGTGCCGTGGCGGGTGTCGAGGCCGGCCTTGCGGCTTTGGCCCAGGCCGATCGCTTCGCGACCACTGCCGAGGGTGTCGAACACAGGTTCGAGCATGAACTCAGGGTGTACCGGGGGCACGCCTCTCATGGCTGGCTCCTTTTCTTCAACAGGCCGACCACGCCCTTGGGCAGGTACAGGGTGACAAGGATGAACAGCGCGCCAAGGAAGAACAGCCAGAACTCCGGGAACGCCACGGTGAACCAGCTTTTCATGCCATTGACCAGGCCGGCGCCGAGCAGCGGGCCGATCAGCGTGCCGCGCCCGCCCAGGGCTACCCACACGGCGGCTTCGATGGAGTTGGTCGGCGACATTTCGCTGGGGTTGATGATGCCCACCTGCGGCACATACAGCGCGCCCGCCAGGCCGCACAGCACGGCGCTGAGCACCCACACCAGCAGCTTGAAGCCGCGTGGGTCGTAGCCGCAGAACATCAGGCGGTTCTCGGCGTCGCGCACGGCGGTTAGCAGGCGGCCGAACTTGCTGCGGGTCAGGCGCCAGCACAGGTACAGGCTGGCCAGCAGCAGGCCGACGGTGAGCAGGAACAGCACCGCGCGGGTGCCTTGGGCGGCAATGTCGAAGCCGAGGATGGTGCGGAAGCTGGTGAAACCGTTGTTGCCGCCAAAGCCGGTTTCGTTGCGGAAGAACAGCAACATGCCAGCGAAGGTCAGGGCCTGGGTCATGATCGAGAAGTACACGCCCTTGATCCGCGAACGAAAGGCGAACCAGCCGAACACCAGTGCCAGCAGCCCGGGCGCCAGCACCACCAGGCACAGGGCCCAGGCAAAATGCTGGGTACCGGCCCAGTACCACGGCAGCTCGGTCCATGACAGGAAGGTCATGAACCCCGGCAGGCCGTCACCGGCCGCCTGGCGCATCAGGTACATGCCCATGGCGTAGCCGCCCAGGGCGAAGAACAGGCCGTGCCCCAGCGACAGCAGGCCGGCATAGCCCCAGACCAGGTCCAGGGCCAAGGCGACGATGGCGTAGCAGAGGATCTTGCCGACCAGGGTCAGGGTGTAGGCCGACACCTGCAGCGCGTGATCCGCTGGCAGCAGCGACAACAGCGGCAGGGCCAGCAACAGCAGCACGACGAGGGCGCCGATGGCCAGGGTCAGGCGCGGCCCGGCCTTTTGCGTAGCGGTGACAAGCAGTGGCTGGTTCATCAGTCGATTACCCGTCCCTTGAGGGCGAACAGGCCTTGCGGGCGCTTCTGGATGAACAGAATGATCAACGCAAGGATGAGGATCTTGCCGAGCACGGCACCGATCTGCGGCTCCAGCAGCTTGTTGGCGATACCAAGGCCGAACGCGGCCCAGAGGCTACCTGCCAGTTGCCCGACACCGCCCAGCACCACCACCAGGAACGAGTCGATGATGTAGCTCTGGCCCAGGTCCGGGCCGACGTTGCCGACCTGGCTCAGGGCCACGCCACCGAGCCCGGCGATGCCAGAGCCCAGGCCGAAGGCGAGCATGTCGACGCGCCCGGTGGACACGCCGCAGCAGGCGGCCATGTTGCGGTTCTGGGTGACCGCGCGCACGTTCAGGCCCAGCCGCGTGCGGTTGAGCAGCAGCCAGGTGAGCAGCACCACGGCCAGGGCGAAGCCGATGATGACCAGGCGGTTGTACGGCAGCACCAGGTTGGGCAGCAATTGGATACCGCCCGACAGCCACGCGGGGTTGCTGACCTCGACGTTTTGCGCGCCGAACAGCAGGCGGATGGCCTGAATCAGGATCAGGCTGATGCCCCAGGTGGCCAGCAGGGTTTCCAATGGGCGGCCGTAGAGGTGACGGATGACCGTGCGCTCCAGCGCCATGCCCACGCCGGCACTGACAGCGAAGGCCACCGGCAGGGCAATCAGCGGGTAGAACTCGATGGCGCTTGGGGCGTAGCGTTGCACCAGCACCTGGACCATGTAGGTGCTGTAGGCGCCGAGCATCAGCATCTCGCCGTGGGCCATGTTGATCACCCCGAGCAGGCCGAAGGTGATGGCAAGGCCGAGCGCCGCCAGCAGCAGGATCGAGCCCAGCGACAGGCCGCTGAACGCCTGGCCGAGCAGTTCGCCGACCAGCAGCTTGCGCTTGACCTGGGCCAGGCTGGTTTCGGCAGCGGTGCGCACCCCCGGGTCGGCTTCAGCGTCGGGTTGCAGCAGCGCTTCTAGACGGGTGCGAGCCACCGGGTCACCGGTTTCGCCCAGCAGGCGCACGGCGGCCAGGCGCACAGCAGGCTCGCTGGCGCCCAGTTGCAGGTTGGCCAGGGCCAGGCCGATGGCGGCGTGCACGGCGGCATCCGGCTCGCTGGCGAAGCGCCGGTCGAGGAAGGCCATTTGCGCGGGTTGTGCGCTTTTTTGCAGTTGCTGGGCGGCGGCAAGGCGCGTTTCGCTGTTGTCGCTGAGCAACTGGTGGCTGGCCAGGGCGTTGTCGATCAGGCCGCGCAGGCGGTTGTTCAGGCGCACCTTGCGGGTGTCGTCGGTGGCGATTCGGCCCTGGCGCAGGTTGTCCAGCAGCGACAGGCGCGCGGCATCGGGTTGCGCCGCCCAGCTTTCGAGCAGGCGAGCCTGCTCGGCGGGCTTGGCGGTGATAAAGAATTCGCCCTCGCTGGCCTGGGTTGCCAGGGGCAGCAGGAGCAACAAGGTGAGCAGCAGTCTGAGCATGCGAGCAATCCTGGAAATCGGCGGTGGATTCATCGCGAGCAAGCTCGCTCCTACAGGGAGGGCAGTGCATTTGTAGGAGCGAGCTTGCTCGCGATTGGGCCGCATGGCGGCCCCAGTGCACTCAGTTACCTTTCACTGCGTAGTCAGGTCGCTTGTCATTCCCTGGAATGAACGGGCTCCAAGGCTGCGCACGCAGCGGCTGCTCGGTTTCCCACACCACACTGAACTGCCCGTCATCCTGGATTTCGCCGATCATCACCGGCTTGTGCAGGTGGTGGTTGGTCTTGTCCATGGTCAGGGTGAAGCCCGACGGCGCCTTGAAACTCTGCCCGGCCAGTGCTTCACGCACTTTGTCGACATCGGTGGACTTGGCCTTCTCGGCGGCCTGCGCCCACATGTGGATGCCCACGTAGGTGGCTTCCATCGGGTCGTTGGTCACCGCCTTGTCAGCGCCTGGCAGGCCCTTGGCCTTGGCGTAGGCCTTCCAGTCGGCGACGAACTTCTGGTTGACCGGGTTATCCACCGACTCGAAGTAGTTCCACGCGGCCAGGTGACCCACCAGCGGTTTGGTGTCGATGCCGCGCAGTTCTTCTTCGCCTACCGAGAACGCCACCACCGGTACGTCGGTGGCCTTCAGGCCCTGGTTGGCCAGTTCTTTGTAGAACGGCACGTTGGAGTCGCCGTTGACCGTGGAAATCACCGCCGTCTTGCCGCCGGCGGAGAACTTCTTGATGTTGGCAACGATGGTCTGGTAATCGGCGTGGCCGAACGGCGTGTACACCTCTTCGATGTCCTTGTCGGCCACGCCTTTGCTGTGCAGGAAGGCCCGCAGGATCTTGTTGGTGGTGCGGGGGTAGACGTAGTCGGTGCCCAGCAGGAAGAAGCGCTTGGCGCTGCCGCCGTCTTCGCTCATCAGGTATTCCACGGCAGGAATGGCCTGCTGGTTTGGGGCGGCGCCGGTGTAGAACACGTTCGGCGACATCTCTTCGCCCTCGTACTGCACCGGGTAGAACAACAGGCCGTTGAGCTCTTCGAACACTGGCAGCACCGACTTGCGCGACACCGAGGTCCAGCAGCCGAACACCACCGCGACCTTGTCCTGGGTCAGCAGCTGGCGGCTCTTTTCAGCGAACAGCGGCCAGTTGGACGCCGGGTCGACCACCACCGGTTCGAGCATCTTGCCGTTCACGCCGCCCTTGGCGTTGATCTCGTCGATGGTCATCAGCGCCATGTCCTTGAGCGAGGTCTCGGAAATGGCCATGGTCCCAGACAGCGAATGCAGGATGCCAACCTTGATGGTCTCGGCGGCCTGGATGCTCCAGCTCAGGCCCATCGCCGCAATCGATGCGCTGAGGGTAAAAGCCTTGATCAGACTGCGACGCTTCATGTGCTCTCTCCGCTGAGTTTTTTAGAGTGTTGGGCAAGCGGGGAGGGGCGTTGCAAGGGGTGTGCCTAGTGGCGAAAGGCGCGTAATAGAGGGGGTGTGCGAGGTGTTGGGGCGTTTGCGAGGTCCAGGTTGGTGCCTGGGACATTGATGTGCACAGGATTGGGGCCGCTGTGCGGCCCATCGCGACACAAGGCCGCTCCTACAGGAAAATGCGATCCCTTGTAGGAGCGGCCTTGCGTCGCGATGGGCTGCAAAGCAGCCCCAAGGCCATCAGCCGTTACGCACAGCCGAACGCGGATGGCGCCTGCTGCGTACAAACTGATAGGTCACCGCCAGCAGCACGAACCAGATCGGCGTTACCACCAACGCCGAGCGGGTATCTGCCTCCAGACTCAGCAACACCAGAATGAAGGCGAAGAACGTCAAACACACGTAGCACATGAAGCGCCCGCCCGGCATCTTGTACTTCGACGCCTGGTGCAGTGCCGCGCGGTGTTTGCGGTACTTCAGGTACGACAGCAAAATCAGCGTCCACACGAACATGAACAGCACCGCCGAAACGGTAGTCACCAACGTGAACGCCTCGACCACGTTCGGCACCAGGTAGATCAGCACTGCACCGAGCAGCAGGCAGGTGCAGGAGAAGTACAGGCCGTTGGCCGGCACCGAGCGGCTCGAAAGCTTCTCGAACGCCTTGGGTGCATCACCCTCCTGGCTCAGGCCGAAGAGCATGCGGCTGGTGGAGAACACGCCGCTGTTGGCCGATGAGGCCGCCGAGGTCAGCACCACAAAGTTGATAATACTGGCCGCTGCTGGCAGGCCAGCCAGCACGAACAATTCAACGAACGGGCTCTTGCCCGGTACTACGTCGCGCCAAGGCGTCACGGCCATGATCGCGATCAGCGCCAGCACATAGAACACGATGATGCGGATCGGGATCGAGTTGATCGCCCGCGGCAGGGTGCGCTCCGGGTTTTTCGCTTCGGCGGCGGTGGTGCCCACCAGCTCGATACCGACAAAGGCGAACACGGCGATCTGGAAACCGGCGAAGAAACCCATCAGCCCATGGGGGAACATGCCGCCGTCATTCCACAGGTTGGCCAGCTGTGCAGTGCGCCCGCTGGGCGAGGTGAAGCCGGTGATGACCATGTAAAGGCCGGTAGCGACCAGGCCGAGGATGGCGATGATCTTGACCAGGGCGAACCAGAACTCCATCTCGCCGAACATTTTTACCGTCACCAGATTCAGCGACAGCAGCAGCCCTACGCAGGTCAGCGCCGGTATCCACTGTGGCAGGTCGGGGAACCAGAACTGCGTGTAGGCGGCGATGGCGACCACGTCGGCGATACCGGTGACCACCCAGCAGAACCAGTAGGTCCAGCCGGTGAAGTAACCGGCCCAGGGGCCGAGCAGGTCGGCCGAGAAGTCGATGAACGATTTGTAGTTCAGGTTCGACAGCAGCAGTTCGCCCATGGCGCGCATGACGAAAAACAACATGAAGCCGATGATCATGTAGACGAAGATGATCGACGGGCCAGCCAGGCTGATGGTCTTGCCCGAGCCCATGAACAGGCCGGTACCGATCGCGCCGCCGATGGCGATCAGCTGGATGTGGCGGTTGGTCAGGTTGCGTTGCAGGTGCTGCTCTTCTTGTGGTTTTGGTGAAATTGCGGTCATAAGCTGCATTCCCTTGAAAGTCGCCGGCTAGGCTAACACGGGCGTTCCAATTCGAGATCGCGACAGATCGACACGATTTTCAGATGGCAGCTGTGCTTCAGTAGGAAAAGCTCGACACCTGCACTGGCCTCTTCGCGGGCATGCCCGCTCCCACAGGTATCGCGCCACGCCTGAGGGCGGCAGAGATCCTGTGGGAGCGGGCAAGCCCGCGAAGAGGCCAGTGCAGGTTATGCAGGGCTCAGGCGCTGGCCAGCTCCCGGCGGCGGCGCACCACCAGGCTGTCCACCACCCACATCACCACCATCGATACGCCCACCAACGGGAATATCAGCCCCAGCACCAGCATCACCCCCACCGCCGCCTTCCAGCGCGGCAGGCCATGACGCAGCGGTGGCACGCCCAACCCGCCTTCAGGCCGGCGCTTCCACCACATCACCAGCCCGCTCACCGAACCCAGCAGAATCATCAGGCACACCACCAGGATGATGATCTGGTTGAACGCCCCGAACATCTTGCCTTCGTGCAGCATCACCCCCAGCTCGGTGGCGCGGGCGACCGGGCTGTAGTCCTGCCAGCGCACATCGGCCAGGACCTTGCCGGTGTACTGGTCGACATGCAGGGTGGCGTCGTTGCGTGGGTCGTCGGCGAACACGGCAATGGTGAACACACCGTCTGCCGTGGTCGGCAGGGTAATGCTGTAGCCCGGCTCGACCTGGCGGGAGGTGGCGATGTCTTCGACCTGCTGCACGCTCACCTGGGGCGCCGCAGGCATGTCCGACATCATGTGGTGCCCGGCGTGTTCGGCGTGTGCGCCAGACTGCGGCATCGGCGTGTTTTCCATCGCCCAGGGCACGGTCTGGCGGTGCGCGTTGTTCAGCTCACCTGCCTGCTGGTCCGACTTGGGCACGTCGTTCCACATGGCTGCCGGGAAACGGTTCCACAAATCGGCGTACTGCTTGCCCCACAGGCCGGTCCAGGTCATGCCGCTGAGCAGCATCAGCAACAGCAGGGCCGAACCCCAGAAGCCGGTGACCGCGTGCAGGTCGCGCCAAAGCAGCCGGCCGCGTGCCGACAGCCGTGGCCATAGCACGCCAGCGCCATTGCGCCCGCGTGGCCACCACAGGTACAGGCCCGACACCACCAGCACGATGCCCCAGCCTGCGGCCAGCTCCACCAGGCGGTCACCGACCGTGCCGACCATCAGCTCGCCATGCAGGGCGCGGGCGATGGCTTGCAGGTTCTGCTTGCCGTCCTGCTCACCGAGCACCTTGCCGCTGTACGGGTCGACGAACACGTTCAGTTCGCGCCCGCCTTCATGCACCACGAACTGCGCACTGCGCTCGGCGTTGATTGGCGGCAGGTACTGGCCGACGTGGCCCTTGGGGTAAGCCTGGCGCACTTCGGCCAGCATCGCATCGGCGCCCTGTCGGTGGTGGCCGGCTTCGACCACCATCAGGTCGCGGTACAGCAGCGGGTCGAGCTGCGGCTTGAACAGGTAGATGATCCCAGTGATCGCCAACAGGATCATGAACGGGGCCACGAACAGCCCCGCATAAAAGTGCCAACGCCAGGCCAGGTTATAGAAATTGCTGCGTGTTCCTCTCATGGGAACCTCCTGTTTGACCAGCAGAGGGGCGCAACCGAAGCAGCGCCCGTGGTTGTTGTCAGAAGCTGAAGTCGACCTTGGTCCAGAAGGTCCTGCCTGGCTCGTTGACCGGCTGTGGATCGGTAGCCGGGTAGCCGAACCCGGCGTTCCCGGCCAGGTTCAAGTGCTCGGCGTAGGTTTTGTCGAACAGGTTGTCGACCCCCGCGCTGAGCTTGAGGTTTTTGTTCACCTTGTAGGCGCCGTTCAGGGAGAACACGCCGAAGCCGGCGCTCTTGTCGTAGTCCTTGCCGACCACGTTGCCCTGGTTCTCGGCAATGCGGTTTTGCGCCGCCACCAGCCGCCACAGTGCACCGACGCTCCATACATCGCGGCTGTAGGTCAGGCCGAGGCGGCTTTCCAGGGGTGGCATTTGCGGTAGCGCTTTGCCATCACTGCTGTTCTTGCCCCAAGCGTAGGCCAGCGTACCGTCGGCCTTCCAGTTTTCGGTCAGCTGGTAGGCGGCCCCCAGTTCGCCGCCCATGATGCGGGCGTCGATGTTCTGTGCCTGCGAGGTGCTCATGCCCATCATGCCGGTGCGGTAGTCGAACAGGATGTAGTCGCGGATTTGCCCGACATAGCCCGAAGCCCAGGCTTCCAGGCGCTCGGTGCGGTACTGGATGCCGAAGTCGAGTTGGGTGGTCTTCTCTGGCTTGATGCCGTCGAAGGCATTTGCTGCACCGGGCGGTGCCAGCTTGGGCGAGAACAGCTCCCAGTAATCGGGGAAACGCTGGGCATGGCCGAGGCCGATATAGGTGGTGGCCGGGATGGCTGCCAGGTCGTGCTCGTAGCGTATGAAACCGCTGGGCAGGGTGTCGGCGCGGGTATCGCCTTCGGTGGCGCTGCCTTTACGGAAGTCGCGGGCCGAGGCGCGGTCCAGGCGGGCACCGGTAATCAAACGGTCCTCACCGCTGACGTACCAGGTCAGTTCGCTGAAGGCGCCGTAGTTGTGGAAGTCGGCGTCCTTGGTCCAGGCCTGGCCCTTGTGCGCGTCTACGCCCATGCCGCCACGTTGGCGATGTTCGTTGGTTTGCGCGTCGATGCCACTGATCAGCTGCACATCGGCCCAGCGCCAGGTGGCCTTGATGCGTGCGCCCAAGGTGCGACGGTCGACGTTGCTGACCATCGGCATGCCCATCATGCCGCTGCCCGATGGGGTACGCAGGCTGTAGTTGTCCATCACATGGTCGGCGTAGTTGTAGTAGACCTGCGCCTCGACCTTGTCGAGCACCTCGCCAAGGTTGGACTTTTCAAAGCGCAGGCCCAGGCTTTCACGCTTGAACTGCGAGCCGTCCATGCCGCGCCCGGCATAGCGGGCCTCGCCATCGCCCTTGCCGGCCGTCAGCTCCAGCAGGGTGTCCTGGTCGGGTGTCCAGCCGAGGGCGACATCGCCGTTCCATTTTTCCCAGCGCGACGGCACGGTGTCGTTGTTGCCGTCGTGGTAGTCATCCGAGCGCGACTGGTTGCCGACGAAGCGGGCGTAGGCCTGGCTGTTACCGGCGGCGGCATCCAGCACCTTGTCGAAGCGGCCATTGGAGCCGGCCAGCAGGCTGGCGTTTACCCGGCTGCCGAGGGTGCCGAACTTTTCGGGTTCACGCTCGAAGAGAATGGTGCCTGCCGAGCCGCCCGGGCCCCAGATCACGCTTTGCGGGCCTTTGATCACGGTCAGGCGGTCGTAGGTTTCCGGCGAAATATAGGACGTGGGCGCGTCCATGCGGTTGGGGCAGGCGCCCAGCATCAGGCCGCCATTGGTGAGGATGTTCAGGCGCGAGCCGAACATGCCGCGCAACACCGGGTCGCCGTTGGTGCCGCCGGCACGGATCGCCGAAAACCCAGGGATGGTCTTCAGGTAGTCGGCGCCGTCGCTGGCCGGTACTGGCTGGCGCGGGTCTTTCGGGTTGGTGACCACGGTCAGTGGCGAACTCGGGGCCACGGCGGTGATCACCGTCGGGCTCAGCTCGGGTGCGTCGTGCGCATGGCCTTCATGGCCAGGGTCGGCGGCCAGGGCCACGGGCGCAAGCAGCGAGCCGCACACGGCGGCGAGGGCCCCACGCAGGGACAAGGCAAAAACAGGGGTGCAGCCGGACATAATGATTCCAGTCGATCAGTCATGAGTTAGCGCGAAGCCTCCTGGCTCCGTGCGCAAAATGTGGGTTCAGACGCTGATCGAGGATGGTGGGGCGCGGCTGCGCGCACCGGGGAATACAGCCTGCCGGGCATGGCCCTGGTGCGTTGGCGCAAGCAGGTGGGTGGTGGGGACGACGCTGCCGGCGCTGAGCGGGCTGAGGGCCTGGGGCAGGGCCGGGCAGTTGAACAACAGGCTGCAGTAACCGCATTTTTCCCACATCACGTGCAGCTGGCCGTCGCCGCCGTGGCCGTGATGGGTGTCGCCGCCATGCTGATGGGCAGCCGCCATCGGCATGTCCATCGGCATGCTCATGCCAGCGTGGTGGTCCATCGGCATCGACTGGGAAATCAGTGGGCCGATGAAGATCATCCACATGGCGAACAGGCTCAGCCATCCGCCACCGGCGCGCCTGCGGTCAGGGCGGGTGGTACGGCTGATGCTGTTGCGCGGCAGGCTCATGGCGAGTGCCTGTCAGCAGGTGTCAGTGCGCGTGTTCGTGGGCTTGCGGCTGGTCCGCTGGCGCCTGCTTCTGCACGGCCACTTCGACGGTGACGTCGCCGGCCTTTTCGAAATGCAGGGTCAACGGGAAGCGCTTGCCGTCGCTGAGCAGGCTGCGGTCCTTGGGCTGCATCAGCATCACATGGTAGGCGCTGGGGGCGAAGGTCAGGTCCTTGCCGGCAGGCACTACCACGCTGGGTACTTGCTGCATCTTCATGGCACCGCTGGCGCTCATCGCATGCTCGTGCAGTTGCGCGTCATCGCTGATGGGGCTGTCGACGCTCAGCAGGCGGTCATCGGCCTGGCCATTGTTGTGCACCACGAAATACGCGGCGACATTGGGGGCGTTGGGGGGTAGCTGCAGCGACCATGGGTGGGCGATGTGCAGGTCGCCCACGCTGTATTCGTGGGCATTGGCAAAGGCGCCGGGCAGCAGCAGGGCGGCCATGACGAGGGCGTGCTTGAGCATGGTGAATCTCCGTTCTGTTCAGGTTCAGGCAAACAGCGTGATGAACTCAGGCCAGCGGAGAGGCACGGGGGTTTAACGCAGGCCAGAGCTGGCGCGGCGTGGGTTGGTAGTCGGCGGGGGGCGGCAGCAGGCCGGCAACCAGTGTTGGCGGGTTGTGCAGCTGCGGCGGGTAGCCGGGCAGGGCCAGCAGCGGCGCAGCGCCCGAGCAGCACCAGCAATTCATCATGCTGGCGCTGTCGTCGCTTTGCGGGCCGAGGTCGATCTTGGCCAGGGCCTGGACGTCGACCTTGGCCTTGTTGGCCATGCTGGAACAGAAAGCCCCCCACAGCAGCTGCTCGGCCGGGCCCTTGGGCACGGCAGAGGCCAGCGGCATGGCCAGCAGGTTGAACAGCACTGCAAGGCAGGCTATCCAGGCAATGTGCCGACGTGGGGGCATGGAGAGATCCGGTCAGGAATCGTGGTAGGTATTGTAAGGCGGAGTATAGGTAAAAATGGCGGGGTGCGGTGAAGTGACGCAGGCAGGCAGTTGAACCGGTGTCGCCTGCTTCGCGGGCACGCCCGCTCCCACAGGATTACCAACAACCTTGAGAGCTGTGGGGTACCTGTGGGAGCGGGCGTGCCCGCGAAGAGGGTGAAATCAATCTCAAGCCTTGTTACGGCCCATCAGGCCCCGGACGGTTTCCTGCAGGTCCGCCGGCAGCACCACCACCTTGGCGTTGTTGCTGCTCGCCAGGTTCTCCATGGCCCCGACATAACGTTCACCCAGCAAATACATCGCCGGCACGGTCTCGTTGCCCACCGCTTCCTTGACCAGCGAAATCGCCCGCGCCGAGGCCTCGGCCAGGCTGATCTGTGCTTCGGCATCCAGCCTGGCCGCCTGCAGGCGTGCTTCCGCTTCAAGGATCGCGGCCTGCTTGGCACCTTCGGCGCGGGTTACATCGGCCTTGCGCTCACGCTCGGCCGCCGCCTGGCGCTCCATGGCCAGTTGCATGTTTTCCGAAGGCTTGATGTCCTGGATTTCCACCGAGCGCACGGTCACGCCCCAGTCTTCGGTCTGCTCAGACATCGCTTCGCGCAGGCGTGCCTTGATCTGCTCGCGGCTGGACAGCGCTTCGTCCAGGTCCATGGCACCGACGATGGCGCGCAGCGAAGTCATGGTCAGGCTGGTGACGGCGAACGAGAAGTTCTGCACGCCATAGGAGGCTTTCTGCGGGTCGACCACCTTGGCGAAGCACAGGGCGTTGGCGACGATCACGGCGTTGTCCCGGGTGATAATTTCCTGCTGCTGCACATCGAGGATGATGTCCTTGGTCGGCAGGCGATAGGCGACCACATCCATGTACGGGATGAGGATGTTCAGGCCGGGCTTGAGGGTGCTGTGGTAGCGGCCCAGGCGCTCGACGATCCATTCCTCGCCTTGGGGCACGATACGTACCCCCTTGAACACGGTGATCAGGACGAACAGGGCGATGGCGGCGACGACGATAAGGCTGGTCATGATGCGAAATTCCTTTTAGTGCGGGTTCAGGCCCGGATGACGCGGGCAGTGTTGCCCTCAATGGCGGTAAGGCGTACGCGTTCGCCGGCTGCGATCTGGCTGTCGGCGACGCAGGTCCATTCTTCGCTGCCAAGGATCGGCTTCTGGAAACGCACGCGGCCTTTCTGAAACTCCGAAACGCCAGCGGTCAGCAAGCCCACCTCGCCGATCACGCTGTCGGCAGTCCAGCGCACATCTGGCTGCTTGCGCCGGAATACCTTGAACCACAGCGCGGTGGTGACAGACGACAGCAGTACCCACAGCAGCACCTGCATGTCCAGTTGCAGGCTGGGGGCGGCGAGCGAGATGAGCGAGACCAGCACGGCACCGATGCCGAACCAGAGGATGAAGAACGTCGGCAGGACCAGTTCGAGCAGGATCAGCGCGATGCCGAAGACCAGCCAGATCCACCATTGCATTTCCATATGGGTGAAACCTTCCGGGGGAGGGGCGTTGAGTTTACGGCAGCAGGACAACCCAGAGCCACGTGCGGGGCTGAAAGAAAAATCCGAAAGGGCTGTAGGGTAACGGTCACATACAGGTTTTAAGGCTGGCACGGTCTTCTGTGGGAGCGGGCGTGCCCGCGAAGAAGACGACTCGATGTATGGCACCGGCTTCGCCGGTGTTCGCGGGCTTGCCCGCTCCCACAGGGACCTCTAGCGTGCTTGCGAGAGGTGTTGATGCAGGTCGAGTGCTGCTGCCATGTCAGCCTGCGATTCGAATGCGCGGTCAACAGCCGGCAACGCCGGGCGCTTGAGGATCAGCACCGGCACACCAAGCTCCCGCGCCACCTCGAGCTTCGGCTCGGTCGCCACACTGCCGCTGTTCTTGCTGATCAGCACATCGATAGTGCGGCGCTGGAACAACGCCCGTTCATCCACAATATGGAATGGCCCTCGCGCGCCAATCACTTCGCAGCGCTCGTTGCCAAGGCACGCTTCCAGTGCACGCAGCGTCCAGAACTGCTCCGGTGGAATTTCGTCCAGATGCTGCAGGGGCTCACGCCCCAACGTAAACAGCGGTCTGCGAAACGGTTTGAGTGCTTCGATCAGCCCCGCCCAGTCCTCGACTTCGCGCCAATCATCCCCCGCTTGCGCCTGCCAGGCCGGGCGGCGCAAGGCCCAGCACGGTATACCAGCGGTGAGTGCAGCACTGGCCGCATTGCGGCTGATCTGCGCGGCATAGGGATGGGTGGCATCGATCAGCAGGGTGATGCCTGCTTCGCGCAGGTAGCTGGCCAGGCCCTCGGCGCCGCCAAAGCCCCCTACCCGTACCTGGCATTGCAGGTCCTGCGGCACGCGGCCGATACCGGCCAGGCTATAGACATGCTGTGGGCCCAGGCGGCGGGCGATGGCGAGGGCTTCAGTGACACCGCCCAACAGCAGGATGCGCGCAGTCATTGCACACCAGCCCGGCCGACGATGCCGCCCTGGCGGTCGATGGCGAACACTTCCACTTGCACCTGCGCCGGCACGACGCTGCGGGCGAAGGCCAGGGCGTGGGCACACACCGCGTCACCCAGGGCAATGCCGGCCGCATGGGCCAGTGCCAGTGCTTGCTGGCTGGTGTTGGCGCCGATGATGGCCGCCTGCAGGGTTTCGTCAGCGCCAATGTCAGCAGCCCAACCGGCCAGTTGCGGCAGGTCGATGCTGGAATGGCGGCTGTGCAGGTCCATGTGCCCGGCGGCCAGTTTGCTGATCTTGCCGAAGCCACCACACAGGGTCAGGCGTGGCACCGGCACCTTGCGCAGGTGCTTGAGCACTGCGCCGACGAAATCGCCCATTTCGATCAGGGCGATTTCCGGCAGGCTGTAGACCCGGCGCATGGTGTCTTCACTGGCGTTGCCGGTGCAGGCGGCGATGTGCGTGTAGCCGTTGGTGTGGGCCACGTCGATGCCCTGGTGGATCGAGGCGATGTAGGCCGCACAGGAGAACGGCCGCACGATGCCGCTGGTGCCGAGGATCGACAGCCCGCCGAGGATGCCCAGGCGCGGGTTCATGGTCTTGAGGGCGAGTTGATCGCCGCCCTGCACATTGACCGTGACCTCGAAACCACCGAGGTAGCCGCACTCGTCGGCCAGGCGTTGCAGGTGTTCAGTGATCATGCGCCGTGGCACCGGGTTGATGGCCGGCTCACCCACCGCCAGCACCAGCCCCGGGCGGGTCACGGTGCCGACGCCGGTGCCGGCGACAAAGCGGATACCCGGTTCGCCCAGCAGGCGTACCTGGCTGTAGAGCAGGGCGCCGTGGGTCACGTCCGGGTCGTCGCCAGCATCCTTGAGGGTGCCGGCTTCGGCACGCTCGCCAATCAGGCGGCAGAATTCCAGGCGCATCTGCACCACCTTGCCCTTGGGCAGGGTAATGCTGACCGCGTCGCTGCTTTCGCCGTTCAGCAGCAAGCGCGCGGCTGCCAGGCTGGTGGCGGTGGCGCAGCTGCCGGTGGTCAGGCCGCTGCGCAGGGGCGCGGGCTGTTCACGGGTTTCTTCACGCATCGACGGGTTTCACCACTTCCAGCAGGGTGATCGGCAGCGCCTGGCGCCAGGTGTCGAACGCGCCCAGGGGCTGGGCATGGGCGACATGGATGCGGGTCAGCTCACCACCGTGCTGTTCGCGGAAATGCGCCAGGGCCAGTTCGCTTTGCAAGGTCACTGCATTGGCCACCAGCCGCCCGCCAGGGCGCAGGTTGGCCCAGCACAGGTCCAGCACGCCTTCGCGGGTGACGCCGCCGCCGATGAAGATTGCATCGGGCTGCTCCAGGCCTTGCAGTGCCGCAGGCGCCTTGCCGCAGACCAGTTGCAGGCCGGGTACACCCAGTGCGTCACGGTTGTGTTCGATGAAGCCTTGGCGGCCTTCATCGGCCTCGATGGCCAGGGCGCGGCAGGCCGGATGGGCGCGCATCCATTCGATGCCGATCGAGCCGCTGCCCGCGCCCACGTCCCACAGCAGCTCGCCGGGCTGGGGCGCCAGGCGCGCCAGGGTGATGGCGCGGACATCGCGTTTGGTCAGCTGGCCGTCGTGCCGGAATGCGCTGTCTGGCAGCCCGGCCAGCCGGTGCAGGCGTGGGGCATCGGGCGCGGCCAGGCACTCGAGGGCCACCAGGTTGAGCGCTGCGATATCGGCGTGCGGCCAGTCCTGCGCGGTGCCGGCCAACTCGCGTTCTTCCTGGCCACCAAGGTGCTCGAAAACCCGCAGGCGGCTTGGCCCGAAGCCACGTTCGCGCAGCAGTGCAGCAATTGCCGCCGGGCTGTCGCCATCGTTGCTCAGCACCAGCAGGCGCATGCCGCTGTGCAGGTGGGCATTCAGCGCCGGCAGTGGCCGCGCCACCAGCGACACAACCTGCACCTCCTGCAACGGCCAGCCCAGGCGGGCGGCGGCCAGGGCGCAGGAGGAGGGCATCGACAGCACGCGCATTTCAGCGGCAGGCACCTGGCGCGCCAGGCTGGCGCCGACGCCGAAGAACATCGGGTCGCCGCTGGCCAGTACGCACACCGGCTCGCCGCGCAGGGCCAGCACTGGGGCCAGCGAGAACGGGCTTGGCCAGCCCAGCCGTTCGCCGGGCACGCAGCGCGGCAGCAAGGCCAGCTGGCGCGGGCTGCCGAAGACCCGCGCAGCGCCCAGCAGCGCGCGCCGGGCCTGTTTGCCCAGGCCACTGAAGCCGTCTTCGCCGATGCCTACTACTGTCAGCCAGGGTGCCATGTATACCTCTTCAGGATTTTGGGGCCGCTGCGCGGCCCATCGCGACACGAGGCGGCTCCTACAGAGGGTACGGTGACCCCTGTAGGAGCGGCCTTGTGTCGCGATGGGCTGCATGGCAGCCCCAAAATTTCAGCTCAAACTCGAATGATGCTCGACCACCGGCTTTTCATGCCGCCGGACAAAGCAGGCATAATACCGCGCCTTCTACACTCAAGCGCATTTTCACAGATTGCCGGACGCCCCTTTGACGCAGGCCCATGCCCCCAACGTTTCGCCCCGCCCCTCGGCCTGCCCGGGGTTGTGGCGCATTGTCAGTGCCCGTGATGGCGGCATCTGCCGCATCAAGCTGCCGGGCGGCCTGCTGCTGGCCGACCAGGCCGAAGCGGTGGCGACGGCAGCCGAGCGCTTCGCCGGCGGTGTGATCGAGGCCACCAACCGTGGCAATTTGCAGATTCGCGGCATTGGCAACGAGCATCGCGCCCTGGTCGAGACCCTGCTCGCCGCTGGCCTGGGCCCGCGCGACGCGGCCGGTGACGATGTGCGCAACCTGATGCTCAGCCCGCTGGCCGGGCATGACCCGGCGATGCTGCTGGACGCACGGCCTTTGGCGGGGCAGATCCTCGACCTGTTGGAAGGCACCCCGCGCTTTCACCAGCTGTCGGCCAAGTTTGCCGTGCAGCTGGATGCCGGCGAACGCCTGGCCATGCTCGAACACCCCCACGACCTGTGGCTATCGGCCCTGCGTCTGCAGCAGCAGACCTGGCTGGCGTTTGGCCTGGCGGGCTGCCCGGCGGACGGCCAGGTGCTCGGCGCGGTGCCGCTGGCGCAGGGCCTTGTGCTGGTGCGCGCGGTGCTGGAGCGCTTTCTCGACCTGGCAACCGCGACGCAGTCGCGCATGCGGCAGTTGCTCGAGGTGTACTCGGCAACCGATTTCGTCGATGGGCTCGGCCTGGACATCCGCCGCGATGCCGCCGTGCTCGCCTGGCAACGCACACAGCACCGCGCCTCTTGGCTGGGCACGCTGCCGCAGGCAGATGGCGTTGCCCTTGGCGTAGCCCCGCCGCAAGGCCGCCTGACCCCGGCCATGCTGCGCGGCGCAGCGCGGGTTGCCCGTGAACGGGGCGATGGCAGCTTGCGCCTGAGCCCCTGGCAAAGCCTGGTGCTGACCAACCTGCAAGCCGACCACATCGACCAAGCCCAGGCTGAACTGTCGGCCCTGGGCCTGCTGTGCCACGACCATGAACCCCTGGCGCGCATCAGCGCCTGCACCGGTGCCAGCGGCTGCGCCAAGGCGCTTGCCGAAACCAAGGCCGACGCCGCTGCCCTGGCCGCGCTGCTGGGCCCTGGCGTGCCCGCCAGCGTGCACCTGTCTGGCTGCCCCCGTTCCTGCGCCGTGGCCCATGTTGCCCCGGCCACCCTGCTGGCCCGGTCGCCGGGCCGTTATGACCTCTATCTGCGTGACGCGCGCCAGCCGGGCTTCGGCGCCCTGCGCGGCACCGACCTTACCTTGAATGAAGCAGGCGCCATGCTCGACCTGCCGACGGAGCACCTTGATGATTGACTACATCCGCGATGGTCAGGAGATCTATCGCAATTCCTTCCGGATCATCCGTGAGGAAGCCCGACTCGAGCGGATCCCCGCAGACCTCGAAAAGCTCGCCGTGCGCGTGATCCATGCCTGTGGCATGGTCGATGCCATCGATGGCCTGCAGTTCTCCGAAGGCGCCGGCCGTGCCGGGCGAGAGGCGCTGCTCAACGGCGCGCCAATCCTGTGCGATGCGCACATGGTCGCCGAAGGCATCACCCGGGCCCGCCTGCCAGCCGACAACAAAGTCATCTGCACCCTGCGCGACCCAAGCGTACCGGGCCTGGCCAAGGACGCCGGCAACACCCGTTCTGCCGTAGCCCTTGAGCTGTGGCGTCCGTACCTGGAAGGCAGTGTGGTGGTGATCGGCAATGCGCCCACCGCCCTGTTCTACCTGCTGGAGATGATTGACGCTGGCGCACCCAAGCCGGCGCTGATCCTCGGCTTCCCGGTCGGTTTCGTCGGCGCTGCCGAGTCCAAGGCGATGCTCGCTGCCGACAGCCGTGGCGTGCCGTTCGTGATCATGCAAGGCCGCCTGGGCGGCAGCGCGATGGCCGCCGCCGCGGTCAACGCCCTGGCCACGGAGGTGGAGTGATGGCGCCGCGTGGACGTCTGCTGGGCCTGGGCGTGGGCCCGGGCGACCCTGAACTGATCACCCTCAAGGCCCTGCGCCTGCTGCGCGAAGCGCCAGTGGTCGGCTACTTCGTGGCCAAGGGCAAGCGTGGCAATGCCTTTGGCATCATCGAGGCACACTTGCAAGCGCAGCAGACGCTGTTGCCGCTGGTGTACCCGGTCACCACCGAAGCCCTACCGGCGCCGCTTTCCTATGAGCAGGTGATCAGCGACTTCTACGACGAAGCCAGCGTACAGGTGGCCGAGCACCTGGATGCCGGTCGCGACGTGGCGGTGATCTGCGAAGGCGACCCGTTCTTTTACGGGTCCTACATGTACCTGCACGACCGCCTGGCGCAGCGCTATGAAGCCGAAGTGATCCCCGGCGTGTGCTCGATGCTCGGTAGCGCCTCGGTGCTGGGTGCGCCGCTGGTGTACCGCAACCAGAGCCTGTCGGTCTTGTCTGGCGTGTTACCCGCCGAAGAGCTCAAGCGCCGCCTGGCCGACGCCGATGCAGCGGTGATCATGAAGCTTGGGCGCAATTTCCCTAAAGTACGCGAAGTACTGACCGAACTGGGCCTGCACGAGCGCGCGCTGTATGTGGAGCGGGCCACCATGGCCAACCAGAAGATCGTGCCGCTGGACCAGGTCGACCCACAGTCGTCGCCGTACTTCTCGCTGATCATCGTGCCGGGGGAAAAATGGCAGGGCTGAGCATGCACAAGGCACCAGCAATCATCATTCTTGGCCCCGGCAGCCTGGCGACGGCGCAGCGTATCCAGCAGTGTTATCCACAGGCTACGATCCATGGCCTGGAGGGGCGTGTCGAGGGTGCAGACCAATCGTACACCTCGTTCGGCGATACCCTGCGCGGGTTGTACCAGCAGGACACGCCGATCATCGCCCTGTGCGCTGCGGGCATTGTCATCCGCAGCCTGGCCAGCCTGCTCAGCGAAAAGGGCAGCGAGCCGCCGGTACTGGCCGTGGCCGAGGATGGCAGTGCGGTGGTGCCGCTGCTCGGTGGCCTGGGTGGTGTGAACGTGATGGCACGCGAAATCGCAGAGATACTGGGCGTTGCTGCTGCGATCACCACCAGTGGCGAGCTGCGCTTCGGCACTTGCCTGCTGAACCCGCCGCAGGGTTATGCACTGGCGGATATCGAGCAAGGCAAGCGCTTTGTCTCCGACCTGCTGGCCGGCGAGGCGGTGCGCGTCGAAGGCGATGCACCTTGGCTGGAGCAGGCGCAGCTCCCCGCCAGCGAGAGCGCCCGGCGCACCATCCATGTCGGCCATCAGGCACGCCTGAGCAGCCGTGATGAGCTGCTGATCCACCCGCGTTCGGTGGTGGTGGGCGTCGATACCGCTGACCTGCAAAGCATCCGCGCCGCGCTGCAGGCGGCGGGTATCGCCGAACAATCGCTGGCTTGCCTGCTGGCTGGCGAGCACGCCATGGCTGATGCAGCCTTGCACGAGGCCGCGCAGGCCCTTGGCGTGGCGCTGCGTTTTGCGGCCAAGCCTGGCGACCTGCGAGGCATGCTGGCCCAGGCGCTGCCCGGCGCCGAGCTGATCGAGCAGGCGGATACCGTCATCGCCGTGGCCCCGGCGCCGGTGGATGCCGCGCAGGTCGGCCGCCGTCGTGGCCGGCTGGCGGTGATCGGCCTCGGCCCTGGCGCTGCCGAGCTAATGGTGCCGGCGGTCAAGGCCGAGCTGGCACGCGCCGAGGACATCCTCGGCTACGAAACCTACGTGCGCATGGCCGGGCCGTTCCGTGACGACCAGGTGATGCACTGCACCGACAACCGTGAAGAGATGCAGCGCGCCCGGCATGCCTTCGAGCTGGCGGCACAAGGCCGTTCGGTGGTGGTGGTCTCGTCTGGCGACCCAGGCGTGTTCGCCATGGCCGCTGCAGTGCTCGAAGCGCTGCACGAATCCAGTGACCCGGCCTGGCATCGCGTCGACCTCGAGATCCTGCCAGGGGTGTCGGCCTCGCTCGCTACCGCTGCGCAGGCGGGGGCACCGCTGGGGCACGACTTCTGCGTGATGTCGCTGTCGGACAACCTCAAGCCCTGGGCGATCATTGAAAAGCGCCTGGACCTGGCGGCCCAGGCTGACCTGGTACTGGCCTTCTACAACCCGATTTCCAAGTCCAGGCCGCACCAGCTCGGGGTGGCGCTGGAGGTTGTGCGTCGCCACCGCGAGGGGAACACGCCTGTAGTCCTTGGGCGCGACATCGGTAGGCCGGGGCAGACGCTTAAGGTAGTCACCTTGGCCGAGCTGCTGCCGGAAATGGTCGATATGCGCACCATGGTTCTGGTCGGCTCCTCTACAACCTGTGTATTCCCTCGTCTGTCAGGCGGGGTGTGGGCCTACACGCCGCGTTGGTACCCCACCGCCAGCTAGTTGCGTCGGAAACCCTTCAGCGCGCTTCGTGGTAAGCGCGCTGGCTAAGGTGATTGCCCCTGGTTCAAGGGGCAACCATCAAGGAGTTTCCAGATGTCCGATGCAACACAAATCACCACCACCGATGCCGCCATCCTGGTAGAAGGCAACCTGCTTGCCTGCGGCGCGGGCATGTCTGCGCAAAGCCGTCACGATGTGAAAAATGCCTTCCACTTCGCCACATTGGTAGCCGACAAAGCCTTCAATGCCGAAAAGCAGAGCCGGGAGTGGTACGACAAATTCATCGATGTCATGCGTGACCTTGGCTTTACCATCCCACGCCGTACCTTCGACCTTGAAACTTCGGCGGAACTGTCTGTCACCGTAGGCGCCGTGGCCATCCGGGTGATAGGTGTGGTTGGCAATGCGATGTTGGGCGGCACCAAGCTGGGTGAAGTGGCAAAGATGGCCTTCGACAAACTGACCACTGTCGAAAACGACGCCAAGGTGATCGATCACAAGCGCAAGAACAAAGCCAGGGGCATGGTTGGCATGGCCGCCTGCATTGAAACCGAAAACAACGATGTGGTCATGGTAGTGAGCTGCATCCAGGCATCTGCCCCAACACTGGACGACGACGTGCTGGGCATCCAGTGGAAGCTGGACAGGACCGAGTACTACGCCGGCACGGCAGTGCTCACCCTCAATAACTTTGTCTACGACAAAATCCGCGAAACCGTAGAAAACAAACTCGGCGTGCGCAGTGTCGAGAACGTGCTCGAGTACGACATCTGATTGCCCGGCGGCGTAGTCGCAACGCCGCCTTGTTCGGTTCTTTGTGATGAGGTAACACGATGGATAGAGCAGCTGAGCAACTAATGTTGATTGGCGGAACAGCATTGCTGTATTCGCCCGGCGCAGTCGAGGCACAACGCCAGGCCGCTTTCGATTCAGTCCTGTATGCACAGTTGGTAGCCAACAAGCACGCCGGTTCACGCGTTGACAATTATGAAAGCTGGTATGCCGCGTATCGGGAGGCCTACCGCCAACTGGGCTGGATCAAGCTGGCCAGTACCCATGACCTGAAACCATTGGGGCGACCTGTGCGCAACGCGCATATACAGCCACTTGAAGCGTGGCTGAAGATGCGTTCGCTTCGCCATGAGGCCGTGCTGGCGGCGATAAAGACGGGCCTTGGCAAATCTGCCGAAGGCTTCCGGCACTTGCTGAAGTTCTGCGCGCATGATCAGGCGCAGTGCTCCACGCTGGTCATCGAACTTGGCGTACTCAAGCCGGGGCCGGCGCTGGACCTGTGCAGCATCTCGCTGCAAATCGACAAGCCACTGTCGCTCGTTTCGCTGGAGACATTTCTGGGCGAACAAGTACTTGAGGGCGAGGCCGAGTTCAACGGCGTTTCCCTGGCGTTGGATGAGGGGCGCTTCCAACGCCAGCGTGATGAATTGCAGGCCTTGATGAAAACCAAGGATGCACAGGCCGTTTACCGGTTCGACCCTTACGCACAACCTACAGGAGCAGCATCATGAGTGAAGCCACGTCTGCCGTGATCGGCGCTGGGATTGTTTCGTTCTTGCCGGGCATCGACGCCGCGC
The DNA here is from genome assembly GCF_052112345.1 of Pseudomonas sp. SAS7. Classification (NCBI taxonomy): domain Bacteria; kingdom Pseudomonadati; phylum Pseudomonadota; class Gammaproteobacteria; order Pseudomonadales; family Pseudomonadaceae; genus Pseudomonas; species Pseudomonas sp. SAS7. Next base: position 69,446 of record NZ_JBEGGO010000006.1, on the reverse strand, counting down.
AGAAAAACAAGGTGAAACTGGCCTTGGCAATGGCCGAAAGAGCCACTGATACCGCTTACAAAGAGGGGCTGATTAAAGACTGGTTCGCTTATTACCGTAACCAGCTCAAATTCATGGGGTGGGATGCGGTAACGGCTGAGCAGATCCATTGGCCGGACAAGACGCGTACGCAACAGACGGATCACGTGCTGCAGACCCTGTCTAAAACTGCCGGGGACAGCTTTGCGTCGTCGGTCAAAGTGTCCATGCAAACGTTGCTGACCAAACCGTCGGTGCTGAAGGAACTCGAGAAAAAGGCATACGAGATGCAGCACTTTCAAGTGTTGGCCTGCGCGCCGGCCGGTAATAACCGTGTCGACATGGTGATTTACCACGAAACGGACAAGCAGTCTGTTTTCAGTGCAGGGTTCATCAGCCGCAAGCGCAGTTACAAGAATGTGCGTGCGGAACTGGTCCGGTTCAATATTCTGGCCTTTGAGAACAGCGTATTGCCGAAAGTGCAGGAAAGCGTCGTCAAGGTATCCCTCGCGCGCATTCATGACTATGCCATCTAAGGCATCAGGTACCCTTTTATCCCGGTAAAGATGATCTGCGCCGCCAGGGCACAGACGAACAGCCCCATCAGACGGCTGACGATCTGCAGGCCCTGGTCGCCGAGGATCCGCTCGATACCGTGCGACAGGTAAAGCACCAGGCCGACAGTGAAGCTGGCCAGCGCGATACTGACGATGGCCAGCAGTTTGTCGTCCCAGTGCGGCTGGCTTACACCCATCACCAACAGTGCACCGATGGTACCGGGGCCAACCGTCAGTGGAATGGTCAGTGGTACGATGGTCACATCCTGCTGCACGTTATCGGCCTGCACCGCCGGCTTGCCCTGGGCCATGCCCAATGCCGAGATGAACAGCACGCTGCCGGCACCGATGCGGAAGGCGTCGGCGGTGATGCCGAAAATGCCGAAGATCACCCGACCGAATAGGTACAGCAGCACGCTGGCGACCAGGGCTGCGAAGGCGACCTTCCAGGCCAGTTGCTTGCGCTCCTTGCTGGAGTGGCCGCGGGTCAGGCTGATGAAGCACGACAACACGAAGAACGGGCTGTAGAGCACGAGCATTTTCAGGTAGACGCTGAACAACTCATGGAGCATTAGCGCTGATCCTTGGCGAATGAGGGGTCATGTAGGAGCGGCCTTGTGTCGCGATCGGGCTGCGCAGCAGCCCCGGTTTCCAGGTTGTAGCATAGACCTTGGGGCTGCTACGCAGCCCGATCGCGACACAAGGCCGCTCCTACAGAAGCACCAGGTGCGGGCTAGGAAGTATGCGCCGGGTCCACCTTGGCTTCCCGGTGATTGGCCCAGTACTGGATCAGTTCGCGCAACTGCGACAGCTCGACCGGCTTGGCCATGTGCCCGTCCATGCCCGCCAGCCGGGCGCGTTCCTTGTGTTCTGTGAGAATGTGTGCGGTCAGCGCCACCACCGGGGTGCGCTGGCGCTGGTTGGCGGTTTCCCAGGCACGCAGCTGCTGGGTGGCCGAGAAACCGTCCAGAACCGGCATCTCGCAGTCCATCAGCACCAGGTCATAGCGCTGGTTTTTCATCGCCTGCAGGGCCTCTTCGCCATTGCACGCGGTGTCGGGCTCAAGGTTCAGCTTGCCAAGCATGCCGCGTATCACCTTGGTCGAAATGCTGTTGTCTTCGGCAACCAGCACGCGGAAGTCGCCGGGCAGGTCCAGCGCCTGCGGGACACCGGGCAGGCTGGCCGGCACTGCCTGATCGCGGCCGCGCTGGGCCAGTTCTTCGGCCAGGGTGGTTTTCAGCGTGTAGCCGGCCACCGGCTTGGCTAGTATCCGTTTCACCCCGGCATTGCGTGCGATGACCTTGCTCGGCGCATTGCTGATGCCGGTGAGCATCACCACCAGGATGTCGTGGTTCAGGCTCGGGTCTTCCTTGATCTTGGCGGCCAGCTGCATGCCGGTCATGCCGGGCATGTTCTGGTCCAGCAGCACCGCGTCGAAGTAGTCGCGCAGGTGTGCCTTGGTACGCAGAAGGGCCAGGGCCTCCTTGCCTGACGGCACCGCGCTGACGTTCATGCCCCAGGCGCTGCATTGTTGCACCAGCACCTTGCGGCAGGTGTCATTGTCGTCCACCACCAACACGCGGGCATCGCGCAGCGGGCTGTCGAGGTCGGCCGGTGGCTGTTCCAGGCGAGAAGGGTCCAGCGGCAGGGTCAACCACAAGGTGTTGCCCATGCCGGTGCTGCTCTTTATGCCGAACTCGCCCTGCATCAGGCCGATCAGCTGCTTGGCGATGACCAGCCCCAGGTGGCCGCCCAGTTTGTTGCTGGACAGGAAATGGTGGCTGTGCAACTCCGCCTGCAACAAGGCTTCACGGTCTGCTGCAGCCAACGGCTCGCCGCTGTCCTGCACGGCGATGCGCAGGCGCGGTACCTCACCCCGTTGGTCCAGCGCCACCACCAGCAGGATCTCGCCCTGGTCGGTGTTTTTCAGGGCGTTTTCCAGCAGGCTCGACAAGGCTTGGCGCAGGCGTGTCGGGTCGCCGCTGATCACCCGCGGTACTTGCGGCTGGGTGAAGCTGATCAGCTCGATGTTCTGCTGCTCGGCCTTGGCGCGGAAGATGTTCAGGCAGTCCTCGATCAGCGCATTGAGGTCGAATTGCACGTCATCCAGTTCGATCTGCCGGGATTCGAGCTTGGAAATGTCGAGAATCTCGTTGATCAGCGTCAGCAGCTCGTTGCCGGCGCTGTGGATGGTCTGCACGTAGTCACGTTGTTTGACGGACAGCGGTGTGCCCAGCAGCAGTTCGGTCATGCCCAGCACGCCGTTCATGGGGGTGCGGATTTCGTGGCTGATCTTGGCCAAGAACTCGGCCTTGGCGTTTATTTCGGCATCGCTTGCGGCCAAAGCCCGGCTGGCGCTGAAGCGCTCCTCGCTCATGCGGCGTAGGCGCTCGCTGACTGCCAGGTTGAGCAGCAGGCCGCTGGCCACGGCCAGCCCCAGCAGGACGCACAGCAGCCAGGGCGTCGAGGTGCGGGTCAGGCCCAGCAGTGCCGGCAGCAGCACCAGGCCGCCCAGGTTGAACACCACCATGGCCAGGCTGAACAGGCGGCCAGGTGCGTAGCCCCGGTACCAGTGGTAGCTGCTGACCAGCAGCATGCTCACGCTGCCCAGGGCCATCAGGGCGTAGGTCATCAGGTTGAGCGGCAGGGTGTCGACGAACAACAGCACCAGCCCGCTGAGCCCGACCACCAGCATTTCGCCCTGCAGCAGACGGTTGATCCGCGGGGCGTTGCACGGGGTGAAGAAGTGCTGGGTGAAATACAGCCCCGCCAGGCCGGCCAGTACCAGTGTCAGGTAGGCGGCCGGGGTTTGCGCGTTGTGCCACACGTGCCACCAGGGGCCGCTGAGGTTCAGTAGGATCAGCCCGCTGAGCAGCATCAGCCCGTGATACAACGCCAGGATCAGGGTGGTGGTGGAGCGGCTGTAGAGGAAGCGGATCAGGTTGTGCAGGATCAACATGACCAGGCCGCCGAACAGCATGCCGAACAGCAGTGGCTGGCTCTGGTCCGAGGCGGCTACGGCCGCAGGTTCCAGGCTGATGGCCGGGCGCAACTGGTGCTCGGAGACCAGGCGCAGGTAGATGTCCAGCGGTTGCCGGCTGTTGGGCAGGGGCAGTACATGGTCGCTGCCACGCAGGGTCGGGCTGGCAGTGCCGGCCTGGCGCCCGTGGTGCAACTGACGCAGAAGTTGGTCGCCTTCGAGGGCGTAGAGGTCAAGGCCAGACAGGTCGGGCGCGAATACCCGAAGCAGTTGCTCCTGGTCGCCGGGTTCCAGGCGGTAGTGCAGCCACAAGGCCTGTTCCGGCGGCGCGGCATCCAGCTCGGCAAGCACCAGCGGGCTGAACTGGTTGCGGTAGCGCTCGGAGCGCACATCGCTCAGTTGCAGGTTGGCCTGTTCGTCGAGCAGAACGGTCCAGCCTCCGTCATGCTCGGCGGCAGCCGGTAACATGCAGAGCAAGGTCAGCAAGGTGACGATCAGAGCTGAGGCAATCCGAAGCCGACGCACTACGAGATCCCTTCTTAGCCGATGTGCCGGGTACTAACTATGCGCGGCGCGCCAAGTCGAAAGCAAGGCCCGTGCCGGGCCTTGTCGACGAGCCGGATGCCGTGCGCCGGGCGGTTGACAGCCCTTTGCGGCACGGCGTTCCGGTAGTGCTTACTGCTGGTGCTCACCGCGCTCGCGGGCGATAGCCCGGTAGCCGATGTCGGTGCGGTAGAAGCTGCCGTTCCAGCTCACTTCCTTGGCCAGGCGGTAAGCCTGCTGCTGCGCATCGGCAACCGTGCTGCCCATTGCCGTGGCGCACAGTACGCGCCCGCCGTTGGTGGCCACTTGGCCGTCCTTGAGCGAAGTACCGGCATGGAACACCTTGCCTTCGATCTTGGCTGCTGCGTCCAGGCCGCTGATCACGTCGCCCTTGGCGTAGTCGCCCGGGTAACCGCCAGCCGCCAGCACAACGCCCAGGCTCGGGCGTGGGTCCCACTGGGCTTCGACCTTGTCCAGCGCCTTGGCGAACGCGGCTTCGATCAGCAGCACCAGGCTCGACTCCAGGCGCAGCATGACCGGCTGGGTCTCTGGGTCGCCGAAGCGGCAGTTGAACTCGATGACCTTGGGGTTGCCTGCCTTGTCGATCATCAGGCCAGCATAGAGGAAGCCGGTGTAGACGTTGCCTTCCTCGGCCATGCCGCGCACGGTTGGCCAGATCACCTGGTCCATCACGCGCTGGTGCACGTCGGCGGTAACGACCGGGGCAGGGGAGTAGGCACCCATGCCGCCGGTGTTCGGGCCGGTGTCCTGGTCGCCGACGCGCTTGTGGTCCTGGCTGGTGGCCATGGGCAGCACGTTGTGGCCGTCGACCATGACGATGAAGCTGGCTTCTTCGCCGTCCAGGAACTCTTCGATCACCACACGCGAACCGGCTTCACCGAAGGCGTTGCCGGCCAGCATGTCACGCACGGCGGCTTCGGCTTCTTCGAGGGTCATGGCGACGATCACGCCTTTGCCCGCAGCCAGGCCGTCGGCCTTGATCACGATCGGCGCACCTTTTTCTTGCAGGTAGGCCAGCGCCGGCTCGATTTCGGTGAAGTTCTGGTAGTCGGCGGTCGGGATCTTGTGACGCGCCAGGAAGTCCTTGGTAAAGGCCTTGGAGCCTTCCAGCTGGGCGGCACCTTTGTTTGGGCCGAAGCAGTCCAGGCCACGGCTGCGGAACAGGTCGACCACACCGATGACCAGCGGTGCTTCCGGGCCGACGATGGTCAGGTCGACGTTTTTCTCGGCGAAGTCGGCCAGTTGTTCCAGGGCGCACACGTCGATGGCGACGTTCTCGCACTTGGCTTCAATGGCGGTGCCGGCGTTGCCTGGGGCAACGAAGACTTTCTCGACGCGTGGGTCCTGGGCAACTTTCCAGGCCAGGGCGTGCTCACGGCCGCCGCTGCCGATGATCAAAACTTTCATGTCAAAACCTCGAATTCTGTTTGGCGCCGATCCCGCTTCCTGTAGGAGCGGCCTTGTGTCGCGAAAGGGGCGCGTAGCGGCCCCAGGGTTTCAGCTTCGCCGCAGAAATTGCCGGGGCCGCTCTGCGGCCCTTTCGCGACACAAGGCCGCTCCTACAAAGAGGGCCAGGGTCGGCCTGACAATTGTTTAGTGGCGGAAGTGGCGCATACCGGTGAACACCATCGCGATGCCGGCTTCGTCAGCGGCGGCAATCACCTCGGCATCACGCATCGAGCCACCCGGCTGGATCACGGCGCTGATACCCACTTTAGCCGCATTGTCGATGCCATCACGGAACGGGAAGAACGCATCCGATGCCATGACTGCGCCTTGCACTTGCAGGCCAGCATGCTCGGCCTTGATTGCAGCAATGCGGGCGGAGTTGACGCGGCTCATCTGGCCAGCGCCGACGCCGATGGTCTGGCGCTGCTTGGCGTAGACAATGGCGTTGGACTTGACGAACTTGGCCACTTTCCAGGCAAACACCAGGTCGTGGATTTCTTGCTCAGTCGGGGCACGCTTGGTGACGATCTTCAGGTCGTCTGCGGTGATCATGCCGATATCGCGGCTTTGCACCAGCAGGCCACCGTTGACGCGCTTGAAGTCCCAACCGGCAGCGCGCTCAGCTGGCCACTCGCCGCACTCCAGCAGGCGTACGTTCTGCTTGGCAGCTACCACGTCGCGGGCAGCCTGGGAAATTTTCGGGGCGATGATCACTTCGACGAACTGGCGCTCGACGATGGCCTTGGCGGTTTCGCCGTCCAGTTCGCGGTTGAAGGCAATGATGCCGCCGAAGGCCGACTCGGTATCGGTGGCGTAGGCCAGGTCGTAGGCCTTGCGGATGCCGCCTTCGTCTTCAGGCACAACGGCCACGCCGCACGGGTTGGCGTGCTTGACGATGACACAGGCGGGCTTGACGAAGCTCTTCACGCACTCCAGCGCGGCGTCGGTGTCGGCCACGTTGTTGAACGACAGCTCCTTGCCCTGCAGCTGGATGGCGGTGGAAATGCTGGCTTCGCCTTTTTTGGCTTCTACGTAGAACGCCGCGCTCTGGTGCGGGTTCTCGCCGTAGCGCATTTCCTGGGCCTTGACGAACTGGCTATTGAAGGTGCGCGGGAATTCGCTGCGTGCGGAAGTCGAAAGGGTGTCCTTGGCCTGGTCGATGGTGCCCATGTAGTTGGCGATCATGCCGTCGTAAGCCGCAGTGTGCTCGAACGCCTTGAGCATCAGGTCGAAGCGCTGGGCGTAGGTCAGGCCGCCGGCCTTGAGGCCTTCGACGATGCCGGCGTAGTCACTGGCGTTGACCACGATAGCAACGTCTTTGTGGTTCTTGGCTGCCGAACGGACCATGGTCGGGCCGCCGATGTCGATGTTCTCGATGGCGGTCGGCAGGTCACAGCCAGGCTTGGAAATGGTGGCTTCGAACGGGTACAGGTTGACCGCAACCAGGTCGATCGGCTTGATGCCGTGCTCGTTCATGATGGCGTCGTCGGTGCCGCGACGGCCGAGGATGCCACCGTGGATTTTCGGGTGCAGGGTCTTGACCCGGCCATCCATCATTTCGGCAAAGCCGGTGTAGTCGGCCACTTCCACCGCGTTCACGCCGTTGTCCTTGAGCAGCTTGTAGGTGCCGCCGGTGGACAGGATCTCGACACCGAGCTGCTGCAGCTCACGGGCGAATTCGAGGATACCGGTCTTGTCGGAGACGCTGATCAGGGCGCGGCGGACTGGCAGGCGGGTAGTCTGGTCGGTCATTTCGGGTTCCAATAACGCGGTGGAGTCTGCAAAAAAGGCGCCTCTGTTCAGGGAGCCGCCTTTTCTGGTTGGGATTCTGGCTTACAGCAAGTCGTACTGCTTGAGCTTCTTGCGCAGGGTGCCTCGGTTCAGCCCGAGCATCTCGCTGGCCTTGGTCTGGTTGCCCTTCACGTAGTTCATCACGCTTTCGAGCAGGGGCGCCTCCACTTCGGAGAGCACCAGGTTGTACACGTCCGTGACGGTCGCGCCTTCCAGGTGGGCGAAGTAGTTGTGCAGCGCCTTCTCGACGCTGTCGCGAAGGGTCTGGCCCTCTTCGCTCGGCGTGTTGAGGTGCTGTTTCAGGTTGGCGTTGTCGCTCACGGGCGTTGTTCCACTCACAAAATTCTCGGTCATCATCGTCATGCGGCCACCCCTTGTCCGTCCTCTGTCTCAAGGCTCTGTCGACGCTCGCTGAAAAACGCACGAACGTTGGCGCACTGCGCTTGTGTGTCTTCCAAAGCGTTGAACCGGGAGCGAAACTCCTTGCCGCCGGGTCGTGTTGCCAGGTACCAGCCAACGTGCTTGCGGGCGATACGTACGCCCATCACATCGCCATAAAAGGCATGCAACGCGGCCAGGTGCTCCAGCAGGATGCGTTCCACTTCGTCCAGTTGCGGCGCTGGCAGGTATTCGCCAGTGCGCAGGTAATGCTCGATCTCGCGAAAGATCCATGGCCGCCCCTGGGCAGCCCGGCCGATCAACAGGCCGTCGACCCCGGTGGCATCCAGCACCGCCCGGGCCTTTTCTGGCGAAGTGATATCGCCATTGGCAAACACCGGGATAGACACCGCTTGCTTGATGGCCGCGATGGTGTCGTATTCGGCTTCGCCGGTGTACAGGTCGGCGCGTGTGCGGCCATGCACCGCCAGCGCCTGGATGCCGGCCTGTTCGGCGATCTTCGCCACGTTCAGGCCGTTCTTGTTTGCCCGGTCCCAACCGGTGCGGATCTTCAGGGTCACCGGGACGTCCACAGCGCCGACCACGGCGTGGAGAATCTCGCTGACCAATGCTTCATCTCTCAATAAAGCAGAGCCTGCAGCTTTGTTGCAGACTTTTTTTGCCGGGCAGCCCATGTTGATGTCGATGATCTGGGCACCCGCTTCGACGTTGGCCTTTGCTGCCGCAGCCATCATCTGCGCATCACCACCGGCGATCTGCACCGAGCGTGGCTCGGGATCACCTTCATGGATGCGGCGCAGGCTCGACTTGCGGCTGTTCCACAGGCTCATGTCGCTGGAGACCATTTCCGATACCACCATGCCCGCGCCCAGGCGCTTGCAAAGTGTACGGAAAGGTTGGTCCGTGACCCCGGCCATGGGCGCGAGGATCAGGTTGTTGCGTAGTGTGTATGGGCCGATGCGTACCGCCGACATAGGTGATCCCTGTTGTGGGGCCGAATCTTGGAGTTCGAAAAAGGGTGGGCATGATACCCGCTCTCGGTGACCGGATAAAGATGGATTTGGATAAAATCTGAACAGTTGTCGGCTTATGACTTTTGGTATGAGCCAGGACCCGGGTATCGCGCGGCCCCCTGTGGGAGCGGGCGCGCCCGCGAAGCAGGCGCCGCGGTGCATGGCACGGGCTTTTTGCCCGTGTTCGCGGGCATGCCCGCTCCCACAGGGTTGTGCTGACTATTCCGGCGAACGGAAGCTGAGGCTGTAGTTCACGGCCTTTGGCCCCGGGTCGAGGATGTCCAGGGCGATATGGATCGGCGTCTGGCTTGGCATGTCGCCACGCCCGGCCAACTCACCGGACAGGTACTCGCTGGGCTTGAAGCGCCGGCTGGCGATCAGTTGGCCATTGAGGTCGGCAAAACGCAGTTCCAGCAGCGGGAACGGTTGAGCGAACGGCGCACGGTTGTAGATGATCGCGTCGACGATCAGGGCGCCTTTGAAGTCCGGGTGGCTGCGCACCACCAGGTTGCTGCTCTTGATTCTTGCGATATCGACGCGGGTCGGCACCTGGCACCCGACGATCGGGCAAATTTGCTGGAAGATCGGCCGGTACTGGTCCTGGCGGGCCATTTCGTCGAAGTGGAACCATACATACTGGAACGCCAGCAGGCCAGCCGCCAGCAGGGTCAGGAAGCCCCATAGCAGGCGCTTGCCCCAGTTGGGCGCGGGTTTTTCCCAGCCCAGTTGCAGCGGGTCGTCCACTACATCGACCAGCGGCTCCTTGCGCACCGGGCGTTCGGGCTTGCTGGCAAGGCCTGGCTCCAGGCGTTCACCCGGCAGCGGCTCGACAGGGTCGTCGTCGCGCGCCGACAGGTGCAGCGCCAGCGGTTCATCGTCGCGGGCGCTCAGGCCTTTTTCCGGGTTTTCATCATCGCTGGCGTGCAGCGGTTCGCTGAATGCGGGCTGGTCATCGGCTTCGGCTGCGCGGTGTACGGGCGGCTCGTCATCGATGTCCATGTCAAGGTTACTGCCCAGGGTCGGCTCGGTGCGCTCGCCGGGTGCAGGCTCCAGGTCCAGTTCCAGCGGCTGCGGCTCCAGCAACACAGGTGCGGGCTCTGCCGGCGCTTGCGGCTCGAAGGGCTCATCGGTGGCGTTGCCGAACAAGTCGTCCGCATGCTCGTCCGGGTGCAGTTCGTCACGCCGCGCCTGCAGCCCGCCATCCAGGTTGGCGGGGCGTGCGGGGGCCGGCTGGCCGCGCCGCTCCAGGCGTGCCAGTTCCTGGTCGAGGTCGAGTGCGTCCAGCGCCTGGGCGGTCAGGGCCCAGTCCTCGTCAGGCGTGATGCTGCGCTCGCGGGTGACAGGCTCGGGCGTAATCGGCGGCTCGACCACTGGCTCGGCAGGTGCCGCTTGCACAGGCGCCGGTACCGGCAACTCAGGTGCGCTGGCACGGTTTTGCTCCAGCAGTTGCTTGGCGGCATTGAACACCTGCAGGCAATGGCCGCAGCGAACCACGCCGCGGGCCACGCTCAACTGGTGGTGGGTGACGCGAAAGCTGGTCTGGCAATGCGGGCACTGGGTGACGAAACTGTCGGTCATGCGGCAATCCGGGAGCTGTGCAGAGAGATATTCTAGGCCCGCTTAGCGGCGGCGACCACTGATGCGCACCCAGCCGTCGCGAACCACTATCGGGTCCAGCTCGAAGTCGGTGGCGTAGGCTGCAGCCACGTCGTCACCCTGTTCGGCCAAAATGCCGGACAGCGCCAGCAGGCCACCTGGGCGGACCAGGCCGGACAACTGCGGCGCCAGCGACACCAGCGGGCCGGCGAGGATGTTGGCGACCAGCACGTCTGCCTGCATGGCCGGCATGTGCTCGGGCAGGTACAGCGCCAGCTTTTCATCGGCGATGCCGTTGCGCTGGGCATTGTCCCGCGAGGCCTCGATGGCCTGCACGTCGATGTCGGTACCCACCGCTTCACGGGCGCCCAGCAGCAGCGAGGCGATGGCCAGGATGCCCGAGCCGCAGCCGAAGTCCAGCACCTGGGTGCCTTCGAGCTGCTGGCCATCGAGCCATTCCAGGCACAGGGCAGTGGTGGGGTGGGTGCCGGTGCCGAAAGCAAGGCCCGGGTCCAGCAGCAGGTTGACTGCGTCCTTTTCCGGGGCGTCGTGCCAGCTGGGCACGATCCACAGGCGGCGGCCAAAACGCATGGGCTGGAAATTGTCCATCCAGCTGCGCTCCCAGTCCTGGTCCTCGATCACCTCGGCCTGGTGCTGCGGCAGCTCGGCGCCAGTCAGCAGGCGCAGGTGGGCAAACACCTGCTCGGGCTCGGCATCGGCCTCGAACAGCGCCAGCAGATGGGTGTGCGACCACAGCGGGGTGGTGTTGAGGTCTGGCTCGAAGATCGGCTGATCTTCGGCGTCCATGAATGTGACCGAGACGGCGCCTACTTCGAGCAGGGCATCTTCGTAGGTTTCGGCTTGTTCCGGGCTGATGGCCAGGCGTACTTGCAGCCAGGGCATGGCGGGCACCTTTGCTAAACGACAGGGGCAGCCCGAGGCTGCGCGAAGGCTGGCAGTCTACGCGAGTGCGGGGGATTTGTGGATCGGGGGCTGCTGTGCAGCCCATTCGCAGCACAAGGCTGCTCCTACAGGAGATCGCATACCCCTGTAGGAGCAGCCTTGTGCTGCGAATGGGGCGCATAGCGCCCCCGGGGATAAATCAGACGAAACAGAGCGAGAGCGACTCAGCTATATAGGCAGGTTTTTCTTCACCCTCGATTTCCAGCGTGGCAATCGCCTTGAGCAACCACTGCCCCGGCTTCTTCTCCACCACTTCGGCCAGGTCCACTTTCAGCCGAACCTGGCTGTTGACCTTGACCGGCTGGATGAACCGTACGCTGTCCAGCCCATAGTTCACCACCATCTTCAGCCCTTCTGGCAGGACCAGGATGTCCTCTATCAGCTTGGGGATCAGTGACAATGTCAGGAAGCCGTGGGCAATGGTGCCGCCAAACGGGGTTTTCGCCGCCTTTTCAGGGTCGACATGGATGAACTGGAAATCGCCCGTCGCCTCGGCGAACAGGTTGATGCGCTGCTGGTCGATTTTCAGCCAGGCGGAGCGGCCCAGTTCCTTACCAACATATTGCGAAAGCTCTGTAACCGGTACATAGGGCATCGCGGACTCTCCAGGTTGTCAGTTGGTACGAAAGTGCAAGATCAGCACGGCGAACCGTTTCAGTCAAGTTGTCTGCTTTTCGGCGAATATCGGTATATAGCTGCCCGTGCTTATAATGGCGGCCATGCCCGAGGGAGATGCTTATGCTGTTGCGTGGTTTGACCTGGCTGGTGCTGTTCCAGCTGCTGGGGACGGCAATCAATCACCTGTTGGTGCCGTTTCTGCCGGGGCCGATCATCGGCCTGGTGCTGCTGTTGTTCTTCCTTATGGCCCGTGGTGAGGTAGGCAAGCCGCTGAACGAGGCGGCCAGCAGCCTGCTGCGCTACCTGCCGCTGTTGCTGGTGCCGCCGGCAGTGGGGGTTATGGTATACGCCAAGGACATTGCCGCTGACTTCTGGGCGATTGCCGGTGCCTTGCTGATTTCGTGCCTGGTGACGCTGGTGTTTGTTGGTGTGCTGATGCAAAAGCTCATCCATCGCCAGGGCAAGCAGGAGGAGCAGCCATGATGCTCGATTGGCAAGGCGCGCTGAATGCCGTGGTGCACCATCCTTTGTTCGGTATCGGTATCACGCTCGGTGCCTACCAGGTGGTGCTGGCGGCCTACGAGAAAACCCGCTGGATCTTCCTGCAGCCGGTATTGGTTTCGATGTTGCTGGTAATTGGCGTGTTGCTGCTGTGCGGCATCGAATACAGCGAGTACCGCAAGAGCACCGAAATCATGAACATCCTGCTGGGCCCCGCCACCGTGGCGCTGGCTGTGCCGCTCTATCTCAACCTGCGGCGCATCCGGCAGCTGTTCTGGCCCACATTTACTACGCTGGTAATCGGGGGGCTGTTCGCCACGCTCTGCTGCCTGTTGCTAGGCTGGTGGTTCGGTGCCGAGCACATGATCCTGATGACCATGGCGCCCAAGTCGGTGACCTCGCCAATCGCCATGCTGGTGGCGGAGCAGATTGGCGGCGTGGCGGCCCTGGCGGCGGTGTTCGTGCTGATCACTGGGGTGATCGGCGCCATCTTCGGACCGGCGCTGCTCAGCCGCTTCGGCGTGCATAGCCCTGAGGCGCGCGGCATGTCACTGGGCGTTACCGCGCATGCGGTGGGTACTTCGGTCGCCCTGCAGGAAGGTGACGAATGCGGCGCTTTTGCCGCGCTGGCGATGAGCTTGATGGGGGTGGCCACGGCAGTGTTCCTGCCGCTGGCGGTCAGCCTGGTGGCTTGAGGAGTTGTGATGACACTACCGCTGTTTCCGCTCAATACCGTGCTGTTCCCGGGCTGCTTTCTCGATTTGCAGATTTTCGAGGCGCGTTACCTGGACATGATCGGGCGCTGCATGAAGCAGGGCGAAGGCTTTGGGGTGGTTTGCATCCTGGAGGGCGAGCAGGTTGGCAAGGCGCCACCGATGGTCGCGTCGATCGGCTGTGAAGCAGTGATCCGCGACTTCGTGCAGCAGGACAACGGTTTGCTGGGGATTCGCGTCGAGGGCGTACGGCGCTTCAACCTGGAAAGCACCGAAGTGCAGAAGGACCAGTTGCTGGTGGGGCAGGTGCAATGGCTACCGGAGCAGGCGGACAGCCCGCTGCTCGAGGCCGATGACGACCTGCTGGCGCTGCTGGTGGCGCTGGGCGAGCACCCGATGGTCGAGGCGCTGGACATGCCGCGCCCGGTGGACGGGCGCCAGGCGCTGGCCAATCAGCTGGCCTACCTGCTGCCGTTCATGGAAGAAGACAAGCTGGACCTGCTGACCCTCGACTCGCCGCAGCAGCGGCTGGGGGAAATCCAGAAGCTGCTGGAGCGGATTCAGGGTGAGCTGTTTGCCTGACACTGATGTGTTGACTGTGCCGGCCCCTTCGCGGGTAAACCCGCTCCCACAGGTACTGCACAGCTCTCAGGGCTGATGAAACCCCTGTGGGAGCGGGTTTACCCGCGAAGGGGCCAGCACAGGCAATATCAATATTGGTATCTGAGCAAAGCCTGAGGCAGCGCATGCATGGCGAAGAACGCCAGCAGCGCGATACATGCCGGCAACACCAGCCACCACACCCGCAGCGGCATGGCTGGCAGCGTCTGCCGATGCTGTACCACTGTCAGGCTAAGCGCACATACACAGCACGCCAGCAAAGCCCCGGCGAGGATGTCGGTCGGCCAGTGCGCGCCCAGGTAAACCCGCGACAGGGCAATTGCCAGCGCCGGAATGCAACCCAGCATCACCCAGGTCAGGCGCATCCGCGGCGGCTGGCCGCGCCCTGCCAGTACCGCGATCACCAGAAAGAACGCAAACGACGCCGAGCTGTGCCCGCTGGGCATGCTGTAGCTGGTCAGTGGGTCGGTCAGCACTTCCGGCCGTGCGCGGGCGAACAGCCATTTAAGCGTACCGTTGGCGATTGCCGTGCCCATCAGTGCGCCAGCGGCAAAAAAGGCGTGCCGCCATTGCCGGGCAAGCAGCAGCAGGCCGGTCAGCAGGGCGCCAAGAAACAGTTGCGTGCGGAAATCGCCCAGCCGGGTCACCAGTACCACAGCGCTGTCGATGGCCTGGCTGCGGTGCTCCTGCACCAGGGTCATCACGCCCTGGTCGAATTCGTGCAGGTAAGGCCAGCCGAGGAATACCCCAGCCAAGGCAAGGAAGCTCATACCGGCGATCAGTCGTGTTCCATGGCGCTGGTCACGAATGCTGGTGGTCAGGCTAAGGCCGATGATGACAGCCAGGGTGCCGGCGATGATGCCAGCATCCAGCCAGAAGCCCTCCGGCAGCGGCAGGCGCATGGCCGCGCCGGTGGCCCAGCCTGGCAGCAGGTAGGCCACCGACCAGCCGGCGCCGGCCACCAGGCTGACGGCGATGAAGCGCGGCAGGGGCATGTCGAACATGCCGGCGACCATTGGCAGCATGGGCCGCAGCGGCCCGATGAAGCGCCCCACCAGCAGGCTGGCGATGCCGTAGCGCTGGAAGTAGGTTTCGGCGCTGCCGATCCACTCAGGGTGATGGCGCAGCAATGGCAGGCGGCGGATGTTCTGGTGGAAGTACTTGCCCAACGTGTACGACACCGCGTCGCCCAGCAAACCGCCGAGAAAACCCAGTAGTAAGGTTTCGCCCAGGCTGAAGGCGCCACTGCCGGCCAGTACCGCGACGGCGAACAGCAGCACGGTGCCAGGCACGATGATGCCGGCAATGGCCAGGCACTCGATGCAGGCCACCAGGAAAATCGCCAGGCCAAGCCACTGCGGGTTGGCGCTGAGCCAGCCGGTCAGGCTGTCGAGCCATTGGCCCATGTTCAGCTTCCTTGTTCGAGAATGAAGAAGTCACGGCCTTCGACTTGGCCCCGACGTAACGGGTTCCGCGTGCAGAACCGAGCGTACTCGGCGTCGACAAAGCGGTAGGGCAGGTGCTCGTCGCGCCCGTGCGGGATGCCCAGCCTTGCGGTCTGGATCACCCTTGGTACGGCATTGCCGCAATCGTCCACGTACAGCCGCTCGGCGTCAAAGCGCTGGGCGTCCCAGTGGGGCACTTTCAGGCCTAGCGCCCGGCACAGCAGGGTCTGGCCGGCGCACAGGCGCGCATCCGGGCGCAGCTTGCCGCTGGCGTCGGGATTGTTCAGTTGCATCTGCGCCAGGCTGTTGGGGCCCGACCGGGCGTCCTGCCAAGGGTAGGCAGACTTGATCAGCACCGCGTTACCCGGGCCTTGGGCGCTGAAGTTCAGCGAGTCGCCGCCGCGGGCGTAGTACATGTAGATGTGCCCGCCACCGAGGAACAATGCCTTGCGCTTTTCGGTGTAGCCGAGCGAGGCGTGGCTGCCCTTGTCAGTGAGGTAGTAGGCCTCGGTCTCAATGATGCGCGCAGCCAGCCACAGGTCGCCGTGGCGGTGGCGGATTACCTTGCCCAGCAGGGCCTTGGCCACGGTCTGGGCATCACGGTCGAAAAAGCTGTCGGGCAGGGCTGGCATGCGGGCAGTTCGTGGCTGGGGAGGCGGGGATGATAGCAATGAATGGCTTAATCTTGGCTGAACCTGTGGGGCGATTGATTGGTATCCATATGTTTCGTTGGTAGCGGCTGCAAGGGGTTCGCCTTGATGTGTTTGGTGCCCGTGAGATCGAGCGCCGCCCGCGCGGCGCATCGCGAGCTGAGCTCGCTCCTACCTTTGTTTCGGGCCAATCAGTCCTGTGGGATTTGCGCGCGAACGCCTTGGCGCATGGCTCGATATCGTGTCTTACGAACAGGGCCGTCGCGCGCGTTGGCGCAGGCGTTACTGGCCCGAAACAAACGTAGGAGCGAGCGCAGCTCGCGATGCGCCGCGCGGGCGGCGCTCGATTTCACAGGCGCAGATATCCGTGAGACGAACACCCATTTTCTACCATCCGCCACCCGCCGCTGGGCGTACACCTGCGCGGCAGTTATAATCAGCCGATTTCCCCTTCGCCAAGACACCGAACCCATGACTGAGTCCGTTCTTGACTACATGACCCGTTTGGGTCGCGCTGCCCGTGAGGCTTCCCGGGTGATCGGCCGTGCCAGCACCGCGCAGAAGAACCGCGCCCTGCAAGCCGCTGCCGATGCGCTGGATGCTGCCCGTGCCGAACTGACTGCCGCCAACGAGTTGGACCTGGCCGCCGGCCGCGCCAATGGCCTTGAGCCGGCGCTGCTCGACCGCCTGGCGCTGACCCCTGCGCGCATCGACGGCATGATCACCGGCCTGCGCCAGGTAGCCAGCCTGCCGGACCCGGTCGGCGCCATCCGCGACATGAGCTACCGTCCATCCGGTATTCAGGTCGGCAAGATGCGCGCACCGCTGGGGGTGATCGGGATCATCTACGAGTCGCGCCCGAACGTGACCATCGATGCTGCCAGCCTGTGCCTGAAGTCGGGTAACGCAACCATCCTGCGTGGCGGCTCCGAAGCCATCCATTCCAACCGCGCCATCGCCACCTGCATCCAGCGTGGCCTGGCCGCTGCGGGCCTGCCGGCCGCCGTGGTGCAGGTGGTCGAGACCACCGACCGCGAAGCCGTGGGTGCGCTGATCAGCATGCCGCAGTTTGTCGACGTCATTGTGCCGCGTGGCGGCCGTGGGCTGATCGAGCGCATCAGCCGCGATGCCCGCGTTCCGGTGATCAAGCACCTGGACGGCATCTGCCACATCTATGTCAGCCAGCATGCCGACCTGGACAAGGCCTGGAACGTTGCCTTCAACGCCAAGACATACCGTTATGGCATCTGCGGCGCCATGGAAACCCTGCTGGTCGACCAGCATGTGGCCGAGCGCTTCCTGCCGGAAATGGGCCGCCGCTTCCAGGAGAAGGGCGTGGAGCTGCGTGGCTGCGAGCGTACCCGCGCGCTGATCGACGCCAAGCCGGCCACTGAAGACGACTGGCACACCGAGTACCTGGACGCGATCCTGTCGATCCGTGTCGTCGATGGCCTGGACCAGGCCATCGAGCACATCAACCACTATGGCTCGCACCACACCGACTCGATCATCAGCGAACACCAGGGTGAAGCCCGCCAGTTCATGGCTGAGGTCGACTCGGCGTCGGTCATGCTCAACACCCCGACCTGCTTCGCCGACGGTTTCGAGTACGGGCTGGGTGCGGAAATCGGTATTTCCACCGACAAGCTGCATGCCCGTGGCCCGGTCGGCCTGGAAGGCCTGACCTGCGAGAAGTACGTAGTGATCGGCGACGGCCAGCTGCGCGGTCAGGAGTCCTGCTGAGTTGAGCAAGGCCCAGGCAGTCCGGCGCATCGGCATTCTAGGCGGCACCTTCGATCCCGTGCACATCGGCCATCTGCGCAGCGCGCTGGAAGTGGCCGAGTTCATGGGGCTGGACGAGCTGCGCCTGTTGCCCAATGCCCGGCCGCCGCACCGCGACACCCCGCAGGTGGGTGCGCAGGATCGCCTGGCCATGGTCCGCGAAGCGGTGCAGGGCGTTGCTTGCCTGAGCGTCGATGCTCGCGAGCTGGAACGGAACAAGCCGTCGTACACCATCGATACGCTGGAATCGATCCGCGCCGAACTGGGCGGCAACGACCAGTTGTTCCTGGTGCTGGGCTGGGATGCCTTCTGCGGCCTGCCTGGTTGGCACCGCTGGGAAGAATTGCTGCAACATTGTCACATCCTGGTGCTGCAACGCCCGGATGCCGACGTAGAACCCCCTGACGAGCTGCGCAACCTGCTGGCTGCGCGCTCGGAGAGCGATCCCGCCGCCATGTCCGGCCCGGCGGGAAATATTTCGTTCGTCTGGCAGACGCCGCTTGCGGTGTCGGCTACACAGATCCGACAGCTGCTGGCCAGCGGCAAATCGGTGAGGTTCCTGGTGCCGGACGCCGTACTGGCCTACATCGAGGCGCACGAACTGTATCGTGCGCCTAACTGACGGTGCCTCTGGCGCCTCATCCAACGAGTTGAACGAGTTTTATATGAGCAAGCAGAAAACCAATGGCATCAGTGGCGAAGAACTGGTCAAACTGACCATTAGCGCTCTGGAAGACGTCAAAGCCCAGGACATCCAGGTTATCGACGTGCGCGACAAGCACAGCCTGACCGACTACATGATCATTGCCACCGGTACCTCCAACCGCCAGATCAACGCGATGCTGGAAAAGGTCCGTGAAGCTGTCAAGAAGCAAGGCGCGCAGCCGCTGGGCGAAGAAGGCAAGGGCGACAGCGACTGGGTGCTGCTGGACCTGAATGACGTCATCGTGCACATGATGACTGCCGCTGCCCGCCAGTTCTACGACCTGGAGCGTCTGTGGGCGGGTGCCGAGCAGAGCCGTGCTGCTGATGCCAAGCATCACAGCCCGGAAAACGCCAGCGCCTACTTCGATGACAAGATCAAAGACCGGGAATAAGGAAGCGTCGTGCGTCTGCGCTTGATCGCGGTCGGCTCGCGCATGCCGAAGTGGGTCGAGGAAGGCTGGCATGAATATGCCAAGCGCCTGCCCGCCGAGCTGTCGCTGGAGCTGGTGGAAATCCCGCTGAATACCCGTGGCAAGAATGCCGATGTCGCCCGCCTGATCCGTCAGGAGGGCGAAGCCATGCTGAGCAAGGTTCAGCCTGGGGAACGCATTGTCACCCTCGAGGTCCATGGCAAGCCCTGGAGCACCGAGCAGCTGGCGACCGAGCTGGACCGCTGGCGCCTGGATGCGCGCACGGTGAATTTGATGGTCGGCGGCCCGGAAGGCCTGGCGCCTGAGGTTTGCGCGCGCGCCGAGCAACGCTGGTCGCTGTCGCCGCTGACCTTGCCGCACCCGTTGGTAAGGATACTCATCGGCGAGCAGATCTACCGCGCCTGGACCGTGTTGTCCGGGCACCCTTACCACAAATGAGCCTGTAAGCAGTCAGATGTCGCAGCCGATCCGCCTCAAGGACCACGAGAAAGACGCCCGCCTGGTGCGCAACCGCGTCGTGGTCGGCGCGGTGGCGATCGTGCTGCTTATTTGCGTGCTGATTGCGCGGCTGTACTACCTGCAGATCATCCAGTACGACTACCACTCGACGCTGTCGGAGAACAACCGGGTGCATGTGCAGCCGATCCCGCCGACCCGCGGGCTGATCTTCGACCGCAACGGGGTGATCGTTGCCGACAACCGGCCCAGCTTCAGCCTATCGATGACCCGCGAACGTGCGGGTAACTGGCAGGAAGTGCTGGACACCATCGTCGAAGTGCTGGATTTGACGGCCGACGACCGGGCCCTGTTCGAGAAGCGTATGCGCCAGGGCCGTCGGCCGTTCGAGCCGGTGCCGATCCTGTTCGAACTCAACGAAGAGCAGATCGCCCGGGTGGCGGTGAACCAGTTCCGCCTGCCAGGCGTGGAAGTGGTGGCCCAGCTGGTGCGGCATTACCCGCAGGGTGCGCATTTCGCCCATTCGGTGGGTTATGTGGGGCGCATCAACGAGAAAGAGCTGAAAACCCTCGACCCGGTGAACTACAGCGGCACCCACCATATCGGCAAGACCGGCATCGAGCGCTTCTACGAAGACGACCTGCACGGCCAGGTCGGCTACGAGGAAGTCGAGACCAACGCCCGGGGCCGCGTGCTGCGGGTGCTCAAGCGCACCGACCCGAAACCGGGCAAGGACATTGTGCTGAGCCTGGACATCAAGCTGCAGGAAGCCGCCGAGGCCGCCCTGGGTGGCCGGCGTGGCGCAGTGGTCGCACTCGACCCACGTACTGGCGAGGTGCTGGCGATGGTCAGCCAGCCAAGCTTCGACCCCAACCTGTTCGTTACCGGCATCAGCTTCAAGGCCTACGCCGAACTACGCGACTCGATCGACCGGCCGCTGTTCAACCGCGTGCTGCGTGGCCTGTACCCGCCGGGCTCGACCATCAAGCCGGCGGTGGCCATTGCGGGTTTGGACAGTGGTGCAGTCAATGCCAGCAGCCGGGTGTTCGACCCGGGCTATTACCAGCTGCCCAACTATGACCACAAATACCGTAACTGGAACCGCTCCGGCGATGGCTGGGTCGACCTGGACACCGCGATCATGCGCTCCAACGACACCTACTTCTACGACCTTGCGCACAAGATGGGCATCGATCGGCTGTCCAGCTACATGAACAAGTTCGGCATCGGCCAGCGGGTTTCCCTCGACATGTTCGAAGAGTCCGCCGGGTTGATGCCGTCGCGCGAATGGAAGCGTGCCACCCGCCGTCAGGCCTGGTTCCCCGGTGAAACCCTGATCCTCGGCATTGGCCAGGGCTACATGCAGGCCACGCCGCTGCAGCTGGCCCAGGCCACCGCGCTGATCGCCAACAAGGGCGTGTGGAACCGCCCGCACCTGGCCAAGACCATCGAAGGCCAGCAGCCTGTGGACGAAAACCCCATGGAAAACATCGTGCTGCGTGACAAGTCCGACTGGGCCAAGGTCACCCATGGCATGGAGCAGGTAATGCACGGCGCCCGCGGTACCGCGCGCAAGGCTGCCGCCGGCGCCCAGTACCGCATTGCCGGCAAGAGCGGTACCGCCCAGGTGGTGGCGATCAAGCAAGGCGAGAAGTACGATCGCAACAAGCTTCAGGAGCGCCACCGCGACCACGCCTTGTTCGTCGCCTTTGCCCCGGCCGAAGCCCCGAAAATCGTGGTATCGGTAATGGTCGAGAACGGTGAGTCCGGCTCGGGCGTGGCTGCGCCCGTGGTACGCCAGATCATGGACGCCTGGCTGCTCGACGAAAATGGCCGGCTCAAGCCCGAGTTCGCGCCTGCCACCGTTACCCAGGAATCGGCCCTGTGATGAACAATTTCGATCGCATGCTCTCCAGTGAGGATGTGATGCGTCGGCGCGCCAGCTTTCTGCAGCGCATCCATATCGACGGCCCCTTGCTGATCATTCTGCTCACCCTTGCGGCCGGCAGCCTGTTCGTCCTTTATTCGGCCAGTGGCAAGAACTGGGACCTGCTGCTCAAGCAGGCCACCTCGTTCGGCATCGGCCTGGTGTCGATGTTCGTCATCGCCCAGCTGGAGCCGCGCTTCATGGCACGCTGGGTGCCGCTGGCGTACCTGACCGGGGTGCTGTTGCTGGTGGTGGTGGACGTGATGGGCCACAACGCCATGGGCGCCACGCGCTGGATCAACATTCCCGGGGTGATCCGCTTCCAGCCCTCGGAATTCATGAAGATCATCATGCCGGCGACCATCGCCTGGTACCTGTCCAAGCGCACCTTGCCGCCCCACTTGAAGCACGTGGCAATCAGCCTGGTGCTGATCGGCGTGCCGTTCATCCTGATCGTGCGCCAGCCCGACCTGGGCACGGCGCTGCTGATTCTCGCCTCCGGCGCCTTCGTGCTGTTCATGGGTGGCCTGCGCTGGCGCTGGATCCTCAGTGTGCTGACGGCGGCGGTGCCGGTGGCGGTGGCGATGTGGTTTTTCGTCATGCACGACTACCAGAAGCAGCGGGTACTGACCTTCCTCGACCCGGAAAGCGACCCGCTGGGCACGGGCTGGAACATCATCCAGTCCAAGGCGGCGATCGGCTCGGGCGGAGTGTTCGGCAAGGGCTGGCTGCTCGGCACCCAGTCGCACCTGGATTTTCTGCCGGAAAGCCACACCGACTTCATCATCGCCGTACTGGGCGAGGAGTTCGGCCTGGTCGGTATCTGCCTGCTGCTGATTGTCTACCTGCTGCTGATCGGCCGTGGCCTGATGATCACCGCCCAGGCGCAGACCCTGTTTGGCAAGCTGCTCGCGGGCAGCCTGACCATGACCTTCTTTGTATACGTGTTCGTCAATATCGGGATGGTCAGCGGCCTTCTGCCTGTGGTGGGCGTGCCGCTACCTTTCATCAGCTATGGCGGAACATCGTTGGTGACGCTGCTTTCAGCGTTTGGCGTTCTGATGTCGATCCACACGCACCGCAAATGGATCGCGCAGGTTTGAATAAGGTGAAGAATTTCATGCAAGCAGTGCGTAACTGGGCTGCCCGTTGTGCGCCGTGGATTGGCGCGGTGGGCCTGTTCGGCGCTGTACAGCTGGCCCATGCCGGCGATTACCAAAGCTCACCGCAGGTGGCCGAGTTTGTTGGCGAAATGAGCCGCGACTATGGTTTTGCCCCTGAGCAGCTGATGGGCGTGTTCCGTGAAGTGCAGCGCAAGCAGTCGATCCTCGACGCCATCTCGCGCCCGGCGGAAAAGGTCAAGCCGTGGAAGGACTACCGGCCGATGTTCCTCACCGACGCGCGCATTGCCCGGGGTGTGGATTTCTGGCGCCAGCACGAGGCCGTGCTGGCCCGTGCCGAGCAGGAATACGGCGTGCCTGCGCAGTACATTGTTTCGATCATCGGTGTGGAAACGTTCTTTGGCCGCAACACCGGCAACTACCGGGTGATCGACGCGCTGTCGACGCTGGGCTTCGACTACCCGCCGCGGGCCGAGTTCTTCCGCAAGGAACTGCGCGAATTCCTGCTGCTGGCCCGTGATGAACAGCTCGACCCGCTGACGCTCAAAGGCTCCTATGCCGGCGCCATGGGCCTGCCGCAGTTCATGCCGAGCAGTTTTCGCAACTACGCGGTGGACTTCGACGGTGATGGCCACATCAATATCTGGAATAACCCGGACGATGCCATCGGCAGCGTCGCCAGCTACTTCAAGCGCCATGGCTGGGTGGCGGGCGGGGGCGTGGTCAGCCGCGCCTGGGTGGATGGTGCACGTGCCGACCAAGGCCTGACCACCGGCATCGAGCCGGCGAAGACGGTAGGGGAGTTGCGCGCGCTTGGCTGGTCGGTTCATGATTCGCTGCGCGATGATCTGCCGGTTACTGCCTTCCGCCTTGAGGGCGACAATGGCCCCGAGTACTGGGTGGGCCTGAAGAACTTCTACGCGATCACTCGCTATAACCGCAGCGTGATGTATGCCATGGCGGTGCATCAGCTTGCGCAACAGCTGGTTCAAGCACGGGGCGTCAAGTAATGCGCGCAATCATCTCTGCCAATTCCTTCAAACTGCTGACCTGCCTCGCCGTTGGCGTGGTGCTGGCCAGCTGTTCATCCAGCCGCCCGCCCCAGCAAAGCAGTGGCAACGTCGTGCGTGCCCAGCCGGGGCTGGACATCAACCGTGCCCACAAGGACGGCGCGCCTTGGTGGGATGTGGATGTGAACAAGATCCCCGACGCCACGCCGACCGTGCACACCGGCAACTACAAGGCCAACCCCTACACGGTGCTGGGCAAGACTTATTACCCCATGCAGGACTCGCGCAATTACCGCGCCGAGGGCACCGCGTCGTGGTACGGCACCAAGTTCCACGGCCAGAACACCGCCAACGGCGAGCTGTACGACCTGTATGGCATGAGCGCGGCGCACAAGACCCTGCCGCTGCCGGCCTACGTGCGGGTGACCAACCTGGCCAACGGCCGTAGCGTGATCCTGCGGGTGAATGACCGTGGCCCGTTCTATTCGGACCGCATCATCGACCTGTCCTACGCGGCAGCGAAAAAGCTCGGCTATGCCGAGACCGGTACCGCGCATGTGCGCGTCGAGGGCATCGACCCGCAGCAGTGGTGGGCCCAGCGTGGCCAGACGCCGCCGATGGTGCTGAAAGAGCCGCAGGTGGCCCAGACCCAGGCGCTCCCGGCCAGTACCGGGCGTATCGAGCAATGGACCCCGCCGGCACAGCAGCATGCGGCGCCGGTGGTGCCGGTGCAGGTGGGTGGCAACAACGTACCTGGCGGCAATGGTGGCAGCTTCCTGCAGGTGGGCGCCTTCGCCAACCCGGACGCCGCCGAACTGCTGCGCTCCAAGCTCAGCACCATGGTCAGTGCACCGGTGTTCATCAGCTCGATTGTGCGCAATCAGCAGACCCTGCACCGCGTGCGCCTGGGGCCGATCGGCAGCCAGGGTGAGATCCAGCAAGCACAAGACAGCATCCGCCTGGCGAACTTGGGGCAGGCCAAGCTGGTCACAGCTGACTGACCGCGTCGTCTTCTTCGCGGGCACGCCCGCTCCCACAGGGGTATGCGACACCCTGTGGGAGCGGGCGTGCCCGCGAAGAAGGCAACACCAAACTGTCGGTTTTGTCATGAATTGCCGGGCGCGGCCATGTACAATGACGGCTTTTGCCCGCAGCGACATAAAGCCGCACGTTCGTGGGTCAGGCCAACGGCCATAAAACTAGACTGACTGGCGCTGGGCACACGATCTTGCCCAGGGAACATCTCAGACCATTAGCGATTTTCGAGAGACGGATGAACATCACCAACCTTGCCAAACGACTTTGCCTGCCTGTACTGCTGATGATCACGCCTGCCGCCTTCGCGGCAGAGCAGATGACGCCGGCGCCACCGCAACTGGCAGCCAAGTCCTACGTACTCATGGACGCGTCCAGCGGCAACGTGCTGGTCGAGAACAACGGTGACGAGCGTCTGCCGCCAGCCAGCCTGACCAAGCTGATGACCGCCTACATCGCCACCCTGGACATCCGCCGCGGCCAGATCGGTGAGAACGACCCGGTTACCGTCAGCGAAAACGCCTGGCGTACCGGCGGTTCGCGCATGTTCATCAAGGTCGGCAGCCAGGTGACTGTCAGCGACCTGCTGCACGGCATCATCATCCAGTCCGGTAACGACGCCTCGGTCGCCCTGTCCGAGCACATCGCCGGCAGCGAAGATGCCTTTGCCGACATGATGAACAAGACGGCTGCCGACCTGGGTATGACCAACAGCCACTTCATGAACCCGACCGGTCTGCCGAACCCGGAGCACTACTCGTCGGCTCACGACATGGCTACCCTGGCCCGTGCGATCATCACCGTCGACCCGGCCCACTACGCCATCTACTCGCAGAAAGAGTTCTTCTGGAACAACATCAAGCAGCCTAACCGCAACCTGCTGCTGTGGCGTGACAAGACCGTCGATGGCCTGAAGACCGGCCACACCGACGAAGCCGGCTACTGCATGGTGGCTTCGGCCGTTCGCGATGGCCAGCGCCTGATCGCCGTGGTGTTCGGCACCAACAGCGAGCAGTCCCGTGCTGCCGAAACCCAGAAGCTGCTGACCTACGGTTTCCGCTTCTTCGAAACCCAGACCTTCTACCAGAAGGGCACCGAGCTGACCCAGGCCCCGGTCTGGAAGGGCGCCACCAGCCAGATCAAGGCTGGCCTGGCCGACGACCTGACCATGACTATGCCTAAAGGCCAATTGAAGCGCCTGCAGGCTTCGATGACCATGAACCCGCAGCTCACCGCGCCAATCGCCAAAGGTGACGTGATCGGCAAAGTGGAAGTCAAACTGGACGAGAAAGTGGTTCACAGCGCCGACCTGATCGCCCTCGATGGCGTCGAGGAAGGTGGTTTCTTCCGCCGTATGTGGGATAGCATCCGTCTATTCTTCTTCGGGTTGTTCAACTGATACGTGACCTGCAAGCCCCCGCGTATCTAGCGGGGGTGTTGTTGTTGCCACGGCTTACGAGGCCGTTTCCGCCATGAGCGAACCAGACGTCAAGTCGCACAAGATCGAATTCCCTTGTACTGATTACCCGATCAAGGTGATCGGCGATACCGTTGTCCATTTCAAGGACACGGTCGTCGAGATCTTGAAGAAATATGCTGAGGTCGACATGAAGACCTTGGCTGAGCGCCAGAGCAAGGAAGGCAAGTACACCACCGTGCAATTGCACATCGTCGCCACCAGCGAAGACCAGTTGCACGACATCAATAGCGCCCTGCGCGCTACCGGCATCGTGAAAATGGTGCTCTGATGTCCGCCTGTCTCGGTTTTCGCGAGCTTGGCCTGCAGCCCTATGAACCGGTGCTGGAGGCTATGCGTCGCTTTACCGAGCAGCGCAGCCCGGACAGCCAGGATGAAATCTGGCTGGTCGAGCACCCCGCAGTCTTCACCCAGGGCCAGGCCGGCAAGGCCGAGCACCTGCTGGTGCCGGGCGACATCCCGGTGGTGCAGACCGATCGCGGTGGCCAGGTGACCTACCATGGCCCCGGTCAGCAGGTGGCCTACCTGCTGCTGGACGTGCGCCGGCTGGGCTTTGGCGTACGCGAGTTGGTCAGCCGTATCGAACAGGCCCTGATCGGCCTGCTCGCCAGTTACGACGTGCAGGCATCGGCCAAGCCCGATGCCCCGGGCGTCTATGTCGACGGAGCGAAGATCGCCTCCCTCGGCCTGCGAATTCGCAACGGCCGTTCGTTCCACGGCCTTGCCCTGAACGTGGACATGGACCTTGCGCCATTCCGCCGAATCAACCCCTGCGGCTATGCGGGGCTGGCCATGACCCAGCTGCGCGATCTGGCAGGTCCGATCGAACTCGACGAGGTCAGGACAAGGCTGCGCGGACAGCTGGTCAAGCACCTCGACTACGCTGAGCAGACGACCCTCACGGGCGGAATCGACTGAATATGACAACTGTGCAAGAAGCCGTGCCGAACCTGATACCTACCCTGGACACCACCCCGCGCCAAGCGCCGAAAAAGGTGGAAGCCGGGGTCAAACTGCGTGGTGCCGACAAAGTCGCGCGCATCCCGGTAAAGATCATCCCGACCGACGAGCTGCCGAAAAAGCCTGACTGGATCCGCGTGCGTATTCCGGTTTCGCCCGAGGTAGACCGCATCAAGCAACTGCTGCGCAAGCACAAGCTGCACAGCGTGTGCGAAGAGGCCTCCTGCCCGAACCTGGGCGAGTGCTTCTCTGGTGGTACCGCCACCTTCATGATCATGGGTGACATCTGCACCCGTCGTTGCCCGTTCTGTGACGTTGGCCACGGCCGACCGAAACCGCTGGACCTGGACGAGCCGAAAAACCTGGCGGTCGCCATTGCCGACCTGCGCCTGAAGTACGTAGTGATCACCTCGGTGGACCGCGACGACCTGCGTGACGGCGGTGCCCAGCACTTTGCCGACTGCATCCGCGAAATCCGCGCGCTGTCGCCGGGTGTGCAGCTGGAAACCCTGGTACCGGACTACCGTGGCCGCATGGACGTTGCGTTGGCAATCACCGCGCAAGAGCCGCCAGATGTGTTCAACCACAACCTCGAGACCGTGCCGCGCCTGTACAAGGCCGCGCGCCCGGGTTCCGATTACGACTGGTCGCTGGACCTGCTGCAGAAGTTCAAGCAGATGGTGCCGCACGTACCGACCAAGTCGGGCCTGATGCTCGGCCTGGGCGAGACTGACGAAGAAGTGATCGAGGTGATGCACCGCATGCGTGAGCATGAAATCGACATGCTCACCCTCGGCCAGTACTTGCAGCCATCGCGTAGCCACCTGCCGGTGCAACGTTTCGTTCACCCGGACACCTTCGCCTGGTTCGCCGAGGAAGGTTACAAGATGGGCTTCAAGAACGTCGCCTCCGGCCCGCTGGTGCGTTCTTCGTA
Source organism: Pseudomonas sp. SAS7 (assembly GCF_052112345.1). Lineage (NCBI taxonomy): Bacteria > Pseudomonadati > Pseudomonadota > Gammaproteobacteria > Pseudomonadales > Pseudomonadaceae > Pseudomonas > Pseudomonas sp. SAS7. The sequence goes on along the minus strand of NZ_JBEGGO010000006.1, from coordinate 41,730 downwards.
CCACGCTGACCAGCAAGCTCACGAAGCCAAGATCAAGCTCTGAGCCAAAGGCAGAGCTACGTATGCCGATGCACGCCGAAAGGTGGCATCGGCATTTTTATTTGTGCCACCTGCGCTGCAAGGAGCCGCGATGAATTGCGCCGAAACTGTCCAACCCAGCCTGCCAGCTGCGCTGCCGGCTAACGCCTGTTTTGCCATTGTCGCGCCGGCGGGCGCGGCGCGTCTGGATACGCACAAGGTCAGCGAGTGGTTTGCTGACCGCGGCTACCGTTGCCGTATCTACCCGGGTGCCCTCCAGGCGCAGGGTTATCTGGCAGGGCCGGACCAACAGCGCCTGCAGGACCTGCACGATGCTTTTACCGACCCGGGCATCGACGCCATCCTGTGCATGCGCGGGGGCTATGGCAGCATGCGTTTGCTCGATCAGCTCGACTTCGAGCTCATTCGCCGCAACCCTAAACCGTTGATCGGCTACAGCGACATTACCGCACTGCACACTGCGATCTACCGGCATTGCGGCGGGCTGGTTACCTTCCACGGGGGGATGCTGAATGCCGATCTGCTGGGGGCCAAGTTGCCGCCGACCGAATCGTCGTTGTTGGCACAGTTGAGTGGGCTTGTGCGGGGCGGCGAGCAGATCGCGCACCCGGCGGACTATGCCTTGACCACGGTGTTGCCGGGTGTGGCCAGCGGGCCGCTGCTGGGCGGCAACCTGTCGATGCTGGGGGCGACCATGGGGACGCTTGCCGAGCTGGATACTCAAGGCTGCATCCTGTTCATCGAGGACGTCAACGAGCCGTTGTACCGGGTGGACCGGCTGCTGACCCAGTTGCGCCTGGCGGGCAAGCTGGAGGGGGTGAAGGGCTTGCTGGTGGGGGACTTTGCCGGGATTACCACGGCGGCGTTGGCGCCGTTGCTGGAGCAGACCTTCGCGCCGCTGGGTGTGCCGGTGCTGGCGGGGTGGCGCAGTGGGCATTGCGACCCGAATGTGTGCTTGCCGTTGGGGGCTCGGGTAAGGTTGGACAGTGATCGGCAGAGCCTGGTGTTGGAGCAGGATCTGTTCAAGGCTTGAGGTTGTCGGGGCTGCTTTGCAGCCCATCGCGACACAAGGCCGCTCCTACAGGCGATTGCGATACATTGCAGTTACGCGGTCGTCTGTAGGAGCGCCCCCGGCAATCTCACGGCTGGCGCAGGCTCTCAAGCAGCTTGTGGGTCGGATAGCCATCTGCTGGCCACCCCAGCCCCTGCTGGGCAGTGCGAATGGCCTTGCGGGTATTGGCGCCGATAATGCCATCGGCATTCCCGGCCTCGTGCCCACGGCTGTTCAACAGGTTCTGCAGCTCCATGCGCTCGCTGCGGCTCAATGGCAGGTCTTCTTTCGGCCAGCTGCCGGCAATGAACCCCCAACCACTGAAGCGATCCCCCAGCAGGCTCACCGCCAAGGCATAGGACGACGAGTTGTTGTACTTGAGGATTGCGCGGAAGTTGTCCAGCACCAAAAATGCCGGGCCACGTGCGCCCGCTGGCAGCAGCAGGGCGGCAGACAGCTGGTTGCTGTTGGCGGGTAACTGCGTGCCTGCAGGCAGTGTCACACCCATCGCCAGCCACTCGCTCACCGGTTTGCGCAGCGCGCCATCGGCTTGCCAGAAATCGAAGCCAGCCGGCACTTGTACCTCGAAGCCCCATGGCTGACCACGCTTCCAGCCCGAGCTTTGCAGGTAATGCGCCGTCGAGGCCAGGGCATCCGGTGTACTGTTCCAGATGTCGCGGCGGCCATCACCGTCGAAGTCCACGGCATGGGTGTTGTAGGTGGTCGGGATGAACTGGGTCTGGCCCATGGCGCCGGCCCACGAACCACGCATGGCTTCAGGCTGGATGTCGCCATGCTGGATAATTTGCAGCGCGGCGATGAGCTGGTCCTGGGCGAACTGCGGGCGGCGGCCCTCATAGGCCAGCGTGGCCAGCGAGCGAATCACCGACTTGTTGCCCTGGAACTGGCCAAAGTTGCTTTCCATGCCCCACACCGCGACCAGCACCTGGCGGTCAACGCCGTAGCGTTGCTCGAGGCGGGTCAGCAGCTCGGCGTTCTGCTCCAGCAGCTTCTTGCCATTGCGCACGCGCAGAGGCGACAGGGCGCCTTCGAGGTATTCCCATACCGGGCGAGTGAACTCTGGCTGGCTGCGGTCAGCCTTGATCACGTCCATGTCGGGGGTGACGCCAAGGAAGGCGCTGTCGAACGTGCTCGGCGAGATGCCGGCTTGCAGGGCTTGCTGGCGGAAGCCTGCCTGCCATTGGGCGAAGGTTTGCAGAGGCTGGATTTCAGTGCTGACGTCAGGCGTTGTGCCGGGCACAGTCACCACTGGAGCGGGTTGGGCAGGGGCCAGCGGCAGTGCGTCGGCAGCGGTGGGTTTTTCCGCGCAGGCCACGAGCAGGATGAAGCTGGAGGCCGCGATCAGCTGGCGGGTTTCCCAACGGGGGAGAAGACGGAAGAGCATGCACAGATCCAGAATTGCAGGTCAGGTGACGACCATACCATGCCTGCGCTTGCGATGCTTTCATGCTGCCAAAAAGTAGGAAGCCTCCCAATCTCTCGATTGGAAGGCTTCGCGGCGGTAGCTGCCTTTGCCCTTGTCCGGTTGTTCCTGGCGGCAGCGGAACAGGGGTTGGGCGACGATGGACTTGGCCTTGTTGGGGCCGTGCTTTTTCGGCTTTTTGCTCATGGCGGGCTTCCCGGGTTGGGTGGGTTTCGGGGCGCACTGTAGGGCTTGGTGCGGGGTGGGGCCAATTGATTGTGTTTATGGCTTGGATCTTGGGGCCGCTTCGCGCCCCATCGCGGCACAAGGCCGCTCCTACAAGGGATCCGGGACTGCTGTAGGAGCGGCCTTGTGCCGCGAAAGGGCCGCAAAGCGGCCCCGGCTATTGCGAAGGTAACGACAGGCGCTGTCCCGCCATCAACAGCGACAAGCGCGCAAGCCCCGTCCAGGGCGAGCCCTCGGCCTGGCCCTTGATCTGCGCATCGATACGCTGGGCATCCTGCAGCAACTGCCCCCAGCGCTGCGCCGACAGGCGCTGCAGGGCTTTGCTGACCAGCGGCCGGCGTTTGTCCCAGATCGGCGGGCGGGCCTGGCTGAAGGCCTTGTCCAGCGGCACCCCTTGGCTGAACTGTTGGGCCAGCCCAGCCAGTTGGCGCAGCTCGCGGGCCAGGGCCCAGAGGATCACGGGCGGCTCCACGCCTTCACCACGCAAGCCTTCGAGCATGCGCAGGGCATGCGCCGCTTCGCCGTTGAGAATGGCATCGACCAGGCCGAAGACATCGAAGCGGGCGCTGTCGGCGACCGCAGCCTGCACGGTTTCCACGGTGATCTGGTTGCCGTCGGCAAGCAGTTTAAGCTTTTCGATCTCCTGCGCGGCGGCCAGCAGGTTGCCTTCCACGCGCGCAGCGATCAGGTCGACAGCGTCACGTTGCGCCGACAGGCCGGCTTGCTGCAGCCGCTGGTTGATCCACTGTGGCAGCTGGTGCACATCCACCGGCCAGATCTGGATGAACTGGCAGTGGGCACCTTCGATCAAGGCCTTGCCCCATTTGGTCTTCTGCGCGCTGCCATCGAGCTTGGGCAGGCTCACCAGCAGCACGGTGTCTTCGGCGGGCCTGGCGCAGTATTCCATCAACGCGGCGGCGCCCTTGTCACCAGGCTTGCCCGAGGGCAGGCGCAGTTCCAGCAGGCGGCGCTGGGCGAAAAGCGACAGGCTGGCGCCAGCCTGGAGCAGGGTGCCCCAGTCGAAGTTGGCGTCAGCACTGAACACCTGACGCTCGTCGAAACCTTGCTGACGTGCCGCGTTGCGGATGGCGTCAGCGGCTTCCTGGCACAGCAGCGGGTCGTCGCCGCTGACCACGTAGACCGGTGCCAGGGCGCCTTGCAAGTGCTTGTTGAGTTGGGCGGGGGCGAGTTTCATGGGAAACAGGCGGGGCACCCGAGGGTGCCCCACGCGGGCTTAGTTGCCCGGCACTTCCAGTGGCGACTGCTGAGGCGTTTCGGCCTGCTGACGGCGGGCGGCCTCCAGCGCGTCGGCTTCGGCCTGGGCGCGTTCGTCGGCTTTACGCTGCAGCTCGTCCAGCTGGGACGGGCTCAGCATCTGCAGGCGCACGACCATGGCGTTGACCAGGTCGCGGCGCATTTCTTCACGGGCGCGGTTGGCTTCCTGCTCGGAGCCGGTGATGTTCGAGCCGTCACGCACGTAGATCTTGCGCACTTCCAGCTTGTCGCTCAGCAGTTCCAGGTTGTTCAGGCCCTGGATGCTGTAGTTCAGCTCCGTGGTCAGCTCGTACTCGGCGGTACGGTTGCCGCTGTTGTAGGTTGCCGAACGCTCGCGCTCCTGCTCGTTGGTCAACACCAGGCGGTAAGGTGCGCCGGCATGCACGTTGACACCGCTACGCTCCAGTACCTCTCGGAGCTGGACCACGGTCGGGCCGTAGGCATTGCGTGCGCTGACGTCCATTTCCTTCACACTCAGCTCGGTGGAGCCGGTGCCGCGCAGCTGGAAACCGCAGGCGCTGAGCATGACCGCCAGGCCGATTACCAGCAAATTGCGTTTGATCATGTTGTTGCTCCCTTGTGGGCCTGTACCGCCCACCCGCAGCCACTGCGGGTGGGCGTTTTCATCAGTTGGCGACGATGTTGACCAGCTTGCCCGGTACCACGATGACCTTGCGGATGGTAAGGCCATCGATGAAGCGCAGGACATTCTCGTTGCTGCGGGCGGCGGCTTCGACTTCTTCGCGGCTGGCCGCGGCAGGCATCTCGACCTGGCCGCGCAGTTTACCGTTGACCTGAACCACCAGGGTAACGGTGTCCTGCACCAGTGCCTGCTCATCGACGCTTGGCCAGGCGGCATCGATCACCGACCCTGCATGGCCCAGGTGCTGCCACAGCGCGTGGGAGATGTGCGGGGTGATCGGCGACAGCAGCAGGGTGACGGCTTCCAGGCCTTCGTGCAGCAGGGCACGGTCCTGCTCGCTGGCTTGCGGGGCCTTTTCCAGCACGTTCATCACGGTCATCACCTGGGCAATGGCGGTGTTGAACTTGTGGAACTGGCCTACATCGTTGCTGGCCTGCTTGATGGCGGCGTGGATGGCGCGGCGGATGACCTTTTGTGCGTCGTCCAGGGCGGCGACATCCAGCTTGCCCGGCAGGCCCTGGCTGACGTGAGCCTGGGCCAGGCGCCAGACACGGCGCAGGAAGCGGCTGGCACCTTCGACGCCGGAGTCGGACCATTCCAGGCTCATGTCGGGCGGCGAGGCGAACATCATGAACAGGCGGCAGGTGTCAGCACCGTAGGCTTCGATCATCGATTGCGGGTCGACGCCGTTGTTCTTCGACTTCGACATCTTCTCGGTGCCGCCGATTTCCACCGGCAGGCCGTCGGTCTTCAGGCGGGCGCCGATGATCTTGGCCTTGGCATCGCGCTCGATTTCGACATCGGCCGGGTTGAACCAGTCCTTGCCGCCATTGCTGGCCACGCGGTAGTAGGTTTCGGCGACCACCATGCCCTGGGTCAGCAGGTTCTTGAACGGCTCGTTCGAGGTGACCAGGCCTTCGTCGCGCATCAGCTTGTGGAAGAAGCGCGCGTACAGCAGGTGCAGGATCGCGTGTTCGATGCCACCGATGTACTGGTCGACAGGCAGCCAGTGGTTGGCGGCTTTCGGGTCGACCAGGCCCTTGTCGTAATTAGGCGAGGCGTAGCGGGCGAAGTACCAGGACGATTCGACGAAGGTGTCCATGGTGTCGGTTTCGCGCTTGGCCGCGGTGCCGCATTTCGGGCAGGTGCATTCGTAGAATTCAGGCATGCGCGCCAGTGGCGAGCCGGCACCGTCCGGTACCACGTTCTCGGGCAGGGTGACCGGCAGCTGGTCTTCCGGCACCGGTACGTCGCCGCAGGACGGGCAGTGGATGATCGGGATCGGGCAGCCCCAGTAGCGCTGGCGGCTGATGCCCCAGTCGCGCAGGCGGAACTGGGTACGCGACTTGCCGAGGTCCTTGCGGATCAGGGCGGTTTCGATGGCGTCGAAGGCGCCGGCGAAGTCCAGGCCATCGAACTCGCCGGAGTTGATCAGCTGGCCGTGCTCGTTGTAGGCAGCCAGCCATTCGTTGCCGACGTCATCGCCTTCGCTGGTGCGTACCACCGCCTTGACCGGCAGGTTGTATTTGCGGGCGAACTCGAAGTCGCGCTCGTCGTGGGCCGGCACGGCCATTACCGCGCCATCGCCGTAGTGCATCAGCACGTAGTTGGCGACCCATACCGGCAGCTTCTCGCCAGTCAGCGGGTGCTCGACCAGCAGGGAAGTGGCCATGCCCTTCTTCTCCTGGGTGGCCATGTCAGCTTCGGCAACGCTGCCGCTCTTGCACTCGTCGATGAACGCCTGCAGCGCCGGGTTGCCCTGGGCGGCCTGGGTGGCCAGCGGGTGCTCGGCGGCGACGGCGACGTAGGTCGCGCCCATCAGCGTGTCCGGGCGGGTGGTGAAGACCTTCAGGGTGCCTTCGTGGCCGATGCTGGCCTGGTCGTACGGGAACTGTACTTCCATGCCGCGCGACTTGCCGATCCAGTTGCGCTGCATGGTCTTGACCTGCTCAGGCCAGCCCGGCAGCTCGTCGAGGCTTTCCAGCAGCTCGTCGGCGTAGTCGGTGATGCGGAAGTAGTACATCGGGATTTCGCGCTTTTCGATCAGCGCGCCCGAACGCCAGCCACGGCCGTCGATGACTTGCTCGTTGGCCAGTACGGTCTGGTCTGCCGGGTCCCAGTTCACGGTACCGTTCTTGCGGTAGATGATGCCTTTCTCGAACAGGCGGGTGAACAGCCACTGCTCCCAACGGTAGTAGTCGGGTTTGCAGGTGGTCACTTCACGTGCCCAGTCGATGGCAAGGCCCAGGCTCTTGAGCTGGGTCTTCATGTAGTCGATGTTTTCGTAGGTCCACTTGGCCGGGGCGACGTTGTTTTTCATCGCCGCGTTTTCCGCGGGCATGCCGAAAGCGTCCCAGCCCATCGGCTGCAGGACGTTCTTGCCCAGCATGCGCTGGTAGCGGGCAATCACGTCGCCGATGGTGTAGTTGCGCACGTGGCCCATGTGTAGCTTGCCGCTCGGGTACGGGAACATCGATAGGCAATAGTAGGTGTCTTTGCCTGGCTGTTCGGTAACAGCGAACGATTGTTGCTCGTCCCAGAAGTTCTGGGCGGCGGCTTCGATATCACGGGGCGTGTATTGTTCGTGCATGGCTACTTTTGGCTGAGAGAGAAGAGACCTTGTTCCAGGCAGCGGAACTTCGCTGCAACCGGTACTCCGGTGTCGTTTAGAGTGAACGCCGTAGCATACAGCAGCGTTGCGCATCGTGGGAAACCTTCGTTGCGAATGCCCGCTGGTCGCGGCAGGCGGCTGCTTTTCATTGCGCCGCTAAGCTCAGGTGTGGGGGGAGATATTCTTTATCTTCAATGAGGTGAACGGATGGGAGAGACGCAGCTACCCGCAATCAAGCCGGAGCTTTACGAACGTCTGATCGACCGGCTTGGCCTGGCGCTGGAAACCGCCAGGACCTCGGTGCGATTGCGCGACGAGATGCCGGCCGAGCTGGAATTGCGCGGCCTGAGCCACGCAGAGTTCGAAGTGATCAAGGCCTACCTGGAATCGCTCCCGGTGCGCCAGAGTGCCTGTGCCGGCAGTTACCCACAAGCGGAGCCGACATCGGCCAAGATCATCTGGCTCAAGGACAAGAAACGCCCCGCCAATACGGCGAGATCCAGGACGCTGCCACATCGCTAGCCGTTCGGGATGCCAGCCGCAGGCCATCGCGCGCCGGTTCTTCAATATTACACAGCTCACGATTGGCGCCGGTCGCACCCTTGTTGACCGGCGCCGATCCTTTTAGGCTGCACCCCTGCCAAGGAGGTGTGGCCGATGCCGATCCGATTCTTCATCAAACAATGGCTGATGCCGCCGGGCATCCTGTTGCTGCTGTTGCTTGCGGCGTGGTGGCTGCGTGCACGGCGGCCACGGCTGGCGGCGCTGTGCTTTGCCGTGGGGCTGGGTGGCCTATGGCTGATGAGCCTGCCGCTGGTAGTGCAGGAAACCGCCCGTATGCTGGAAAGCGAGCCGCCGTTGGCCGTCAGCGACTGGGCCGGCCTGGCGAGCCGGGCGGATGCGATCGTGGTGCTGGGGGCGGGACGTGAACGGGGCGACCCGGCCTGGGGCGGTAGCGACCAGCCCACGGCCACGGCGCTGGAGCGCATGCGCTTTGCCGCGCGGCTGGCCAAGGCCTCAGGTTTGCCGGTGCTGACCAGTGGTGGGCTGCACTATGGCACGCCGCCGAGCGAGGCGCGGTTGATGGCGGATCGGCTGCGGGAGGACTTTGCGGTCGAGGTGAAGTGGCGTGAAGAGGCCAGCCGCACGACCTGGGAAAATGCTCAGCTCACGGCCAACGTGCTGAAACCGTTGGGCATTCATCGCGTAGTGGTGGTGACCCAGGCCTGGCACATGCAGCGCTCGCGCTGGAGCTTTGAGCAGGCGGGGTTCGAGGTGGTGTCGGCGCCGGTGGGGTTCCTGGGGCGCGATCATGCGCGGCCGTTTGCCGGGTTGCTGCCGGAGAGCCGGGCGATGTGGCAGAGCGGGCAGTTGCTCAATGAAGTGGCGGGTTTGGTGGGGTATCGGGTGTTCTACTGAGCCAAGGGTGCACTCGATCCCTTGTAGGAGCGGCCTTGTGTCGCGATGGGCTGCGTAGCAGCCCCTGAATTCAGCGTTCACACCAAGAATGCCGGGGCCGCTTTGCGGCCCGATCGCGACACAAGGCCGCTCCTACAGGGATCTGTGTCGCCTGGTTAGACGGTTTTGGCTATGCGCCCTGCCAGCAACGCCCAGCCCAGCAGCAGCGCACACACAATCGCCAGCGGCCACGAGCGCCATTTCAGATACGGCGTCAATTGCTGCATCGGCACCACTTCGCCATACAGCACCGCCTGCTCGAACTGCGGCACTTGCGTGGTAATGCGGCCAAACGGGTCGATAAGGGCGGTGACGCCGTTGTTGGTTGCGCGGATCATCCAGCGGCCGGCTTCCAGCGCGCGCATCTGTGCCATCTGCAAGTGCTGCAAGGGGCCGATCGATTTGCCGAACCAGGTGTCGTTGCTGATGGTCAGCAGCAGGTCGCTGCGTGCGGCCAGGCCTGCGGCAAACTCGGGGTAGACCACTTCGTAGCAGATGTAGGGCGCAATCTGATAACCCTTGGCTTGCAGCAGCGGCTGATCTTCCGGCCCGCGGGCGAAGTCGGACATGGGCAGGTTGAAGAACTCGATCATACCCCGCAGCATGTCCTGCAATGGCACGTATTCACCAAACGGCACCAGTTTCTGCTTGAGGTAGGTGCCATCGCCTTCACCGGCGACGGTGATGCCGTTGTAGTAGCGGCGCTGATGATGCACCACTTCACGCACCGGCACGCCGGTGATCAGCGCCGAATGCCTCTCGGCAGCGAAACGCCCCATCACGTCGATGTAGCCCTGTGCCTGGTCCTTGAGCACCGGTACTGCGGTTTCTGGCCAGATCAGCAGGTCCACAGGTTTGGAGCTGAAGCTCAGGTCACGGTACAGCGCCAGTTGCGCGTCGATGTGCGCCGGGTCCCATTTCAGGTCCTGCTCGACGTTGCCTTGAATGGCTGCCACTTTCAGCGGGTCACCTGCCGGTTTGGTCCAGGCATGGCCCTTGAGCGCCAGGCCCAGTGCCCACGGGGCCAGCAGCAGCAAGCAGGCCACGGCAAGGAACGAGGGGCGGGCGCGCAGACGGTGCAGGTTGCACAGCAGGGCCGCAGTGAGCGCCAGGGTGAAGGAAACCAGCCACACGCCGCCCAGTGGTGCCAGCCCGGCCAATGGGCCATCCAGCTGGCTGTAGCCGGCATAGAGCCAAGGGAAACCGGTCAGGAACCAGCCGCGGAAGGCCTCTTGCAGCAGCCAGAGGGCGGCGAAGCACAAGGCGTCGGCCAGTGGCGCTTCATTGCGCCTCAGCCAGCGTGCCCACAGCCAGGTGGGCAGGGCAAAGAACCAGGCCAGTGCGGCGAAGAACGCCAGCAGTAGCAGAATCGCCAGCAGCGGCGAGGCGCCGCCGTAGGTGTTCATGCTGACGTAGATCCACCAGGTGCCGGCGCCATACAGGCCGAAACCGAACCACCAGCCCCGCCACATGGCCTGGCGCGGGCTAAGCTCGCGCAGGCCAAGGTAGAGCACGGCGATGGACAATATGGCCAGCGGCCAGATGTCGAACGGCGCCAGGGCCAGAAGAGTGGAAGCACCGGCCGCCAGGGCCAGCAGGTTACCGGGCCAGCCGGGGCGGGTGATCCAACGCATGTTTGTCCTTAACGGCTGATCGGGGTCAGGCGCAGCAAGTGTATCCGCCGGCTGTCGGCGTTGAGAATACGGAACTTGTAAGACCCTATCTCGGTGGTTTCGTTGCGCTTGGGCAGGTGGCCAAAGGCGCTCATCACCAGCCCGCCAACCGTGTCGAACTCGTCATCGGAGAACTCGCTGTCGAAGAACTCGTTGAAGTTCTCGATCGGGGTAAGCGCCTTGACCAGGAAGTCGCCGCTTGGCAGCGGCTTGATGTAGCTGTCTTCCTCGACGTCGTGCTCGTCCTCGATATCGCCGACAATCTGCTCCAGCACGTCTTCGATGGTGACCAGGCCTGCCACACCGCCATATTCGTCGATGACGATGGCCATGTGGTTATGGTTGGCGCGGAACTCGCGCAGCAACACGTTCAGGCGCTTGGACTCGGGCACGAAGGTGGCCGGGCGCAGCAGGTCCTTGATATTGAAGCTGTCGCCGTTCTCCTTGAGGATCAGCGGCAGCAGGTCTTTGGCGAGCAGGACCCCGAGCACATCGTCGTGGCTTTCGCCGATCACCGGGTACCGCGAGTGCGCGGCGTCTATCACCGCTGGCAGAAACTCGCGCGGCGACTGGCCGGCCTTGATGCTGTTCATCTGCGAGCGCGGCACCATGATGTCGCGCACCTGCAGGTCGGCGACCTGGATGGCGCCTTCGACGATGGTCAGCGCTTCGCTGTCCAGCAATTTGTTCTGATGGGCTTCGCGCAGCAGCTCAAGGAGCTCCTGGCGGTTTTTCGGCTCATGGGCAAAAGCCTGGGTCAGTTTGCCCAGCCAGGACTTTTGCCCGTTGCTCGATCGATCTTCGCTCATGGCGGTTCTCGTGATCCTTCGTGTTTCAGTGTGTGATTGAGTCGGTTTCATCGTCGGCATACGGGTCGGGGTGACCCAGTTCTGCCAGCAATTCCCGTTCCAGGCCTTCCATTTCTTCGGCTTCCACATCATCGATGTGGTCGTAGCCGAGCAGGTGCAGGCAACCGTGAATGACCAGGTGCGCCCAGTGGGCTTCGAGCGACTTGCCTTGTTCGGCCGCTTCGCGCTCGACCACTGCGACACAGATCACCAGATCGCCCAGCAGCGGGATATCGAGCAGGTCATCGGGCACATCGGCCGGGAACGACAGCACATTGGTCGCGTAGTCTTTATGCCGGTAGGTGTGGTTCAGCTCACGGCCTTCGGTTTCGTCGACCAGGCGGATGGTCATTTCCGAGTCGGCGCTGCGCTGGCGCAGGGCCAGCTCGCACCAGCGGCGGAAGGCGGCGTCATCCGGGGCGGCAGCGTCCGTGGCCCGTTGGATATCAAGTTCAAGCATCTTTGCCGGGCGCCTCGGGCTTGGCCTGGCGGGCTTCGAAGCGGTCGTAGGCTTCGACAATACGCTGCACCAGTGGGTGACGAACCACATCTTTGGGTTGGAAGTGGGTAAAACTGATGCCCGGAACGTCCTTCAGCACCTCGATGACGTGTGCCAGGCCCGACTTGGTGCCACGTGGCAGGTCGACCTGGGTGATGTCGCCGGTAATCACCGCGGTGGAGCCGAAACCGATGCGGGTGAGGAACATTTTCATCTGTTCCAGCGTGGTGTTCTGGCTTTCGTCGAGGATGATGAAGCTGTTGTTCAGGGTGCGGCCACGCATGTAGGCCAGCGGGGCGATCTCGATCACCTGGCGCTCGATCAGCTTGGCAACGTGTTCGAAGCCGAGCATTTCGTACAGGGCGTCGTACAGCGGGCGCAGGTACGGGTCGATCTTCTGCGCCAGGTCACCGGGCAGGAAACCAAGCTTTTCGCCGGCCTCGACCGCAGGGCGCACCAGCAGGATACGGCGCACCTGTTCGCGCTCCAGCGCATCCACGGCGCAGGCCACGGCAAGGTAGGTCTTGCCGGTACCGGCCGGGCCGACGCCGAAGTTGATGTCGTTGGCCAGTATTTCCTTCACGTAGCGCTGCTGGTTGAGCCCGCGCGGGCGGATGTTGCCCTTGCGCGTACGCAGCGACACGCTGACCTCGTTGACGGCCGGGTTGTCGATGTTCTCGACAGCCGACTCCTGCAGGTACAGGTGCACGGTTTCCGGCGACAGGTCGGTGGCCTTGGTCTCGCGGTAGAGACGGCGCAGCAACTGTTCGGCCGCAGAGGTGGTCTTGGGTTCGCCGATCAGTTCGAACTGATTGCCGCGGTTGCGGATTTCGATGGCCAGGCGCTGTTCGATCAGGCGCAAGTGCTCGTCGAACTGCCCGCACAAGTTGGCGAAACGGTGGGCCTCGAAGGGCTCGAGGATGAAACGATGGGGTTCTATGGGTGCGTTCAAGGTCGTTTTTAGCCGCTCGACGGCAATGGGTGTGAACTCAAGAATAACCCTTGAATGCCAGTGGCGAAAGCACTGAAACGTTCAACGGTATGTACTGCCTGTTCTGGCCTCTTCGCGGGTGAACCCGCTCCCACTGGTTGTGTGCATGACCTGTGGGAGCGGGTTCACCCGCGAAGAGGCCGGAGCAGGTATCATGCCTGCCTTTTCTTACGCATGTGTTATCCCTCCCATCATGAGCAAACGCGAACCTGCCATCTATAAAGTGATCTTCCTCAACCAGGGGCAGGTCTTCGAGATGTATGCCAAGCAGATCTATCAAAGCGACCTGTGGGGCTTCCTGGAAATCGAGGAGTTCGTGTTCGGCGAGCGCTCGCAACTGGTGGTGGACCCGAGCGAGGAGAAGCTGAAGAACCAGTTCGAGGGGGTGATCCGCAGTTTCGTGCCGATGCACTCGATCGTGCGCATTGATGAAGTGGAGCGGCTGGGCACGGCAAAGATCAGCGAAGCCAAGGGCGGCGGCAATGTGATGCCGTTCCCGATGCCAATGCCGGAAAAGTAACCGTCAGGGGAGTGGCGAGAACGGCGTGCGCCCTTCGGCGTTCTGCAGTTCCAGCAGGTATTTGCGGAAGATCTGGCCGAGCACCTGGGTGGCATGCTCCAGCTCGTCGCGGGGCATTTGCTCGGTGACTTCGTCGGCCATGTCCAGTGCATCTTCGGCGCCGTTGACTGCGGCCATCTTCAGCAGGATGTAGGCCTGCACGTTGTTGGCCTTGACCCCTTCGCCATGGAAGAACATCGCACCCAGACGGTACTGGGCGTCGGCCTGGCCTTGCAGCGAAGCCTTCTGGAACCAGTCCAGGGCTTTGTCGAGGTTTTTCGGGGTTTGCGTGTAGTAGTACTCGCCCAGTTCGAATTGTGCCTGGGCATCCCCCGCGGTAGCCGTCTGCTCGCAGGCCTTGAGGGCGTTTGCCAGGTCTTCAGGCTGAACATTCAAGGTGCAGCGGCCCGTCGCCGGAATCAGCAACGAGTTACCGCCCTCCGCCAAGGCCAGCAGGGGCTGAAGAAGCAACAGGCAGCCCAGGGTCAGGGCGCGGCCGGTGCGGTTCATGGGGATCGACTTACCTCTGCAAAGCTGCGGCCAATGTCTCTGGTGGCACATTATGGGATAAGCAGCGCCAACCTTACAAAGTTTTACTCGAATTTCTGCTTGGTTGGGGGAAGTCAGCTGATTGTGCATGCGTAATTATTGCCTGTACCGGCCTCTTCGCGGGGCAAGCCCGCTCCCACAGAGGCCGGTGCAGGCTGGCAATTACTTCAATGCAGCAAAGGCCTTTTCAGCCGCATCCAGGGTGATCTGCAGCTCCTTGTCGCCGTGGGCGATGGAGGTGAAGCCCGCCTCGAACGCGCTCGGTGCCAGGTACACGCCGCCTTCCAGCATCAGGTGGAAGAAGCGTTTGAAGCGTTCGGCATCGCTGCTCATCACGTCTTCGAAGGTGACGATGTCGTCGGCGCCGCTGAAGTACAGGCCGAACATGGCACCGGCCTGGGTAGTGACGAACGGTATGCCAGCGGCATCGGCACGTTGCTGCAGGCCATCGAGCATGCGGCTGGTGTAGTCGGTCAGCTCATCGTGGAAGCCCGGGCGGCTGATCAGCTTCAGGGTGGTCAGGCCAGCGGCCATGGCCAGCGGGTTGCCCGACAGGGTGCCGGCCTGGTAGACCGGGCCGAGCGGGGCGATGCAGCCCATGATTTCGCGCTTGCCGCCGAAGCAGCCAACCGGCATGCCACCACCGACGATCTTGCCGAAGGTGGACAGGTCCGGCTTGATGCCGTAGTGGCCCTGGGCCCCGCCCAGCGAGACGCGGAAGCCGGTCATCACTTCGTCGAAGATCAGCACCACGCCGTGTTTGTCGCACTGCTCGCGCAGGCCTTCAAGGAAGCCCGGCGCCGGTGGGACGCAGTTCATGTTGCCGGCCACGGGCTCGACGATGATGCAGGCCACGGTCTGGCCAACGTCGGCCAGGGTTTTCTCGACTGCGGCGATGTCGTTGAACGGCAGGGTCAGGGTGTGCTTGGCGAAGTCTGCCGGCACGCCGGCCGAGCTTGGCACGCCTTGGGTCAGCAGGCCGGAACCGGCTTTTACCAGCAGGCTGTCGGAGTGGCCGTGGTAGCAGCCTTCGAACTTGATGATGGCGTCACGGCCGGTGTAGCCACGGGCCAAGCGAATGGCACTCATGGTGGCTTCGGTGCCCGAGCTGACCATGCGCACCATTTCCATGGACGGCACCAGCGAGCAGACCAGGTCGGCCATGTCGGTTTCCATGGCGGTCGGCGCGCCGTAGGACAGGCCATGCTCCAGCTGCTTGCGCACCGAGTCCAGCACGTCCGGGTGGCCGTGGCCGAGGATCATCGGGCCCCAGGAGCCGACGTAGTCGACATAGCGCTTGTCGTCTTCGTCAACGACGTAGGCGCCTTCGGCATGCTTGAAGAACAGCGGCGTGCCGCCCACGCTTTTGAAAGCGCGCACTGGCGAGTTGACGCCGCCTGGGATGTGCTTCTGGGCTTTGGCGAACAGGTCTTCGGAACGGGACATGAAAGGCTCTCTCGAAATCAGGATGCGAACAAGGCATTGAAGGCGCGGGCGCGGCGGGTAACTTCCTGCGCGCTGTCGGCACCGAACAGGCCATGGATCACCGCCAGCAGGTCGGCGCCGTGGGCGACCAGCGGGGCGGCGTTGTCGAGGGTGATGCCGCCGATCACGGCAATCGGCAGTTTTACCTGGGCACGCGCCTGCTCCAGCAGTTCGACGTTGGCGGCGGGCGCGCCCGGCTTGGTAACGGAATTGAAGAAGCGGCCAAAGGCCACGTAGCTGGCGCCTTCGCTGGCGGCCTGGGCGGCCAGCTCGAGGCTGGCGTGGCAGGTGGAACCGATGATCGCCCGGCGGCCGAGCAGGGCGCGGGCCGGGGTCAGCGGGCCGTCGGTCTGGCCCAGGTGTACACCGACGCCCAGGCGTGCGGCCAGTTCGGCGTCATCGTTGATGAGCAGCTGGGTGCCGTAGCGCTCGCAGAGCTTCATCAGCCCTTCGGCTTCACGCAGGCGGCGCGCCGCGTCGTCACTTTTGTCGCGGTACTGCAGCAGGCACACGCCGCCTTCCAGTGCCGCCTCGACATGGGACAGGAACCGGCCGGCGAGCAGCTGGCTGTCGGTGATTGCATACAGACCGCGTAGCTTCATTGAAAGCCTCGTATCAGGAACAGAAGTCCAGGGGCAGGCGGCGCGGCACGTACTGGCCCCTGCCCAACTGCTCGGCGTCACGCAGGGTGCGCCAGGTGTAGTCCAGGGCGCTGCGCACGGCGCTTTCCAGCTGCTCGCCGAGGGCCAGGCGGCCAGCCAGGGCGCTGGCCAGGGTGCAGCCCGAGCCATGGTAGCTGCCCGGCAGGCGTTGGCAGGTCCAGGTGTGGAGCTGGCCGTCCTGGGTGTACAGGCGGTTGTGAATTTCGTCTTCGTCGCCGTGACCGCCGGTAATCAGCAGGTGTCTACAGAACGGCAGCAGCTTTTCGGCACATTCGTCGGCGGTGCCTTCGGGCAGTTCGGCGAGGATGCGGGCTTCAGGCAGGTTCGGCGTGGCGATGGTCGCCAGTGGCAGCAGGCGTTCGCGCAGGGCGTAGCCCACTTCGTCCTTGCCCAGGCGGCCACCGCCGCCGGCACGCAGCACCGGGTCGCAGACCAGCGGCAGGTGCGGGTGAGCGGCCAGCAGTTCGGCGACGGTGTCGACCATCTCGATCGAACCGAGCATGCCCAGCTTGACGGCGGCCACCGTGGAGTCGGCCAGCACGGCATTGGCCTGGGCCAGTACCCACTCGCGGTCGAGCACGCGGAAGTCGGAAACGTTGACAGTATCCTGCACGGTCAGGGCGGTCACTGCGGGTGCAGCGTGACAGCCTTGGGCGATCAGGGCTTCGATATCTGCCTGCAGGCCGGCGCCGCCACTGGGGTCGTGGCCGGAGAGACAGAGGACAACGGGGCGGGAGCTGTAGGTATTCATGGTCGGCGAGCTTACCACCAAACCTGTTTGGGCGGATCGTCCGACAAACGAGTTTTACTGATCGATCGGTCAGATTCTGATTTGCTGACCTTCTGAAAGTATTGATTTAGAGCCTTTTCTTTGGTTTTTGATATGGCCGATTGCCAGGTTGCGAAGCTATGCTAGAGTGCTCGGATAACTCGACAAACGGGTTCTGCCGGATCACGTCGTCTCAAACGGATGGGAGGCTACCGCGACGCGACCGGACAGGCCATGCTGGGGCTGTATGCGCTATTTGCTGATTGTGCTTCTGGGCTTGCTGCCCGTGCTGGCCGGAGCGGTCGATTTCGACGACGCTACCCGGAATCTTCCATTGGGCAAGGCCATGCAGGTTTACGAAGACCACGATGGCAGTGCCAGCATCGCCCAGGTCAGTGCCCCCGGGTTTGCCAAATTCTTCCGCCCCCACCATGAAGACGTGCTGAACGCCGGTTATTCCACCTCGGTGTTCTGGCTCAAGGTCGAGCTGCGCCCCGTTGCCCCGCCCGGCGCTGCCCCGCGGCAGTGGCTGCTGGAGCTGGCCTACCCGCCGCTGGACCACCTCGAGCTGTACTTGCCTGACGGCAGCGGCGTATACCGCCTGGCGCAGCGCACCGGCGATGCCTTGCCCTACGACAGCCGGCAGATACGGCAGAACAACTACCTGTTCAAGTTGCAGTTGCCCCCTGGCCAGGTGACCACCGCCTACCTGCGCCTGCACAGCCAGGGTTCGGTACAAGCGCCGTTGGCACTCTGGTCCCCTGAAGCCTACCTGGAAGAGCAGCCCACGCGCCTGTATGTGCTGGGGATCATCTACGGCGTGTTACTGGTGATGCTGGTGTACAACCTGTTCATCTACCTCAGCGTGCGCGACGTCAGCTACCTTTACTACATCCTCTATATCGCCTCGTTCGGTTTCTACCAGGTATCGGTGAACGGTGCAGGCGTGGCCTACTTCTGGCCGGACAGCCCCTGGTGGGCGAACGCCTCGACGCCGCTGTTCATTGGTGCGGCGGGCCTGTTCGGCTGCCAGTTCGCCCGGTACTTCCTGCAAATGGGCAACATAAGCCGTGGTTTCGACCGGCTGCTGCAGCTGCTGATGCTGGGCGGCGCGCTGGTCATGGTAATGGCGGTGAGCATGCCCTACGGCATTGCCCTGCGCATGGCCACGCTTCTGGCGTTGCTGTTCACCGTGAGCATCTTCAGCGCCGGCTTGTACGCCTGGTGGCGTGGCTTGCGGGTGGCGCGCTGGTTCATCATCGCCTGGACGGCGTTCCTGCTTGGCGGGCTGGTCAACACCCTGATGGTGCTGGGCTACCTGCCAAATGTATTCATCACCATGTATGCCAGCCAGCTCGGTTCGGCGCTGGAGGTAGCATTGCTGTCGCTGGCGCTGGCCGACCGTATCAACAGCCTGCGTGAGCAACAGGCGCAGACCTTGCGCGAGACCGGGCGCACGCTGGAGCAACTGAACCTGCAACTGGCCAGGAGCAACCGCCTGAAGGACGAGTTTCTGGCCAGCGTGACCCATGAGCTGCGCACCCCGATGAATGGCGTGATCGGCTCGCTGGAGCTGATGCACACCCTGCCGATGGAAGCCGAAATGGCCCAGTACCACCGCACGGCGGTGGGGTCGGCGCAAGGCATGATGGACATGGTCGACGCCATTCTTACCCTGTCCGAGCTGCAGGCAGGCCGCCTGCGCGCGCAGCCGGCGCCGTTCAGCCTGCGCGCACTGCTGCAGGGCTTGCGCGCCGGTTATGCCGGGCAGGCCCTGCGCAAAGGCTTGTACCTGAGCCTGGACATACCGGCCGACCTGCCGGACGGGCTGCTGGGCGACGGGCAGAAGCTGGCCCAGTGCCTGGGCTGCCTGGTAGACAACGGTTTGAAGTTCACCCATCAGGGCGGGGTGATGATCCAGGTGCGCGGCCGCCGGTTGGGGCCGGGCGACCTGGCTTTGACCTTTACCGTCAGTGATAGCGGTATCGGCTTCGATGACCTGGAGCAGTCGACCCTGTACCAGCGGTTCTTCCAGGTCGACGGTTCGATGACCCGGCGGTATGGCGGCTTGGGGATTGGCTTGTCGATCTGCCGACAGATGGGGGAATTGCTGGGGGCGCGGTTGGCGCATGAGTCGACGCGCGGGTTGGGGAGCCGGTTTGAATTGAGTTTGAACATGGCGATTTCGCAGGTGCAGATGAGCCCGAACATGCTGCAGACGCGGCGCTCGCTTTGAAGGCATAGCGTTGGTGAGGGCTGGCAGGTGTTCGCCGTGGCAGGTGCAGCGCCTATGAGATCGAGCGCCGCCCGCGCGGCGCTTCGCAGCACAAGGCTGCTCCTACATTTGTTTCGGGCCAGTAACACCTGGGCCAACGCGCGCGACCGCCTGGTTTGCCCGGCACGATATCGAGGTGAACACCAGGGGGGGGGCGCGCGCCTCTGCCTCAGGAATAACTGGCCCGAAACAAATGTAGGAGCAGCCTTGTGCTGCGAAGCGCCGCGCGGGCGGCGCTCGGTCTCATAGGCGCTGAATGTGTTGTGACGAGCACCTGCCAGCCCTGATGCCTGCCCAAGACATGCGCCACCCCCACCACACGTTTAGTCATTAATGCCCCTTTGACTCCCCCGCAAGCAGTGCTTCACTGGGTCTCTCAAGCCTACCCGGATCCAGGAGCCCCCCGATGAACCTGCACCAGTACGCTGAAACCCACGAAGTCACCAACCAGCCGCCGTCCCTTGACGGCGCCAACCTGTACCGCCTCGACCTGCCATTGCAGGAGTGGTCACGGCGTTTCGGCGCGGGCTGGGCAGAGTCGCGGATCGATGCCTACGGCGCCCTGGCGGGCGGCCCGCTGATGCAGGCAGGTTTCCTGGCCAACGCGCACAAACCTGAATTCATCAGCCACGACCGCTATGGCCATCGCATCGACCTGGTCGAGTTCCACCCGGCCTACCACGAGCTGATGCGCACCGCCGTCGAGCACGGCCTGCCTTCTTTACCATGGGCCGAACCCCGCGCTGGCGCCCATGTGGCACGCGCGTCGATGACTTACCTGCACAGCCAGGCCGAAGCCGGTACTGGCTGCCCGCTGACCATGACCTTCGCCGCCGTGCCGGCGCTGCGCCTTCAGCCCGAGCTGGCCGAGTACTGGCTGCCGAAAATTCTTGCCTGTGAATATGACCCGCGCAACGTCGGCTACCGGCACAAGGCCGGGGTCACCCTGGGCATGGCCATGACCGAGAAGCAGGGCGGCACCGATGTGCGCGCCAATACCACGCGGGCCTATCCGGTAGGCGCACCTGGCCCGGGCCAGCCGTATGAGCTGGTCGGGCACAAGTGGTTCTGCTCGGCGCCCATGTGCGATGCCTTCCTCACGCTGGCGCAAACCGAAAAAGGCCTGAGCTGCTTCCTGCTACCGCGCCACCGCCCGGATGACAACCGCAACCAGTTCTATATCCAGCGCCTGAAGAACAAGCTGGGCAACAGCTCCAACGCCTCCAGCGAGGTGGAGTTCCGTGGTGCGCTGGCATGGATGATCGGCGAAGAAGGGCGGGGTGTGCCGACCATCATCGAGATGGTCGCCATGACCCGTTTCGACTGCATGGTCGGCTCCAGCGCCCTGATGCGCCAGGCGCTGACCCAGGCGGCCCACCACTGCGCACACCGCAAGGTCGGCGGGCGGGTGCTGAACGAGCAGCCATTGATGCAAAACGTGCTGGCCGACCTGGCCCTGGAAAGCGAGGCTGCACTGGCCTTGAGCCTGCGTATGGGGCAGGCGCTGGAGCAACTCGACGATCCGCAGCAGGCGCATTTCGCCCGGCTGGTTACGGCAGTGGGCAAGTACTGGATCTGCAAGCGCGCGCCGGCCATGATCAACGAGGCCGCCGAATGCCTGGGCGGTGCGGGTTATGTGGAGGACAGCATCCTGCCACGGCTGTACCGCGAGGCACCGGTCAATTCCACCTGGGAAGGCTCTGGCAACGTACAGTGCCTGGATGTGCTGCGGGCCTTGTCCAAGGAGCCGGGCGTGCTCGATGCATTGTTCGCCGAATTGGGCGACGGGCATGGGGATCCGCGGCTGGCGGCGCATATCGGCAACCTCAAGGGGGCATTTGCCGACACCGGCGACATACAGTACCGCGCGCGGCAGCTGACCGAGGATATCGCGCTGGCGCTTCAGGCCAAGCTGTTGCTGGAGGCGGGCAATGCGGTGGTCAGTGACGCGTTTATCGGTAGCCGGCTGACGGGTGGTGGACGAGTGTACGGGGCGCTGCCACGGGGTGTGGATGTGCAGGCACTGGTGAGCAGGGCAACACCAGCCTGGCCGAGTTGAGGTGGCTTTGAGGGGCTCATCGCCTGCAATGCAATTGCCACAGTTAATGCACAAGGTTCGATAGCGGTGGAGTACTTGTGGGAGCTGGCTTGCCGGCGATGAGGCCGGTACTGACCGCCGGGGATGTAATTGCCATGAAACGCAGGCAAGATGGTTCACATGCATGTCCAGACAGGAAGCACAGTGTGAGCCACGCTTTTGTAGTCGTTGATACCCCCGAACAGGCCGTCGACCGTCTGGCGGCCCTGCATGAACAGGCCACCGGGGCCCTGAGCCAGGCCCTCAAGCGTTACCTGAAGGACCGTACCGAGCCGGGCGCCGATGAGCGCGACCTGTTCCGCTACCCGGCGCTGCGCCTGACCTACTACAGCCACGGTGAGGTCGCCGCCACCACGCGGGCCTATGCCAAGGTGCAGGTGGCCGGCACCTACAGCGTCACCGTCACCCAGCCCGCTGCGTTCCGTGGCTACCTGCTGGAGCAGTTGCGCCCATTGATGCACGACTATACCGTCACGGTAGAGGTGGGCATCAGCGAGCAGAACATTCCATACCCTTACGTGGTCGACCAGGGCGACGAACTGGCCGGCAGCGGCATTACCGCCGCGCAGCTGGCTCGGGTGTTCCCCAGCACTGACCTGTCGGCCGCCACCGACAACATCGCCGATGGCCTGTACGACTGGGACCGTGCCGAAATCTTTCCGCTGGCGCTGTTCGATGCCGCGCGCGTCGACTTTTCGCTGCGCCGCCTGGTGCACTACACCGGCAGCGACTGGCGCCATGTGCAGCCGTGGATCCTGCTGACCAACTACCACCGTTATGTTGACCAGTTCATCAGCCACGGTCTGGAGCAACTTCGCGACGACCCGCGCTTCGTGCGCATGGTGCTGCCGGGCAACGTGGTGATCGAAAAAGCCATGGACCACGGCGAGACCCAGGCCCTGGTCGCCAGCGTGATCTGGCACCGCTACCAGATGCCGGCCTACCACCTGATCGCCGCCGACGGCGACGGCGTGACCTTGGTCAACATTGGTGTCGGCCCGTCCAACGCCAAGAACATCACCGACCACCTGGCTGTGCTGCGCCCGCACTGCTGGCTGATGATCGGCCACTGCGGCGGCTTGCGACAGTCGCAAACCATTGGCGATTACGTGCTGGCCCACGCCTACATGCGTCGTGACGGTATTCTCGACCGGGTGGTGCCGCCGAACATCCCGATTCCAGCCCTGGCTGAAGTGCAGATGGCCTTGCAGGAGGCTGCTGCGCAGGTCACCGGCGAGCGTGGCGAACAACTCAAGAAGCGCCTTCGCACCGGTACCGTGCTGACTTACGACGACCGCAACTGGGAGCTGCGCTGGGCCCAGGAACGCCCGCTCATCAACCTGTCGCGCGCAGTGGCAGTGGACATGGAAAGCGGCACCATTGCCGCCCAGGGTTATCGTTTGCGCGTGCCGTACGGCACCCTGCTGTGCGTGTCCGACAAGCCGCTGCACAGCGAGATCAAGCTGCCGGGTTCGGCCAACGCCTTCTACAACCGGGCGGTCAGCCAGCACCTGAAGATCGGCATTGCTGCCCTCGACCTGCTGCGCACCGAGCTCAACTCGCTGCACTCGCGTAAACTGCGCAGCTTCGATGAGCCGCCGTTCCGCTGAGGATCCATGTCACTGCCACCCCGTAACAAGCCGCGCCGCCCCCAGGCGCGGCCTGCCGCCGGCCCGCGTCGCCAGCCCAAGGCGCCACCGGCCGAGCCGCGCCTGATCCTGTTCAACAAACCGTTCGACGTGCTGACCCAGTTCAGCGACGGCGAAGGGCGCGCGACCCTCAAGGACTTCATCGACATCGCGGGCGTGTACCCGGCCGGGCGCTTGGACCGCGACAGTGAAGGCCTGCTGTTGCTGACCAATGATGGCGGGCTGCAGGCGCGTATTGCCGACCCCAAGCACAAGCTGGCCAAGACTTACTGGGTGCAGGTGGAAGGGGAACCGAGCGACGAGCAGTTGCAGCGCTTGCGTGACGGCGTGGAGCTGAACGATGGGCCGACCTTGCCGGCCGAGGCACGGCGGCTGGAAGAACCCGACCTGTGGCCACGCAACCCGCCGGTACGCTTTCGCAAGAGCGTGCCGACCAGCTGGCTGGAACTAGTGATTCGCGAGGGGCGTAACCGGCAGGTACGGCGGATGACGGCGGCAGTGGGGCTGCCGACCTTGCGCCTGGTGCGGGTGCGGATTGGTGACTGGGCGCTGGACGGGCTGGAGCAGGGTTGCTGGCGCGAAGTGCCGGCGAAGTTGCAGCGCTAGCCGGGGGCCGCTTTGCGGCCCATCGCGACACAAGGCCGCTCCTACAGGTACATGGCCAGCCTCAGGCATGTGTATTCCCTGTAGGAGCGGCCTTGCGTCGCGAAAGGAGCGCAAAGCGCTCCCGGCATTCCTGAGCCTTACACGCCTTCGAGAAACCCCACCACAACGCTCTTGATGATAAAGGCCAGCACTCCCAGCCCCAGCACGAAGAACAGGATCAACGTCCCGAACTTCCCAGCCTTGGACTTTTTCGCCAGGTCCCAGACGATGAAGCCCATGAAACCGATCAATACGGTGACCAGGATGATCATCATCCACTCTTCGAATACGGCGGGATCCATCTGTGTTCTCCAGGCAGGCTGAGCAGCCGAGTATACGCCGGCTACCGTGGGCGTTTAACGCAGGTGGGTCAATGGCAGCTCGGTGCTGGCCAACACCTGGTTGAGCACGAAGCTCGAACGCACGCTAGTGACGCCTTCGATACGGGTCAGGCTGCCTAGAAGCAGTTTCTGGTAATGGTCCATGTCTGGCACCACCACTTTGAGCTGGTAGTCGGCATCCATCCCGGTGACCAGGCTGCATTCAAGCACCTGCGGCAGGATACGGATGGCCGCCTCGAAGGTTTCGAAGCGCTCCGGGGTGTGGCGGTCCATGCCGATCAGCACGTAGGCGGTGAGGCTCAGGCCCAGCTTCTTGCGGTCGAGCAGGGCCACCTGGCGCGAGATGTAGCCGTCGTCCTCCAGTTGCTTGACCCGACGCGAGCATGGCGAAGGCGACAGGCCAATGCGTTCGGCCAGTTCCTGGTTGGAAATGCGCGCATCGCGCTGCAATTCGGCGAGGATGCTCAGGTCGTAGCGGTCAAGTTTGCTCATGGCATTTGCCCTTTTCTGTTCGTATTGCGGCGAATTATCAATCCAGGGTGAAAAATTGCGCAAGTGCTATTTATCTGAGCAATCTTCGCAATCCTCTGCCGCAACCTGTCCGGTATCTTTATCAACAGAATCACTGCCCGGACATCAGTCCACGGCGACGCGCCCTAGGCCGGCGGTCGCGGCCAGCCATCCAACAGGATGCACTCGGCCCCCGGGCTACACACCCTCCAGAAGACGGTGTGAGGTGAGCCGGCGCCACAAGTGCCGAGCACGGACGACAATTTCAGAAGGGAGGCCCTGTGGCCTCCCTTTTTTCTGTCCGGAAATTTAATTGGCCTGTGGTGCCGTCACGGTAGACTGGCTGTAGTTGCCGTATTTTCTACCGTGAGGAACACCATGAAGTCGCGCATCTGGCAGTTGGCAGGTGTTGGTTTGCTGGGTTTGAGCATCAGCCTGGGGGCCTTGGCCGAAGGACCGGGTGAGGGGCATGGCGAGCGAGGCCAGCAGGGGCAGGCAGAAGGCACGCCCGGCCGCTCGCTGAACTCGCGCGACGAAGTGCGCCAGACCCAGCCGCCAAGGCAGGGTTACTACCAGGACATCCCCCGGCGCCACGGCGATAACCATCAATGGGAGGCTGGCGGCCCGGGGCAACGCCCCGGTGGCGACTGGCAGGGGCGCCCGGATGGCCACGGCAATGGCTGGGGGCCTGGGCCGCAGTATCGACCGGGTCACACTGTCGATCATTTCCCTGACCGCTACTGGAAAGTGCCTTACCGGGGGGCGGACTACTTCTACTCCGGTGGCTACTGGTATCGCCCCCATGGTGGCAGTTACATCGTGGTGACCCCGCCTTACGGGGTGCGAGTCAATTACCTGCCGCCCTATGCGCAGGAGGTCTGGATGGGTGGGGCGATGTTCTTCCTGGTGGCCGACACCTATTACCAGTACCTGGCTGACAGCCAGGAATATGTGGTGGTCAACCCGCCCGTCGGCGCCCCTGCGCCTGTACCGGTGGCACCGGCAAACGGCGGGTATGACGTGGTGGCTTACCCGATGAACGGGCAGGGGCAACAGCAGCAGGAGCAGGACCGCTACCAGTGCCATCGCTGGGCGGTGAGCCAGTCGGGGTTCGACCCGGCGACGGCGACCTACGCACCGGCGGCCAATGTGCTCGACACCTACCGGCGGTCGCTGGGCGCCTGCTTCAGTGGCCGGGGTTACAGCATCAACTGAGCCAGATGTGTTGTCTGTCCCGGCGATAGGGCCCTTGCAGATTCATACCGGGTCGGCGTGCACCATCACATCCGCCTGTGGATAACGCTGGCGGATCACCCGCGAGGCCTCCACGCACAACCCATGCGCGTCATGCAGCGGCAACTGCCCCGGCAGCTCCAGGTGCAGCTGCACAAACCACTGGTTGCCCGACACCCGCGTACGCAGGTCATGCACGCCTTTCACGCCGGGTATGGCCAAGACCAGTGTGGTCATGTCCTCGCCAACATCACCGGGCAGCTCCTTGTCCATCAGGATCGCCGTACTCTCGCGGGCAATCTGCAACGCGCTCCAGAGGATGTAGAAGGCGATGCCCAGGCCGAACAGCGCATCCAGCTGCGGCCAGCCGAAGCGTGCCAGCAGCAGGGCCAGCAGAATGCTGCTGTTGAGCAACAAGTCCGAGCGGTAGTGCAGGGAGTCGGCTCGCACTGCAGTGGAGCCAGTCAGGCGGATGACTTTGTGCTGCAGGCTCAGCAAGGCGACGGTCAGCCCAAGTGACAGCAGCATCACCGCGATGCCGATGCCGGTATCGCCCAAGGGTTGCGGGTCTTGCAGCCGTTCAACCGCTTGCACACCGATCAGCACCGCACTGACACCGATAAACAGCGCCTGCGCCATGCCGGCCAAGGCTTCGGCTTTACCATGGCCGAACCGGTGGTCGTCGTCGGCGGGTCGCAAGGCGTAGTGCACGGCCAGCAGGTTGAGAAACGAGGCAACGGCATCCAGTGCCGAGTCGGTCAACCCGGCCAGCAGGCTCACCGAGCCGCTCAGCCACCAGGCCAGCGCCTTGCTCAGCACCAGGATACTGGCCACCGCCAGTGAAGCGCGGGTGGCAAGGCGTAGCAGGCGCTGGTGTTCGGCCGAGGTGATCATCCCTGGTCAATGTCCGTGCGTGGGGTTCAGGCTGCCGGCACCAGGCCCAGGCTGGCCAGCTGTTCGACGCTGCCGCGGTGCTGGATCAGCCGTGGGTCGTTCAGCGGCAGGCGCTGGCCCAGTTCGCTTTCGATAATGGCCTGCAATTTCAGGTTGTCGACCTTGCCGTCGGGGCTGACGGCCTCTTGCAGCTTGGCCGGGTCGACCTGGGCGGTGCGGCCCCCGGGGTAGTAGATGGCGCCGGTGGCAAAGTCGATGCCGAAGGCAATCAGCCCCGGGATCACGTAGAACAGGATGCCGATGGCGTCCATGGCGGCTACCACGGGGTCGATCTTACCGCCGATCTGGCCGCGCCGGTCCGGGTAGAAAATGGTACCGCAGGCCGTCAGCTGGGTCAGCATGGTGGCGATGAGGGCGCCGCCGATGACGCGGGATGGGATGCGCATGTAAATCTCCGAGAAGGTATTCAGCAGGGCAAGCGAAGCGCCTGCGCCTGAAGCTTAAGACCATGATAGAGCAGGCTGGGTTCGCCGTTATACTCGCCAGATTGTTCGAGGACCACCATGATTTCATTACCGATCGATGCAGTCTTGCCTGCTTTGCGCCAAGCCCTGGAAAAACGTGACGAAGCCGTGCTCGAAGCGCCACCCGGCGCCGGCAAGACCACCCGCGTGCCGCTGGCGCTGCTGAACGAGCCGTGGCTGGCCGGGCAGACCATCCTCATGCTCGAACCGCGGCGCCTGGCGGCGCGGGCGGCAGCCGAACGGCTGGCCAGTGAACTGGGCGAGCAGGTGGGTGAAACGGTGGGTTACCGTATCCGCCTGGACAGCAAGGTCGGCCCGAAAACTCGTATCGAGGTGGTCACCGAAGGCATTCTTACCCGCCGCCTGCAAGCCGACCCGGCGCTGGAAGGCGTGGGCTTGCTGATCTTTGACGAATTCCACGAACGCAGCCTGGATGCCGACCTGGCCCTGGCGCTGAGCCTCAACGGCCGCGCGTTGCTGCGTGACGACCCGCCGCTGAAAATCATGCTGATGTCGGCAACCCTGGAAGGCGAGCGCCTGTCGCGGCTGCTGGACGACGCCCCGGTGGTCAGCAGTGAGGGCCGCATGCACCCGGTGGATATCCGCTGGGGGCGGCCCTTCCAGCCGGGCGAGTTCATCGAGCCACGGGTAGTGGACAGCGTGCTGCAGGCGCTGGCCGACCAGACGGGCAGTATGCTGGTGTTCTTGCCGGGCCAGGCCGAAATCCGCCGGGTGCACCAGAGCCTGCAGGAAGCACTGGGCGAGCGGCCGGAGATTTTGCTGTGCCCGCTGCATGGCGAACTTGACCTCAATGCCCAGCGCGCGGCCATCGACCCGGCGCCCAAGGGCCAGCGCAAGGTGGTGCTGGCCACCAACATTGCCGAAACCAGCCTGACCATCGACGGCGTGCGCGTCGTGATCGACGCAGGCCTGGCCCGGGTGCCGCGTTTTGACCCTGGCAGTGGCATGACTCGGCTGGACACCCAGCGTATCTCCCGCGCCAGCGCCACCCAGCGCGCCGGTCGTGCCGGCCGCCTGGAGCCGGGCGTGTGCTACCGGCTGTGGTCCGAAGCCCAGCATGACCAACTGGCTGCCCATGGCAGCGCCGAAATCCTCCAGGCCGACCTGGCAGGCCTGGCCCTGCAACTGGCGCGCTGGGGCGTCGCCCCCCATCAGTTGAGGTGGCTCGACCAACCGCCCAGCGCAGCGTTTACCCAGGCTCAGGACCTGCTGGCGCGCCTGGGTGCATTCAAACCGGGCAGCCGCGATAACCTCAGCGAGCACGGCCAGGCCATGGCCGAGCTGCCGGCCCACCCCCGTATCGCCCATTTGTTGCTGCGGGGTCAGGGCCTGGGGTTGGCCGTCATGGCCTGTGATGTGGCGGCGTTGCTCGGTGAGCGGGATATCCAGCGTGGCGGCGGTGCCGACCTGCACAGCCGGCTGGCCCTGGTCAGCGGCGAGAGCAAGGCCGGCCGCGGCGGCCAGGGTGGCGTGCAGCGCGCCCGGCAGCTTGCGCGCCAGTACCGTGGGCTGTTGCGCGGCAAGGCCGGGGCCGTCGTCGCCGACCCCGACCATCCGCGTTGGCTTGGCGCCTTGCTGGCGCTGGCCTATCCCGACCGGGTCGCGCAGCAGCGGCGTGCAGGGGGCGCCGAGTATCGCCTTGCCAACGGCCGTGCTGCCTTGTTCGGCGAGGTCGATGCGTTGATGAAGCACCCGTGGTTGGTGATCGCCGACCTGGGCAGCCGCCAGGGCCAGCGCGAAGAGCGCATCTACCTTGCGGCAGAATTCGACCCGGCGCTGCTCGATGATGTGCTGGCCGAGCAGGTCGAGCGTGTCGATTTACTGGACTGGGACGAGCGCGAGCAGGTGCTGCGTGCCGAACGCCAAACCAAAGTCGGTGAGCTGATACTGAGCCGTGAACCACTGACTGGTCTGACTGACGAAGCGCGCGCCAAAGCGCTGCTCGGCCTGGTACGACGCAAAGGCCTCAACCTGCTGACATGGACCCCGGAACTGCGCCAGTGGCAGGCGCGGGTGGCACTGTTGCGCCAGCTGGACCTGGACCGGGACGGGCAAAGCGAATGGCCCGACCTGGGTGACGAGGCGCTGCTCGCCAGCCTGGAAGACTGGTTGCAGCCCTACCTTGGCAAAGTGTCCCGGCTCAGCCACTTCAGCGCGCTGGACCTGCCGTCGCTGCTGCGCAACCTGCTGCCCTGGCCGCTGCCGCAACGCCTGGAAGAACAGGCCCCCGCGCATCTGGCCGTGCCGTCCGGTTCGAACATTCGCCTGGACTACAGCGAAACCCCGCCGATTCTCGCCGTGCGCTTGCAAGAACTGTTCGGCCTGGCCGATACCCCGCGCATCGCCAATGGCCGGCAGCAGGTCAAGTTGCACCTGCTGTCCCCGGCACGCCGACCGGTGCAGGTGACCCAGGACCTGGCCAACTTCTGGCGCACGACCTATGCCGAAGTGAAGAAAGACCTGAAAGGGCGGTACCCCAAGCATTACTGGCCGGACGACCCGTTGGTGGCCGAAGCTACGGCGCGGGCCAAGCCTCGGGGTACCTGATTACGGTGCCGCCTGGCCGAACGGCGGGCCTGGGCATTACGCCTCGGCTTCGCCCTCCAGCAGCATGAACAGGCGGTACAGCACCACGGTGCTGAACAACTGCAGGAAGCCGCTGAGGCTGTCCATGGCCAGCTCCATGCCGGGCGATGGCTCGGGGAAGGCCATCAGCAGCAGCCCGTCGATCAGCCAGATCGGTGCCAGCACGGCCACCACGCAAATCATGATGCGCATGAAGTGCCCGGTGGTCATGCGTGCGCTTTCGCGCATTGCCTGCACCACCGGCAGGCCGCGCAGCACCAGCAGGTACTCGGCGAACACCAGGTTGATCATGATCCACACGCCCGGGAAGATGAACAGCGCCAGGCCGGCCATGATCAGCAGCGAGCTGATCAGGATCAGCAGGGCCAGTTGCGGCCATAGCTGCAGGGCGCGGGCGAACAGGTCGCGCTTGCCGATGTCCTGGCCGTTGCTGCGCGTGTGCAGGTAAAGAATCAGTGCCGCGCTGTACAGCGGGTAGAACAGCAGGCTGACCAGCATGCCGTAGGCCGGCGAGGCCTGGTCGCCCATCTGCCGGTACAGCAGCTGGGTAAGCAAGGCTTCCAGCACCACCAGCGGCAGGCACAGCTGGAGAATGCTCGGCAGGTGGCGGCGGAAGAAGTACAGGGAGTCGCGCAGAACGCTCAGCGGATTCATCAGTCAACATCGCATGGCAGTAAAATCAGGGGCATAACTTTAGCCCAAAGCGGGCGTGGGGCTGTCACTTGCTGAAAAAAGTTTCACGGCGCCCGTGATTGAATCCCGTGCCGCTACACCCCATCTTTGACGCTGTCCGTTGTCCCGCTACCCCATGAGGTCGCCCCATGAACACTGAAGAACAAACCCTGATCGACGGCCTGTTCGGCCGTATCAGGCAAGCCGAAGACCCAAGCCAGCCGCGTGACGCGCAGGCCCAGGCGTGCATCGAGCAACACCTGCGCCAGCAGCCGGCGGCGCCTTACTACATGGCCCAGGCGATTTTGGTGCAGGAGGCGGCAATCAAGCGCCTCGACGAGCAGAACAAGCAGCTGGAAGCCGAGCTGAAGCAGGCCCGCGCCCAGGCTGAGGCCGCCCAGGCTGCTAGCAGCGCGCCAGGCAACGGTGGTGGGGGCTTTTTGTCCAGCATCTTCGGCTCGGGCGGGCGCAATGCGGCCCCGGCTGTGCAACCTCAGCGTCCTTCGGCGCCGCCTGCACCGTCCGGTGGTGGCTGGCGCGAGCCTTCGGCACCAGGCTTCTCTGCGCCGCAACCGCAGCAGCCAGGCTTTGGCGCGGCGCCGGCGCGCGGCGGTGCCAGCAGCTTCCTCGGTGGGGCCATGCAGACCGCAGCCGGTGTGGCCGGTGGTGTGTTGCTGGCCCAGGGCATCAGCAGCCTGTTCAACCACAACTCGCAGCCCGAGGAAGTGGTCGAGGTAATCAAGGAAGAGCCAGCACCGGCCAGTGACAGCGGTGGCTGGAACGACCAGGGCGGGCAGCAGCAAGTGGCTGACAACGGTGGCTGGGGCAGTGACCAGGGCGGTTATGCCGACACCGATTACGGCAGCGACGATGGCGGGTTCTTCTCGGACGACGATTCGTACGTGTGACAGGTCTGGCATACTGCTGGCAATTTTGGGGGCGCTTTGCGCCCCTTCGCGGGCACGCCCGCTCCCACGGTGACCTGTACGACACCTGTGGGAGCGGGCGTGCCCGCGAAGGGCTGCGCAGCAGGCCCCGGTATTCCAGGCCAGACATGAGGTTCCCAGGTGAAAAAGATCGCGCTGTTCGCCGATGTGCAGAACCTCTACTACACCGTGCGCCAGGCCCACGGCTGCCATTTCAACTACACCGCGTTGTGGGCCGACGTCAGCCGTGAAGGCGAAATTGTCGAAGCGGTGGCCTATGCCATCGACCGTGGCGACAGCAAGCAACAGCAGTTCCAGCAGATATTGCGCAACCTGGGATTCGATGTGCGCCTCAAACCCTTCATCCAGCGCAGCGATGGCTCGGCCAAAGGGGACTGGGATGTGGGTATTACCCTGGATGTGATCGACGCGGCCAGCCGGGTCGACCAGGTGGTGCTGGCCTCTGGCGATGGTGACTTCGACCTGTTGCTGGAACGGGTGATCCAGCGCCACGGTACAGAGGCCGTCGTGTATGGGGTGCCTGGGCTTACCGCATTGTCGTTGATCCGTGCGGCCACCCGTTATGTGCCCATCGAGGGTAAGCTATTGCTCAAACATTGAGGCCCTTTGATGGAACGTATTGCTGTAATCGACTTTGAAACTACCGGCATCAGCCCTGGCGCCGGCTGCCGCGCCACCGAAGTGGCGGTGGTGATGCTGGAAGGCGGGCGCATCGTCGAGCGCTACCAGAGCCTGATGAACGCCGGCGTCCCGGTACCTGCCTTTGTCGCCGGGCTGACCGGGATTACCACCGCCATGCTGCGCAGCGCACCACCGGTGGACAAGGTAATGAACGAAGTGGCCGAGTTTGTCGGGGGCACCCCGTTGCTGGCACACAACGCGGCGTTCGACCAGAAGTTCTGGGACTACGAACTGGGTCGCATCGGCCGTAGCCGCAGCCAGTCGTTCGCCTGCTCCCTGCTGTTGTCGCGGCGCCTGCTGCCGATGGCACCGAACCACAAACTGGGCACCCTGACTCGCTGGGCCGGCCTGCCGGATACTGGTACCGCGCACCGGGCCATGGCCGATGCCGAGATGGCGGCCAACCTGCTGCAACACCTGGTAGGCGAACTGCGTCAGGCCCACGGTATCCAGGATCTGTCCCACGGCCTGCTTTGCCGTCTGCAGAAAGTGCCTGCCGCGAAGGTTCGCGAGACCCTGGCCAAGTTCCGGTAAGGCCACCGTCCAAGCCGGGCGCACCAAAAGTGTGCCGCTCATTTGAGCCCGTTCTGTAACGTAACTCCACCCAGGCAGGCCGTTAAACTGAATCACCCGTAAACGGATTTCGAGTTTTTCCCATGCCTGCCGCCCGTCGCTTCCCGCTGTTGCTCATTGGTGCATTCCTGGCCTTGTACCTGGTCTGGGGCTCTACCTACCTGTTCATTCGCATTGGGGTGGAGAGCTGGCCGCCGATGCTCATGGCTGGTGTGCGCTTCGTGATTGCTGGGGGGCTGCTGTACGGTTTTCTGCGCTGGCGCGGTGCGCCGGCGCCGACCTGGGCGCAGTGGCGGGCGGCAGGGGCAATCGGCTTTCTGCTGCTCAGCTGTGGCAACGGCGGTGTGACCGTGGCCGAACATGCCGGGGTGGCATCGGGCGTGGCGGCGCTGGCGGTGGCGACAGTGCCCTTGTTCACCTTGCTGTTCGGCCTGTTGTTCGGCCACCGCAACTCGCGGCTGGAATGGGCGGGGATAGCCCTGGGGCTGGTGGGTATCGGCCTGCTGAACCTGGGTTCCAACTTGCAGGCAAGCCCGATGGGTGCGGCCCTGATTGTTTTCGCGGCGGCGTCGTGGGCGTTCGGCTCGGTGTGGAGCAAGACCTTGCCCTTGCCCCAGGGGCCGATGGCCAGCGCGGCGGAAATGCTGGTGGGTGGCGCGGCGCTGTTGCTGGGCAGCGTGCTGTCTGGCGAGCGTATGACGCAGATGCCGACCGCGGCCGGCTGGGGTGCGTTGGCCTACCTGGTGTTCTTTGGCTCGATCCTGGCGTTCAGCGCCTACATGTACCTGCTCAAAAACGTACGCCCAGCGGCGGCCACCAGCTATGCCTACGTCAACCCGGCGGTTGCCGTGTTGTTGGGCATCGTCTTTGCCGGCGAACAGATCGGCGCCGAGGAGTGCGTGGCCATGGCGGTGATCATCGGTGCGGTGGTGCTGATCGGCCTGCCACAGTGGCGCAAGGCACCTGCGCCTGCGCAGCCGCTGGAAGGCGAAATCTGCAAGTAGGCTGGGGTGATGCGGTAAACTTGCCGCCTTCGCTGAACCCCCTGACGGTATTGCCATGAATTTCGCCAAACTCGGCCTGATCGAACCGCTGCTGCGCACCCTGCAGCAGCTGGACTACACCACCCCGACCCCGGTGCAGGCCAAGGCCATCCCCGCCGTGCTGGCCGGCCGCGACCTGATGGCCGCAGCCCAGACCGGCACCGGCAAGACCGCAGGCTTTGCCCTGCCCGTGCTGCAGCGCCTGGCGCTGGAGGGCGAGAAGGTGGCCAGCAACTCGATCCGCGCGCTGGTGCTGGTGCCAACGCGCGAGCTGGCCGAGCAAGTGCACAACAACGTGCGCGAGTACGCCGAGAACCTGCCGCTGAGCACTTACGCGGTGTACGGCGGCGTCAGCATCAACCCGCAGATGATGCGCCTGCGCCGTGGCGTCGACCTGTTGGTGGCCACCCCGGGCCGCTTGCTCGACCTGTTCCGGCAGAACGCGGTCAAGTTCAACCAGGTGCAGACCCTGGTGCTGGACGAAGCCGACCGCATGCTCGACCTGGGCTTTGCCGAAGAGCTGCAATCGGTGTACGCCGCGCTGCCCCGCAAGCGCCAGACGCTGTTGTTTTCTGCCACGTTCTCTGACCAGATTCGCGTGCTGGCCGGGCTGGCCCTGAACGACCCGCTCAGTATCGAAGTGAGCCCGCGCAACGCCACCGCGACCAGCGTCAAGCAGTGGCTGGTGCCTGTGGACAAGAAGCGCAAGGAAGACCTGTTCTGCCACCTGCTGCGCAAGCAGCGCTGGACGCAGGTGCTGGTGTTTGCCAAGACCCGTAACGGTGTCGACCAGCTGGTGGCGCGCTTGCTGGCCGAAGGCGTGAACGCCGACGGCATCCACGGTGACCGCCCGCAGGCCACCCGCCAGCGTGCGCTGGACAGCTTCAAGGCCCGCGAGATTCAGGTGCTGGTGGCGACCGACGTGGCGGCCCGTGGCCTGGATATCGACGACCTGCCGCTGGTGGTCAACTTCGACCTGCCGATCGTCGCCGAGGATTACGTGCACCGCATCGGGCGTACCGGGCGGGCGGGTAACAAGGGCGAGGCGATTTCGCTGGTGTGCGCGGATGAAGTGCAGTTGCTGGGGGCTATCGAAGTGCTTACCCGGCAGACCCTGCCACGCCACGAAGAGCCGGATTTCATCCCTGATCACCGGGTGCCGATGACCGACGCCAGTGGCCAGGTGATCAAGAAGCCGAAGAAACCCAAAAAGC
The DNA here is from genome assembly GCF_052112345.1 of Pseudomonas sp. SAS7. Classification (NCBI taxonomy): domain Bacteria; kingdom Pseudomonadati; phylum Pseudomonadota; class Gammaproteobacteria; order Pseudomonadales; family Pseudomonadaceae; genus Pseudomonas; species Pseudomonas sp. SAS7. The sequence continues at coordinate 7,043 of NZ_JBEGGO010000006.1, read as the reverse complement.
CGAAAGAGAACAGCGCCAAGCGCGGGCTGGGGCGCTGGATGGACAGTGGGGACCCGGAGCCGGCTGTGAAGGCAGTGCGCAAGGTGCCGAGCTTCAATGGTGGGCCGCGTAAGCGTAAGCCTTGAGATTTTGGGGCTGCTTTGCAGCCCTTTCGCGGCGCAAGGCCGCTCCTACATAGGCATTGTGCGCACCCTGTAGGAGCGGCCTTGCGCCGCGAAAGGGCCGCAAAGCGGCCCCAAAAATCTGTCAGGAAACCCGCGTAACCCAATCCGCCGCCGCCCGCCCGGCGCGCAACCCGCTGGCAAAGCAAGCCGTCAGCAGATACCCCCCGGTCGGCGCCTCCCAGTCCAGCATCTCGCCGGCACAGAACACCCCCGGCATGCCCTTGACCATCAACCCCTCATCCAGCCCCTCGAAGCGTACCCCGCCGGCACTGCTGATCGCTTCATCCAGTGGCCGCGTACGCACCAATGTGATCGGCAAGGCCTTGATCGCCCGGGCCAGCACCAGTGGGTCGGCAAAGGTCGCCTGATCGGTCAGCTCGCGCAGCAGCGCCGCCTTGACGCCGTCAATCCCCAGCTGGCTGTGCAGATGCTTGGCCATGGAGCGCGAACCGCGTGGCTTGGCCAGTGCCTGGGCAATCTTGTCCACAGGCTTGTCCGGCAGCAGGTCGAGCAGCAGTATGCCTCGGCCTTCGCGGTTGATCGCCTCGCGCACCGGTGCCGACCAGGCATACACCAGGCTGCCTTCCACACCTTGGGCGGTGAGGATGAACTCGCCCTTGCGCGGCGCGCTGCCGGGGACGCTGAGGGCAATGTTCTTCAGCGGTGCGCCGGCGAACTTGTCCTTTAGCAACGCGCTCCAGCCTTCCACCTCAAACCCGCAGTTGCTGGGCTGCAAAGGCGAGATATCCACAGCCCGTGCGGCCAGCAATGGCTGCCAGGCGCCATCCGAACCCAGTCGCGCCCAACTGCCGCCACCCAGCGCCAGTATCACCACGGCAGCCTTTACCGCGCGCTCGCCCTGTGGATAAGCAATCCGCAAGGTACCGTCGGCATTCCAGCCCAACCAGCGGTGCCGGGTGTGGATAACTACCCTGGAGTCGCGCAGCCGCTTGAGCCAGGCGCGCAGCAGGGGGGCGGCTTTCATGTCGGTGGGGAACACCCGCCCCGAGGTGCCGACGAAGGTTTCGATGCCCAGGCCGTGAATCCACTGGCGCAAGGCGTCGGCGTCGAAGCCGCGCAGCAGCGCATCGACTTCGCCCTGGCGCTCGGCATAGCGTGAAACGAACGCTGGGTATGGCTCGGAGTGGGTGATGTTCATGCCGCCAACCCCCGCCAGCAGGAACTTGCGCCCCACCGAAGGCATGGCGTCGAACACCTCGACCGCCAGGCCTGCCTGGGCCAGCGCTTCGGCGGCCATGAGGCCGGCGGGGCCGCCACCGATAACGACGGCGAGGGGAGAGGGGGCGGGGTTCAGATCGGGCATGGTGGGCAGCAGGCTGTGGAAAAGATGCGCATTCTAGCGCAGCGCTGCCCATGGAAGCACTGATCAAAAAACGATCAGACTGCTGCAGGCCTTGCAGGAAAAGGGCTACAGCGCCTTTCGCGCAGGTTATCCACAAGCGGTTCCACAGTCATTGTGAACAACCCATGACACGTGCCGCGCTGTGGTGAAGGATGCCATGGCGCCTGGCCAACGCCGCGCGGTCTTTGCTGTAGCCGCCGCCGATTACGCCAACCACCGGGATGTCACGGCCCAGGCAATGGCGCAGCACCGCTTCGTCACGGGCGGCCAGGCCGGCGTCGGTCAGTTGCAAGTAGCCCAGGGCGTCGTCCTTGTGCACGTCGACGCCGGCGTCATACAGCACCAGGTCGGGTTGATAGAGCGGCAACAGGTAGTTGAGGGTGTCGTCCACCACCTTCAGGTAGGCCGCATCGCCCATGCCACGGGGCAGGGGAATGTCCCAGTCGCTCTGCGCCTTGCGGGCCGGGAAGTTCTGTTCGCAATGCAACGACACGGTGATGGCCTCTGGGGTGTCGTGCAGGATGCGCGCGGTGCCGTCGCCCTGGTGCACATCGCAGTCGAAGATCAATACCCGGTGTACCCGGCCAGCCTCCAGCAGGTAGCGGCTGATCACGGCCAGGTCGTTGAAGATGCAGAAGCCGGCGGGGTGGTCGTAATGGGCATGGTGGGTGCCACCGGCGAGGTGGCAGGCGATGCCATGTTGCAGCGCCATCTCTGCGGTCAGCAGCGAGCCACCCACTGCCCGCACCGTGCGCCGGGCCAGGGCTTCGCTCCAGGGCAGGCCAAGGCGACGCTGGTCCTCGCGGGACAGGTCGCCGTTCATGTAACGCTCGATGTAGCCACGGTCGTGGGCCAGGGCGAGGATGTCGTTGGGGCAGATGTCCGGGCGCAGCAATGCCTGGTCGGTGGTCAGCCCGCTGTCCACCAGGTGGTCATGCAGCAGGCGGAACTTGTCCATCGGGAAGCGGTGTTCGGCGGGGAACTCCGGGCTGTAGTCTTCGTGGTAGATCAGCGGCAACGGCATGGGTGGGGTCGCAATCAGGGCCAGTGCTGATCTTGCCATGGCCGGGGCCGCTTTGCTGCCCAATCGCCTGTAGGAGCAGCCTTGTGCTGCGAAAGGGCCGGTATGACAAACAGGTTTCTGTGGCAGTAATGGCCTCTTCGCAGCACAAGGCTGCTCCTACAAGGGAGTTGTGATTGCCTGCATCACTTGGCGGTGCTGGCCAATACCCGTTGCCAGTCAGGTTCGTTCAGTCGCCCGAGGATGCGTGCTTTGCCATTGCCATCCACCGACACGAACAGGGCGCTGGCATAGCCACTCTGGCGCTCGCCACCGGTAACGTTCTGCTGGCGGGCGAAATGGTCGATGCAGCCGTTGTGGGTCACCAGCACCAGGTTGTGGCTGGGGCGCTTGCGTGACAGTGCTTCACTGGCAAACTGGTTATCACAGCCTTCCAGCCAATCCTCGCTGGCCACCGCCTGGCCGAGGATGAAATGTGCGGTTTGCCGGGTGCGCAGTTTCGGGCTGCTGAGCATGTCGGCGTTGTTCAGGCCCAGTTGGTGCAGCCCCTGGCCAACGCGGCCAGCGGCCTGGCTGCCGGCCACGGTGATGCCGGTGGGGTCGTCCAGGCAGGGCCCGGGGGCGCTGTCGCAGCGTTCTGCGTGGCGGATCATCACGATCACAGCCCCGTCGGCCCAGTCCTGCAACAGGCCGCTGTCACTCAGTTGTTGCTCGTTACCAAGGTCCACGATATGCGTCCTCGTCGCCAGCCAGGTGGTCAACGCCGCCACGACCATGCACAGGCCAAGGGCGGCACCGAGGGCCTTGCGTGACAGGCGTCGCTTGCGCCGGGCGTGAATGGCAGGGTGCCCCAGGGTGTTGCTCGATAGCATGGGTTGCTCCGTTGACAGTGCCGCGGCTGGCGCGGAGGTGGATGGCGGCATCCTGCCAAGCGGCCTGTCGGGGGCCGGTGAAGGGCGTGTGAAAATTGCATTCGGCTGCTGCCGGTTGGGTGAAACCCGCGCCCGCGCCTACGCTGTAAACTGCAAGGCGGTAAACCGGAGCAGGCCCCATGACCCCCATTCTCCAACTGGAAAGCGCACGGCTGGTGCTGCGCCAATGGCATGACGATGATTTGCGCGAGTTCGCCGCGCTGTGTGCCGACCCCCAGGTGATGCGCTACTTTCCGGCGCCGCTGACGCGGGTTGAGGCGGCTGCGTTGATCGGCCGTGTGCGCGGGCATTTCAATGAGTACGGCTTTGGCCTGTGGGCGCTGGAGCGCAAGGACAGCGGCGCGTTCATCGGTATGACCGGGTTGCTCAACGTCAACTTCGACGCGCCTTTTGCCCCGGCAGTGGAAATCGGCTGGCGCCTGGCACGCCGCCACTGGGGCCTGGGCTTTGCCAGCGAGGCGGCGTGGACCTGCCTGCGTTGTGCTTTCGCCCAATTGCGCCTGGAAGAGGTGGTGTCGTTCACTAGCGAGAGCAACCTGCCGTCGCAGAAGGTGATGCAAGCCATCGGCATGCAGCAGGACCTGAACGGCAGCTTCGAACACCCCCGCCTGCCCGTGGGCCACCCGCTGCGCCCGCACGTGCTGTACCGCATCGACCGCGCGCACTGGGAGCGCACCCTGCGCGCCTGAATGCAGGGCCATGCCCGGCGCGAATGACAAACCCTGTATCATTTGCCCACCTGGAAGGCGCTTACCGAAACACTCTTCAGCGCCTGTGAGATCGAGCGCCGCCAAGGCGGCGCATCGCGAGCAAGCTCGTTCCTACGGAGAACCCCCAATGAGTCATGTGTTGGACGACCTGGTCGACCTGTTGAGCCTCGAGTCCATCGAGGAGAACCTGTTCCGTGGACGCAGCCAGGACCTTGGCTTCCGTCAGCTGTACGGTGGGCAAGTGCTGGGCCAGTCCTTGTCGGCGGCCAGCCAGACGGTCGAGGACGCTCGCCATGTGCATTCGTTGCACGGCTACTTTCTGCGCCCGGGCGATGCCAGCCTGCCGGTGGTGTACTCGGTGGACCGCGTGCGCGATGGCGGCAGCTTCAGCACCCGTCGGGTAACGGCGATCCAGAAGGGCCAGACCATCTTCACCTGCAGCGCGTCGTTCCAGTACGACGAGGAAGGTTTCGAGCACCAGGCACAAATGCCAGACGTGGTCGGCCCGGAAAACCTGCCCACCGAGGTGGAGCTGGCCCGCGCCATGGCCGACCAGTTGCCCGAGCGTATTCGCGACAAGGTGTTGTGCGCCAAGCCGATCGAGATCCGCCCGGTTACCGAGCGCGACCCGTTCAACCCCAAGCCCGGCGACCCGGTGAAGTACGCCTGGTTCCGCGCCGACGGCAACCTGCCCGACGTACCCGCCCTGCACAAGTACCTGCTGGCCTATGCCTCGGACTTCGGCCTGCTGACCACGGCGTTGCTGCCCCATGGCAAGTCGGTGTGGCAGCGCGACATGCAGATCGCCAGCCTCGACCATTCGCTGTGGTTCCATGGCAACCTGCGCGCCGACGAGTGGCTGCTTTACGCCACCGACAGCCCCTGGGCCGGGAATTCCCGCGGTTTCTGCCGCGGCAGCATCTTCAACCAGGCCGGGCAACTGGTGGCATCGTCGAGCCAGGAAGGCCTGATTCGCCATCGCAAGGACTGGGCATGAGCCTGGGCGAGGTGCGTAACTGGGTGTTCGACATGGACGGCACCCTGACCGTGGCCGTGCATGATTTCGACGCCATTCGCGTGGCGTTGGACATCCCCGCCGAGCACGACATCCTCACCCACCTGGCGGCCTTGCCGGCAGACGTGGCAGCGGCCAAGCATGCCTGGTTGCTGGAGCACGAACGTGACCTGGCGGTTGCCTCCACGGCGGCCACCGGCGCGGTGGAGCTGGTGCGCGAGTTGGCCGGGCGCGGGTGTCGGTTGGGTATTCTGACCCGCAATGCCCGCGAGCTGGCGCATGTGACGCTGGAGGCCATCGGCCTGGCAGACTGCTTCCCCGAGGAGCACATTCTTGGGCGTGACGAAGCGGCGCCCAAGCCAAGCCCGGATGGGCTGCTGAAGATTGCCAGTGCCTGGGGCGTGGCGCCGGGCGAGCTGGTGATGGTGGGGGATTACCGTTTTGACCTGGACTGTGGGCGTGCTGCAGGCGCACGCACGGTGCTGGTGAACCTGCCAGATAACCCATGGCCGGAGCTGGTGGATTGGCATGCGGCCGATTGCCGAGCGCTGAAGGTGATGCTGGGCTGAGCCCATCTTGGCCGGCACGCGCAGGCTCTTGTAGGAGCGGCCTTGCCGGGGCGCCGGACCGGTCGGAAAGGGCTGCGCAGCGGCCCCAGGATTTCAGCCTCACCACGAGAATGCCGGGGCCGCTGCGCAGCCCTTTCGCGACACAAGGCCGCTCCTACAGGGGTTCGCGTAGCCTTTGAAACCGGTAGGGCCGGACCTGTCTATGCTGAACCCCATTCTTTCCTCTGATACGGAGACCCACCCATGACCAGCAAGGCCATCTACGTACAACCCGGCGGCGGCTACGACAAGGTCGAGGTCGGCACCAGCGAGGCCCAGGCCCCCAAGGCCGGCGAAATCACCGTGCGCCTGCACGCCAGCTCCCTCAACTACCACGACTTCGCCGTGGTCAGCGGCATGTGGGGCCCGAGCGAGCGGCGTATCCCCATGGCTGATGGCGCTGGCGAAGTGGTTGCGGTAGGCGAAGGTGTCAGCGAGTTTCAGGTCGGCGACAATGTGGTCAGCACCTTCTTCCCCGACTGGCTCGACGGCCAGGCCAATGTCGAGGGCTTCGCCAGGGTGCCGGGCGACGGTATTGATGGCTATGCCCGCGAACAGGTGACCGCCCGCGCTAGCGCATTCACCATGGCGCCCAAAGGCTTCAGCCATGCCGAAGCCGCTACCCTGACCACGGCCGGCCTCACCGCCTGGCGTGCGCTGATGAGCGACGACCACCTCAAGCCTGGCGACACGGTATTGGTGCAAGGCACCGGTGGTGTGTCGATCTTCGCCCTGCAGTTCGCCAAGCTGGCTGGCGCCACCGTGATCGCCACGTCGTCCAGCGACGCCAAGCTGGAGCGTCTGAAAGCGTTGGGCGCCGATCACCTGATCAACTACAAGAGCACCCCAGCCTGGGGTGAGAAGGTGCGCGAGCTCACCGGCAACCGCGGCGTCGACCATGTGATCGAAGTGGGCGGCCCGGCGACGCTGGAGCAGTCGATGATTGCCGCGCGCATCGGTGGGCATGTGTCGCTTATCGGCATCCTTACCGGCGTGGCCGGGCAGCTGCCGCTGGTGCAGGCGCTGGTGCGGCAGATTCGCCTGCAAGGTGTGCTGGTGGGCTGCCGCGCCCAGCAGCAGGCGATGGTGCGGGCGATCGATGCCAACGGCCTGCGGCCGGTGGTGGACAAGCATTTTGAACTGGAGCAGATCGTCGAGGCGTTCCGCTACCAGGAAAGCAACCGGCATTTCGGCAAGATCTGCCTGACGTGGTAATGCCCATACGCGGTA
>NZ_JBEGGO010000005.1:0-347470 GCF_052112345.1 Pseudomonas sp. SAS7 | reverse complement strand
CCGCCGACCAGACTTCGGTAGCCGAGAACGTCAAACCGACCTTCACCGTGCACATCAACACTGCCCTGGCCAACGACCTGGTCGTGACCTTGAGCAACAACGCTCAAGTCACCATCAAGGCCGGCCAGACCAGCGCGCCATACGAGCACGCGGCACAAGGCGACGACGTCTACAAAGACGCCGGCGAAATCAGCCTGGGTATCAAGTCGGCAGCCGACATCGGCGGCCGTACCTTCGAGAACCTGCAGCTGGGCGACGCGGCGAAGGTCAATGTCACCGACACCAACGACGAAGTCATCGCGAAACTGACCGCGACCCCTTCGGTCACCGAAGGCGGCGTGATCACCTACACCGTGACGCTGACCAACAAAGATGGCCTGCCGATCAACAACCACAACGCTCTGACCTTCACGCTGAGCGACGGCAAAACCGTCATCACCGTACCGGCCAATGGCACCAGCGGTTCGATCAGTGTGACCGCTCCGGACAACGTCTACGTCGGCGCTAACGACCCAGTCGTGAAGTCGATTGCCACCGTGGCCGGCGCCGATGTTGGCAAGTTCGAACAGCTGACGCTGGACAAGTCGCCAGTCAGCACCACTGTCACCGACGAACCAGGCTCGGGTACTCCGGGTACCGGCAACCAGGGCGACGTCACCACGGTCGGCATCACCGGCACCACTTCGCTGACCGAGGGCGAAACCGGCCAGTACACGCTGACCCTGAGCAACGCCTCCAAGGCCGAAGTCACCATCACCCTCAGCTACAGCGGCACCGCCAAAAACGGTGAGGACTTCACCGGTGTCACCACCGTGAAGATCCCGGCCAACAGCACAGGCACCACGTTCAACATCGCTACCATCGACGACAAGCTGGTCGAAGGTACCGAGAACTTCGTGGTGAAGATCGAAACTGCCACCGGTGGCAACTTCGAGAACCTGCAAGTTGATAGCAGCAAATCGAGCGTGACTACCGCCATCCTCGACAACGACCACCTGCCAGTTTCGCCTGGTGGCGCGGTGTTTGGCGTGGAGGACACCGACTACGTGTTCGCCTGGAGTGATTTCAAAGTCACCGATGCCGATGGCAACACCGGTCTGTCCGTGACCATTACCTCGATCCCTGGCGCCGGCAGCCTGCAGTTCTTCAACGGTACTGCATGGGTGAATGTGACCGTTGGCCAGGTCGTGAGCCAGGCTGATATCACGGCCAAGAACCTGAAGCTCGTTCCGGCCCTCAACCAGTCAGGTTCGGATAACTACGGTGGCAATGGCGTAGGTGACCAGAAGGCCGACTACGCACAGTTCAAGTACAAGCCGAACGATGGCACCAACCTGGGCACAGAAGCGACCATGAAGGTCGACATCAGCCCGGTAGCCGACAAACCGACGCTGAGCTTCGGCAGCGCCGATATCGACTCCAAAGGCCTGACCAAGGAAGTCTGGACCAGCCTCAAAGGCCTGGGTACTGGTGGCAATGGCATTACCGGCGAGGACCTGAAGACGGTATTTGCCAACTCTGGCAATGCCAACTCCAGCAGCACCACGACCAACGTGCAGTCCGATGGCAGCGTCACCGGTGGCAGCGGCTCGAAAACGTCGGGCCTGATCTACCTGGAAGCCGGCAAGACCTACACCTTCAGCGGTACCGCCGACGACAGCTTCGTGGTCACCATTGGTGGCAAGACTGTGGTCACGGCCACTTGGGGTGCCGGTGGCCAGGTTTCGGGCACCTTCACCCCGAACACCAGCGGCTACTACCCGATCGAGGTCTACCATGCCAACCAGTCTGGGCCAGGCAGCTATGACCTGAACATCCAGGTAGGCTCTGGTGCGGTCACTGACCTGAGCAGCTCGAACATCAAGATGTACCAGAACGTGACCGAGATGGCCAACGCTGGCCTGGGCGTGTCCGACCTGCACACCGTGAATGGTCAGAGCTACTACGACGGCTACAAGCTAAACGAAGGGCCGGAAGGTGGCTCGGTGAAACTGGTTGGTATTAATACTGCCCTGACCGACACCGATGGCTCCGAAACCCTGAACGTTAGCCTCAGCGGCATTCCGAAAGGCACTGTACTCAGCGATGGTGCAGGCCACACGGTCACGGTAGGCAGCGCACCGGTGGATGTAACCGGCTGGAAACTCAGCGGCCTGACCCTGACGCCGCCGGCCTACTACAAAGGCTCGTTCGACATCACGGTCACCTCGACTGCCACCGAAAGCCTGGGCGGTTCGGCCATCACCACCGGCAACATCCCGGTGACCGTGTACGGCGCAACCTACAAGGCCAGCGTGGGTACTTCGGGCAACGACACCCTGACCGGCAGCGAAGGCAACGACATCATCGTCGCCGACGTGTCGGGCCTGAACGTGGTCCAGGGCAAGAACTACAACATTGCCTTCATGGTCGACAGCTCGGGCAGTATGAGTGACCAGTCTGTTGCCACGGCCAAGGCCCAGCTGGCGTCCGTGTTCCAGACGCTGAAAGCGAGCCTGGGCTCCGATTCCTCCGGGACCGTGAACATCTTCTTGGTCGACTTCGACACCCAGGTCAACAAGAACGTGACGGTGAACCTGAACGATACCGATGCCCTGAGCAAGTTGCAGACGGTACTGGACTCGATGGTGGGCGGTTCTCGCTACGGCGGTGGTACCAACTACGAAGACGCGTTCAAGACCACGTCCAACTTCTTCAAGAGCACCGTGGCGTTGAGCAATTCTGGTGCGGAGAACCTCACCTACTTCATCACTGATGGCAAGCCCACTTACTACCAGAACGGGGAAAGCACCAACCCTCGCCTCTGGACCAATGGCAAGTATCTGGATGACGTGGTCAACGTCAACAATTACAAGATTGGCGATACCTTCAGTGCCTGGGCCGACAGTACGCACAAGGTTGAGATCAGCAGTAACGGGCTCATCACCGTCTCTACCTACAAGAGTAATGGCAGGCTCGACTCGATCAAGGAGATCGGGACAATCCATGCCCAAGGTGATGGTACCTACGAGACCTCCGACTTGGCGGGTACTGGCTACGCTGACGCCTGGAACTATTACTACTCGGCGGCAGGTTCCACTGCGAGCTTTGCCGTACTTGGTGGCAAAGATACCGGTCTGAGCAAGGTGCAGGCGATTGGCCTGAACAGCGATGTCTCGCTCAGCGACCTGACAGCGTATGACACTGCTGGCAAGCCACAGGCCAACATCGACCCGTCCGACCTGGCCAAGGCGATTCTGGGCCACTCCGAGGCGATCTTGCCCGGCGCCGACACCATCGATGGCGGCAACGGCAATGACATCATCTTCGGTGACCTGATCACCCTCAATGGTGTTGTCAGCGAGGGCTATCAGGCCCTGCAGACCTACGTTGCGCAGAAGAGCGGTGTCGAAGCCAGCACCGTTACCACCAGCAATGTCCACCAGTACATCACCGAGCACTACACCGAGTTCGATATCTCCGGTGCCAACGACGGCAAGGACTTCTTGTCCGGCGGCAATGGCAACGACATCCTCTTCGGCCAAGGTGGTAACGACACGCTCGATGGTGGCCGGGGTAACGACATCCTGCTGGGCGGTACTGGCAATGACACCCTGATCGGTGGCCACGGCGACGATATCCTGATCGGTGGCAGCGGTGCCGACACCTTCGTGTGGAAGGCAGGCGATTACGGCAACGACGTGATCAAGGACTTCAAGGTAGGTGAGAAAGACAAGATCGACTTGAGCGATCTGCTGCAAGGTGAGAAGGGCAGCACGATCGACAACTACCTGAAACTCACCACGGTGGAAGGCACGACCACGTTGCAGGTCAGTAGCGAAGGCAAGCTCAACGCTGCTGGAGGCCTGGCAAATGCCGATGTGACCATCAAGCTTGAAGGGGTGAACTGGTCCAACACCACGGTCAACTCGTTGATCAGCGGTGCTGACCCGACCATCATCATCCACAACAAGGACAGCTGATGTGCTAAAGGGCCGCTTCGCGGCCCTTTCGCGACACAAGGCCGCTCCCACACGGGTCTTTCCTGCAATCTGCTGACAGCGCATACTCTGGCGCCGGGCCTGCGCGCCCGGCGATCTTTGCCTATGCTGCTGTCTACCAACAAGGAACCAACGTGACGAGGGACACCGCCATGTTCTACGTGCAACGCGACGCCGCTGGCCAGTTGCTGCGGGTAGAAGCAGCTGCTTTTGACCAGTTCACCGAGATGCTCCCCGCCGACCATGCCGATATCCAGGAATGGTTTGCCGATGACGTCGTGGAAAACAGCCTCAACCAGCTCAAGCAAAGTGACCTGGACATGATCCGCGTGCTCGAGGACCTCATCGACGTGCTGACCGCCAAGGGGGTGTTCAAGATCACCGACCTGCCCGCCGGCGCACAGGCCAAGCTGCTCAACCGTTCCACAGCGCGCAAGGCGCTCAGCAGCCTCAATAACCTGATCGACGAAGAAGAGCAGGGTGGGCTGATCTGACAGCAGGGCAGCCCCGGCGACAGTGATATGGTTATGCTTTAAAGGTATTTAAAATATCGCACTTATGACTTTATAGTCACACCCACTGCGTACCCGTCGACCAATCGATGCGCCGCACGACTTGAACCCACACGGGAAATCCCCGTGCGTTTCTGATCGTTGCGCGCCATTGAAGTCGCGCACTGCGTGGGAGTGATAAATGTCAGCCGCCTCGAACGCCTTGTCGACCATCGACAGCGCCCAGCCGCAAGTTTTTGAAATCCGCCCGTTCTCCGGTGCCGTAGGCGCCGAGATCATCGGCCTGGACCTGGCCAAACCGGTCAACGCCGAGGATTTCGCCCGTATCCATCGCGCCCACCTCGACCACCATGTGCTGGTGTTCCGCGACCAGCGCATCAGCCCGGAACAGCAGATAGCCTTCAGCCGCCGCTTTGGCGAGTTGCAGATCCATGTGCTCAAGCAGTTCCTGCTTGCAGGCCATCCCGAGATCCTGATCGTTTCCAACATCATCGAAAACGGTCAGAACATCGGCCTGGGTGATGCCGGCAAGTTCTGGCACTCCGACCTGTCATACAAAGCGCTGCCCAGCCTCGGTTCCATGCTGCATGCCCAGGAACTGCCAAGCGAAGGCGGCGATACGCTGTTCGCCGACATGCACAAAGCCTGGGACGCCGTACCCGACGCCTTGCGCAAAGTGGTCGAGGGCCGCAGTGCTGCCCACTCCTACACCGCCCGTTACGCCGAAACCAAATTTGAAGGCAACTGGCGCCCGAACCTGACCGCCGAGCAATTGGCGCAGGTACAGGAAGTTATCCACCCGGTGGTCCGCACCCACCCGGAAAACGGCCGCAAGGCGCTGTTTGTCAGTGAAGGCTTCACCACCCGCATCGTCGGCCTGCCAGACGACGAAAGCCGCGACGTGCTGCAACAACTGTACGCACTGAGCGTGCTGGAGCAGAACATCTACCGCCACCAATGGCAGCCCCATGACCTGGTGTTCTGGGACAACCGCTCGTTGATCCACCTGGCCGCCGGCTGCCCCGCACACCTGCGCCGCAAGCTGTACCGCACCACCATCCAGGGCGACGCCCCGTTCTGACGACTGAGGACATCATCATGCGCAAATCCATCAGCCGCCTGGCGGCAAGCATCGGCCTGGGCGCAAGCCTGGTCGTCGGCAGCCTGGCTGCCCCTGCAGTAGCCCAGGCCGAAGGCAAGATCCGCATTGCCGAACAGTTCGGCATCGTCTATCTGCTGCTGAACGTGGTGCGTGACCAGCACCTGATCGAAAAGCACGGCAAGGAGCAGGGCATCGACATCGAAGTCGACTGGGCCCAGCTGTCGGGCGGCTCGGCCATCAACGACGCACTGCTGTCCGGTTCGGTAGACATCGCCGGCGCGGGTGTCGGCCCGCTGCTTACGGTGTGGGACCGCACCAAGGGTCGGCAGAATGTGAAGGCCGTGGCCTCGCTGGGCAACTTCCCGTACTACCTGGTCAGCAGCAACCCCAACGTGAAGACCATCGCCGACATCTCCAACAAAGACCGCATCGCCGTGCCAGCGGTCGGTGTTTCGGTGCAGTCGCGCTTCCTGCAGTACGCCGCCGCCCAGCAGTGGGGCGACAAGGAATACAACCGCCTCGACAAATACACCCTCGCCGTACCTCACCCCGATGCCACTGCTGCGCTGCTGGCCGGCGGTACCGAGCTGAACGGGCACTTCTCCAACCCGCCGTTCCAGGACCAGGTACTGGCCAACAAGGACGTGCATGTGGTGCTCAACAGCTATGACCTGCTCGGCCCCAACTCGCCGACCTTGCTGTTTGCCACCGAGAAATTCCGCAAGGACAACCCTAAAACCTACAAGGCCTTCGTTGACGCCCTGGCCGAAGCCGCAGACTTCGCCCAGAAAGACAAGGCCGCTGCCGCCGACACTTACATCCGTGTGACCAAGGCCAAGATCGACCGCGACGCGTTGATCAAGCTGATCGACAACCCGCAGTACGAATTCACCGTCACGCCAAAGAACACCTACAAGCTGGCCGATTTTCTCTATCGGGTAGGCGCCATCAAGCACAAGCCGGAATCGTGGAAGGACTACTTCTTCCAGGACGAACGCCCGCTGCAGGGGAGCTGATCGATCATGACCGCCCCATTGCCAGGCCACGCGGCCAGCAACCTGAGCCGTGTCGCAACGCCGCCTTTGCTCAAGGTGGACAACCTCAGCCTTGAATACCGCACCGCGCAACGCGTGGTGCGGGCCACCCACCAGGTCAGCTTCGAAGTCGACCGTGCCGACCGCTTTGTGTTGCTGGGCCCCTCCGGTTGTGGCAAGTCCACCTTGCTTAAAGCCGTAGCCGGTTTCATCCAGCCGCAGGAAGGGCAGATTCTGCTGCAGGGCCAAGCGGTGTGTGGCCCCGGGCCCGATCGCATCGTGGTGTTTCAGGAGTTTGACCAGCTGCCACCGTGGAAAACGGTAAAGCAGAACGTCATGTTCCCGTTGCTGGTGTCGGGCCAGCTCAAGCGCGCCGAAGCCGAAGACCGGGCGCTGCATTACCTGGAAAAGGTCGGCCTGGCTGCCTTTGCCGATGCCTACCCGCACACTTTGTCGGGCGGCATGAAGGCGCGCGTGGCGATTGCCCGGGCCTTGGCCACGCAGCCTAAGATCCTGTTGATGGATGAGCCGTTCGCCGCCCTTGATGCGCTGACCCGGCGCAAGATGCAGGAAGAACTGCTGCTGCTGTGGGAGGAAGTACGGTTCACCCTGCTGTTCGTGACCCACTCCATCGAGGAAGCGCTGGTGGTCGGCAACCGCATCCTGCTGCTGTCGCCGCACCCGGGGCGGGTACGGGCCGAAGTGCACAGCCATCAGTACGACCTGGGCAGCTTGGGTGGCAGCGACTTCCAGGCCAGTGCCCGGCGTATCCACCGCCTGCTGTTTGACGAGGCGGACACCCCGCAACAGCCTGACGAGCTTGGTTTTAACGATATTCGCATCGCCTACTGACAGGAGCTTCAGCCATGACCACTACACCTGTACGCCAGGAATACGAGGTGCAGCTGGAGCCCCTGCTCAGTGTGCCTCTGGAACGAGAACTGCCGTTGGCCCAGCGCCTGTGGCAGCAAGGCTGGCTGCGCAAGGCGGTTATCCTGCTGGTGATCGCTGTGCTGTGGGAGGCCGTCGCCCGTTATCAGGACAACGACCTGCTGTTGCCAGGCTTTTTGCAAACCGCCGCCGCCCTGTGGGACGGCATGATCAGTGGCGAACTGCCGGCCAAGGTTGGCGTGTCGCTGGTGATTCTGCTCAAGGGTTATGTATTGGGCATCGTCCTGGCATTCGGCCTGACCAGCCTTGCGGTTTCGACCCAGCTGGGCCGCGACCTGCTGGGCACATTGACCTCGATGTTCAACCCGCTGCCGGCCATTGCCCTGCTGCCGCTGGCCTTGCTGTGGTTCGGGCTGGGCGACAACAGCCTGATCTTCGTGCTGGTGCATTCGGTGCTGTGGGCTTTGGCGCTGAATACCTACGCGGGCTTTCTTGGCGTCTCGGAAACACTGCGCATGGCGGGCCGCAACTATGGCCTGAAAGGGCTGCGGCTGGTGCTGCACATCCTGGTGCCGGCGGCTTTGCCGTCGATCCTGTCGGGGCTGAAGATCGGCTGGGCCTTTGCCTGGCGCACCCTGATTGCCGCCGAACTGGTGTTTGGTGCCAGCAGCGGTAAAGGCGGGCTGGGCTGGTACATCTTCCAGAACCGTAACGAGCTGTATACCGACAAGGTGTTTGCCGGGTTGGCGGTGGTGATCCTGATCGGTTTGCTGGTGGAAGGGTTGGTGTTCAACACCCTGGAGCGGCTGACCGTGCGGCGCTGGGGGATGCAGCGCTAGTGCGTAAGCCTGTACCGGCCCTTTCGCGGGTAAACCCGCTCCCACAGGTGTGCACTACTCAAGGTCCACCGGTCTTCTGTGGGAGCGGGTTTATCCGCGAAGAGGCCGGTACAGGCTACAGATTCTGGTACTGAGCTGCCGCATTGCTCAGGATCTTGCCAATCTCTTCCCGCAACACCGCAGGCTGCTCCACCACCAACCCATCCCCATGGCTCAACAGCCACCATCGCAACGGCCAGCCGTCACTCACCGTGGCCCGCAACCGATGCCCATGCTCCAGCGCCGTCAGCTGCATGTCGCTGCTCAACGGCGCATCGCGCAACTGCCGCGCCAGTGCATCGCTGATCCGCGCCACCAGCTCCACGCCCTCGCCCTGCGCCGGTTGCAACGCATCCCCGCGCAGGTGCGTGAGCAAGTCGAAGTTACCGCGCAACTCGCCCACCGCACTCGCCGACCAGTGCCAGCCGAACGGGATGCTCTTGTCGTTGCGCTCCAGCGGAAAGATCAGCGACAGCTCGTTGAGGTCACGCTCGACAGTGCGTTTGCTGACCGTGAAGCCGACATCGCGCAGGCCCCAGACAAGCTCGGCGCTGGTAATGCCTGGGGAGCGACTGGGCAGCAGGCGCAGCAGCGCCCACTGACGGCTGAGGGTGGCGCGAGTGGTGGCGAACGGCAAAATGTAACGTCCTTGTCTAGGCTTGCCGCAATAGGATGGCGGCACGCGTGTTGTATGGCAATTGGCCACAGCCTGCTCAGATCAAGGAACTCGCATTTGGTTGCCGTGTGCCGAATCGTTCGCGACAGGTTTTGACGTGACGTCACGCAGAATCACGCCTCATCACAGCCGAAGGTTGGGGTTGTGCGTCGTTCAATGAGGATGAACATGTCTGCTGCCAGCAATATCCATTCGCTGCTTGCCCGCCTTCTTCCCGAGCGGGTCATTGCGCCACCGGCCCCGGTCGGCAGGCGACAGCGGCTGTTTGCCGGTGTGGGGTTACCCAGCCAGCGCTCGATGCTGGTCAACCGCCTGGATGAGGCCAGCGACCTGCAGGCGGTATACGCCGACCTGCGCCGCCAGGCGTTGCTGGGCAGCGTGGCGGCACTCAACGACCTCGGCTGGATCTGGCTCAACGGCAAGTACTGGCGTGCCGATACCGTGCTGGCCGGCCACCTGCTGCGCATGGCGGCCCTGCAAGGCAATGCCGCAGCCTGGTTCAACCTGGGGCAGCAGCATTACTTTGGCAAAGGCATCGACCCTTCCTACGTGCAGGCAGCGGAGTGCTACCGGCAGGCCTTCGAGCGGGGCATGCTGCACGCGGCCGCGGCATTGGGTGACCTGTATGAGGAGGAGGTGTGCGATGGCGAGCTGGACTGGCAGGTCGACCTGGTGCAGGCCTATCAGTGGTTCATGCGCGGGGCCGAGCGAGGTGAAGCACGCTGTCGCTTTGAGGTGGGTTACCGGCTGATGCACGGGCTGTATGTGGAGGCCGACCTCAAGGCTGCGCTGTACTGGCTGGAGCTGGCGGCAGCGGCGGGGGTGGAGCAGGCGGCAGAGGAGCTGGCGGTGCACTTCAGCAGCCGTGATTCAGCGCGCTATCAGGAATGGCGGGACCGGGCGGTGCAGATGGGCAGCACATTGGCACTGACCATGAAGCTGGAAGACCAGATCCAGCCCTGATGTTCTGTTGCCTGTGCCGGCCTCTTCGCGGGAAACCACAAGCCTCAAAATTTCTGGGGTACCTGTAGGAGCGGGTTTACCCGCGAAGAGGCCGGCACAGGCTAAAAAATGAACAACATTTAACCCGGTTGTCCGTCGCCCACTGTTGACGACAGGGGGAGGGCAAGGCGTATATTGATAGTTAGCAAACTATGAATATCCTTGGTTCTCTTAATGTCCCTTGATCTCCTGCGCCTGCAAGTCAGCAGTGGCATGGTGGTCGCCGCCCGTCATTGGCGGCGCATCTGCCATACCGCCCTGACCGGTTACGGCATTTCCGAAGCCTGCGCTGCGCCGCTGCTGATGATCGTGCGCCTGGGCGACGGTGTGCACCAGGTGGCCGTGGCCCAGGCCGCTGGCCTGGAAAGCCCATCCCTGGTGCGCCTGCTCGACCAACTGTGCAAGGCTGGCCTGGTGTGCCGCAGCGAGGACCCACTGGACCGTCGCGCCAAGGCCCTGAGCCTGACCGCCGAAGGCCGTGCCCTGGCCGAGGCCATCGAAGCCGAGCTGGTGCGCCTGCGCCGCGATGTGCTCAACGGTATCGACCAGGCCGACCTGGAAGCCACCTTGCGCGTGCTGCGCGCCTTCGAAGCAGCCGGGCTGGGCAGTACGGGCGGGGTGGCATGAACGGCTTCTTCAGCTCGGTACCCCCCGCCCGCGACTGGTTCTACGGTGCGCGTACTTTCGCCGCCTCCATGATCGCCTTGTACATCGCGTTGCTCATGCAGCTGCCACGCCCCTACTGGGCCATGGCCACGGTGTACATCGTCTCCAGCCCGTTCGTCGGCCCAACCAGTTCCAAGGCGTTGTACCGCGCCGTGGGCACGTTGTTGGGTGCCGGTGGCGCGATTTTCCTGGTGCCGCCGCTGGTGCAGTCGCCGTTGCTGCTGAGCATCGCAATCGCCCTGTGGACCGGCACCTTGCTGTTCCTGTCGCTCAACCTGCGCACGGCCAATAACTATGTGCTGATGCTGGCCGGCTACACCTTGCCGATGATCGCCCTGGCGGTGGTCGACAACCCGCTAGCGGTATTCGACGTGGCGTCTTCCCGCGCTCAGGAAATTTGCCTGGGGATCGTCTGCGCGGCAGTGGTCGGCGCCATTTTCTGGCCACGCCGGTTGGCCCCTGTAGTGGTCGGTGCCACCGGTAACTGGTTCACTGAAGCGATCCGCTACAGCGACACCTACCTGGCCCGCGAAGCCAGCGCCGACAAGGTCGGCGGCATGCGTGGGTCGATGGTCGCTACCTTCAACTCGCTGGAGCTGATGATCGGCCAGCTAGGCCACGAAGGTGCCGGCCCACATACCCTGAAGAATGCCCGCGAACTGCGTGGGCGGATGATTCACCTGCTGCCGGTAATCGACGCGCTCGACGACGCCCTGGTGGCCCTCGAAGGCCGCGCCCCGGCCCAGTTCGCCCAACTTCAACCCGTGCTTGACGCCGCCCGCGAATGGCTCAAAGGCACGGCCGACAGTGCTTCGGTAGCGCGCTGGACTGCGCTGCACGAGCAGATCGACCGCTTGCAGCCCGGTGCCGCCGCCCTCGACCAGCGCGCCGAACTGCTGCTGTCCAACGCTCTGTACCGCCTGACCGAATGGGCCGACTTGTGGCAGGACTGCTGCACCCTGCAGCACGCCTTGCGTACCGACGATGCAAAGCCTTGGCGCGCGGTGTACCGCCACTGGCGCCTGGGCCGCCTGACGGCATTCTTCGACCGTGGGCTGATGCTGTACTCGGTGGCCTCTACCGTACTGGCGATTGTGGTGGCGTGCGGCCTGTGGATTGGGCTGGGCTGGAACGACGGCGCCAGCGCCGTGATCCTTGCCGCCGTGTCGTGCAGCTTCTTCGCCGCCATGGACGACCCCGCGCCGCAGATCTACCGGTTCTTCTTCTGGACGCTGATGTCGGTCATCTTCTCCAGCCTGTACCTGTTCCTGGTGCTGCCCAACCTGCACGATTTCCCGATGCTGGTGCTGGCGTTTGCCGTGCCGTTCATCTGTATCGGCACCCTGACCGTGCAGCCGCGCTTCTACCTAGGCACCTTGCTGACCATCGTCAACACCTCGACCTTCATCAGCATCCAGGGTGCCTACGACGCCGACTTCTTCACCTTCCTCAACGCCAACCTGGCCGGCCCCGTTGGCCTGTTGTTCGCGTTCATCTGGACCTTGGTGATGCGCCCGTTCGGCGTGGAACTGGCGGCCAAGCGCATGACCCGCTTCGCCTGGCGCGACATCGTCGAAATGACCGAGCCGGCGACCCTGGCCGAGCAACGCCAGGTGGGCGTGCAGATGCTCGACCGCCTGATGCAGCACCTGCCGCGCCTGTCGCAAACCGGCCAGGACAGCGGCGTGGCACTGCGTGACCTGCGCGTGGGGCTGAACCTGCTCGACCTGCTGGCCTATATGCCGCGGGCCGGCCAGCAGGCCCGCGAGCGCCTGCGCACGGTGGTCGAAGAAGTCGGCGCGCACTACGCCGCCTGCCTGCGTGCCGGTGAGCGCCTGCATGCCCCGGCCGCACTGCTGCGCAACATGGAACGTGCGCGCCTGGCGCTGAACCTGGATGAGCTGTACGAGCGTGGTGATGCCCGCACCCACCTGTTGCATGCCCTGAGTGGCCTGCGGCTGGCGCTGTTGCCGGGCGTGGAAGTGATGCTCGAACCCGCCGAACAACCGCAACTGCCCCCTGGCCTCGACGGAGCGCCCCTGTGATTGGTGAACTGGATATCAGCGGGGTGTTTCTGCCCACGCTGCTGGTGATGATGTTTGGCACCTACCTGGTGTTTCTGGGGGTGCACGCGGTGCTGGTGCGCCTGCATTTCTACCGCCTGGTCTGGCACCGGGCGTTGTTCAACGTTGCTTTGTATGCCGTGCTGCTTGGCGCGGTGGACCACTTTTGCCGAAACCTGATGCTGCCATGAAAAAACCTTTGCTGACCTTGGGCCGTGTGGTCCTGACCTTGCTGGTAGTGACCTTCGCCGCCGTGCTCGTGTGGCAGATGGTGGTGTACTACATGTTTGCCCCCTGGACCCGCGACGGCCACATTCGCGCCGACGTGATCCAGATCGCCCCCGATGTGTCGGGGTTGATCCAGAAGGTCGAGGTGCGCGACAACCAGACCGTCAAACGCGGTGACGTGCTATTCACCATCGACCAGGACCGCTTCAGCCTGGCCCTGCGCCAGGCCAAGGCGACCCTGGGCGAGCGCCAGGAAACCCTGGCCCAGACTTCGCGCGAAGCGCAGCGCAACCGCAAGCTGGGCAACCTGGTGGCCGCCGAGCAGCTGGAAGAAAGCCAGTCCCGCGAGGCCCGCGCCCGCTCTGCTGTCAGCGAGGCCCAGGTGGCGGTCGACACCGCCCAGCTCAACCTCGACCGTTCGGTGGTGCGCAGCCCGGTGGACGGCTACCTCAACGACCGCGCGCCGCGTAACCACGAATTTGTCACCGCCGGCCGCCCAGTACTGTCGGTGGTCGACAGTGCCTCGTATCACGTTGATGGCTACTTTGAAGAAACCAAGCTGGGTGGCATTCACATTGGCGATGCGGTGGACATCCGCGTGATGGGCGACAACACCCGCCTGCGCGGCCATGTGCAGAGCTTTGCCGCGGGCATCGAAGACCGCGACCGCAGCAGTGGCGCCAACCTGCTGCCCAACGTCAACCCGGCGTTCAGCTGGGTGCGTCTGGCCCAGCGAATTCCGGTGCGCATCGCCTTCGATGAAGTGCCGCAGGACTTCCGCATGATTGCCGGGCGCACCGCCACGGTGTCGATCATCGAGGGCCAGCGCCCATGAAACAGCTGATCCTGGCCGGCCTGTGCCTGTCGCTGGGGGCCTGCATGATGGTCGGGCCCGACTATGAGGTGCCCAAGGACGCGGCGGTGCAACGCAGCGACCTGAGCGGCCCGCTGCGCCAGGATGCCGATAGCGTGGTCTCGGCGCCGGTGCCCGAGGACTGGTGGCAGCTGTATCAGGACCAGCGGCTGAACACGCTGGTGCGTCAGGCCCTGAGTGCCAACACCGAGTTGCGCGTGGCGGCGGCCAACATCGCCAAGGCCCGCGCCCAGGTGGAGGTGGCCGAATCGCAAGGGGGCTTCAACGGTGGCGTCAAGCTCGGCGCCCAGCGGTTGCAGGAGTCGGGTGAAGCCTTCCTGCAGCCCGAGAAGGTACCGGTGGCCAACATCGGCGAGGCTATCATCAGTGCCTCGTACCAATTCGACCTGTGGGGCACCTTCAAGCGCGGCACCGAGGCCGCCAAGGCCAATGCCGACGCGGTGCAGGCCGCTGCCGATACCGCCCGTATCACCCTGGTGGCGGATGTGGTCAAGGCTTACACCCAGGTGTGTTCGGCCAACGAGGAACTCCACATCGCCCGCGAGTCGCTGGACCTGCAGGAGCAGAGCGTCACGCTCAACCAGCGCCTGCGCGATGCTGGCCGCGGTGATGAAACCCAGGTAACCCGCTCGCAGACCCAGTTCAAATCCTTGCGCGCCGAACTGCCACGCTTCAAGGCAGAGCGCGAGACGGGTATGTACACCCTGGCTGCGCTGCTGGCCAAGCCGGTCGACCAGTTGCCTGCCGGCACCGCCGATTGTGCCGAGCTGCCGCACCTGAACCAGCTGGTCCCGGTGGGTGATGGCGCCGCGTTGCTCAAACGTCGCCCCGATGTGCGCCAGGCCGAGCGCCAGCTGGCTGCTGCCACTGCATACATCGGCGTGGCCACCGGCGCGCTGTACCCGGACATCAGCATTGGCGCCCAGGTCGGCACCATCGGCATTCTGGAGAATCTCGGCGAGCCTTCGACCAACCGCTGGGGCTTCGGCCCGCAGATCAGCTGGACCATCCCCACCAACGGCACCCGTGCGCGTATTCGCATGGCCGAAGCCTCTACCCAGGCGGCGTTGGCGAACTTCGATGGCGTGGTGCTGAACGCCATTCGCGAAACCCAGACCCGCCTGGCGCAGTACAGCGCCCTGCTGGACCGGCGTGATGCCTTGGCCGAGGCAGAAAAATCGGCAAAGGAAGCCGCAGACCAGACCCACCGGTACTACCAGGCAGGGCGTGAGTCGTTCCTGGCGGATTTGCAGGCCACACGCACCTACACCGACATGCGTGCGCAGTTGGCAGCGGCCAATAGTCAGGTAGCCATGGGGCAGATTGGGGTGTTCCTGGCGCTGGGTGGAGGCTGGAAGGACACCGCCAAGCCTTGAGGCCCAATCGCCGGCAAGCCAGCTCCCCTGGCGCCCACCGCTGAGCCACAGGCCTCGAAAACTGTGGAGCACTGCAGCCAATGTGCCGTTCAGCCATGCTTTTTCACAGTTGTCGGTATTACTTGGCTGTATCCGCCACCTGACCACCGAAGCGGAAATGGAAAATGACCGGATTGCCGGTAGTGCTGCGCGGATACTCAGTGAGATGGCCAAGGCGCTGATCGATGATATGGAGCGAGGAATGAGCAAGGTTCTCCAAAAGCCTTCAAGCGCCGGGGCCGCTTTGCGGCCCTGACATTTTTGCCAGTTTTGAAATATGTGCCGCTCCTGCATCATCTGTCCTACACAAGGTGCGAGGCAGGAACTGCAATGATCACAAGAACACGCAGTGCCCATAGCTACTCACCCTATGGGCATTCTTCTGCTGAAAGTCTTGGATTCAACGGCGAGCGCCGGGATGTGATCACGGGCTTCTATCCACTGGGGACGGGCTATCATCGGCTGTTCAGTCCATCTTTAATGCGCTTTGTCAGTCCGGATAGCTGGAGCCCGTTTGGGCTTGGTGGGCTGAATTGCTATTGTTACTCTCAGGGTGATCCCATCAACTTCGTTGACCCGTCGGGGCATATGGGCAAAAAAGTACGAGGTGTCAAACACTCGCAACGAGCTCCCAAGCATGGCCCCCAACCCAAACCATCCGCCACAGATCACGCTACGCCTGCACGCACTTTATCTCCCGAGGCTCTCGAACTGGTCCAGCACTACCGTCTCGAAGAACAGCCTTTACCCAAGAACTCCGGATACACGCTGATTTCCGACAAGGCAAAATACAAAGGCGCTCTGAATGAGGATCAGCAAAGAAGGCTCAACTTGTTCAAGTTCACCATCCAGGATCTCGGCGCCAGTCCCAATGATGCTGCAGACTTTGTCACTCTTCGCATCAAACCGTTGCATGGAGCAACAGTTACCCAGCATCAGCTTCAGCTTAGTGGGCATGACCGGGTGACTTTCACTGTCGAGGACAAGGTAGTCATCATTCGGCAGGTTGGCGGACATTCGTGATAACGCCGAATTGTGATGCTCTCCTGGCTCAATCTCTCCTCATCTGATTTGTAGCAAAATTTTTCATGAAATCCGCCCAGCGCCCTTGAGGGAAGGCGAGTCGGAGTGAACAATGTTCTCTTTCGCATTCCCTTCGAGACTGGCCATGAAAACCCGTACCCGTCTGCTCGCCTGGTTGCCGGCTGCATTGCTCGGCCCGGTGCTGGCGCTGTGCAGCAGCTTGGCGCTGGCCGAGGCCCCCGCTGAGGCCGGCAAAGCCCTGCACCTGCTGGACTACATCGGCGCCGACTACCCGCCGACGGTGCAAGAAGGCAGGGTGATCGACGAGGGCGAATATCGCGAGCAACAGGAATTCAGCGCGGTCTTGGCCGACCTGGTCAAAGCCCTGCCCGCAAACACCGAGCAAGCCGCCCTGGAGCAGGGCGTCCAGGCGTTGCGCCAGGCCATTGATCAGCGTCAGGAGGGCACCGCTGTCGCCAGGCAGGCCCGCCAGCTGGGCGCGCGCCTGGCAGTGGCCTACGAGGTCAGTCAGGCCCCAGTAATCACACCGGATCCGGCCCGTGGCGCTGCGCTGTACGCGCAAAACTGCTCGATCTGCCACGGCGACACCGGCGCAGGCGACGGCCCGGCTGGCGTGGGCCTGGAGCCTGCGCCCGCCAACCTGCGCGATGTTTCGCGCCTGGACCAGTTGAGCCTGTTCGACCTCTACAACACCCTGGCCCTGGGCATCGACGGCACTGAGATGCCGTCCTTTGCCGACCAGCTGGATGATCGCCAGCGCTGGGATGTGGCCGCCTATATCGCCAGCTTCACCGCCAAGTCGGAAGCCGGCAAAGGCGACAAGACCTGGAACATCGCCGACCTGGCCCGGCAAACCCCGGCCGAAGTCGCCGCCAACGAAGGCAGCGCGGTGGTGGAGGCGTTCCGTGCCCAGCGTGCCCAGCCGCCGCAAGTCAAGCGCGGCCCGGC
Organism: Pseudomonas sp. SAS7; assembly: GCF_052112345.1. Classification (NCBI taxonomy): domain Bacteria; kingdom Pseudomonadati; phylum Pseudomonadota; class Gammaproteobacteria; order Pseudomonadales; family Pseudomonadaceae; genus Pseudomonas; species Pseudomonas sp. SAS7. The sequence continues at coordinate 330,157 of NZ_JBEGGO010000005.1, read as the reverse complement.
GCAACTGCTCGAATACACCGCCAGCACGCTGGACAAAAGCCTGGCGGCCTACCGCGCAGGTGACCACGACCAGGCCTATGACCTGTCGGTAGCGGCCTATCTGGAAGGCTTCGAACTGGTGGAAAGCTCGCTGGACAACATCGATACCCAGGCGCGCAAGGACACCGAAAAATCCCTGATGGCCTACCGTCAGTCCCTGCAAGATGGCCTGCCCGTGGCTCAGGCCGAGCAGCGTCTGGCTGAGGCAAAAGGCAAGCTCGACCAAGCCGCCAAGCTACTGGGCAGCGACGGCCTGAGCTGGTCGCTGAGTTATATTTCCGGTTTGCTGATCCTGCTGCGCGAAGGCCTGGAGGCCATTCTGGTGCTGGCGGCGATCCTGGCCTTCCTGCGCAACACCGGGCAGCAGTCGGCGGTACGCAGCGTCAACATCGGCTGGGCGCTGGCGCTGGTTGCCGGGTTCGCCACCTGGGCGGTGGCGGCCTATGTGATCGATGTGGGCGGCGCCCAGCGCGAACTGCTGGAAGGCTGCACGGCGCTGTTCGCCGCGGTGATGGTGCTATGGCTCGGTGTATGGATGCATGATCGCCGCCACGCTGCTGCCTGGAAGGACTACATCAAAAGCAGCCTGGTCAGCGGCGGCGGGCGCTTTGGCTTTGCCATGCTGGCGTTTTTCTCGGTGTACCGCGAACTGTTCGAAGTGATCCTGTTCTACGAAACCCTGTGGTTGCAGGCAGGCCCTGCCGGGCACCAGGCGGTGCTGGCGGGTGGCGCCACGGCGCTGGTGCTGCTGGTGGGCCTGGCCTGGGTGATCTTGCGTGGTTCTGCCAAGCTGCCGCTGACGCTGTTCTTCAGCATCAACGCCGCACTGCTGTGCGCGCTGTCGGTGGTGTTTGCCGGGCACGGCGTGAAGGCGCTGCAAGAAGCCGGGGTGCTGGGCACACGGCCGGTGGCGTTCTTCGAGTTCGATTGGCTGGGCATTCACGCTGATGCCTACTCGCTGTCGGCACAGGCGGTGGCCTTGCTGGCCATCGTGTTCCTGTATGGGCGCTCGTGGCTGGTGGAAAAGCGCAGGGCTACTACCAACTAGCAGTCTTGTACGGTCCCCTGTAGGAGCGGCCTTGTGTCGCGATGGGCCGCAAGGCGGCCCCAGAATTTCAGCAGCGCTGCACAAGTTGCCGGGGCCGCTTCGCGGCCCTATCGCGACACAAGGCCGCTCCTACAAACAGACCGAGCAGGCCATTCAGGCTGGCTGTGGCGCCTTGAGGATGTTCTGCAGCAGCTGGACACTGTCAACGGCGTCATGACCCAGGCTGGTCAGGTAGCCGCCATCGGGTTGATCGGTCAGCCCCTTTTCATGCAGGCGTTGCGCAGCGGCGACCAGGGCAGGGGCGGCGTTGCTGTTTATCTTGATGCCTTCCTGGCTGCTGTCGTGTTTGAACAGCGCGAGGACTTCCAGTTCAGCAATCAGATCGGGGGTAAAGGACATGGCGACTCCTGACTTCCAGACAAGGATGGCGGCACCGCTTACGGTGCCTGACCTTCGAGTGTAGTCGGGTTATTCGTCCTCGCCTTGATCCATCTCAGGCGGCAGCTCCGGCAGCGCGCGCAGGGCGTTCTCGTACCACTCGCCGTCGAAGGCGCGGTCTTCCACCAGCATGTTGTCGATCTCGAAGGCCAGCACATGGGCCATCAGGTTGAGGATGTCCTCGCGCTCGTAACCGACCAGGGTCAGCTTGTTGAAGGTGGCCTTGGCCGCAGGCGGCTCGCCGCTTTCAATCTGGTTTTCGATGGCCTGGGTCAGTGTCGCCTCGGCGAAGGCTTCGTCGTCATTGTCGATGTCGGTGGGCTCGCTCATGGCGGTACTCCTGTGATGGGATGCACAGTGTGCCACGCCTGTGGCGGCAATGCCCGGGCATTGACGGGGTGCATGACGCTGGTCAGGGGCGGGCTTAGGGTCTATAAAAGCCGGGCCAACCCCTTACGGCCTGGAGGCTGTTACCTCATGCTCAAGCTTCATGGATTCTCGGTCAGCAACTACTACAACATGGTCAAGCTGGCCCTGCTGGAAAAAGGCCTGCCCTTCGAGGAAGTCACCTTCTATGGCGGCCAGGCGCCACAGGCGCTGGAAGTGAGCCCGCGGGGCAAGGTGCCGGTGCTGCAGACCGAGCACGGCTTCCTCAGCGAAACCAGTGTGATCCTCGACTACATCGAGCAGACCCAAGGCGGCAAGGCACTGCTGCCGGCCGACCCGTTCGGGCAGGCCAAGGTGCGTGAGCTGCTCAAGGAGATCGAGCTGTACATCGAGCTACCGGCGCGCACTTGCTACGCCGAGTCGTTCTTCGGCATGTCGGTTGAGCCTTTGGTCAAAGAGAAAGCGCGTGCCGATTTGCTGGCCGGCTTTGCCACCCTCAAGCGCAACGGTCGCTTCGCGCCCTATGTTGCGGGTGAGCAGCTGACGCTGGCAGACCTGATGTTCTGCTTCTCGGTCGATCTGGCTTATGCCGTGGGCAAGAAAGTGCTGAACATCGACTTTTTGGCCGACTTCCCGCAGGCCAAGGCGTTGCTGCAGCTGATGGGCGAGAACCCGCACATGGCGCGGATCGTGGCGGACAAGGAAGCGTCGATGCCGGCCTTCATGGAGATGATTCGTAGCGGTAAACGCTAACCGGAGCTAGCGCTGAACCTGTAGGAGCAGCCTTGTGCTGCGAAGAGGCCGGTGCAGACACCCTCTATCCATGGTGTTTGCACCGGCCTCTTCGCAGCACAAGGCTGCTCCTACAAAAAGCAGGGCAGCGAGGCTGGCTTAACGCGAAGCCAGCAGGGCCTTGCCACGAACAACGGCAGCGCGTACCTGCGCCGGTGCCGTACCACCAATGTGGTTACGGGCATTCACCGAGCCTTCCAGGGTCAGCACGGCAAACACGTCCTGCTCGATCTGGTCGCTGAACTGGCGCAGTTCGTCCAGGCTCATCTCGGCCAGGTCCTTGCCGGTGTCCACGCCGTACTTCACAGCGTGGCCAACGATTTCGTGGCAGTCACGGAACGGCAGGCCCCGGCGTACCAGGTAGTCGGCCAGGTCGGTGGCGGTGGAGAACCCGCGCAGGGCCGCTTCACGCATGATGGCGTGCTTTGGCTTGATCGCCGGGATCATGTCGGCAAAGGCACGCAGCGAGTCGCGCAGGGTGTCGGCAGCGTCGAACAGCGGCTCCTTGTCTTCCTGGTTGTCCTTGTTGTAAGCCAGCGGTTGGCCTTTCATCAGGGTCAGCAGGCCGGTGAGGGCGCCGAACACGCGGCCGCTCTTGCCACGTACCAGCTCTGGCACGTCCGGGTTCTTTTTCTGCGGCATGATCGAGCTGCCGGTGCAGAAGCGGTCCGGCAGGTCGATGAACTGGAACTGCGCGCTGGTCCACAGCACCAGCTCTTCGGAGAAGCGCGACAGGTGCATCATCGCCACGCTGGCAGCGGCGCAGAATTCGATGGCGAAGTCACGGTCCGACACACCGTCCAGCGAGTTGCCGGCCACGGCTTCGAAGCCCAGCAGCTTGCAGGTGAGCTCGCGGTCGATCGGGTAGGTGGTGCCAGCCAGCGCGGCGCTGCCGAGGGGCATGCGGTTGGTGCGCTTGCGGCAGTCGACCAGGCGCTCGTAGTCGCGGCTGAGCATTTCGAACCAGGCCAGCAGGTGGTGGCCGAAGGTGACCGGCTGGGCCGTCTGCAGGTGGGTGAAACCGGGCATGATGGTTTCGGCTTCACGCTCGGCCTGCTCCAGCAGGCCCTGCTGCAGGCGGGTGATTTCGGCCAGGATCAGGTCGATTTCGTCGCGCAGCCACAGGCGGATATCGGTGGCCACCTGGTCGTTGCGGCTACGGCCAGTGTGCAGCTTCTTGCCGGTGATGCCGATGCGGTCGGTCAGGCGTGCCTCGATGTTCATGTGCACATCTTCGAGGTCGACGCGCCAGTCGAACTTGCCGGCTTCGATTTCGCCCTGGATGGTCTTCAGGCCATCGATGATGGTGTCGCGCTCGGCATCGCTGAGCACGCCGACCTGCGCCAGCATGGTGGCATGGGCGATCGAACCCATGATGTCGTGGCGGTACAGGCGCTTGTCGAAATCGACCGAGGCGGTGAAACGGGCGACGAAGGCGTCGACGGGCTCACTGAAGCGGCCGCCCCAGGACTGATTGGTCTTGTCGGTGCTCATGGATTCACTCATTGCAGGCGTGAACGAAAAAGTGGCGCCGATAATAGCAGGGTTGGGCTGGCTGCCGCAGGGCGCCGGTCGAGAGAAATGCCCGGAAAATGGCAGAGAAGGATTTTAAGGAATGAACGGCAGTGTTCCACGGACCGTCTACAGTTGGACAAAGGACTGGCGGTGAATCTGCCGTCCGAGTGAATCTTTGGCCATCGCACCGGTCTAGAGCGTGACCGCAGTGTCGCTCGAACCACACCTGTCTACGCTATACCTGTGCGAGACTCATTCAGGAATCCAGCGCAATTATGAATGTCCTGATCGTTGATGACGAATCCCAAGGCCGTGAACGCCTCAGCCGGCTGCTCGGCGAACTGGAGGGTTACACCGTGCTGGAGCCTAGCGCCACCAACGGCGAGGAGGCCCTTGCGCTGATCGAAAGCCTCAAGCCCGATGTGGTCCTGCTGGACATCGGCATGCCAGGCCTGGATGGCCTGCAGGTAGCCGCTCGGCTGTGCGAACGCGAGGCGCCACCGGCGGTGGTGTTTTGCACCGGGGATGATGAATACGGTGCCGAGGCATTCAAGGACAGTACCCTCAGCCATGTAACCAAGCCCTTCCAGGCCCAGGCGCTGCGCGATGCCTTGCGCAAGGCCGAAAAACCCAACCGCGCCCAGTTGGCGGCGCTTACCCGGCCGGCCAATGAAGGTGGCGGCCCGCGCAGCCATATCAGTGCCCGCACGCGCAAAGGCATCGAGTTGATCCCTTTGCCCCAGGTGATCTATTTCATTGCCGACCACAAGTACGTGACCTTGCGTCATGAAACCGGGGAAGTGCTGCTCGACGAGCCGCTCAAAGCCTTGGAAGACGAATTTGGCGAACGCTTCGTGCGTATTCACCGCAATGCGCTGGTTGCCCGCGAGCGCATCGAACGCTTGCAGCGTACCCCGCTGGGGCACTTTCAGCTGTACCTGAAAGGCCTGGACGGCGATGCCCTTACCGTCAGCCGCCGGCATGTTGCCGGCGTGCGCAAGATGATGCAGACCCTCTGATACGGCGCCCGCATGGCAAGGGCTGCGCCCTTGTTCGCGGGTAAACCCGCTCCCACAGGTTGATCATTGGCCTGTAGAGCGGCTTTAGCCGCGAAGAGGCCCTCAGCTGATCCACATCTGCAAGCGATAAAGGAGATGCTGTTATCATCGGCGGCATTTCTCTGGATCGGGGCGTTCCATGTCCACTCGCGAAATCCGCATTGCCACCCGTAAAAGTGCCTTGGCCCTGTGGCAGGCCGAATACGTCAAAGCCCGCCTCGAGCAGGCCCACCCCGGTCTGCTGGTGACCCTGGTGCCCATGGTCAGCCGTGGTGACAAGCTGCTCGACGCGCCGCTGGCAAAAATCGGCGGCAAGGGTCTGTTCGTCAAGGAGCTGGAAACCGCCCTGCTGGACAACGAAGCCGACATCGCCGTGCATTCGATGAAAGACGTGCCCATGGACTTCCCCGAAGGCCTGGGCCTGTACTGCATCTGCGAGCGCGAAGACCCGCGTGATGCCTTCGTTTCCAATACCTTTGACAGCCTTGAAGCGTTGCCTGCCGGCAGCATCGTCGGCACCTCCAGCCTGCGCCGTCAGGCCCAGTTGCTGGCGCGCCGCCCGGACCTGCAAATCCGCTTCCTGCGGGGCAACGTCAACACGCGCCTGGCCAAGCTGGATGCCGGCGAGTACGACGCCATCATCCTCGCCGCCGCCGGCCTGATCCGCCTGGGTTTCGAAGACCGCATCACCGCCACCATCAGCGTCGATGACAGCCTGCCCGCTGGCGGCCAGGGTGCGGTGGGCATCGAGTGCCGCAGTGCCGACCTCGAGATCCACGCACTGCTGGCACCGCTGCACCATGCCGACACCGCCGACCGGGTAGTGGCCGAACGCGCCCTGAACAAACACCTGAATGGCGGCTGCCAGGTGCCGATCGCCTGCTACGCGGTGCTCGAAGGTGACCAGCTTTGGCTGCGTGGCCTGGTTGGCCAGCCGAGCGGGGGTACCCTGCTGGTGGCCGAAGCCCGTGCCCCTCGCGCTGCTGCCGAGACCTTGGGCGTACAGGTGGCCGAAGACCTGCTGGGCCAAGGCGCCGAGGCCATCCTCAAGGAAGTCTACGGCGAGGCTGGCCACCCGTGAGCCAATGGCGCCTGCTGCTGACCCGGCCTGCCGAGGACTGTGCGGCACTGGCGCAAAGCCTGGCGGCAGCGGGGGTGGGCAGCAGTTGCCTGCCGCTGCTGGCGATAGAGCCCGTCACCGTGGAGCCCCGGCAACGTGTGCTGCTGGGAGGCCTGCATGGCTTCCAAGCGATCATCGTGGTCAGCAAGCCGGCTGCCCGGTTGCTGCTTGAGCAACTGGCCGAAGCCAGCATGCAGCCGCCACGGCAAGGCTGGTTCACCGTGGGTGAGGCAACCGCTGCAGTGCTGCAGGGCGCCGGGCTGGAGGTAAACACTCCGCCGCGTGGCGATGACAGCGAAGCCTTGCTGGCGTTACCGGCCCTGCTTCAGGCCGTGGCCGTGCCTGCAGCGCGTGTTTTGGTCGTGCGCGGCGTCGGAGGTCGCGAACTGCTGGCAGAGCGTCTTGCAGAGCAAGGTGCTAGTGTCGAATATCTGGAACTGTATCGTCGCTGTCTGCCGGATTACCCGGCGGGCACCCTGAAGCGCCGCATCGAAGCGGAACGCCTCAATGGCCTGGTGGTCAGCAGTGGGCAGGGTTTTGAACATCTGCAGCAGCTGGCCGGCGCGGATTGGCCGCAGCTGGCACGCCTGCCGCTGTTCGTGCCCAGCCCACGGGTTGCCGAACAGGCCCGGGCCGCCGGGGCCCAACAGGTTGTGGATTGCCGTGGCGCCAGTGCCACGGCCTTGCTGGCAGCCGTGCAGCGCAGCGCTGCACCTGCCTCTTAAGGCGCTAAGCTGAACGCGATGCGCCCCCATGCAAAGGATGGATACGTGAGCGAGACTGTCTTGTCCAATAACGATCAGCCGTCGGCACAGGCGCCGGCGGAACCTGTCACCGCCCCACCTGCCAAGCGCTCCGGCAGTGGCCTGGCAGCGCTGGCCTTGCTGCTGGGTGCGGCCGGGGTGGCAGTAGGTGGCTGGGGTGTCTGGCAGGTACGTCAACTGCAAGGCAGCGAGTTCAACCAGGGCCAGCACATCGAGGCGCTGACCCAGCGCGCCGAAGCCCTGCAGCAGCGTGAACAGCAGATCAGCGCGCAACTGGCCAGCCTGCCGGCGGCCAGCGAGCTGGAAGACCGCCGGCGCCTGGTGGCGCAATTGCAGGGGGACCAGCAGCGCCTCAGCCAGCGCCTGGAAACCGTGCTAGGCGAAAGCCGCAAGGAGTGGCGCCTGGCTGAAGCCGAGCACCTGCTGCGCCTGGCTACCCTGCGCCTGTCGGCCCTGCAGGACATCACCAGCGCCAAGGCCCTGGTCGAGGGCGCCGACGAGATCCTGCGCGAGCAGAGCGACCCGGGCGCATTCGCCGCCCGCGAGCAGCTGGCGCGCAGCCTGGCCACGCTCGGCAGCACCCAGCAACCGGACCGTACCGGCCTGTTCCTGAAACTGGCCGCACAGCGTGAGCTGGTACAGCAACTAAGCGCACAGTCGCCCGAGTTCGATAGCAATGCCGATGCGCTGGGTGCCCTGACCGCCGACGGCGATGGTGCCAGCCGGCTGTCGCAGTGGTGGGCAGAAATCTCCAAGTACTTCCAGATCGACTTCAACGCCGATGAAAACGTGCGGCCACTGCTGGCCGGCCAGCAACTGAACCAGCTGCGCCTCGCCCTGAGCCTGACTATCGAGCAGGCCCAGTGGGCGGCGCTCAATGGTGACGCCAAGGTCTACACCCAGGCGCTGGACGACGCCCGCAGCGTGTTGCTGGCCAACTTCAACGCCGACAACCCGCAAAGCGAGGCCATGCTGGAGAGCCTCAATGCCCTGGCCGATCAGCCGGTGTCGGTGGTTACCCCCGACCTCAGCGAAAGCCTGGCGGCCGTGCAGGCCTACATTCAGCGCCGTCACCTGCCGGCCGAGGCTGAAGGGGGCAAACCATGAAGCGTGTCTACCTGCTGGCCGTGCTGGCAATCGTGATTGCCGCGGCACTGGGTATTGCGGTCGCCAAGCACAGTGGTTACGTACTGCTTTCCTATGGAAGCTTCCGCTATCAATCGGGGCTGTGGGCGGCCCTGGCCGGGCTGCTGGCCGTGGTCGCTGTGTTGTGGCTGTTGCGTTGCCTGGTCGGCCTGGTGCTGACCTCCAGCGGTGTGGTCAACCCGTGGTCGCGGCGTAATCGCAGCCGACGCATCCGCCTGGCCATCGAACAGGGCCAACTGGACCTGGCCGAGGGCCGCTGGGCCAGTGCCCAACGCCACCTGCACCGTGCCGCCGAGGCCGAGCGCCAACCGCTGCTGTACTACCTCGGTGCCGCACGCGCTGCCAACGAGCAGGGCCGCACCGAAGACAGCGACAACCTGCTGGAGCGCGCGCTGGAGCGTCAGCCGCAAGCGGAACTGGCCATCGCTCTGACCCATGCGCAGTTGCAGATGGACCGTGGCGAAAGTGACGGCGCCCTGGAAACTTTGCTGGCCATGCAGGAACGCCACCCGCACAACAGCCAGGTGCTGCGCCTGCTGCAGCGCCTGTACCTGGAGCGCGGTGACTGGTCGGCACTGATCCGTCTATTGCCCGACCTGCGCAAGGGCAAGGTGCTGCCTGCCGCCGAGCTGGCCGCCCTGGAGCAACGCGCCTGGGGCCAGAACCTGAGCCTGGCCACTACCCGTGGCGAAGACGCGCAAAGTTCACGTCAGGCCCTGGAGCGTGCCTGGCAGCAGCTGACCGCGGCCCAGCGCCAAGAGCCGCAACTGGTGCTGGCCTACGCCGAGCAACTGCGCCAGGTGAGTGCCCAAGGCGAGGCCGAGCGAGTGCTGCGCACCGCCCTCAAGCGTGAATACGAAAGCCACCTGGCCCGCCTGTATGGCCTGGTGCGCGGTGATGACCCGGCACGCCAGCTGCAAACCGCAGAAAGCTGGCTGAAGGATCACCCCCAAGACGCCAGCCTGTTGCTGACCCTGGGCCGCCTGAGCCTGCAGAACCGCCTGTGGGGCAAAGCGCGGGACTACCTGGAAAGCAGCCTGCGCATGGAACGCAACCCCGAGGCCTGTGCCGAACTGGCCCGCTTGCTCGCTGGCCTGGGCGAGACCGAGCGCAGCAACCAGCTGTTCCAGGAGGGCCTTGGCCTGCTGGACGAGCGCCTGCTGGCGCTGCCATTGCCAGAAGGCGTACGCGCCTGACCCACCCCAGCGCCCGCGCCAAGGTGCGGGCTTTGGGGGCGGGTAATTTATCTACTGCTGCCAGTTAGATCTGCAGTCCATTTCTTCCGCCGCTTCCTACTGCACTGCTGGAAATTTCCTACACAATTCAGCGCCTTGTCGCTGCTGTCGTGCCTTGAAACAAAGCGTGTCTTTCCTCTACCGTTTCAAACCACAACATCTTCCCTGGGACTTTCACCCCCCATGCTTGCGGCCCGTTTGCGCACTTTTTTCCTTCCTGCCTGCCTCGCCGCACTGGCGGTTCTGGTCGTGTCATTCCAGCTGGAACACATACTGGGGCTTGTGCCGTGCCCTTTGTGCTTCAGCCAGCGGCTGCTGCTTGCCGTGTACGCACTGCTAAGCCTGGCGGCGGTATTGCAGGCGCCGGGCACGCAAGGCATTCGCCATTACGCGCGGGCCACGCTTGGCTGCTCACTGGCCGGTGCATTGCTGGCGGCACGGCATGTGTGGGTGCAGGGGGCCAGCAGTGCCATTGCGGTATGCCCGGCCCCGATCGGGCGTGTGTTCGAGCACTCCTGGGGTGAGGCAGCACGGCAACTGCTGCTGGGTGGGCCTGATTGCAGCTCGCTGACCTGGAGCTTTCTCGACCTCACATTGCCGGAGTGGAGCCTGCTGGCCTTCCTGTTACTGGCCATGCTGCCCTTGAGTTGCCTGCTGGCGTATCGTTTCCGCAGCCTGGCAAGAAGTTGACCTGGAACAAGGCTGGGTCACTAGCGCGACCAATGGCGGCCGGGCAGGGTATTAAACACTTGTATGAACTTTGTCCGCTGCGTACCTTGATGGGCAGCACGCGCGGGAATAATCTCCCAGCACGGATACCGAAAATACAACTGCTCGATGCCGTCCTGCTGATCTCACCTTTGTGCTGCGCGGTCGTGGTGCGAGGTGCAGCGGCATCTACCCAGAAGGGAAGAGATTGCCATGCTCGATAGTTGTCAGAATGCCCAGGAACGCTGGGGTGGTGTTCACGACCTGATCGACCGTTGGCTGAAGGCGCGCCAGGACCTGGTGCAGTCTTTCGGCGCACTGCGCGATTTGAAGCCAGCCTTCGCCGACAAGGACACCAACGGGGACTTTTGCGCGCTCCTGGTCGACTACGTTTCGGCGTGGCACTTCGAAGTTTGCGAGCAACTGGTCAGCGAGGCCAAGGCTTTCGGAGACGAGAAGGCGCTGAGGCTGGCCGAAGAAATCAACCCACGGATCAACGACAGTACCCAGATTGCACTGGCCTTCAATGACCAATGCACCAAGGGTGAGTGCAAGGACACCGAACGCTTCGCCGAAAAGCTGGGCAAGTTGGGCGGGCTGCTGCACGAGCGCTTCGAACTTGAAGACTGCCTGATCGAGGTGCTGCACAACGCACACAAGGAAGAGGGTGCGATCCAGGCGTGAGGGTTGGCGTCAGTCGCCAACCGCCAGCAATTCGATCTCGAACACCAGGGGTGTATAGGGTGCGATAAGGTCACCCGCGCCTTCGGCGCCATAGGCTTGCGCCGACGGAATTACCAGGCGCCATTTGGCCCCTGCGTGCATCCTTGGCAAGGCCACTTGCCACCCTTCGATCACCGAATCCAGGCTGAACCACTGGGGCGCCTGGTTCTGGTCGAACACCGAGCCATCCGGCAGCCTGCCCACATAGCGTACCTGCACTTTGCCGCCAGCCTTGGGCTGCGCGCCTGTGCCTGGCTGCAGTTCACTGTAGAGCACACCTTCCGGTAGTTCGCGTACGCCATAACGGCCACGCTCGTTGGCCATGAAGCGTGTTTCGGCTGCCTGCATCTTCTGCGTGGCCGCATCACCTTCCTGCGCTTCGTGCTGCTGGAGCACCGCCTGCATACGTGCCTTGTCGAGCTTCAAGGGTTGCCCCTGATAGGACTGCTTCAGCCCTTCGACCAGTGCGTCCAGTTGCAGGCCAGGCATATCCTGGCGCAGGCGCTCCCCCAGGCTGGCGCCCAGGCTGTAGGCGAGGTCATGGTCGTTGCTGTCGGCCATTGCAACTGGCACCAGCAGGCATAAACCTAATACAAGATATCGAGGCAATGCCCTGACTCCCAAATATCAGCAATGATTAATTCAGCAACTACACTTTCACGCAGCTGCAAGATAACAACTTTGCCCAGGCATGCAACGCGGCGTAAATATTACTGTCAACATGCCCTAGCGGCGGTAGCAGCAGAAGCATAGTATGAGCCGCAATCTCGTCAGCCAGGAGGTAAACCATGTCGGCCAAAAAGAAGCCAGTAAGTACGCCGTTACACCTGCTCCAGCAACTTTCGGGCAGCCTGCTCGAACACTTGGAAGATGCCTGCTCGCAAGCGCTGGCTGATGCGGAAAAACTGCTGGCCAAACTGGAAAAGCAGCGTGGCAAGACCCAGGAAAAACTGCACAACGGTCGCCTGAAATTGCAGGACGCCGCCAAGGCAGGTAAAGCCAAGGCGCAGACCAAAGCGCAAAAAGCCATTGGTGAACTCGAAGGGCTGCTCGATGCCTTGAAGGAACGTCAAACCCAGACCCGTTCTTATATCCAGGAACTCAAGCGCGACGCCCAGGACAGCCTCAAGCTGGCTCAGGGTGTAGGCAAAGTTCGCGAAGCAGCCGCCAAGGCTCTTGACCTGCGCGCCGCCAAACCCACCAAGCCAGCTGCCAAAACTACTACTGCCAGATCTGCAGCCAAGCCAGCCGCCCGGGCCACCGCTGCCAAACCTGCCGCGAAGCCAGCTGCCAAAGCCGCTGCTGCCGCCAAGCCAGCTGCCAAAGCAACTGCTGCTGCCAAGCCTGCCGCTAAGCCAGCTGCCAAAGCAACTGCTGCTGCCAAGCCTGCCGCCAAGCCAGCTGCCAAAGCAACTGCTGCTGCCAAGCCTGCCGCCAAGCCAGCTGCCAAAGCGACTGCTGCTGCCAAGCCAGCCGCGAAGCCAGCTGCCAAAGCGACCGCTGCTGCCAAGCCAGCCGCCAAGCCAGCTGCCAAAGCGACTGCTGCTGCCAAGCCAGCCGCGAAGCCAGCTGCCAAAGCGACCGCTACTGCCAAGCCAGCCGCCAAGCCAGCGCCGGCCAAAGCCGCTGCCGCCAAGCCAGCGCCGGCCAAAGCCGCTGCCGCGAAACCAGCAGCAAAACCAGCAGCGAAACCTGCTGCCGCCAAGGCTCCAGCACGTACGGCCGCCAAGCCAGCTGCCACCAAGCCTGTCGCCAGCAAACCAGCCGAAAACAAACCTGCTACGCCAGCCGCCAGCACCCCGGCCGCGGCAACCAACTCGGCCACCCCGGCCCCGTCGGCAGCACCTTCGGCACCCGCCAGCACCCCGGCTCAGGCACCGTCTTCGGCATCCTGAAGCGCAGCCGCCGCGACGCGCAACTGATCCAGCGCGTCGTGGTGTCGGGCAGGGGCCGGCGTCAGCCGGGCCAGCCAGTCGTCCGTGGGCTCACCGGAGCCCGCGGGCCACTTTTGCGAGCGTTCCTGCAAGCGCTCCAGCAAAGTTCTTTCCGCCTGCAACTCCAAACCCTTCACCTGTTCACGCAACGCCGCCAGCTGCGTATCCCCCGCCGCGCACGTGCGCCATTGCTGGCGAAGGCTGCGTAACGGGGCGACCACTTCACGCTGCCAAGGCTCGGCAACTTCGTGCAGCGCTTGCACGCGCTCGTCCAGCACGGCCACGGTATGTGCCTGCAGCCAGCTTGCGCATAGCAGCAGGCAGACATCGCCACCCTGCGCCTGTAGTTCAAGGCAGGCCGCTTCCACGCCGGGCTTGGCATACAGGGCCAAGGCGTAATTCCACAGGTCGGTGTGCATGGTTCCACTCGCGCTATGGGCCGAGGAAGCTGGTAGACTCCGCGACCATCATGATCAGACTAACCAACCTCACTTTACAGCGTGGTCCGCAGCGCTTGCTAGACGGCGCCGACATGACCCTGCACGCCGGTCACAAGGCCGGCCTGATCGGCGCCAACGGCGCCGGGAAATCCAGCCTGTTCGCCTTGCTGCGCGGTGAGCTGTCGCCCGATGGTGGCGATTGCCTGCTGCCCGGCGACTGGCGCATCGCCCACATGCGCCAAGAGGTCGACACCCTCGACCGCCTGGCCGTGGACTATGTGCTCGACGGCGATGCGCGTCTGCGCAAGGTCCAGGCCGAACTGGCTGCGGCCGAGCAGGCTCACGATGGCACCGCCCTGGCGCGCCTGCACAGTGAGCTGGAAGGCGCCGACGGCTATACCGCCGACGCCCGTGCGCGCAAATTGCTGGCGGGCCTGGGCTTCACCAACGAGCAGATGGACCGCCGCGTCGGCGACTTCTCCGGCGGCTGGCGGATGCGCCTGAACCTGGCCCAGGCACTGATGTGCCCGTCCGACCTGCTGCTGCTCGACGAGCCCACCAACCACCTGGACCTGGACGCCATCCTGTGGCTGGAAGACTGGCTCAAGGGCTACCCCGGCACACTGTTGCTGATCTCCCACGACCGTGACTTCCTCGACGCCGTGGTCGACCATGTGCTGCATGTCGAGCAGCGCAAGCTGAACCTGTACAAGGGCGGCTACACCGCCTTCGAGCGCACCCGTGCCGAACGCCTGGCCCAGCAGCAGCAGGCCTACGAGAAGCAGCAGGCGCAGCGCGCGCACATGGAAAAATACATCGCCCGCTTCAAGGCCCAGGCCACCAAGGCCCGCCAGGCCCAAAGCCGGATCAAGGCCCTGGAGCGCATGGAGGAGCTGTCGGCGGCGCATGTCGACTCGCCGTTCGACTTCATCTTCCGCGAGTCGCAAAAAATCTCCAGCCCGTTGCTGAGCCTGTCCGAAGGCTGCCTGGGTTATGGCGACAAGGCCATCCTCGACAAGGTCAAGCTGCAGCTCACCCCGGGTGCGCGCATTGGCCTGCTCGGGCCCAACGGCGCCGGCAAGTCGACCTTGATCAAGAACCTTGCGGGTGAGCTGGAGCCGTTGTCGGGCCGCCTGGTCCGTGGCGAGAACCTGGCGGTTGGCTACTTTGCCCAGCACCAGCTGGACTCGCTGGACGACAAGGCCAGCCCGCTGCTGCACCTGCAGCGTATTGCCCCCACCGAGCGCGAACAGACCCTGCGCGACTTCCTCGGTGGCTTTGACTTCCATGGCGCTCGTACCGACGAGCCGGTGGTGAATTTCTCCGGTGGCGAAAAGGCCCGCCTGGCGCTGGCGCTGATTGCCTGGGAGCGGCCGAACCTGCTGCTGCTCGACGAACCGACCAACCACCTGGACCTGGAAATGCGCCTGGCGCTGACCATGGCGCTGCAGGAGTTTGCCGGTGCCGTGGTGGTGGTGTCTCACGACCGCCACCTGCTCAAGAGCACGACCGACGACTTCCTGCTGGTGGCCGACGGCAAGGTCGAAACCTTCGACGGAGACCTGGACGACTACAGCCGCTGGCTGGTCGAGTACCGCCAGCGCAGCGCGCCGGCCAGTACGGCCCCGGTCAACCCGGACAAGACCGACAAGAAAGCCCAGCGCCAGGCTGCCGCAGCCTTGCGCCAGCAATTGGCACCGCACAAGAAGGCGGCCGACAAGCTGGAAACCGAGCTCAACCAGGTGCACGTGCAACTGGCCGAAATCGAGACCACGCTGGGTGACGGTGGCCTCTACGAAGCGGCGCGCAAGGACGAGTTGCGTGACCTGCTGGCGCGCCAGACCAAGCTCAAGCAACGCGAAGGCGAGCTGGAAGAAGCCTGGATGGAAGCGCTGGAAACCCTCGAAAGCATGCAGGCCGAGCTCGAGGCGCTGTCCTGATGGAGGAAATGCGTTCGCTGCTGCCGGGGCAATGGATGGACACTTTCTGGCTGGGCTTGCAGATTCTGTTGATCCTGGTGGCGGCCTTCGTCCTGCAGCGCATCGTTGCTCGCGGGTTGAGCCGCCTGGGCCAGCGTTATCCGCTGCCGCCAGAACTGCTGGTACCGGTGCGTGGCGGCCTGCGCTGGCTGATCATGGGCAGCGCGCTGCTGTTCGTGCTGGAGCGCCTGGGGGTTTCGGCGACCGTGCTGTGGACGGCGCTGTCCGGCTTTGTCGCGGTGGCGGCGGTGGCCTTCTTCGCCATGTGGAGCGTGCTGTCCAACCTGCTGTGCGCGGTGCTCATCTTCACGGTCGGGCCGTTTCGCATTGGTGATGTGGTCGAACTGGTCGACACCCTGGACAAGCCGGGCGTGAAAGGCCGGGTGATCGCTATAAACCTGCTGTTTACCACCTTGCTGGAAATGCCCGAAGCGGGCGGTGCGCTGGTGCAGGTGCCCAATAGCCAGTTCTTCCAGAAGTCGGTACGGCGCTGGCGCGGGGCTGAAGTGCAGGCCTTGCACAAAGACACAGCTGCCGAAGCTGACTGAACCTGTACCGGCCTCTTCGCAGGTAAACCCGCTCCCACAGGATCTCCACCGGCCGTGAATGTGGCGCAGTGCCTGTGGGAGCGGGTTTACCCGCGAAGGGGCCGGTACAGGCGATAAAAATCCATCAGAAATCGCTGGTTATTTTTTCACCAAAACCTTAGCTTAACCTTTTGCAACAAGTGTTCGAGCGAGGTGTGTGATGTCGATGGAAGTATGGTTGGGCTTCTTTGCCGCCTGTTGGGTAATCAGCCTGTCACCCGGTGCCGGGGCGATTGCCTCGATGTCCAGCGGCCTGCAATACGGCTTCTGGCGTGGTTACTGGAACGCCCTGGGCCTGCAGCTGGGCCTGATTGTGCAAATCGCCATTATTGCCGCCGGCGTCGGCGCCATCCTGGCCGCCTCGGCCACGGCCTTCCAGGTCATCAAATGGTTCGGCGTCGCCTACCTTGTCTACTTGGCCTACAAGCAATGGCGCGCCTTGCCGATGGACATGTCCGATGAGTCCGGCGTGCGCCCTATCGGCAAACCGCTGAGCCTGGTGTTCCGCGGCTTTCTGGTCAACGTCAGCAACCCCAAGGCGCTGGTGTTCATGCTGGCGGTACTGCCGCAGTTCATCAACCCGCATGCACCGCTGCTGCCGCAGTATGTGGCAATCACCGTGACCATGATCACCGTGGACATGCTGGTCATGGCGGGGTACACCGGTTTGGCTTCGCGGGTGTTGCGCCTGCTGCGTACACCCAAGCAGCAGAAGCGCCTTAACCGGACTTTTGCCGGGTTGTTCATTGGTGCGGCCACCTTCCTGGCCACCCTGCGCCGCGCACCGATCTGATCGGGCCACGGGCGGGCAAACACAGACTCTGTAGGAGCAGCCTTGTGCTGCGAAGAGGTCATTGCAGCCGGAGATGATCTTTAGCCTTACCGGCCTCTTCGCAGCACAAGGCTGCTCCTACAGGGATCGCGTAGCGGCCTTTATTTGTTCTGTTTGGCTACCAGCCCCGTCAGCAAGTCCACCGGCATCGGGAAGACAATGGTCGAGGTCCTGTCCCCCGCAATCGCCCCCAGCGTCTGCATATAGCGCAACTGCATCGCCCCAGGCTCCTTGCCCAGCATCTGCGCAGCCTGCATCAGCTTCTCTGACGCCTGCAATTCCCCCTCGGCATGGATCACCTTGGCCCGCCGTTCGCGTTCGGCCTCGGCCTGCCGGGCGATGGCGCGGATCATCGATTCGTTGAGGTCGACATGCTTGATCTCGACGTTGGCCACCTTGATGCCCCAGGCATCGGTTTGCGCGTCAAGCACCTGGCGAATGTCCGCGTTCAGTTGCTCCCGCTCGGCCAGCAGCTCATCCAGTTCGTGCTTGCCCAGCACCGCACGCAGGGTGGTCTGGGCCAACTGGCTGGTCGCCACCAGAAAGTCCTCCACCTGGATGATCGCTTTTTGCGGGTCGAGCACGCGGAAGTAGAGCACCGCGTTGACCTTGACCGAGACGTTGTCGCGGGTGATTACATCCTGTGGGGGGACATCCAGCACCACCGTGCGCAGGTCTACCCGCACCATTTGCTGGATCACCGGAATCAACAGGATCAGCCCCGGCCCCTTCACCTGCCAGAAACGCCCCAGCTGGAACACCACGCCGCGCTCGTATTCGCGCAGGATGCGAAACGCCGACAGCAACAGCATCGCCAGCACGATCAGCACGGCACCGAAACCCACTTGCATGAACATGGTCATTCTCCTTGCGCCGCAGGCGCGGCGGCGCTCACGTCCAGCATCACGCCATGGCGCGCGGTCACCCGCACGTTTTGGCCAGCGTGCAGCGGCGTTGCGCACTGCACCTGCCATTGCTCGCCTTGGGCCAGTACCACGCCACGGAACGGGTTGCCTGCCATCACCTGGGTGACGGGGACCAGGCTGCCGACCAGGCCGGCGTCACCGCTGACCAGCGCCCGTTGGCGTGCCTTCAGGGCCATGCCCAGCACGCCGCCGATCAACAGCGCCGAGAGCACTGCCAGGGTACCGATCAAGGCCAGCGGGATGCCGAAGCCGGGTGCGTCGGTGTCGATCAGGATCAGCGCACCGACCACAAAGGCAACGATGCCGCCAAACCCGACCACGCCGAAACTGGGCAGGAAGGCTTCGGCGATCATGAAGGCGATGCCCAGCACGATCAGCGCCACCCCGGCGAAGCTCACCGGCAACAGCTGCAGGGCGTACAGCGCCAGTAGCAGGCAGATGCCGCCGACCACACCCCCCACCGTAGAGCCGGGGCTCATGAATTCGAACAACAGGCCGTACACGCCGATCATGATCAGGATCAGCGCCACGCTGGGGTTGGTGATAACTGCCAGTACCCGTGTGCGCCAATCCGGCGGGTGTTCCACCAGGCTGGCGCCGGCGGTGTTCAGCTGGTGTGGCTGGCCAGCGACCTCTAGCGTTTTGCCATCGAGCTTGCGCAGCAGGGCGGGCAGGTCGTCGGCTACCTGGTCGATCACATTCAGCCGCAAGGCTTCGCTGGCAGAGAGGCTAACGGCCTCGCGCACGGCCTTCTCCGCCCAATCGGCATTGCGCCCGCGCAGCTGCGCCAGGCCGCGGATGTACGCAGCGGCGTCGTTGACCTGCTTTCGGGCCAGGGTTTCATCATCGCCACCCTTGGCCTCGTCGTCTTTGGGCGCACCTGGGGGGCCGCCAATCTGTACGGGCGTGGCGGCACCCAGGTTGGTCCCGGGGGCCATCGCGGCAACATGGCTGGCGTAGAGAATATAAGTGCCGGCGCTGGCAGCGCGGGCACCGCTGGGGGCCACATAGGTGGCAACCGGCACGGGGCTGGCGAGAATCGCCTTGATCATCTGGCGCATGGCGCTGTCCAGGCCACCGGGGGTGTCCATGCGGATCACCACCAGTTGCGCGCCCTGGGCCTGGGCCTGGTCGAGGCTACGTACCAGGTAGTCGGCGCTGGCCGGCCCGATGGCATCATCGATGCCCAGCACCCACACCGCACCGGGCGCTGCCTGGCCACCTGGCGTGATGCCAAGCAGCAACAGCAGCAACAGCCAGCGCCAGCAGCGGGCGATCACCTGTCGTCACCTCGTTTGCCCCTATTACGCAAGTTTAGCCCTGCCTGCCGCTACCCGGCCTAAAATTGGAGATTGGGGGCGAAACCGGAGGTGCATCATGCGTATGGCAAAGACCCTGCAGGCCCGCCTGGACAAGGCCAACTGCGACTACGACATCATTCCCCATCCACACTCGGCCACCAGCCTGGAGTCGGCCCGTACGGCCGGCGTGCCCGCCGAGCGGGTCGCCAAGTCGGTGATGCTCGATGACCGGCATGGCAACTACATCATGGCCGTGCTACCGGCCAACCGGCATCTGGACATGACCAAGGTGCGCATGTCCGGGGCCTGGCAATTGACCCGCGAAAGCGGCCTGCCGAGCCTGTTCGGTGACTGCGAGCGGGGCGCCGTGCCGGCCCTTGGCGACGCCTACCAGATAAAAATGCTGCTTGATCCGAGTCTTACTCGCCAAGGCGATGTCTACCTGGAGGCGGGTGACCACGATCACCTGATCCACATGAGCATGGAGCAGTACATGAAATTGGTGCCGCACGCCGAAGTGCGCGAGCTGTGCTGATGCTCTCAACCCATACCAGTCTGGCGTCGTCGATGACCAGGCTGGTGCCCAGGAGGAACCATGGACAAGCCGATTCATCCATTTTCGGAAATTTTCAAGCAACTGGGTCTTCCCGACGACCCGGTAGAAATCGATCGTTTCATCACCACCCATTCACCGCTCGATGAAGATGTGAAATTGGTGGATGCGCCATTCTGGAACGACTCTCAACGAGCCTTTCTCAAGGAAAGCTACACCGCCGACGCTGACTGGATACCCATGATCGACCAGCTGAACGAGGCGCTGCATCCCCGCAAAAAATAAAGCGCCGAGCGGCACCTGACGAGTGATTGGCCGTTGCTATGCTCAGGAAAACAATAAGGGGATAGCGCGATGAAAGATCCCTATGCACCAGGTTTCTGGTGCTCCGTGACGATCCTGGGCACCCTGACGGCCAGTTACTTCTATGGCATCAGGCAAACGCAACAGATGAACCAGGCGGTGCACTTCCTGTATGCGGCTGCCGCTGTCACGGTGGCGGTGGTATTGGTGGCGCTGACCTGGATCGCCTGGCAACAGTTGCACCTGAACAAGCGCGAAGTTATTCAGGGACGAACGTTGCTCACCATCTGGGACACCAAGGTGGCGCTACGCCGCGTCGAGACGGTATTCGACCGCTATTTCTGGGGCAGCTACTGGCATTCGGGGCGCACGTTCGAAGAGGTCATGGGCGAGCTCAAGGGCACACCGCTGGAGCAAAGCCTGGATGCCCTGAAGCGCCAGTGCCGTGTACTCGACCGTGAAATCCATGACCACCATCACCATTGGCTGGCCAACGCCCGCGACCTCTCCAGCGTGGCCCAGGCCATGGCCCGTGAACGCTACCAGCTGGACCTTGGCGAGCCCACCTGCAGTGGTAATGGCAATACTGCTGTGCTCAACCGTGACCTGGAGGTGCTGGTGTACACCTGGTCGGCGCGCCTGCGCAGCTTCGACCATCAACTGGACGAGCTGGAGCGCGCCTACCACTAAGGGGCTTCATTCGCCGCGGATGTACTGCTCCAGTTGCTGAATCAGGCTGGCCTGTTCGGTGATGGTTTCCTTGACCAGGTCGCCGATCGACAGCAGGCCGAGCAGCTTGCCGTTGTCGACCACCGGCAGGTGACGCAGGTGGCGGTCGGTCATCAGGTTCATGCAGAAATCGAGCTTCTGCTTGGGCTCCACGGTGACCACGGGTGCGCTCATGATTTCGCGCACCGGGGTGGCGGCGGAAGAGCGGCCCTTGAGTACCAGTTTGCGCGCATAGTCCCGTTCACTGACGATACCCACCACTTGGTTGCCCTCGACCACGGGCAACGCACCGACGTTTTTCTCCGCCAGCATTTTCAGGGCGTCGAGCACCGAGTCATCCGGGCCGATGGTGTAAACGGTCTGGTGCTGGGACTTGGTCTTGAGGATTTGTTCGACGGTCTTCATACGGGCCTCTGCGGGTGAAAAAAGCGCTGTCTCGGAGTAACTAAAGCATCCGGCACGGCGCTCTGCACGGCAATGCAGGAAACGGCATTGAGTCGATTGAAAAACGTCATGGGTGTTCGCTTGTGCCGGCCTCTTCGCGGCTAAAGCCGCTCCCACAGGATTACACTGTCTTCGAAACCTGTGCGTTCCCTGTGGGAGCGGCTTTAGCCGCGAAGAGGCCGGCCTTGCCCATCAAAGCTTCGGCATCTGCCCGATCCGCGCCACCATTTCGCTCACTACCTGCAGGTCCAGCATGAACTGCTCCACGGTCTTGAACTCATTGTCGTTGTGCCCGGTGTATTTCACATCCGGCATGGCAAGGCCGAACTGCACGCCGTTGGGCAGGTCGTGCACCGAGGTTGCACCGGCCGAGGTACCGAACTCATGCTTCATGCCCAGGTTCTCGCTGGCCACAGCCAGCAAGGCCTTGACCCATTCGCCTTCGGGGTTGCGGTACATCGGCTCATCCAGGCTGTAGTCGAATGCCACCGATATATGACTCTTATGGGTCCAGTTGCCCAGCTTGCCAGCCAGCTCGTCCTTGATCGTGGCAATCGGCTTGCCCTTGGGAATGCGCAGGTTCACCGCCAGTTTCAGGCCTTTGTCATCCACCCCTACAAAGGTCGGCGATGCAGTCAGCGGGCCCATGAACGCGTCCTTGAACGCCATGCCCAGCTTGTTGCCCAGGTAGTCCAGGCCCCAGTTGTCGGCAGCGTAGCGGGCGGCGTCGGTGAAGTGGTTGTGCTTGAGCGGCACCTGCTGGCCGAGGCCATTGATGAAGTCGAGCATGCGCGCTACCGGGTTGACCCCGGACTCCGGCTCCGAGGAGTGGGCAGAAACGCCGGTCACGGTGAGCAGTACCTGTTTGCCATCGGCCTTGGCGTCGATGCTGAAGTCGCCCCCATGCTGCTTCACGTATTTGGCACCAGCCTGCTGCAGGTGTTTGGCCAGCTGTGCAGGGTTGTCGGCGTTCAGGGTGGCTACCGATGTGGTCGGGATCTGATTGGTGGCCAGGCCGCCGGTCAGGTTGACGATTTCAGCACCATTGCCGCTGGCCTGGCGCTTGCTGAAGCTGGCCATGACCGTGCCGTAGCCCTTTTCGGCGATCACCACCGGGTAGCCGCCGTCCAGGGCCAGGTTGTAGTCGGGGGTAGGGTTGCGTTCGAAGTAGTAGGGGATGGCGTCACCGCTGGTTTCTTCGGTGGTGTCGATCAGCAGCTTGAACTGCCGGGCGAGTGGCAGGTTTTCGTCCTTGGCCACTTTCAGCGCGTACATTGCCACCACGATGCCGTTCTTGTCGTCTTCGGTGCCGCGACCGTACATGCGGTCGCCGACCAGGGTGACCTTGAACGGGTCCAGGCGCGTGCCGTCGGCCAGCTTCCAGTTGTCCGGGTTGACCGGCACGACGTCGGCATGGGCATGGATGCCGATCACTTCCTTGCCGCTGCCGAGCGAAATCTCGTACACCCGGTTGTCGATGTTGCGGAAGGCCAGGCCGAAGCTGTCGGCCAGGGCCTTGATCTTGTCGGCAATCTTGAGGAACTCGGGGTTCTCGTACTGCGGCGTACCTTCGATGTTGAAGGTGGGGATGGCTACCAGTTCGCGCAGGGTTTCGGTAGCGGCCTTGCCATACTTGATGCGGGTATACAGGCCGAGCAGGCGGTTGATCTCGTCTTGTTGCTCGGCGGCCAATGGCTTGTTGGCCAGGTAGGCATCGAGGGTTGCCTCGAGGTTGTCGGCCTTGGCCTGCTCGCTGCCTTTGAGCTTGCCGAGAAACTGCCTGAAGTCGCTTGGGTTGCTGCCGTCGAAGGCTTTGACGATGGCAGCGGACTGCTGCTGGGTGAGGTTGGCCTGGGCCGGCTGGGTGAACAGGCCGATGCTGGCCAGCAGCAGGGTGGTGGCGGTGAGTTTTTTCAGGTGCATGGTTGCGCGCATTCCTTCGCCAGTCATTGTCATGGGTTACCCGTCAGAAAACGGGAAGACGCCCACGCTAACACCAATGACCCGTGGCACGGGAGTACCAGAAACGCGACATGTCGCACAAACGAAAAAGCCCCGGGCCAACGCCCAGGGCTTTTTTGATATGGCGCACTCGGCGGGATTCGAACCCACGACCCCTGCCTTCGGAGGGCAGTACTCTATCCAGCTGAGCTACGAGTGCAACGCGCACGCATGATACCCATCTGAATCGGTGGCGTCCATCGCCTTGATCTGTAGCCTTTTTTCCTCTGTTGTCAGCACCGACAACCAGGATTGCATCTATCCATATGCGAAATGAATATTTGCCTTGGCCCGCTTATGCCCACTATCTTCTGGTCACAACTTGTTATAACAAGTCATCGATCAGCGAAGAGATCCCATGGCCGAACTGCTCCCCCTGTCCCCGGTACCGCTCTACACCCAGCTCAAGGACCTGCTGCGCGAGCGCATCCTCGACGGCACTTATCCACCGCACAGCCGCATGCCGTCTGAAAGCGAACTGGGCAAGGCCTTCGACGTCAGCCGCATCACCGTGCGCCAGGCGCTGGGCGACCTGCAGAAGGAAGGGCTGATCTTCAAGATCCACGGCAAAGGCACATTCGTCGCCAAGCCCAAGGCGTTCCAGAACGTCAGTACCTTGCAGGGCCTGGGCGAGTCGATGACGCAGATGGGCTACGAAGTGATCAACCGCCTGCGCAGCTTCCGCCATGTGCCGGCCAACGCATTGGTTGCCGCCCGGCTGCAGGTCGAGGAGGGTAGCCTGGTGACCGAGATCCGCCGGGTGCGGCTGATCAACCGCGAGCCGGTATCGCTGGAGCTGACCTGGCTGCCCAAGGCCGTCGGCGAAAAACTGGAGAAGGCCGACCTGGTCACCCGCGACATCTTCCTGCTGCTGGAAAACGACTGCGGCATCGCCCTTGGCCACGCCGACCTGGCCATCGATGCGGTGCTGGCCGACAGCGACCTGACCCAGGCCCTGGATGTTGAAGAAGGCTCGCCGATCATGCGCATCGAGCGCCTGACCCATGCTGCCGACGGCACGCCGCTGGACTTCGAACACCTTTACTACCGCGGCGATGCCTTCCAGTACCGCCTGCGCATTGATCGCCAGAAAGGGGGCAAGGCATGAGCATCCAGACCCAGGACTACGACATCATCATCATTGGTGGCGGCACCGCCGGGCCGATGGCGGCGATCAAGGCCAAGGAGCAGGACAAAAGCCTGCGCGTGCTGCTGTTGGACAAGGCCAACGTCAAGCGCAGCGGTGCCATCAGCATGGGCATGGACGGGCTGAACAACGCCATCATCCCCGGCCACGCCACTCCCGAGCAGTACACCAAGGAAATCACCGTAGCCAATGACGGCATCGTCAACCAGGCCACCGTGCATGCCTACGCAACCCACAGTTTTGAAACCATCGAGCAACTCGACCGCTGGGGCGTGAAGTTCGAGAAGGACGAGACGGGCGACTACGCGGTGAAGAAGGTTCACCACATGGGCGCCTACGTGCTGCCCATGCCCGAAGGCCACGACATCAAGAAGGTGTTGTACCGCCAGCTCAAGCGTGCCCGGGTGGAGATCAGCAACCGCATGGTCTGCACCCGTGTGCTGCTCGATGGCGAAGGCGCCGCCGCGGGTGTGCTGGGCTTTGACTGCCGCAGCGGCGAGTTTCGGGTGGTGCGGGCCAAGGCGGTGATCCTTGCCTGCGGCGCCGCCGGGCGCCTGGGCCTGCCGTCGTCAGGCTATTTGATGGGCACCTACGAGAACCCGACCAACGCCGGTGACGGCTACGCCATGGCCTACCATGCAGGCGCCGAGCTGGCCAACCTCGAGTGCTTCCAGATCAACCCGCTGATCAAGGACTACAACGGCCCGGCCTGTGCCTACGTCACCGGCCCGCTGGGTGGGTACACCGCCAACAGCAAGGGCGAGCGCTTCATCGAGTGCGACTACTGGAGCGGCCAGATGATGTGGGAGTTCCACCAGGAGCTCGAGGGCGGCAATGGCCCGGTGTTCCTCAAACTGGACCACTTGGCCGAAGAGACCATCCAGAACATCGAAGAGATCCTGCACAGCAACGAGCGCCCCAGCCGTGGCCAGTTTCACGCCGGGCGTGGCACCGACTACCGCCAGCACATGGTCGAGATGCATATCTCCGAGATCGGTTTCTGCTCTGGGCATTCGGCGTCGGGCGTGTGGGTCAATGAAAAGGCCGAGACCAGCGTCAAGGGGCTGTATGCCGCGGGCGACATGGCTGCGGTGCCGCACAACTACATGCTCGGCGCCTTTACCTATGGCTGGTTTGCCGGTGTGAATGCCGCGCAGTACGTGGCCGGGCGCGAACTCGCCGAGGTCGATGCCGAGCAGGTCGAACGCGAGCGCGCGCGGGTGTTCGCCCCGCTGCAGCGTGAGCATGGGCTGCCGCCAGCCCAGGTCGAGTACAAGCTCAGGCGCATGGTCAACGACTACCTGCAGCCGCCGAAGGTGACCAAGAAGATGGAGATCGGCCTGGCGCGCTTTGCCGAGATTGAGCGGGACCTTGAGCAGATGAAGGCCAGCAACCCCCATGAACTGATGCGTGCGATGGAAGTGTCGGTGATTCGCGATTGCGCCGAGATGGCGGCGCGCGCCTCGCTGTTCCGCAAGGAAAGCCGCTGGGGGTTGTACCACCACCGGGTGGATTTCCCTGAACGCAACGATGGCGAGTGGTTTTGCCATTGCCACCTGAAAAAGGGCGAGAACGGTGAAATGACCAGCTTCAAGAAGGCCGTCGAACCCTACCTGATCGCCCTGGATGCCGATGAGCAGACCGCCTATGACCGGTTGCGGGTGAAGGCTGAGGCAGCCTAGGCGACGTGCATCGCGTGTGTAGGAGCGGCCTTGTGTCGCGAACGGGCCGCAGAGCGGCCCCAGGATTTCAGCAACGGTGCAAACACTTGGGGCTGCTGCGCAGCCCTATCGCGACACAAGGCCGCTCCTACAAAAAACAGCGATTTGCCGAATTTAACGAGGGCCACAGGCCCCAAGGACTCCGTGAAATGGCCTACCAGCCGCAAGAAATCTTCTTCCGCAGCAGCGCCCCGGTCACCATCGACGAAGACAAATGCATCGCCGAAAAAGGCTGCACCGTGTGTGTCGAGGTCTGCCCGATGGACCTGCTGGCGATCAACCCGGCCACGCAGAAGGCCTACATGGCTTTCGACGAATGCTGGTACTGCATGCCCTGCGAGAAGGACTGCCCTACCGGCGCGGTAAAGGTCGACATCCCGTACCTGCTGCGCTGATTCATCCTGCCATCCGGCGAACCACCGGACGCCCTCCTGCTGTGCCCCTCGTTTCCCACCACCCAAGCCGGGCGGCGGAGACGACGCCAACTCTTATAACGATTCGAGGGGAAACACCCATGCGCCTTGTTGCAACCGTGGCCGGCCTCGCGCTGGCGCTCACTGGCCTGAACGCCAGCGCCGAAACCATACGCATCGCCATCGGCACCCAGGACACCACCATCAACTGCGCCACCGGTGGCCTGCTGATACGTGAGCTGGGCCTGCTGGACAAGTACCTGCCGCACGACGGCAAGTACAAGGACGCTACCTACCAGGTCGAGTGGAAGAACTTCACCAGCGGTGCGCCGCTGACCAACGAAATGGTCGCCGGCAAGCTCGACTTCGGCGCAATGGCCGACTTCCCGGGGTCGTTCAACGGCGTCGCGCACCTGGATGCCGGCAAGCGCAGCCTGTTCATCAGTGTGCTGTCGGGTAGTGTGCATGGCAGCGGCAACGGCATCGTCGTGCCCGCCGCCTCCAGCGTGCAGTCGCTGGCGGAGCTCAAGGGGAAGACCATTTCCGTGCCGTTCGCCTCCACTGCCCACGGTATGCTGTTGCGCGCCGTCGCCGCTCAGGGCTGGGACCCGCAGAAGGATGTGCGGATCATCGCCCAGGCGCCGGAAATCGCCGGCTCCGCCCTGCGCAGCAACCGCATCGAAGCCCACGCCGACTTTGTGCCGTTCGCCGAGCTGTTCCCCAACCGCGGCTTCGCCCGCAAGATCTACGATGGCGCCCAGGCCAACGCACCGACCTTCCATGGTGCCCTGGTCGATGCCGATTACGCGAAGAAGTACCCGGAAGTGGTCACCGCCTATCTGCGCGCCAGCCTTGAAGCCGACCGCCTGATCGCTGCGCAGCCTGAGAAGTACAGCGAGTTGATCGAGAAGGTCACGGGGATCGAAGCCGAGGTCAATTACCTGTTCCACGGCCCTCTCGGCCTGCAGACCCGCGGCCTGACCTGGAAGCCTGAATACCGCCAGGCAGTGGCTACGTCCATCGATACGCTCAAGCTGCTGAAAAAGACCGACCGTGGTCTGGACACCGACAAGTTCATCGACGACCAGTACATCCGTGCCGCCTTCAAAGAGGCTGGCCTGGACTACGACAAGGCGCTGAAAGACTACGACCCGCTGCCACTCAAGGCCAATGACGCGCTGACCGGCAAGCCGATCACCGACTTCAGCCGCCTGGCGCAGATCTGGGTGCGCGGTGAAGACAAGGTCCGCCACTACGCTTCGCCGGAGGCCGCCCTTGGTGCCTTGGCCCAGCTGGAGCAGGAGGGCAAGGACATCCGCGCCATCTACGCCCAGGCCGCCGACAGCGGCATCAAGTTGCTGGCCAACCAGGCCTGGTTCGTGCGCAACGGTAAAGGCGAGCTGGCGGCGTTCCTGCTCAAGGACCAGGCCGAGCAGTATGCCAAGGCCCATGGTGGCGAGGCGCTGGACTTCGTCAGCGCCAACCAGAAACTGGTCGCCCAGCGCTGACCGGGAGGCACCGACATGACCCGCAATCTCAAGCGCTGGCCGGTGCGCCTGGCGTCGC
This sequence comes from Pseudomonas sp. SAS7, assembly GCF_052112345.1. Classification (NCBI taxonomy): domain Bacteria; kingdom Pseudomonadati; phylum Pseudomonadota; class Gammaproteobacteria; order Pseudomonadales; family Pseudomonadaceae; genus Pseudomonas; species Pseudomonas sp. SAS7. The sequence continues at coordinate 302,308 of NZ_JBEGGO010000005.1, read as the reverse complement.
TGCTGGCCTGCCTGCTGTTCTGGCAGGTGGCGGCAAGCGTGAAACTGGACCTTGGTCTGCTGACGTTCACCTATGTCCCCACACCCAAGGCGGTGCTGGACGCTGCCTGGCAGTTGCTGACCTCCAGCACCCTGCTGGCGCACCTGGGCAGCAGCCTGTCGCGGGTATTTGCCGGTTATGCCACTGCGGCACTGGTTGGCGTGGCCCTGGGGTTGCTGATCGGCCGCTCGAAATGGGCGGAAGACACCCTGCTGCCGCCGCTGGAAGTGCTGCGGCCGATTCCGGCGGTGGCGTGGATCCCGCTGGCGATCCTGATGTTCCCGTCGTCGGAACTGTCGATGGTGTTCATCACCTTCACCGGTGCGTTGTTCCCCATCCTGCTCAACACCGTGCACGGCGTTGAAGCTGTCGACCCGCGCCTGGTCGCATCCGCGCGCAGCCTCGGCGCCGGGCGCTGGGCGATCCTGCGCGAAGTGGTGTTGCCTGGGGCGTTGCCGAGCATCGTCACCGGCCTTGCCATCGGCATGGGTACGTCATGGTTCTGCCTGGTCACTGCCGAGATGATTTCCGGGCAGTTCGGCATCGGCTACTACACCTGGGAGTCCTATACCTTGCAAAACTACCCGGACATCATTGTCGGCATGCTGCTGATCGGCGTGCTGGGCATGGGCAGCAGCGCCCTGGTCAAGCACCTGGGGGCGCTGGCCACGCCGTGGTACCGCACGCGGAGGGCAAGTTGATGAACAGTTATCAACAGGCGCCTGGGCGTATAGATGGTCGTGGCCTGTCGATTCGCCTGGGGCACGGCAGCGAAGCGTTCGAGGCGGTGCAGCGGCTGGACTTTGCCGTGGCGCCGGGCGAGTTCGTCTGCATCCTCGGCCCCTCCGGTTGTGGCAAGTCGACGTTGCTCGGCGCCCTGGCCGGGCACCTGGTGCCCAGCAGCGGCCAGCTGAACGTGGACGGCCAGCCCGTTGCCGGGCCGTCACCGCAGCGGGGCATGGTATTTCAGCATCACACCTTGCTGCCCTGGCGTAGCGTACTCGACAACGTGGCCTTCGGCCTGAAGATGCAGGGCCAGGGCCGCGCCGAACGTCACCGGCAGGCGCGCGAAATGCTGCAGCTGGTGGGGCTGGCCGATTTTGCCGGGCGCTGGCCCAACCAGCTGTCCGGCGGTATGCAGCAGCGGGCCGAAATTGCCCGGGTGCTGATCAACCGCCCACGGCTGTTGCTGATGGACGAACCTTTCGGCGCGCTGGATGCGCAAACCCGTGCTCGCATGCAGGAGCTGTTGCTGGATATCTGGGCCAGCATCCGCACCACCGTGGTGTTCGTCACCCACGATATCGACGAAGCGCTGTTCCTGGCGGACCGTATTCTGGTGATGAGCCCGCGCCCCGGTCGCTTTATCGAGGACCTGCGCCTGGACTTTGCGCGCCCACGCCGCGCCAGCCTGCTGACCAGCCCTGAATTCACTCACCTCAAGCGTCACTGCCTGGCGTTGCTGCGCCACGAGGAAGGCCGCGAACTGCCGCGTCTGACCCCGCTGGGGCTGCCGACCACTGACCACCCACCGCTACGGATCGCGCTATGACTGACCGAACGACTGACAACCCCGACATTCTTGCCCTGTTGCCTCGCCTTGATGCCACCGACGCTGGCGTGCGCCGCATCGCCCTGATCGAGCTGGCCGACCTGGAAGACCCGGATGGCTTGCCTTGGCTCACCGATGCCCTGCTGGTGGACGCCGCCGACGAGGTGCGTGCCGAGGCCGCGCGCCTGCTTGAGGCCTGGGAAGAACCCGAAGTTGTGCAAGCCTTGTGCGCTGCGCTGGCCGATGCTGCCGAGCCTGTACGCCTGGCAGCTGCGCAGAGCCTCAGCGAACTCAAGAGCGTTGAAGCCGGCCAGCTGATCCTGCCATGGGTCCAGCACGCCGATGCCTTCGTCCGCGCCAGTGCCCTGCGAGCCTTGCGCGAGCTGCGCCTGGAGGATGCTGCCGAACCTGCGCTGCTGGCGCTGGCCGATGACGACGCCGCCGTACGGCGTGAGGCAGTGGGCATTCTTGGCTGGCTCAAGCACCAGCCGGCGTTGCGGGCGCTGGCAGCGCTCGCCGAGGCCGAGCCGGACACCGAGGTGCGCCGCGCGGCCATCGGCGCGCTGGGTCTTGCCCGGGACAACTCGGTGTTGCCTGCGTTGGTGGCGGCATTGGCTGACCAGGCCTGGCAAGTGCGCGAGGAAGCCGCCACCACGTTAGGCAAAGTCGGTCAGGACCAAGCAGGCCCGGCGCTGGTGGATGCCCTTGCCGATGACTTCTGGCAGGTCCGCCTGCGGGCAGCGCGCTCACTGGGGCGGCTGCGCTATGCCGCTGCACTGGACACGCTTGGCGCGTTGCTTGGCCATGGCATTGCCAACCTGCGCAAGGAAGCGGCGCTGGCGCTGGGCGAGCTGGGCCAGGCGCGTGCCTTGCCGGTGCTGCAGGCCGCCGAGGCCGACAGCGACCCCGAGGTGCGCAAGGCGGTGCGGATTGCCCTGGCGCAACTGCGCGGGGCTGCCTGATGAACGCCCCGCAAGCCATTCGCAACTTGGGCGGGCCAGGGCAGTTGCTGCTGCAATGGGAAGACGGCGAACACAGCCTCAGCCATACCCGTTTGCGCGGTGCCTGCCCTTGCTCACAATGCCGTGCGGCGCGCCTGTCGGGTGCGATCAGCCTGGTGCGCGACGATGTGCGTGTGGAGCGGATTACCTCGCAGGGGTATGGCGTGCAGCTGGTGTTCAGCGATGGGCATGAGCGCGGGATCTACCCCTGGGCTTACTTGCGTGACCTGGTCAGCAAATGAAGCTGATCCCTCAGCCTATCGCATCCCCTTGTAGGAGCAGCCTTGTGCTGCGAAGAGGCCGGTAAGGCTAAAGATTATCTTCAGCTGCAATGGCCTCTTCGCAGCACAAGGCTGCTCCTACAGGGCTTGTGTCTGCCCTGAAATTGTCGCCGGTCATTCACAATGCAATCAGCTCCGGCCGCAGCCCTTCGACCCGTCGCACCGGCGGTGGCAGGTAGCCGCCATCCCCGGTGATCTGATGCAGCACCTTCTCGCGCAGCCCATGCAGTGCAACACCGGTTCGTAACCGTGGATGCGGCAGGTCTATCTCGACCACCGATTTGATCCTGCCCGGACGTGGCTCCAGCACCACAACCCGGTCAGCCAGGTATGTCGCTTCCTCGGCATCGTGGGTCACCAGCAAGGTTGTGATACCTGCCCGTTCGCGAATGGCCAGCAGCTCGTCCTGCAGTTGCTGGCGGGTCAGGGCATCCAGCGCGCCGAACGGCTCGTCGAGCAGCAGGATACGCGGGCTGGCTACAAGGCCACGGGCAATGGCCACGCGCTGCGCCATGCCGCCCGACAGCTGGTGCGGATAAGCCGACTCGAAGCCGACCAGCCCCACCAGCTGCACGAATTCATGCACCCGCCGGGCACGTTCGCCCTGGGTGAGCGACTCGTTGACCAGCCCCAGGGCAATGTTCTGTTCCACGTTCAACCACGGGAACAGCCGGTGCTCCTGGAACACGATGCCGCGTTCGCCACCAATGCCGCTGACAGCCCGGCCATCGACGCGGATGCTGCCGCTGAATTCGGTATCCAGCCCCACCAACAGGCGTAGCAGGGTGGACTTGCCGCAACCGGAAGCCCCGACGATGGCGATGAACTCGCCCTCGTTGATCGACAGGTTGAAGTTGCGGATAGCCTCGAGCGGCTGGCCGTCGACGCTGAACACCTTGCCGACCCCCTCGAAGCTGACAAGAGGCGGTGTGCTGTCGGGCTGGTTGGCCGCCTGCAGGTGCGAAGTGTTGAATGCGTTCATGCGGTTCTCCAGCGCGTGGCGCGCGATTCGAGGCGTTGTCCAAGGGTGCCGAGCAGGGCGCCGACCAGGCCGATCAGGACCATGGCGGCCATCACCTGGTCCATGCGGAACAGTTGCTGGGCGCCGATCATCAGGCTGGCGATGCCGCCGTCCGACGGCATGAAGTATTCGGCGCCGATGGTGCCCAGCCAGGCGTAGATCAGCGACAGGCGCAGGCCGGCGAAAATCGCCGGGGCCGCGCCGGGCAGCACCAGCAGGCGCAGGCGTTGCCACAGGTTCAGGCGCAGGGTACGGGCCGCTTCGCCCAGCTGGGGCGAAAGGCTGGCGATACCGCGCTGGGTAGCGATCAGCAGCGGGAAGAATGCGGCCAGGCCAACGAACACAAGCTTGGCCCCTTCACCCAGGCCGAACCACGCAGTCAGCAATGGCACCCAGGCGAACAGTGCAACTTGGCGCAAGGCCGACAGGCTCGGCCCGAAGACGCGTTCGGCTGTGCTGGAAAGCCCCAGCAGCAATCCGCCCAGCAAGCCCGCGGCGCCGCCCAGCAACAGGCCGCTCAGGGTGCGTTGCAGGCTCAGCAACAAGGCTTGCGGCAGCGACCCATCGGCCAGGCCGACCAACAGCGTGCGCAGTACCTCAAGTGGCGAGGTGAGGATGTTCGGGTCAACCCAGCCAAAGCTGTTGCTGGCCTGCCACAGCGCCAATAGCCCCAGGGGCAGCAGCAGGCTTTGCCAGCCGCGGGGCACAGGCCCGCGCTGCTGCTCGCCAGTGGCCGGTTGCGGCCAATACAGCAGGCGTTTTTCCAGGGCTGAGAAGCTGCGCTCCAGCACGGCGCCGACCACGCCGATCACCAGAATGCACAGCATCACCAGGTCGAGCATGAACAGTTGCCGGCCCCACACCATCAGGTAACCGATCCCCTCGCTGGAGGCCAGCAACTCGACCGCCAGCAGCGAGGTCCAACCGGTGGCCAGCGCCAGGCGCACACCGGTGAGGAAGGCAGGCAGGGCGGCTGGCAGTAACAGGCGCAGGAACAGCAGGTGCCGGGGCAGGCGCAGCGCCGCAGCGGCCTCACGCAGTTTTGGCTGGGCATCGCGCACACCCACCAACGTGTGCAAGGTGACCGGCACCACCACGGCTTTTACCAGCACCACCAGCTTGAGCAACTCGCCGATGCCGAAGAACAACATGAACAACGGGATCCAGGCCAGGGTAGGGATCTGGGCCAGCGCTACGAAGGTCGGCATTACCAGCGTCTGCGCCCGGCGCGAAGCGCCCAGCCACACACCCAGCAGCAAGCCGCTGGCAATGCCCGCCGCCAGCCCCCAGAACAACCGTTGCAGGCTTATCCACAGGTGCCCCCACAGCTCCCCGGAGCCAAACTCCAGCGCGCTCTGCCACACCAGCGCCGGTGCCGGCAGGATCTGCTCGCTCATCCAGTGCTGCCGGCTCGCCACCACCCACAGCAGCGCAATCAGCACAGGCAACAACCAGGGTAGAACCCGCCCCCCAGCGAGGATGCGACCCCTGTGGGAGCGGCCTTGCGCCGCGAATGGGTCCCGTAGCGGCCCCCCCCGATTCCTGCTCAGCACTCCATTCATCGGCCATCTCTCGAAGCGTTGTTAGGTTATTCACTTATGGAATTAAAAAAACAATAAAGTGATATTCAAGAGATAAGAGCATGCGTTCCTTGCATACGGAAGCCCCCCGCCGTTGCGTTTTCCTCATATTTTCCATGCGTTTTCCGCAAGCTCCCCGCAGGCCCGCATGCCGCTTGGTTTATGCCTTTCAGTTACTAAAAAATGAAGTTTTGATCTTTGTAGGTTCTAACCAGACCTGCCTAGCTTCTGGCCAAAGCGCCGGCCTTCGCCGGTGGCAGCCTGCCAAGGAGCCTCGCCATGAAAACCCCGTTACGCCACCTGATTACCGCCCTTGGGCTGGCCTTCACCCTCGGTGCCCACGCAGCTGAACCCGCCAAGCCAGAAAGCATCCGCATCGCCGTGCCCGACCTTAGCGCCGGCAGCAAGCCCAGCGCCGGTGGCGTGGTCGATGTGCTGCGTGACCAGCAGCTGCTGGAGAAGGAATTTGCCAAGGACGGCATCCGCATCGACTGGCACTTCTTCAAGGGCGCCGGGCCTGTGGTGAACGAGGCGCTGGCCAACGGCCAGGCCGACTTCGCCTATCTGGGCGACCTGGCGGCGATCGTCGGCAAGGCCAACGGCCTGGACACCCGCGTGTTGTCGGCGGGGGTGCGTGGGGTCAAAAGCTACCTGGGCGTGGTGCCCGGCTCTGGCATCAAGACCCTGCATGACCTCAAGGGCAAGCGCGTGGCGGTGTTCCGCGGCACAGCCAACCAGCTGTCGTTCGCCAGCGCCCTGGCCAGCCAGGGGCTGACCGAGCGCGAGCTGAAGGTGATCAACCTGGACTTCAACGCTGCCAACGCTGCGCTGGCCGCCAAACAGATCGACGCCACCTGGGGTTTGTCGAACCTGCTGTCGTTGCGAGAGCGCGGGCTGGTCGAACTACCGGTCAATTCGCGTGACCTGGAAGGCGCCGGCAGCACCCAGGCGGTGCTGCTGGGCACCGGCGATTTCATTCGCAAGTACCCCGAGCTGGTCCAGCGCCTGGTCAACGCCCAAGAGCAGGCCAGTACCTGGCTGCGCGATGAACACAACCGCCAGGCCTACATCGACCTGGTGGCCAGCAACGCCAACTGGCCGCGCAGCATCCTCAGCGATGACCTGGCCAAGGAAGACCTCGCCCACTACTTCGACCCACGCCTGGACGCTGACTTTGTCGGCCAGCTGCAGCAGGGCGTAGACCTGGCGGCCAAGGAACGCCTGATCCGCCGTGGCTTCCAGGTAGCCGACTGGATTGAGCCGCGCTTCCTCGATGCTGCGCTGAAACAGGAACAGGCCGTGCAGGCCGCCCGCTAAACCTTCAAAAAACCGACAATGACCGCAAGGACCACGACCATGAGCAATGCCGCCCTGGCCACCGCGCCACAAACCCTCGAACTCGACATTCACCCGGTTGCCGGCCGTATCGGCGCCGAAATCCGCGGTGTGCAGCTGTCCGCCGACCTCGATGCCGCCACCATCGAGGCTATCCAGGCAGCACTGGTACAGCACAAGGTGATCTTCTTCCGCGACCAGACCCACCTGGATGACCAGAGACAGGAAGGCTTTGCCAAATTGCTCGGCGAGCCGGTCGCCCACCCCACCGTACCGGTGGTGGATGGCACCAGCTACCTGCTGCAACTCGATGGCGCCGAAGGCCAGCGGGCCAACTCCTGGCACACCGACGTAACCTTCGTCGATGCCTACCCCAAGGCCTCGATCCTGCGCAGCGTGGTAGCGCCGGCTTCGGGTGGCGATACCGTTTGGGCCAACACGGCTGCGGCTTATCAGGAACTGCCCGAGCCGCTGCGCGAGCTGGCCGACAAGCTGTGGGCGGTGCACAGCAACGAATACGACTACGCCAGCATCAAGCCGGATGTCGACCCCGCCAAGCTGGAGCGCTACCGCAAGGTGTTCACCTCCACCGTGTACGAAACCGAGCACCCGGTAGTGCGTGTGCACCCGATCAGTGGTGAGCGGGCACTGCAACTGGGGCATTTCGTGAAGCGCATCAAGGGGTATTCGCTGGCGGATTCGCAGCACCTGTTCGCTGTGCTGCAAGGGCATGTGACGCGCCTGGAAAATACCGTGCGCTGGCGCTGGCAGGCGGGGGACGTGGCGATCTGGGATAACCGCGCGACGCAGCATTACGCGGTGGATGATTACGGCACCCAGCCGCGTGTGGTGCGGCGTGTGACCTTGGCAGGGGAGGTGCCGGTGGGTGTGGATGGGCAATTGAGCCGGACTACCCGCAAGGGCTGAGCCCAGCAGAGAACCCTGTGTAGGAGCAGCCTTGTGCTGCGAAGAGGCCGGAGCTGACACCATCAATCTGCGGTGTCTGCACCGGCCTCTTCGCAGCACAAGGCTGCTCCTACACAGGCTGCGCAAGCCTTCACATTTCGGTATCACAGGCAATCAACTGCCTGACCAGCCCCTGCGCCAACGGCGACAAACCATACCCCACGCGGCTTACCACCCCATAGCGGGTATGGCACGCCTCTTCCTGCTCGGGCGTCAGGTCTGCCAGCTTCAATTGCACCAACCCGCCCTCGCGTTGATACGGCCGCAAGTTGGCATTGCAGGCAATGCCGATGGTGTCCGAATGCATCACCACATTCAGCAACGCATACCCGTGCTCGCACTCCACCGCTGGCAAGAAGTCCTGCCGCCCGCTGAGGTCGCTGAGGATCTTGCGGATGTTCGGCGGGCGGAAGGTGGTGGCCATCGGGTAGTCGAACAGGTCGCGCGCCTGCACGGCCTCCTGCTCGGTAAGGGGGTGACCGGCGCGGCAGCAGAAATGCCAGCGCTGCGGCGTCAGCTTGTGCACCTGGTAGTCCGGGTCGGACTCGAACTGCCGGGTGTCGGCGACAAAGAACTCGATCTCTTCGGCCACCAGCTTGCGGTTCAGCGCCTGCCAGTTGTCCACCTGGAAGCAGGTGCGCGCCGCCGGGTACTCGGCCACGAAGCGCGCCACCGCGCGCGGCACCAGGCCGCCGGCTGGCGCAGGGCCGGAGCCAAAGCGCACCACCCCGGTGGTGGCGCCATTGAACTGGTGGATCTCGTTGACCAGGTTGTGCGCCCCATGCACCAGCCGCCGCGAATGCTCCAGCACCAGCAAGCCTTGGCGGGTCGGCGCCAGCTCTTTGCTGGCGCGGTCCACCAGGCGGCAGCCGATGTTGTGCTCCAGGGTCTGGATGCTGCGGCTGAAGGCCGATTGCGACAGGTTCACCGCCGCGGCAGCGGCCACGAAACTGCGGTGCTCGACAAGGGCGATGTAGTGGCGCAGCTGACGCAGATCGATATGCATTTTCTACATTAAAACCTTCGGTCAAATGCAATTGCTGACAAGGGTGAGTCCCCTTATAAAGGGTGTTACTTATTCCACTAAATATGAATTACAAATATTTATATCACTTAAAAGAATATAAGCCCGACTGACCGCGATTCGGTTCCGCCAACGGAAATGCTCGCCAGGGCCCACGCCTCAAGGAGCATTTGCATGTCCGGACTTTCCAGTTGGCCTGCGCGCGCGTCGCGCTTCACCTTGCAACCCTTGGCCGCTGGCGTGTTGCTGGCGGCGTCTTCTGGCAGCTTCGCCGAAGAGCCGGTTAGCGCCACCCCGGCGGTAGAGCAGGAAGCCAAGCTCGGCACCGTCACGGTCAATGCCCGCCGCCGTGAAGAAACCGCGCAAAGCGTGCCCACGCCAATCAGCGTGCTCGACAGCGAAACCCTGGAAACCCAGCGCATCTACCGCGTGCAGGATTTGCAACAGCTGGTGCCCAGCACCAACGTCGCCTACGTGCATGCACGCCAGTCGAGCATCTCGATCCGCGGCCTGGGCAACAACCCGGCCAGCGATGGCCTGGAAGGCAGCGTCGGCATCTACCTGGACAACGTTTACCTCGGCCGCCCGGGCATGGCGGTATTCGACCTGCTGGATGTGGAGCAGCTGGAAGTGCTGCGCGGCCCGCAGGGCACGCTGTTCGGCAAGAACACCACGGCCGGCGTGCTCAACATCACCACGCGCAAGCCCACCTTCCACCGCGAAGGCAGCATCCAGCAGTCGATTGGCGAAGACGGCTATCTGCAAACCCAGGGCAGCTTCTCGGGGCCGATCAGCGAAACCCTCGCCGGACGCATCAGTGCCTATCGCACCGAAGACGACGGCTATGTGAAGAACATCCACAACGGCGACGACCTCAACGGCGGCAAGCGCCAGGGCTTTCGCACACAGCTGCTGTTCAAGCCCAGCGAAACATTCAACCTGCGCTGGATTGGCGAATACAACGAAGAAGACTCCAATAACGGCATCCTCAGCCTGTACAGCACCGGGCCGACCATCAATGGCGTCAACCGCTACGAAAGCCTGGCCGCCCAGGCGGGCGCGACGCTGGTGTCGGGCAAGGACCGCAAGGTCAATTTCGACGCCGACCAGCAGGTGACGGTGTTCCAGGGCGGCACTTCGGTGGAGGCCAACTGGACCCTGCCCAACGATTTCACCCTGACTTCGATCACTGCCTACCGCTGGTGGGACTTCACCCCGCGCAACGACGATGGCCTGGACGTGCCGGTGTTCTACAGCGCCGGGGTATCGGTACGCGACAAGCAGTACTCGCAGGAAATCCGCCTGGCTTCGCCTACCGGTGGCGCCTTCGACTACGTGCTGGGTGCCTATTACTTCAAGCAGGACCTGGACAACAAATCCTTCACTTACTACGGGCCGCAGGCGGATGTCTGGAACCTCACCCCGGCCGGTGCGCTGAACAACGTCAACACCATTGGTGACGGGCACATCGATACCGACAGCTATGCGCTGTTCGCCCAGGGCACCTGGCATGTCACCGACCGCTTGGACTTCACCGCCGGCGTGCGCGGTACCTATGAAGAGAAGAGCGCGTGGGTGACCCGCGATGCGCCTGAAGGTGGTGCTGCAGTAACCGGGGCTGCTGCCACTGCGCGCCAGGCGCGGATAGGGGCCTACGATTCGGGCGACCTCAACCAGTACAGCTTCAGCCCTTCCGGCCTGTTGGGCCTGAGCTACCGCTTCAACGAACAACTGCTGGGCTACGCCACCCTCACCCACGGCGAGAAGTCGGGTGGCGTCAACCTTACCGTCGGCGCCGCGCCACGGCTGGGCACCGATTCGCTGCTGGTGGGTACCGAGCGGGTCAACAACGCCGAACTGGGCCTGAAAAGCACCCTGTTCGGCGGCCGCCTGCAACTCAACAGCAACCTGTTCTGGGCCGAGGTGCACGGCTACCAGGCCAACGTCTACGACCAGATCAACCGCGTGCAGTACCTGGCCAATGCCGGCAGCGTGCGCTCGCGTGGCCTGGAGTTCGAAGCCACGGCGCTGCCGATCCGTGGCCTCACGGTCAACTTCAACGGCTCGTGGAACGACGTGCGCTACACCGAGTACAAGGATGCCCCATGCCCGCCTGAGGTGAGCCTGGCCAATGCCACCGCCACCTGCGACCTGTCTGGCCACCAAGTGGTCGGTGCCTCCAAGTACATCGCCAACCTCAACACCCAGTACAAGTGGCAGGCCACCGACCATGTAGAGCCCTACGTCACTGCCAGCTACGCCTTCCGCTCGAAGGCCGTGGGCACCATCGACGATTCTGATTTCGGCCAGATCCCCAGCTATGCGCTGGTCAACCTTTCCGCCGGTGTGCGCCTGGACCAGGGCGATGGCGTGGTCGACCTGTCGCTGTGGGTGAAAAACGCCGGCGACAAAACCTACTTCACCAGCCTGTGGAACTCCGCCAACGGTGGCTATGCCGGCGTGCTCGGCACCCCGCGCACCTTCGGCGCCACCGCCCGTTACGACTTCTGAGCACAAGGAGCTTTGCCATGAATGCCAAGACCGAAACCCCTGCACTGCCTGAAGGCGCCTGCCTTACCGCGAAAGTCCCGGAGCGCGACCAAGCGCTGCTCGGCGACGTGGTGGTCAACCCGTACCGCCTGGCACCGCTGACCGCGATCATCCGCGACGGTGGGCGCAGCCTGAGTGATGCGCATGTGCGTGTGCTGGGGCGTGGCGAGCGCGGTGTGGACATTGTCTATGACGTGTCTGACCGTTCGTTGTGGACCTACGGCGGCATCCCGGTATTCGGGCTGTACCCGGACTACGTCAACCAGGTCGAGGTGACCTACAAGCTCGACGGCGAGCGCATTCGCGAGCAGTACCAGATCTACGCCCCGGCCGTGCGCCTGCCGGTGGTGGCCAGGCAGACCGCCGCGCTGCCGGAGGTGGAGCCGGTCAAGGTGTCGCCAGGCTTTGAAAAGCGCCTGTACCTGTTCAACCATCTGCAGGGTGACATCCCGGGCGGCCGCGCCTTCAAGTGGAATGCCCTGGGTGGCGCAGCGGAATGGGACCAGGTGGGCAACAACTGGATTGCCGACAGCAATGGCGATGTGCGCTGGTACCTGGATATAGAGCAGATCCACGACTCCAACCGCCGCGACGGCCTGGGCGGCACCATGGGCTTCCAGCAGACCCGCGACGGCAAGCTGATCTGGGGCCAGGGCCAGACCTACTCCAAGTACGACCTGCTGGGCCGGCGCATCTGGCAGCGCAGCCTGCCCGATAAATTCGCCGACTTTTCCCACGAAATCCGCGAAACCGCCAACGGCACCTACCTGCTGCGGGTGGGCACCAGCGACTACCGCCGCCCCGACGGCAAGCGTGTGCGTTCGATTCGCGACCACATCATCGAGGTCAGCGAAGCCGGGGATGTACTGGACTTCTGGGACCTCAACCAGATCCTCGACCCGTACCGTGGCGACTTGCTGGAAACCCTCGGCAAGGCAGCGATCCAGTTGCCCGAAGGGGTGCAGAAGCAGGACGACCGCCTGGCCAACGAACTGGCCGAGGGTAACCTGCCCTTTGGCGACACCCCGGGTGTGGGCACCGGGCGCAACTGGGCACACGTCAATGCCATCGATTACGACGCCGATGACGACAGCATCATCGTTTCAGCACGGCATCAGGGCGTGGTGAAGATTGGTCGCGACAAGCAGGTGAAGTGGATTCTTGCCTCGCCCCAAGGCTGGCCTGAGCGCCTGCGCGACAAAGTGCTGACACCGGTTGCGAGCGAAAGCTTCGACTGGTCGTGGACCCAGCACACCGCCTGGCTGACTGGCAAAGGCACGCTGACCGTGTTCGACAATGGCTGGGGGCGCGACTTTGCGCCGACCAAGCTTGCCGGCAACTACAGCCGGGCGGTGGAGTACCGCATCGACGAAGCCAAGGGCACCGTCGAGCAGGTGTGGGAGTACGGCAAGGAACGCGGCGACGAGTGGTACAGCCCGGTGACCTCGGTGGTGGCCTACCGGCCAGAGACCGACACCCAGTTCATCTACTCGGCTTCGGTGAACTTCCTTACCCCCGAGAAACTGACCACCACCGTGCTCAACGAGGTGCGGCGCGGGACCCAGGAGGTGCTGGTGGAGCTGAAGGTGCACAGCCGTCAGCCGGGCAGTGTCGGCTACCGGGCACTGGTGATCGACCTGGCCAAGGCATTCTGAGCTTGGTAGGCCTGACGTAAATTTTGTGTTGATGCGTACATCGAGCGCCGCCCGCGCGGCGCTTCGCAGCACAAGGCTGCTCCTACATTTGTTTCGGGCCAATTATTCCTGAGGTCGAGGCGCGCGGCCCCTTGGTGCTCACCTCAATATCGTGTCGAACAAACAAGGCGGTCGCGCGCGTTGGTGCAGGCGTCACTGGCCCGAAACAAATGTAGGAGCAGCCTTGCGCTGCGAAGCGCCGCGCGGGCGGCGCTCGTTTTCATAGGCGCTGAAAATTTCACGGCAACCATTCCCCCTTTCACATTTCCTTCTGCTTGATCGTCTACCCTGAACCGGCCGTATTCAGGGCGATTTCAGATGGACTGTTCAACCATTCGTTCTTTTTTTCGAACAGCCTATTGTCCAACACCCCAGCAGCCGCTTAGCATTCGTTTGAGATTTCAAACGCTCGATGCCCTGCCTTGGGCGCTTTTCAACAATCAACAATTCGGGAAGCCGACATGCAGCTCAAAGACGCTCAGTTGTTCCGCCAGCAAGCCTATATCAATGGTGAGTGGCTGGATGCGGACAATGGCCAGACCATCAAGGTGACCAACCCGGCCACCGGTGAAGTCATCGGTACCGTGCCGAAGATGGGCACCGCGGAAACTCGCCGCGCCATCGAAGCCGCCGACAAGGCCCTGCCGGCCTGGCGTGCACTGACCGCCAAAGAGCGTTCGGCCAAGCTGCGTCGCTGGTTCGAACTGATGATCGAGAACCAGGACGACCTGGCTCGCCTGATGACCACCGAACAAGGCAAGCCACTGGCCGAAGCCAAGGGCGAAATCGCCTACGCCGCCTCGTTCATCGAGTGGTTCGCCGAAGAAGCCAAGCGCGTCTACGGTGACACCATCCCGGGCCACCAGCCAGACAAGCGCCTGATCGTCATCAAGCAGCCAATCGGCGTTACCGCGGCCATCACCCCGTGGAACTTCCCGGCCGCCATGATCACCCGTAAAGCCGGCCCGGCCCTGGCCGCTGGCTGCACCATGGTGCTCAAGCCTGCATCGCAAACCCCTTACTCCGCCCTGGCCCTGGTCGAGCTGGCACACCGTGCCGGTATCCCGGCTGGCGTGCTGAGCGTCGTCACCGGCAGCGCTGGCGAAGTTGGCGGCGAACTGACCGGCAACTCCCTGGTACGCAAGCTGTCCTTCACCGGCTCGACCGAAATCGGTCGCCAGCTGATGCAGGAATGCGCCAAAGACATCAAGAAGGTTTCCCTGGAGCTGGGTGGCAACGCCCCGTTCATCGTGTTCGACGACGCCGACCTGGACAAGGCGGTCGAGGGCGCGATCATCTCCAAGTACCGCAACAACGGCCAGACCTGCGTCTGCGCCAACCGTATCTACGTGCAGGACGGCGTCTACGACGCGTTCGCCCAGAAGCTGGCCGCTGCAGTTGCCAAGCTGAAGATCGGTAACGGCCTGGAAGACGGCACCACCACTGGCCCGCTGATCGACGGTAAAGCTGTCGCCAAGGTTCAGGAACACATCGAAGACGCCGTCTCCAAAGGCGCCAAGGTGCTGTCCGGTGGCAAGCTGATCGAAGGCAACTTCTTCGAGCCGACCATCCTGGTTGACGTACCGAAGACTGCTGCTGTCGCCAAGGAAGAAACCTTCGGCCCACTGGCGCCGCTGTTCCGCTTCAAAGACGAAGCCGAAGTCATCGCCATGTCCAACGACACCGAGTTCGGCCTGGCTTCGTACTTCTACGCCCGCGACATGAGCCGTGTGTTCCGTGTTGCCGAAGCCCTGGAATACGGCATGGTGGGTATCAACACCGGCCTGATTTCCAACGAAGTGGCACCGTTCGGTGGCATCAAGGCTTCGGGCCTGGGCCGCGAAGGTTCCAAATACGGTATCGAGGACTACCTCGAAATCAAATACCTGTGCATCAGCGTCTGATAGCACGGTAAAGGCTTTACCTCTGCCAGCGGGGCGCGAGAGCGACGTCTCGCTGGCCTTTTTTACATCGCAGTACCTGGTGGCCAGGGCGTTTACGGCAGTCGATCAACGAATACTGTGCGCGAGCACTCCCAGCCACCCCCGAATAAAAGCGCCATTCCTGTCGGCGCAATGAGGGCATTATGAGCAAGACCAACGAATCCTTGATGCAACGTCGTGTAGCCGCCGTCCCACGTGGCGTTGGCCAGATCCACCCGATCTTCGTCGACACCGCGAAGAACTCGACCGTGATCGACGTTGAAGGCCGCGAACTGATCGACTTCGCTGGCGGCATCGCAGTACTGAACACCGGCCACCTGCACCCGAAAGTGGTTGCAGCCGTGCAAGAGCAGCTGACCAAAGTCAGCCACACCTGCTTCCAGGTGCTGGCCTACGAACCCTACGTAGAGCTGTGCGAAAAGATCAACAAGCTGGTACCAGGCGACTTCGACAAGAAGACCCTGCTGGTCACCACCGGCTCCGAAGCCGTTGAAAACGCCGTCAAGATCGCCCGTGCCGCTACTGGCCGTGCTGGCGTCATCGCCTTCACCGGCGCTTACCACGGCCGTACCATGATGACCCTGGGCTTGACCGGCAAGGTCGTGCCGTACTCCGCTGGCATGGGCCTGATGCCAGGCGGCGTGTTCCGCGCGCTGTTCCCGAACGAGCTGCACGGTGTGAGCGTTGACGAAGCCATTGCTTCGGTTGAGCGTATCTTCAAGAACGACGCCGAGCCGAAAGACATCGCCGCGATCATCCTCGAGCCGGTACAAGGCGAAGGCGGCTTCCTGCCAGCGCCGAAAGAGCTGATGAAGCGCCTGCGCGCCCTGTGCGACCAGCACGGCATCCTGCTGATCGCCGACGAAGTACAGACTGGCGCTGGCCGTACCGGTACCTTCTTCGCCATGGAACAGATGGGCGTTGCGCCTGACCTGACCACCTTCGCCAAATCCATCGCTGGCGGCTTCCCGCTGGCCGGTGTGTGCGGCAAGGCCGAATACATGGACGCCATCGCCCCAGGCGGCCTGGGCGGTACCTACGCCGGTTCGCCGATCGCTTGCGCCGCGGCCCTGGCCGTGATCGAAGTGTTCGAAGAAGAGAAACTGCTGGACCGCAGCAAGGCTGTAGGTGAGCGCCTGACCACTGGCCTGCGCGAAATCCAGAAGAAGCACCCGATCATCGGCGACGTCCGTGGTCTGGGCTCGATGATTGCTGTTGAAGTCTTCGAGAAAGGCACTCACACCCCGAACGCTGCTGCTGTTGGCCAGGTTGTTGCCAAGGCACGCGACAAGGGTCTGATCCTGCTGTCCTGCGGCACCTACGGCAACGTTCTGCGTATTCTGGTACCGCTGACTGCCGAAGACGCACTGCTGGACAAAGGCCTGGCCATCATCGAAGAGTGCTTCGCTGAACTCGCTTGATGTGACGCGCTTCTGAAAAAACCCGCTTCGGCGGGTTTTTTTTGTGCCCAGAAAAGCCATGTGGCGCTATGGTTAGCGGAGGATTTGCTTTGGAAGCTGCGACGGACTGTGTGTCAGGCTATTCAGGAGTAGTTGGCGATGAGCGCTGTAGACCCCACCCCACCCAGCGTACTGATTGTCGAAGGCGACCCTTGGGTGCGTGACATGCTCAGCGAGATGCTGCTCAGCGTGCGCTGCGATGCCCGCCTGCAAGTATGCGCCGATGGGTCCCAGGCACTCAGCGCACTGTCCAGCAAGCCTGACCTGATTATCGCCGCCCGCGAGCTGGCGGGTGTCGATGGCCTGGACCTGTTGCGCAAGGTGCGCGCCAAAGGGTCGGGGTTGCCGTTCATCCTCATGAGCAACCGCAGCGACAGCGCCAGTGTGCACGAGGTGTTGCCCCTGCACCCTACCGCCTACCTGAGCAAACCACTGAACCTGGACAATCTGCGCAAGCGCCTGGAAGAGCTGCTGCTGGCCGTTGGAG
Source organism: Pseudomonas sp. SAS7 (assembly GCF_052112345.1). NCBI lineage: Bacteria > Pseudomonadati > Pseudomonadota > Gammaproteobacteria > Pseudomonadales > Pseudomonadaceae > Pseudomonas > Pseudomonas sp. SAS7. Next base: position 285,375 of record NZ_JBEGGO010000005.1, on the reverse strand, counting down.
AAGAAATCGCCTGCCCGGTGCCAGCCTTGCAGGCAGGTGCCAGCTTGTCCGCCTACCTTGAACAGCGCCGTGCTACCGCCGATGGCGGCCCGCTGTTGGCCGATGTGCAGGTGGCGATCAAGCGGGCGCTCAACCCTCAGGGCCTGAACCTGAAGGTGCTCGAAGAGGAAGTGCGTAGCGACCCTCAGGTTACCGCTGTGTTGATCGCGGCTGCCAACAGCGCCGCGCTGCACCGTGAAGCACCGGTGCAAACGTTGCTGCAGGCCCTGAACAAGCTTGGCAGTACCCAGAGCATGAACCTGATTCTGGGCATGACCCTCAAACGCAGCGCTCGGCTCAGCGACCCGTTGCTGGCGCAGCACGCCGCCGGCTACTGGGACCTTTCCCTGCATACGGCCGAATATGGCCGTACCTTGGCGCGCATGCTCGAGCTGGACGAAGGGCGCTGCTACTGCGCGGGGTTGCTGCACTGCCTGGGTGATCTGGCGGTATTGCGTTGCCTGCAAGAGTGGCGGTTGGCCGGTGGCGAGCTGGACGAACGCAACGTGCAGCAATCGCTGGATGAGTTTGGTGCGGCGTTCGGTTCGGCGCTACGCACGCGCTGGCGCTTGCCGCTGGCATTGCGCGAGTTGATCGCGGCGATCTACCAGCTGGGCGGTGGCGTGTATTCGCGGGAGATTCTGGCGATGAACCTGGCCGGGCAGTTGTCGCGGCTGCCGGCCGAGCAGGGGCTGGAGAAAGTGGCCAGCGGCAAGACCGCGCGCTTGCTCAAGCTTGGCCTGCCGGAGCTGAACCGGCTGCGCAAGGTGGATAACCCGGAGACAAAACCGCCTGAGGACGCGACTTCAGGCTGAAACGCCGGCTTTGTGGGAGCGGCCTTTGAGTTGTGGGTAAGGCCGTCAGCCGCGGACTATCTGGTTCTTGCCTTGCCGCTTGGCTTGGTACATCGCCGCATCGGCCCGGGCATACAGGCTGTCCAGGGCCACATCTTCTTCGGTCAGCCCGGTCAGCCCCTGGCTCACGGTCACCCCGTACGTCTGCTCGCCATGGTTGAAGCTCAAACGCTGAATCTGCCGCTGCAAGCGTTCGGCAATCTGCTCTGCCACCTGCGTATTGCAACCGGGGAATACCGCCGCAAACTCCTCGCCGCCAATGCGGCCGAACAGGTCGCCACGGCGTAGCACGGCCTTGCCGCTATCGGCGATGTGTTGCAGCACCTGGTCGCCTTCCTGGTGGCCATAGCTGTCGTTGATGCGTTTGAAGTCGTCGATGTCCAGCAGCAGAAAGGCCAGCGGCGTACCGTCTTCGCGAGCGCTGTCGAAGGCCTGCTGGGCGCATTCGAAGAAGTGCCTGCGGTTGCTGCTCTGGGTCAGCACATCAGTGGTGGCCAGGCGCTGCAATTCGCCTTCAAGCTGCTTCTTCTCGGTGATGTCTTCGGCGATACCGACAATGATTACCCGGTCGCCCTCATGTTGCTGGTTGATGTAGCACTTGTCGCTCAGCCAGCGCAGTTGCCCGTCCGCATTCAGGATGCGGTATTCGCGGTCTTCCACCGAGCCCTTGATCAGCACCTGGGCCAGGCTGCGCTCGGCAAACTCCAGGTCGTCGGGGTAGATGCTGTCACGCCATTCGTTGTAGTCGGCCAGCACCAGGCTGGCTGGGCGGCCAAAGATGCGCTCGTAGGCGGGGCTTACATACAGCACCTGACGGGTTTCCCAGTCGAAAGCCCACAGCACCGCATTGACGCTGTCCAGCAAAGAGCTGAACAACTGGTCGCGCTCACTCAGGCGGGCAACCTCGCCTTGGGCGTGGAGTAGCGCCAGTAAAGTCTGGGCGGCTTCGGGAGGTGAGGTGCCGGGCAATGTTGTAGGAATGTTCTTGGCCATGTGCACGAAGCGGGTCTCGACATGAAAGCGTGCGGCCAGCATCCGGCCCGCCACGCGGGCGATGTGCCGAATTTGAGTGGAGACGGAGGGGGTAAGTTCCGAACGGCACGCACCGCAATGGGGCGTGCCGATCAACGGCGGTCAGGCGCCGGTGGGGCGCAGGGAGTAGGTCTTGAGCTGCGCCGCGAAGTCGCGCAGGGCGTGGATGCCGCTGGTTTCGGCCTCGTGTATCCAGTCCTTCATGGCAGACAGCATGTCGTGGCCGTTGGCGCTGGTGCGCGCCCAGATCTGCTGCAGCGCCAGGCGCTTTTCGTAAATGGTCTTCAGCGCCTGGCTATGGGCAAGCATGGACTCGATACGCACATGGTGGCGGTCTTCCAGCAAGCTGGTTTCTCGCGACAGCAGGCGTTTGGCACGGCGGAAGTGGTGACGCACCGACGCATCGACGCGGGCCAGTTCCTGTTTCACCAGCGGGCCGATCACCAGCTTGCGGTACTGGGCCATGATCTGGAAGCGGTTGTTGAGGATGGCCATGGCAGTGTCCATGTCCAGGCTGGCCTTGCCCGCCACACGATGGGCAATCGGCGCCACGCGCTGCACCTTGGCCAGGCGCAACAGGCAGAACAGGCGTATCCAGGCCCAGCCCATGTCGAACTCCCAGCGCTTGACTGAAAGCTTGGCCGAGTTGGGGTAGGTGTGATGGTTGTTGTGCAGCTCTTCGCCGCCGATGACGATGCCCCACGGCACCAGATTGGTGGCAGCGTCGCGGCATTCGAAGTTGCGATAGCCGAGGGCGTGGCCCAGGCCATTGACCACGCCGGCAGCCCAGAACGGGATCCACATCATCTGCACCGCCCAGATGGTGATGCCGATGGTGCCAAACAGCAGCAGGTCGATCACGGCCATCAAGGCGATGCCACCCAGCTTGTAGCGGGAGTATAGGTTGCGCTCGATCCAGTCATCCGGGCAGTTCTTGCCGTAGATGCGCAGGGTTTCGGGGTTGCGTGCCTCTTCGCGGTAGAGCTCGGCGCCCTTGCGCAGCACCGTTCCCAGGCCCTTGTGCACCGGGCTGTGCGGGTCGTCGGGGGTTTCGCACTTGGCGTGGTGCTTGCGGTGGATGGCGGTCCATTCGCGGGTGTTCTGCGCCGTGGTCAGCCACAGCCAGAAGCGGAAGAAGTGCTTGAGCGCGCCGTTGAGCTCCAGGGCCCGGTGCGCGGAGTAGCGATGCAGGTAGACCGTGACGCTGACAATGGTCACGTGGGTCATCAGCAGCGTGATGCCGACCAGTTGCCAGGCCGACAAGTCGAGCAGGCCGTTGTACCACATAGGTGTAAATACCCTCGAAATGCGGGGGGAAGGGCTGATTATCCCTTGGCGGGGAAATAAAACCAGTCAAAGCTGACCACGCGATGTTTCACGCGATCGATGTGGGAGCGGGCGCACCCGCCCCCATAGGGCGCCAGAACCTTTATAATCGCCCTTCCTTTCAGATGGCCAATCCCACCCGACATGTCTGTTTCCGTTCGCGACGCCTTGCGCATGGCTGCGCTGTATGTGGTGCTCTCGATCCTCTGGCTGGCGCTGGCCGAGGTGATGCTGCACGGCATGACTGACGACCCCCTGGCACTGACCGTGGGGCGGCAGATCAATGTGGTGCTGTGGGTGCTGTTCAGCGCCGTGCTGATCTATGTTTCGCGTGTAAGGCTGTTGAACTTCATCGGCGTTGGAGCACGCTTGCGTGGCGAGGACCGCGAGCGGCTGCGCATGGCTGCTGCAGTGTTCGACAGCACCCTCGAAGGGGTGCTGGTCACCGACCGCCAGGGCCTGATCGTGCACGTCAACCGCGCCTTCATGCGCATCACCGGCTACCAGCAGGACGAGGTGATCGGCCAGCGCCCGAGCAAGTTCAAATCGGGCCGCCATGGCCAGGCGTTCTACCAGCAGATCTTTGCCACCCTGGCCGCGAAGGGTGAGTGGAGCGGCGAAATCTGGAACCGGCGCAAAAGCGGCGAAATCTACCCGCAATGGCAGACCATCTGCGCCATCCGCGATGACGACGGTGAGCTGAGCCATTACGTAGCAGTGTTCAGTGACATCAGTGCGATCAAGCATTCGGAACAGGAGCTGGCCTACCTGGCGCACCACGACCCGCTGACCGGCCTGCCCAACCGCCTGCTGTTCACCGACCGGGTCGAGCAGGCCCTGGCGGCCGCCCAGGCCAACAAGCGCGGTTGTGCCCTGCTGCTGCTGGACCTGGACCATTTCCAGAGTATCAACGACGGCCTGGGCCACACCATCGGTGACCAGTTGCTGAAGCTGGTGGGCGAGCGCCTGGGCGAGGTGCTGGGCAATGGCGTGACCCTGGCACGCCTGGGTGGCGACGAGTTCGGTGTGCTGGCCGAGAACTGCCAGCAGGTCGGCCAGGCGGGCAAGCTGGCGCAGTGCATTATCGAACGCATGCGCGAGCCGTTCCTGTTCGAGGACAATCGCCTGTTCATCAGTGCCAGCGTCGGTATCAGCCTGTTCCCCAGCGACGCCTTGAGCGCCGAGCAGTTGCTGCGTAATGCCGATGCGGCGTTGTACAAGGCCAAAAGCAACGGGCGTGCCTGCTATGCGCTGTACACCGAAGAGCTGACCGCTCACGCCCAGCACCGGGTCGAGACCGCCGGTGAGCTGCGCCGGGCACTGGAGCAGGATGAGCTGCGGGCGTACTTCCAGCCGGTACATGACCTGGCGACAGGCCGGCAGGTTGGGGTCGAGACCCTGGTGCGCTGGCAGCACCCCCAGCGCGGCCTGGTGCCGCCGGGCGAGTTCATCCCGATTGCCGAGCGCACCGGGCTGATTGCCGAAATCGACACCTGGGTGCTGCGCCAGGCCTGTCGACAAATGGTGCAGTGGCAGGCCGAAGGGCGGCAGCTGGCGTTTGTGGCAGTGAACATCTCCAGCCGCCTGTTTGGCCAGCACGAACTGTACCGGCAGGTGGCCGAGGTGCTGCACGAGACTGGCCTGGCTCCGGCCCTGCTGGAATTGGAAGTGACCGAAAGCGCGGTGATGGAAGACCCGGAAGTGGCGCTGGAGCAACTGCATCGTCTACGCGAGCTGGGGGTGACCCTGGCCATCGATGACTTTGGCACCGGGTATTCGTCGTTGCTGCGGCTCAAGCGTTTGCCGGTGCAGAAGCTGAAGATCGACCAGGGCTTCGTTGCCGGGTTGCCTCTGGATGAGGATGATATCGCGATCGTGCGGGTAATCATCGCCCTGGCACGCAGCATGGGCATGCAGGTGCATGCCGAGGGCATCGAGCAGGCGGAGCAGGCCAGCTTCCTGCTGCAGGAGCAGTGCCAGCTGGGGCAGGGGTACTGGTTCGGGCGGCCGGTGCCGGCTGCGGATCTGCGTTGGGATTGAGACCCAGGGGCCGCTTTGCGGCCCTTTCGCGACACAAGGCCGCTCCTACAGGGGGATGCGGTCGCCTGTAGGAGCGGCCTTGTGTCGCGAAAGGGCTGCAAAGCAGCCCCCGGCATTTAACGCTTGTTCAAGCCTTTCGCCAGGCGGTCCCCACCCAGCTGGATCAACGCCACCAGAGCCACCAGCATGGCAATCACGGTCAGCATGATCTGGCTGTCAAAGCGCTGGTAGCCATACCGGTAGGCAATGTCGCCCAGGCCCCCGGCACCGATTGCACCGGCCATGGCCGAGGAGTTGATCAGGGTCACCAGGGTAATGGTGAAACCCCCGACGATGCCCGGCAGCGCCTCGGGCAACAGCACATGCCAGACGATGTGCCAGCGCCGGCAGCCCATGGCCTGTGCGGCTTCCACCAAACCATGGTCGACTTCGCGCAGGCTTACCTCGGCAATCCGCGCAAAGAACGGCGTGGCGGCAATGGTCAGCGGCACCACCGCCGCCCACACGCCGTAGGTGGTGCCTACCACCAGGCGGGTGAAGGGGATCAGCGCGACCATCAGGATCAGGAACGGGATTGAGCGGAACAGGTTGACGAAGGCGCCCAGCACCCGGTTCAGCAGCGGTGCTTCGAATATTCCGCCCTTGTCGCTGGTGACCAGCAGCACCGCCATCGGCACCCCCACCACCAGGGCAACCAGTGACGACACGCCGACCATCAGCAAGGTATCGAGCAAGCCTTCCAGCAGGCGATCAAACCACATGGCCCAGTACCTCCACGTCCTCGGCCCAGCGGCGGGCACGTTCCAGCAGTTGGTGGGTGTCATGCGGCGAGTGTTGCACCGACAGGATCAGTTGCCCCAAGGCATGCTCGCCGATGGTTTCCACGCCGCCCTGCAGCAGGCGCACGCTTCCGCCCAGGTCGTTGAACAAAGCAGACAGCTCGGGTTCGCCGAGCAGGGTCAGTTTCAGTACCAAAGCGCTGTCGCGGCTAACCGGGCTGGCCCGCAAGCTGGCTTGCAGCGCGGCAGGCAACCTGGCCTGCAACGGTGCAAGCAGGGTGCGGGTGACCTCATGGCGTGGAGCGCCGAACACCCGCCAGACTTCGCCCTGCTCGACCACTTCGCCGCGCTCCAGCACGACCACCCGGTGGCAGATATCGCGGATCACCGCCATTTCGTGGGTGATCAGCACGATGGTCAGGCCCAGGCGCTGGTTGATGTCGCGCAGCAACTCAAGGATCGAAGCGGTGGTTTCCGGGTCCAGCGCCGAGGTAGCCTCGTCGCACAGCAGAATCTCGGGGTCGTGCACCAGCGCCCGGGCAATGCCGACGCGCTGTTTCTGCCCACCGGAAAGCTGCGCCGGGTACACGTGGTGCTTTTCCTGCAAACCGACCAGCTCCAGCAGCTCGCGCACCTTGCGCTGGCGCTCGGCCTTGGCCACGCCGGCCACTTTCAACGGCAGCTCGACGTTCTGCCACACGGTCTTGGCCGACATCAGGTTGAAGTGCTGGAAGATCATGCCGATGCGCCGGCGCAGGGCCACCAGGTGGTCCTCGTCGAAAGGTGCGATGTCCACCTGGTCGATCAGTACCCGGCCCTGGCTGGGTTGCTCCAGGCGGTTGATGGTGCGCAGCAGTGAAGATTTGCCGGCACCGCTGCGGCCGATGATGCCGAAGATCTCGCCATGGCGGATGTTCAGGTCGATGCCTTGCAAGGCCGGTTGCGTCTGGCCAGGGTAGGTCTTGCCCAGGCCGATGAAGCGCACATGGGCGTCGTTGACCTCCGGGCGCAGGGCCTGTTCCTTGACCGTTGGCGGCAATGGTTGTGGTGTAGGCGCCCTGAGCGCGCTGGCCTGGCTCATGTCAGCCTTCCCAGCCGGCTTGGTAGAGCTTGCCGTGGGCTTTGTCCAATGCTGCGCGCACCACCGGCGAGTGCTGGTAGATGTCGACGAACCTGGCCAGCCGTGGGTCGTCCTTGCTTTGCGGGCGGATGACGAACTGGATTACGTATTCCTTGTTTTCCAGGCCGTCGAACAGCAATGCCGAGGTGGCATCGAAGGTGTTGGCCAGGCGGATGTAGGCCGGGTAGCCCTGCACCAGGTCTGCGTCGTCGTAGGCGCGCACCAGCTGAACCGCCTCGACCTGAAGGATTTTCAGCTTTTTCGGGTTGGCGACGATGTCGTCTTCGGTGGCCTTGTAGCCAACGCCTGGCTTCAGGGTGATCAGCCCGGCCTTGGCCAGCAGTTGCAGGCCGCGGCCGCTGTTGATCGGGTCGTTGGCGATGGCCACGCTGGCGCCTTCTGGCAGGTCGGCGAAGCTTTTGTACTTTTTCGAGTACAGGCCAACGTTGTTGATGATGCCCGAGGCGTAAGGCACCAGGTTGAAGCCCGCAGCAGCCTTGGCGTTTTCCAGAAACGGGATGTGCTGGAAGTAGTTCACGTCGATGTCGCCGCTGTTGAGGCTGACATTGGGCGCAATCCAGTCGCTGAATTCGATCAGCTTCACTTCCAGGCCTTGCTTGTGCGCTTCTTCCACGGCGGCTTCCAGCGGAATGGCAAAGGCCGAGGTGGTGCCGATCTTCAGCGGTTCGGCAGCCAGGACGCTGGCGGACAGGCCCAGGGTGAGGGCAATGGCCGCGACGGGCCGGAACAGTTTCTCAAGCATGGTGCAGGGCTCCAGTCGGGGCAGGGGTTGGGGTAAAGCGGTAGGTCGAGCCCGGGTGATCGGCGGGCAGGTGCGGGTGGTCAGTCTGGAACAGCTTTTCGCGCAGGGTGCCTTTGGCGTAGGCGGTCTTGTAGCGGCCACGCTGTTGCAACTGCGGGATGACCAGGTCGATGAAGTCCTCGAAGCTTTCCGGGGTGACGGTGCGGGTCAGGTTGAAACCGTCCAGCCCGGTTTCGTCGATCCAGGCGATCAACTGTTCGGCCACCTGTTCCGGTGAGCCGACCAGGGTTACGTAGCGGCCACCCAGGGCGTGCTGTTCAAGCAGGCGACGGCGGGTCCAGGCGTTGTCCTGCAACTGGCGCGTGGCGGACTGGATGGCATTGCCCTGGCTGAAGCCAATCGGCTCGTCGAGCCCGTAGGCCGCAAAGTCGATGCCGGTGGATGCGGCGAAGTGCGCGACGCCGGCCTCGGGGCTTGCATGGCGCAGGTACTCGGCATGCTTGGCCTGGGCCGCTTGCTCGGTGGCGGCGACGATCACCGTGATGCCCATGAACACCTTGACCGCTTGTGGGTCGCGCCCGGCGGCCTGGGCGGCAGCGCGTACCTTGTCGACCTGGGCGCGGGTGGCGGCCTTGTTTTGGCCGCTGATGAACACGCATTCGGCATGGTTGCCGGCAAACGCCAGGCCACGCTGCGAGCTGCCGGCCTGGAACAGTACCGGGGTGCGTTGCGGCGAGGGTTCGCTCAGGTGATAGCCCTCGACGTTGTAGAACTCGCCGTGGTGGCTGACCTTGCGCACCTTGTCGGGCTGGGCATACACACGCTGTTCGCGGTCGGCGACCACGGCGTCGTCGGCCCAGCTGCCTTCCAGCAGCTTGTAAAGCACTTGCAGGTATTCGTCGGCCTGGTCGTAGCGGCGGTCGTGCTCGGGCTGCTGCTCAAGGCCCATGGCGCGGGCGGCGCTGTCGAGGTAGCCGGTGACGATGTTCCAGCCCACCCGGCCATTGCTCAGGTGGTCGAGGGTGGAAAGGCGCCGGGCGAACAGGTACGGCGCCTCGTAGGTGAGGTTGGCGGTAAGGCCGAAACCCAGGTGGCGGGTGACCGCAGCCATGGCCGAAACCAGCAGCAGTGGGTCGTTGACCGGCAGCTGGATCGACTCCTTGAGGGTGACGTCCAGCGACTGGCCGTAGATGTCGTAGGTGCCGACGATGTCGGCGATGAACAGCCCGTCGAACAGGCCGCGCTCCAGCAGGCGCGCCAGGTTGGTCCAGTACTCCAGGGACTTGTACTGGGTCGAGGTGTCCCGTGGGTGGGTCCACAGGCCGTGGTTGATGTGCCCGATGCAGTTCATGTTGAAGGCATTGAGCAGAATCTGCTTGGCCATCAGATGGTCCCCCGGCGTGGTGGGTTGGCATCGTTGAGGTAGTAGTTGCCGATGGCGTGATACTTCCAGCGCACCGGGTCGTGCAGGGTGTGCACGCGGGCGTTGCGCCAGTGGCGGTCGAGGTTGTGCTCGGCCAGGGTGGCCTGGCTGCCACCCAGTTCGAACAGGGCGGTGCCGGCGGCCAGGGAAATCTCGGTGCTGATGGCCCGTGCTTCGGCCACGGCAATGGAGGCGGCGGCAACGTTGTCGGCAGTGCTGTCGTCGCGGGCGCGGTCGAGGTATTCGCCGGCGCGCTCCAGCAGGGCTTCAGCGGCATGCAGGCGGATCGCCAAGTGACCGAAGCTCTTCAGCGTCAGCGGGTCATCCGTGGCCTTGTCCAGGCCGGAGTCGACCCACGGGCGGCTGCGGGTGCGCACGAAGTGCAGGGCGTCTTCATAGGCGGCGCGGGCGATGCCGGTGTCGATGGCTGCATGGAGGATCTGCGCCAGCGGCCCGACCGGGGTGGGGCGCTCGAAAGCGCTTTGGAACGGCACAACGTCGGCGGCGCTGACATACACGTTGTCGAACACCACCGAACCGCTGCCGGTGGTGCGCTGGCCGAAGCCGCTCCAGTCGTCGATCACCTGCAAGCCCTTGCTGTCGGCCGGGACGAAGGCCAGCTGCTGCACGCCTTGCTCATCGACGACCGAGGTAGGAATGCGCTGGGCGTAGATGGCGCCGGTGGAATAGAACTTGCGGCCGTTGATGCGAAAGCCCTCGCCGTCTCGGCTCAGGCGGGTGGTGCGTTCGTTGGCGGTCTTGGTGCCCAGCTCGGCCAGGGCATTGCCGAAGCGGCGGCCGGCGAGTACTTCGGCGTACAGGCGCTGTTGCTGTTCGGGGCTGCCGTTTACCCGCAGCACTTCCAGGCCGTAGAAATGGTTTTGCGGGATTTGCCCCAGCGAGCCGTCGGCCTGGGCGATACGGGCGATGACCTTGGCCAGGGTGACGTTGGACACGCCGGCGCCGCCAAAGGCCTTGGGCACGCTGATGGCCCACAGGCCGGAGCGGGTGAACAGCTCGAGTTCGGCGTGGGGCAGGCGGCGCTCACGGTCGCGCAGGGCGCTGTCGCGGCGCAGTTGCTGGGCGATGTCTTCGGCGACATTCAGGGCTTCGGTGTCGCTGGTGATGATTTTTGTAGTCATGTTGTTTCTCCGGGGCCATTGGGGCCGCGTTGCGGCCCTTTCGCGGCACAAGGCCGCTCCTACAAGGGGGCGCACAGGGCTTTGTAGGAGCGGCCTTGTGCCGCGAAAGGGCTGCAGGGCAGCCCCAAGGGCCTAAAAATCAGATCCAGGAATGCCGCGCAGGCAGGGTGCCGTTGAGGTGGTACGCGCCCACCGCGTGGTACTTCCAGCGCACCGGGTCGTGCAGGGTGTGCACCCGGGCATTGCGCCAGTGGCGGTCCAGGTTGAACTCGGCAAGGGTGGCGCGGCTGCCGGCCAGCTCGAACAGCTTCTCGCTGGCCTGCAGGGAGATTTCGGTGGTCAGCACCTTGGCCTCGGCTACCGCAATCGAGGCCCGGGCCGCGCTGGCTGCATCGATGGGCGCAGCATTGACCTCGTCGAGTACCCGCGCGGCCCTGCGCAGCAGCGCTTCGGCGGCGTGCAGCTCAAGCTTCAGCCTGCCGATGTCGGCGATCACATAAGGGTCGTCGCTGGCGCGGTCCACGTTGGCTTCAATCCACGGGCGGGACTTTTCACGCACGAAGGTGATCGCATCATCGATTGCCGCTTCGGCAATGCCGGCGTCGATCGCCGCCTGAATCAGCTGCGAGGCTGCGCCCTGGATGTTGGGGATGTCGCGCTGGCGCCAGTTATCGATCACCAGCTCCGCGTCTACCGGCACCTGGTCCAGCAGCACAGTGCCGCTGGCGGTGGTGCGCTGGCCGAACCCGGACCAGTCATCGACGATGCGCAGCCCCGGAGTGCCCCGGCGCACGAACGCCAGGCGCTGGCGGCCTTCGTCATCCAGTGCCTTCACTGCTACCCAGTGGGCGAACAGCGCACCGGTGGAATAGAACTTTTCGCCGCTGATGCGATAGCTATCACCCGTGCGGGTGATCCGGGCCTTGAGGGTGAGCGTGTCCTTGGTGCCGCGTTCGGGGCCGGCATTGCCGATGCGCCAACCGTCGAGCACGCTGCGGAAGATCAGCGCCTGTTGCGCCTCGGTGGCCGTCAGGCGAATCAGTTGCAGCATGCCGAACTGGTTCTGCGGGATCTGCCCCAGCGCCGGGTCGGCGGCGCTGATCAGGCGGAACACTTCGGCTACGGTTTCGAACGACACGTCGGGGCCGCCGTGGGCCTTGGGTACGCTGATGCTGCCCAGGCCACTGCGGGTGAACAGCTCGATCTCCGCCCACGGCAGTTTGCGTTGCTGGTCGCGGCGGGCGGCTTGCTCGCGGGCAACCTCGGCCAGTTCGCGGGCCGCTTGCAAGGCTTCGGCGTCGTTGCGCAGTACCTTGGCCGGCAGCAGCAGGGGCGAGCTGTCTAGATCGCTATGGAATTGGGTATTTGGCTGGCTGGACATCAGTACCGCTCCTTGGCTGCACTCAATGCCCTGGCGATACGCACTGGGGTGATTGTGATCCTGACCATTCCTGACCTCACAAAAAAGTTGTGTCGCTACAGCTGGTCGCGACAAAAGTGTGCTGGTCCGGTGGTCCGGTTCATATACCCTAATGCTTTATAAAAAGTTTATGAACTAACTCTTTGGAATATGTATAGATGGAAGGGGGAGAGTAGCTGTTTCAGGCAGGCGCGATCGGTGTAGGAGCGGCCTTGTGCCGCGAAAGGGCTGCGCAGCAGCCCCGGCCAGCGGTGATGCTGAAAACTGGGGCCGCTGCGCAGCCCCTTCGCGGCACAAGGCCGCTCCTACAGGGATCTGCGTCTGTGCGTGATTATTCGGAGGCAGCGGTGCCGAGGAACTTGCGCAGGAACTGGCGGGTACGCTCTTCCTTCGGCGCCGCAAACACTGCCTTGGCCTCGCCCTGTTCCACGATCACGCCCTTGTCGAAGAAGATCACCCGGTTCGCCACGTCGCGGGCAAAGCTCATCTCGTGGGTGACGATGATCATGGTGCGTTTCTCTTCGGCCAGGCCGCGGATGGTCGCCAGCACCTCACCCACCAACTCCGGGTCCAGTGCCGAGGTGGGTTCGTCGAACAGGATCACCTCCGGCTCCATGGCCAGGGCGCGGGCGATGGCCACCCGTTGCTGCTGCCCGCCGGACAGGCGCCGTGGGTAGGCGTCTTCCTTGCCCGCCAGGCCGACCTTGGCCAGCAGGCGCCGACCTAACTCGACGGCTTGCTCGCGGGGCGTCTTCTTGACGATCACCGGCCCCTCGATCACGTTCTCCAGGGCGGTGCGATGGGGGAACAGGTTGAAGCTCTGGAACACGAACCCGGCCTGCTGGCGCAAGCGGCGTATCGCACTCTGCTGGCCACCCAGCGGGCGGTTGGCATCGATGCTGATGGCGCCGATCTTGATCTGCCCGGCGTCGGGGGTTTCCAGCAGGTTCAGGCAGCGCAGGAAGGTAGTCTTGCCCGAGCCGCTGGGGCCGATGATGGCCACCACTTCGCCGGGCTGCACGGTCAGGTCGATGCCGTTGAGCACGGTCTGGCCCTTGAACCGCTTGGTCAGGCCTTTGACTTCAATCATGCTCATTGCTCCTGGTCATGCTGGTTGACCCGCGCTTCCATGCGGTTCTGGAAGTGCGCAAGGATGCTGCACAGCACCCAGTAGATGACCGCGACCGCCACGTACATGGTGAACACTTCGAAGGTGCGTGCGGTAATCAGCTGCGCCTGGCGGAACAGCTCGGGCACCTGGATGGTCGCCGCCAGCGCGGTGTCCTTGACCAGCGAGATGAAGCTGTTGCCCAGCGGGGGCAGGGCGGTGCGCAAGGCTTGGGGCAGGATCGCCCGGCGCATGGCCTGGACGCGGGTCATGCCGATACTGGCGGCGGCTTCCCACTGGCCGCGGTCGATCGAGGAGATCGCCGCACGCAGGATTTCGCAGATGTAGGCCGCCATGTTCAGCGACAGGCCGATCAGCGAAGCCGGGATGGGGTCGAGTTCGATGCCGATCTGCGGCATGCCGAAATAGATCACGAACAGTTGCACCAGCAGCGGCGTGCCGCGGAAGAACGACACGTAGATCCGCGCCAGCCAGTTCAGTGGCAAGATCTTCGACAGCCGCATCAGCGCCAGGGCAAAGCCCAGCAGCAGGCCGAAGAACATGCCGCCAACACTGAGCAGCACTGTATAACCCGCGCCCTTCAGCAGGAAGGGCGCGGAGTCGACAACGAGTTGCAGGCTTTCAGCAATCATTTGGTGACATCGGCACCGAAGTATTTTTCGGACAGCTTGGCCAGCGTGCCGTCAGCCTTGAGCTTGTCGATGGCCTTGTTGATGGCTGCCAGCAGTTCAGGCTCGCCCTTGCGCAGGGCCACGCCGCTTTCCAGGCGCGAGAAGGCATCGCCGGCCAGTTCTGTGTCTTTGGCTTTTTGCGCGTATTCCAGCGCGGCCAGGCGGTCGATCAGGATGGCGTCGATACGGCCGTTGCGCAGGTCGGCGAACTTGCTCGGGTCGTCTTCATAAGTGCGCACTTCGGCTTTCGGGACGTCCTGCTTGACCCACTGTTCGTAGTTGGTGCCCAGGCCCACGCCGACTTTCTTGCCGGCCAGGTCTTGCGCCGACTTGATGTTCAGCTGCTCGGCTTTCTTCTTCAGGATCAGGGCCTGGATACCCGAAACGGTGTAGGGCTCAGAGAAATCGTATTTCTTCTTGCGCTCTTCGGAGATGGTCACCTGATTGACCACCACGTCCAGGCGCTTGGATTCCAGCGCGGCAAGGATGCCGTCCCACTTGGTCGGCTGGATCTTGGCCTTGACCCCCAGCTCCTTGGCCAGCAGTTCCGAAAGCTCCACCTCGAAGCCGGCCAGCTTGCCGTTCTCGTCCTGGAAGCTGAACGGTGGGTAGGTGCCTTCGAGGCCGACGTTGATCACGCCTTTTTCCTGGATGGTCTTCAACTGCTCGCCGGCGAACGCCTGGCTGAGCAGGCCGGCACCCAGCAGGATGGCCAGACTGGCGTTGAGTAGCGGTTTGGCGAATTTCGACATGTCAGAGCCCCGCGCTTGTTGTGTAAGTAGTGAGGTGGCGACTATAGAGTTGGCTGCTTAGGCCAGGAAATAATAAAAGATTATTTTGTTATTCCATTTTTTATTTGTGCCAGGTGCTGGCTGCTTTGAGGGTAGGCGAGGATGCTCGCTACGTCATCGCGGCTTATGCCTGACTTAGCGCAGGATGGAATAAAGCGTTGTTTTTTCCAAGGGGCGGATTTGCCGTAGAGTGGATCGCATGTAGGCAGGCCCGGCCCTTTCGCGGGCCTGGCGAAAAACCAGATGGCCTATACGGCAGGAGAAAACCGTGAGCGAACAACCTTCATCCGCGCACTGGCAGTTGCACAACATCGTTAGCGGCCTGCGCGGCGCCCGTGAGCAATGGCGCACCCGCAATGGCCGCAGCATTGGCGAGCAGGGCGGGCGCGAGTTGCCGTCGCGCGAAGCAATGCGGCAGATCCTGGAGCAACTGTGCGGCGCATTGTTCCCCATGCGCCTTGGGCCTGTGGACCTGCGCGAAGAGAGTGAAGACTTCTACGTTGGCCATACCCTGGATGCCGCGCTGACCGCCTTGCTGACCCAGGCGCGTCTGGAACTGCGCTATGCCGCCCGGCAAAGCAAGGCTGAGCTGGCCAGCGTCGATGGCCATGCGTTGAAGCTGATCCAGGGCTTTGCTGCTGCGCTGCCGGAATTGCGGGTGCTGCTCGACACCGACGTGCTGGCCGCCTATCACGGCGACCCCGCCGCGCGCAGCGTCGATGAAGTGCTGCTGTGCTACCCGGGTATCCTGGCGATCATCCATCACCGCCTGGCGCATCACCTGTACCAGGCCGGCCTGCCGCTGCTGGCGCGGATCAGCTCGGAGCTGGCGCATTCGGCCACCGGTATCGACATTCACCCCGGCGCACAGATCGGCCCGAGCTTCTTCATCGACCACGGTACCGGCGTGGTCATCGGCGAAACCGCGATCATCGGCGAGCGCGTGCGCATCTACCAGGCGGTGACCCTGGGCGCGAAGCGCTTCCCCAGCGATGAGTCCGGCACCCTGCACAAAGGCCTGCCGCGCCATCCGATTGTCGAGGACGATGTGGTGATCTATGCCGGGGCCACAGTGCTGGGGCGCATTACCATCGGCAAAGGTTCGACCATTGGTGGCAATGTGTGGCTGACCCGCAGTGTGCCTGCTGAAAGCAACATCACCCAGGCCAACCTGCAGCTGGATTGCCAGGACAAGAATTGATCTAGCATTGGTATGGGCTGTTCCGGCCTCTTCGCGGGCAAGCCCGCGAAGAGGCCAGTGCAGGAGGACGCCAATCAGCGCCCCGGTTCGCATTGAAATCCGATCCATGTTTAACTTGAACGCTTGTTCAATGTAAAAACGCTGGTCCGCTGCCGGTGTTCAACAGGAGGATTCCTTTGCTGAACCCGTTCATTCCGAACCTCACGTCATTCGACGAGGTGCACGCCCGATGAGTGCACCGAACCCTTCCGCCGCCAACGGCAAAATCCGCATGAACCCCCCGGTGTTCTACTTTGCGGCAAGTTTCATCCTCATCTTTGGCCTGGTGGTCATCTCCAACCCGCAAGCCGCAGGCGACTGGCTGCTGGCGGCACAGAACTGGGCGGCCAACACGGTCGGCTGGTACTACATGTTGGCCATGACGCTGTACCTGGTCTTCGTGGTGGTCACCGCCTTGTCCGGCTACGGCAAGATCAAGCTCGGTGCCGACCACGACGAACCCGAGTTCAGTTACCTCTCGTGGGCCGGCATGCTGTTCGCCGCCGGCATCAGCATTACCCTGTTCTTCTTCTGCGTTTCCGAGCCGCTGACGCACATGCTGCAACCGCCCCAGGGCGAAGCGGGCACGGCAGAGGCCGGGCGCCAGGCGATGCAGATCCTGTTCCTGCACTGGGGCCTGCATGGCTGGGGCGTATTCGCCTTTGTCGGTATGGCGCTGGCCTACTTCGCCTACCGCCACAACCTGCCGCTGGCCCTGCGTTCGGCGTTGTACCCGCTGATCGGCAAGCGCATCAACGGGCCGATCGGCTACGCAGTGGATGGCTTCGGCATCATCGCCACGGTGTTCGGCCTGGGTGCCGACATGGGCTTTGGCGTACTGCACCTGAACGCAGGCCTGGACTACCTGTTCGGCATCAGCCACAGCCAGTGGGTACAGGTGATCCTCATCACCCTGATGATGGGCGCGGCAGTGGCCGTGGCCGTTGCCGGGGTGGAGAAGGGCGTGCGGGTGATGAGCGACATCAACCTGTTCCTGGCCTGCGCGCTGCTGTTGTTCGTGCTGTTTGCCGGGCCTACCCAACACTTGTTCAACACCCTGATCCAGAACCTTGGTGATTACCTGGGCGCCTTGCCACGCAAGAGCTTTGATGTGTATGCCTACGGTGATAACCGCGACTGGCTGGGCGGCTGGACCGTGTTCTACTGGGCCTGGTGGATTGCCTGGGCGCCGTTTGTGGGCCTGTTCATCGCCCGTATCTCCCGTGGCCGCACCATCCGCGAGTTCGTCTTTGGCGTACTGCTGATTCCGCTGGGCTTCACCCTGGCGTGGATGTCGATTTTCGGCAACAGCGCCCTCGACCAGGTGATCAACCACGGCATGACCGCGTTGGGCCAGTCGGCACTGGATAACCCGTCGATGAGCCTGTACCTGCTGCTGGAAACCTACCCGTGGAGCAAGGTGGTGATCGCCACCACGGTGTTCATCAGCTTCGTGTTCTTCGTGACCTCGGCCGACTCGGGCACCGTGGTGCTGTCGACCTTGTCGGCGAAGGGTGGCGACGCAGACGAGGACGGGCCGAACTGGCTGCGTATCTTCTGGGGCGCGATGACGGCGCTGATCACCAGTGCACTGCTGTTCGCGGGCAGCATCGACTCGCTGAAGTCGGCGGTGGTGCTGACCTCGTTGCCGTTCTCGCTGATTCTGCTGTGCATGATGTGGGGGCTGCACAAGGCGTTTTACCTGGAGTCGCAACGGCAGATCGCGCAGATGCACTCGCTGGCCCCGTTCGCCCAGTCACGTCGCGGCCGTGGCGGCTGGCGCCAGCGCCTGAGCCAGGCGGTGCACTTCCCGTCGCGTGATGAGGTGTACCGCTTCATGGACGACGTGGTGCGCCCGGCGATTGCCGATGTGCGTGAGGTGTTCGAGCAGAAGGGCCTGGTGCTGATTACCCAGGACGACCCGAGCCACGACAACGTCAGCCTGAAGATTGGCCATGGCGAGGAACAGCCGTTCATTTACCAGGTGCAGATGCGTGGCTACTTCACGCCATCGTTCGCCCTGGGTGGGCTGGGTACGCAGGAGTTGAAGAACCGCCGCTATTACCGGGCGGAGGTGCACCTGAGCGAAGGCAGCCAGAATTATGACCTGGTGGGCTACAGCAAGGAGCAGATCATCAACGACATCCTCGACCAGTACGAGCGGCACATGCAGTACCTGCATCTGGTCCGTTAGATTGCCGGGGCCGCTTTGCGGCCCATTCGCAGCACAAGGCTGCTCCTACAAGGGTACGCGGTCTCTTGTAGGAGCAGCCTTGTGCTGCGAATGGAGGCCAAAGGCCTCCCAAAATCTGTCAGAAAGGTGCATCCCCAAGGATGGTTGCCCGGTGCATCACCCGCCGGTTCGGCCGGTAATCATCCACCGCAAAATGCTGGGTCACTCGGTTGTCCCAGAACGCCACGTCATTCTCCTGCCAGCGCCAGCGAATGCTGAACTCAGGTCGCGTCGCATGGGCGAACAGCAGCCTCAGCAGCGCATCGCTTTCCAGTTCGCTCAGCTCATTGATCCGCGTAGTAAACCCTTCATTGACGAACAACGCCTTGCGCCCGCTCACCGGATGCGTGCGCACCACCGGGTGCGACAGCGGCGGGTTGTTGCGCCGCGTGGCCTCCCAGCGCGCCAGGTCTTCCGGCGTGGTGCCAAAGCGCTCCAGCGGAAACGACTTGGTGAAGTCGTGGGTGGCGGTCAGCCCATCAAGCATTTCACGCAGCGGCGCCGACAAGGCTTCGAAGGCCGCAATGCCGCTGGCCCACAGGGTATCGCCGCCGTAAGCGGGCAACTGCTTGGCGCTGAGCACCGCGCCCAGTGCCGGGGTCGGCAAAAAGGTCACGTCGGTGTGCCACACGGCGTTGTCGCGTACATCGGTGACTGCCGTGTCGAGCACCAGCACCTGCGGGGTTTCCGGCACGTTAGGGTAGATCGGGTGAATGTGCAGGTCGCCGAAGCGGGCGGCAAAGCGCGCCTGCTGCTCCGGGTTGATCGGCTGGTCGCGGAAGAACAGCACCTGATGCTTGAGCAGCGCCTGCTCGATGGCGTCGCGCTCTTGTGCAGTGATATCGCGGCTGATGTCCACGCCGCTGATCTGGGCACCAAGGGCCGGGCTGAGAGGGGTAACGGTCAGGCTCATGTCTTTTCTCGTTCTAGGCGCCGGGTTGCCGGCGTGGTCAGTCGGCAATCAGTGGCTCTGCCCGTGCCAGGGCACCAGTTTGCGTTGCAGGGCACGCAGGCTCATTTCCAGGGCGAAGGCGATCAGGGCGATTAGCAGGATGCCCAGCACCACCACATCAGTGACCAGGAACTGCGCCGCCGACTGGACCATGAAGCCCAGGCCGCTGGTGGCGGCAATCAGCTCGGCGGCTACCAGTGTCGACCAGCCGACCCCCAGGCCGATGCGGATGCCGGTGAGGATGTCGGGCAGCGCACTGGGCAAGATCACATGGCGGATCAGCTGCGCCTTGGTCGCGCCCAGCGACTGCGCCGCCCGCAGCTTGGCCGGGTCGACCGTGCGCACACCGGTGGCGGTGGCAATGGCGATCGGGGCGAAGATCGCCAGGTAGATCAGCAGCACCTTCGACAGCTCGCCGATACCGCACCAGATGACGATCAACGGCAGGTAGGCCAGCGGCGGGATGGGCCGGTAGAACTCGATCAGCGGGTCGAGGATGCCGCGGGCCACGCGGTTGTAGCCGATGGCGATGCCGACCGGGATCGCGGTCAGGGTCGCGGCTACCAGCGCCAGGCCAATGCGGCCCAGGCTTGCGCCCAGGTGCTGCCACAGGCTGGCGTCCATGTAACCTTGGGTCAGCAGTGTCCAGGCCCTGGCCAGGATGTCACCGGGCGAAGGCAGGAACAGGGGCTCGATCCAGCCTGCGGCTGTCACCAGCCACCAGACCAGCAGCAGGCTGCCCAGGGTCAGGGTACTGATCCAGCGGGTGGGCAGTGGCCGGCGCGGCTTGGCGGCTGGCCGGGTTTGGGCGTTTTGTTTGCCGGCTACCGGCAGGTCCAGGCTGCTCATGCGCGCTCCTGCAGGCTTTGGCGTTGGGAGAACACCCGCGCCAGCACATGCTCGCGGGTTTCGATGAAGGCAGGATCGGACTTGATGGCCCGGGCCGATTCGCCAGCGGCATAGCGCTGGCCGAAGTCCAGTTGCAGGCGCTCCACTACGCGCCCCGGGTTGGGCGCCAGCAGTACCAGCTCGCTGGCGAGGAACACCGCTTCTTCGATGTCGTGGGTAATCAGGAACACCGGCTTGGCGGTGCGCTGCCACACCTGCAGCAGCAGTTCCTGCATCTGTTCGCGGGTGAACGCGTCGAGGGCGCCAAACGGTTCGTCCATCAGCAACACCCGTGGGTCGGCCGCCAGCGCCCGGGCCAGGCCTACGCGCTGCTTCTGGCCACCGGACAATTGCCAGATGCGCCGTTCGCCAAAGCCATCGAGGTCGACGAGAGCGAGCATTTCACGGGCCTTGGGCTCACGCTGGGCGCGGGGTACACCGGCCAGTTCGAGGCCGAAGGCGACATTGGCCAGCACGTTCTGCCATGGCAGCAGGGCATCGTCCTGGAACACCACACCGCGCTCGGCACCAGGGCCCTGCACCGGTACGCCGTCGAGGGTGATGCGCCCGCCGCTGGGGGCGACAAAGCCGGCGATCAGGTTGAGCAGCGAGGTCTTGCCGCTGCCGGAAGGCCCCAGGGCCACCAGCAGCTGGCGTGGCCCCAGGCTCAGGTTGATGTCGGCCAGCACCGGGGTGCTGGCGCCAGGGTACTGTGCGCTGATGCGCTCCAGCTCGAGCAAGGCCATGACGGGCTCCGGATCAGTTTGGAAGGAACTTGGCGCTGACGTACGGCGAGTAGTCCGGCAGTACGGCGTCGACCTTGCCCTGCTGCTTGAGGAAGTTGGCCGTGTCGGTCAGTGCCTGGGTGGTCGGCGCGCCCAGGGCGTTGGCCTGGTCTGCGGCCAGTGGGTACACGTTGCCTTCCAGCAGCACCGGGATGTCGCTGGCCTTGGCGCCGGACAGCTTCACCAGCTTGTCTACGTTGCCCTTGTCGGCCAGCCAGGCTTTCGGGTCCTTGCGGTAGTCGGCGTAGGCATCGAGGGTGACCTTGGCAAAGGCCTTGACCACCTCAGGGTGCTTGTCGGCGAAGTCCTTGCGCACAATCCAGGCATCGAACGTGGGTGCGCCTTTCTGGGCCAGTTCGCCCGAGGTGATCAGCACCTTGCCGTTTTCCTTGGCCACGCCCAGGGCTGGGTCCCAGACGTAGGTGGCATCGATGTCGCCGCGCTTCCAGGCGGCAATGATGGCCGGCGGCGCCAGGTTGAGGATCTGTACCTTGGACGGGTCGATGTTCCAGCTTTTCAGGGCGGCCAGCAGGCTGTAGTGGCCGGTGGAAACGAACGGCACGGCGACCTTCTTGCCGATCAGGTCTTGCGGGGTCTTGATGCTGTCGCGGGCGACCAGCGCTTCACCGGCGCCAATCTGGGTGGCGATGAGGAAGGTCTCGACCGGCAGCTTGCGGGTAGCGGCAGCGGCCAGCGGGCTGGAACCCAGGTAGCCGATTTGCACGTCGCCGCTGGCCACCGCAGTGATCACGTCGGCACCGTTATCGAATTTGCGCCAGTCGATGCTGGCCTTGCTGGCTTTTTCGTAGTCGCCATCGACCTGTGCCACTTTGGCCGGGTCGACGGTGGTCTGGTAGGCCACGGTCAGGTCGGCGGCCTGGGCAAACCAGCTGGTGCTGGCGAGGGTCAGGGCGGCGAACAGGCGCAGCGGAGCGTGCGGGATCATGGTGAACCTCTCGTCAGGCAATCAGGGCGATGGATGGCGAGAGATTAAATGATCTAAGAATTGCCAAATAAATAACTTTTTAGAATTAGCTTAAAAGCCAAATGCCTGCCCCGTGACGCGATCCCTGTAGGAGCGGCCTTGTGTCGCGATAGGGCGCGAAGCGGCCTCAGGAATTCAGCTGCGCCGCAGAAATTGCCGGGGCCGCTCTGCGGCCCATCGCGACACAAGGCCGCTCCTACAGGGATCGCGCAAGCTAGCGGGCGGGGAGCTACTGCCTCATGGCGAAATCAGTAGAGCCTGCTAGGCTTCTTCGACCCTATAGAACGATACGGAATTAGGTTATG
The DNA here is from genome assembly GCF_052112345.1 of Pseudomonas sp. SAS7. Classification (NCBI taxonomy): domain Bacteria; kingdom Pseudomonadati; phylum Pseudomonadota; class Gammaproteobacteria; order Pseudomonadales; family Pseudomonadaceae; genus Pseudomonas; species Pseudomonas sp. SAS7. Next base: position 263,458 of record NZ_JBEGGO010000005.1, on the reverse strand, counting down.
AGCAAACGTTTGCAAATAACTGAAGGTTATGAACAGCGTGGTTGCTACAACGTTTTGCTGTAAAGGTTCCAACCATATTCCGTAAAAATCTTACCAATTCATAAAACGGTCATTTTGGATTTATAGGATTGTCATTATCCTGTAGCGCAGCTGGCGTCTTAGACCAAAGTCGCGAAACGTTTAGAAACGATTGACTTAGTGGTCACGCTTTGGGACTAAATCGCCAATCCACGGTGAGAAGGGGCAGCAGACCCCTCCGCCAGAGATACACAAAAATTAGAACGTAGAGGAGCAAAACATGTACAAGTCCAGCCTGGCCCTGGCCGTGGCACTGGGGGTTCTCGCCCAACAAGCAGGCGCTGCCGGTTTCGTTGAAGACAGCAAACTGTCGCTCAGCTCGCGCACCATGTACTTCAACAACGACAACCGTGACGTCCAGGAAAACGCTCAAGGGCGTAACGGCGATCAGCGCGAAGTGGGCCAAGGTTTCAAACTTGACTACCTGTCGGGCTTCACTGAGGGAACCGTTGGTTTTGGTGTCGACGTTCAAGCGTTGTGGGGTATCCATCTTGACGGCGGTCGTGGCCGTCACCCAGACAACAACAACTTCTTCCCGAGCGACACTGACGGCTCGGCAGTCAGCCAGTGGGCACGTATTGGCGGTAATGCCAAAGCACGTTTCTCAAAAACCGAAGCACATTTTGGTAGTGCTTTGGCACCAAACCTGCCAATTCTGGTGTCGAACGACGGTCGTCTGCTGCCGCAAACCTTCGAAGGTGGCACTATCCAGTCGAAGGAAATTGACAATCTGACAATCAACGCAGGTCAGCTGACTCACGCGATGGGTCGAGCTTCGAGCAACCGTACTGGCTTGTCCGTTGCGGGTGCAACCCAGGACAGCAATAAGTTCCGTTACGGCGGCTTGGACTACAAGGTCACCAAAGACCTGACCTTGCAGTACTACTACTCGAACCTGGAAGACTTCTACAAACAGCATTTCCTGGGGCTGACTCACGTTTATCAAATTGCAGCAGATCAGTCGTTCAAAACCGACCTGCGTTATTTCGATAGCAGCAGCGACGGCAAGAACGGTCAAGCGGGCTACCAGTTCAGCAACAACGGTGGCTACGCCAAGAAGACTGGGGAAGTAGACAACAAGACCTGGTCCGCGATGTTCACCTATACCCTGGGTGGTCACGCGTTAATGCTGGGTCATCAGCAAGTAGGTGACGACGGTGGCTTCGTTTGGTTGAACCAAGGTAACGTCGTTGACGGCAATGGTCGTAATGAAGGCGCTGGTGGTTCGAGCTTCTACCTGTTCACCGACAGTATGATCAACCAGTTTGCCCGTGCTGGCGAAAACACTACCTTCGGCCAGTATTCGTATGACTTTGCCAGCCTTGGCGTGCCTGGCCTTAAGGCATCGGTTGCCTATCTCCGTGGTGACGATATCAAGAATGCCCGTACCAGCGGTACCTACAACGAGTGGGAGCGGGATGCGCGGGTTGATTACGTCATTCAAGAAGGCACATTCAAAGGTCTGGGTGCGAGCCTCCGCCATGGTATCTACCGCGGTAGCGGCGAAGCCGGTGCCGATATGGATCAGACCCGTCTGATCTTCAACTACACTTACAATTTCCTGTAAGCCGTAGCTGAACAAGAAGCCTCGCTTGATGCGAGGCTTTTTTGTGCCTGCATTTACGTATGAATTTTGGTTATAAATAAATCATTATTTATTCTTTTTGTTTTTAACTGAATGCAGGCACATTGAGCCCATACGGTACAGAACCCAGCCAAGGAGCCGCAGCCCATGAGCCTCAAACTCGGCGATATCGCCCCCGATTTCGAACAGGATTCCAGCGAAGGCAAAATCCGCTTCCACGAGTGGCTGGGCAACAGCTGGGGGGTGTTGTTCTCTCATCCGGCCGACTTCACCCCGGTGTGCACCACCGAGCTGGGACTGACCGCCAAGCTCAAGGACGACTTCGCCAAGCGTGGGGTCAAGGCCATCGCCCTGTCGGTAGACCCGGTCGATTCGCACCACAAGTGGATCGACGACATCAACGAAACCCAGAACACCGTGGTCAACTTCCCGATCATCGCCGATGCCGACCGCAAGGTGTCCGACCTGTACGACCTGATTCACCCGAACGCCAGCGACACCCTGACCGTGCGCTCGCTGTTCGTCATCGACCCGAACAAGAAGGTGCGCCTGACCATCACCTATCCGGCCAGTACCGGGCGCAACTTCAATGAAATTCTGCGGGTGATCGACTCGCTGCAGCTGACCGACAACCACAAGGTCGCCACGCCAGGTAACTGGCAGGACGGCGACGAGGTGGTGATCGTGCCTTCGCTCAAGGATGAGGAAGAAATCAAGCAGCGCTTCCCCAAAGGCTACCGGGCGGTCAAACCCTATCTGCGTCTGACCCCACAGCCAAACCGTTAATGGATTCCTCGTTGCATTGCTCTTAGCCAAGCAGGGATTTTCGGGCCGTTTCGACGGCCCTTTTTTATGCCTGCAGGTTTTGCATGGAGCTTGGGGCTGCTGTGCAGCCCATCGCGACACAAGGCCGCTCCTACAGGAGATCGCGGTCCCTTGTAGGAGCGGCCTTGTGTCGCGATGGGCCGCAAAGCGGCCCCAAGATAGCAAAGCCATAAAGCACTTTATGGAATAACCAAATGAAAAAATATGATTTCTAGATATATATAGCAGCTGTTAATGTCACCTCCAACAGAACACAAGGAAGCGCAGCAATGCTGGTCGTCTCAATCGGTGGTAGCCCCAGTCCACGTTCACGCTCCGGCGTGCTGCTAGAGCGTTCACGCCAGTGGCTGCAGGACCGTGGCGTCGAGGTGGTGACGTTCCAGGTACGTGACTTCCCCGCCGAAGACCTGCTGCATGCCCGTTTCGACAGCCCGCATGTGCAGCACTTCCAGCAGCTGGTGGCCCAGGCCGATGGCCTGATCGTTTCCACCCCGGTGTACAAGGCTTCGTTTGCCGGTGCACTGAAGACTTTGCTGGACCTGCTGCCCGAACGCGCCCTGGCCCACAAGATCGTGTTGCCAATCGCCACCGGTGGCAGCATCGCCCACATGCTGGCGGTGGATTACGCATTGAAACCCGTGCTGTCGGCACTCAAGGCGCAAGAGACCCTGCAAGGGATCTTCGCCGACGACAGCCAGGTGGCTTACGCAGAAGGCACAAAGCCCGCGCAGTTGGTACAAGCGCTGGAAGAACGCCTGCACGACTCGCTGGAAACCTTCCACGTTGCCCTGGCCCGCCGGCCGCGCCCCGTGGCCCCCGGCGTACTGAACGAACGCCTGATCAGCGCTCGCTGGAGCATCTGAACGGCACTACCCGCTTCACCACCTTACTCGCCCGACAACGAGGCAAGCAGGTGCAACCCGAACCTCATTCGCACAGGAGAGCGCCATGCGCACAGTCTTCTTGCGTCGCGGTCTGGTCGCCCTGTTTGCGGCGGCTGTGTCCTTCGGCGCCATTACCCAAGCCCAGGCCGAAAGCCTGCGTATCGGTTACCAGAAATACGGCACCCTGGTGCTGCTCAAAGCCAAAGGCACGCTGGAAAAGCGCCTGGCCGAGCAGGGCGTGCAGGTGCAGTGGACCGAATTCCCCGGCGGCCCGCAGCTGCTTGAAGGGCTGAACGTCGGCTCCATCGACTTTGGTGTCACCGGCGAAACCCCGCCCGTATTTGCCCAGGCCGCCGGCGCCGATCTGCTCTATGTGGCCTACGAGCCGCCAGCGCCGCACAGCGAAGCGATCCTGGTGCCGAAGGGTTCGCCAATCCAGTCGGTCAAGGAACTCAAAGGCAAGAAAGTCGCCCTCAACAAAGGCTCCAACGTGCACTACCTGCTGGTCCGCGCCCTGGAAGACGCCGGCCTCAAGTACAGCGATATCCAGCCGGTCTACCTGCCCCCAGCCGATGCCCGCGCCGCGTTCGAGCGTGGCAGTGTCGATGCCTGGGTGATCTGGGACCCGTACCAGGCCGCCGCCGAGCAGCAGTTGCAGGCGCGTACCCTGCGTGACGGCAAGGGCCTGGTCGACAACCACCAGTTCTACCTGGCCACCCGCAACTACGCGACCCAGCACCCGACGGTGATAAACACCCTCATCGAGGAAGTGCGCGCCGTAGGTGAGTGGTCCCAGGCCAACCCGCAGGAAGTGACCGATCAGGTCGCACCGCTGCTCGGCCTGCCTGCCGACATCACCCTGACCTCGGTCAAGCGCCAAGGCTACGGTGCAGCACCGCTCACCCCCGAGGTAGTGGCCGCACAACAGAAGATTGCCGATGCCTTCCAGGCGCTCAAGCTGATACCCAAGCCGCTGAGCATCAAGGATGTGATCTGGACACCCCCGGCCAAGGTCGCTAGCGCGCCTTGATTGATTCGCCTGTGCCGGGGCGCTGCCCTGGCTGAGCCACCCTTGAGGAGACAACTCCAATGAGCCTTAACATTTTCTGGTTCCTCCCGACCCACGGTGACGGCAAGTACCTGGGCACTTCCGACGGCGCACGTGCGGTCGATCACGGTTACCTGCAGCAGATCGCGCAGGCCGCCGACCGCCTTGGTTTTGGTGGGGTGCTGATCCCTACCGGCCGTTCCTGCGAGGACTCCTGGCTGGTGGCCGCGTCGCTGATCCCTGTGACCCAGCATCTGAAATTCCTGGTTGCCCTGCGCCCAGGCATCATTTCGCCGACCGTGGCAGCACGTCAGGCGGCGACCCTGGACCGCCTGTCCAATGGCCGTGCGCTGTTCAACCTGGTAACCGGTGGCGACCCGGACGAACTGGCCGGTGATGGCCTGCACCTGAACCACCAGGAGCGCTACGAAGCTTCGGTCGAGTTCACCCGTATCTGGCGCAAGGTGCTGGAAGGCGAAAACGTTGATTACGACGGCAAGCACATCCAGGTAAAAGGCGCCAAGCTGCTCTACCCGCCGATTCAGCAACCACGCCCGCCGCTGTATTTCGGCGGTTCGTCCGAGGCCGCCCAGGACCTGGCCGCCGAGCAGGTCGAGTTGTACCTCACCTGGGGCGAGCCACCGTCAGCCGTTGCCGAGAAAATCGCCCAGGTGCGTGAAAAAGCGGCCGCTCAAGGCCGTGAAGTACGCTTCGGTATTCGCCTGCACGTGATTGTGCGGGAAACCAACGAAGAAGCCTGGGCCGCCGCCGACCGCCTGATCTCGCACCTGGACGATGACACCATCGCCCGTGCCCAGGCCTCGCTGGCGCGCTTTGACTCGGTGGGCCAGCAGCGCATGGCTGCCCTGCACGGCGGCAACCGCGAAAACCTGGAAGTCAGCCCCAACCTGTGGGCAGGCGTTGGCCTGGTACGTGGCGGCGCCGGTACCGCACTGGTAGGCGACGGCCCGACTGTCGCGGCGCGAGTGAAGGAATATGCCGACCTGGGGATCGATACCTTCATCTTCTCGGGTTATCCACACCTCGAAGAGTCTTACCGCGTTGCCGAGCTGCTGTTCCCGCACCTTGATGTTCAGCGCCCGGAGCAACCGAAAACCGGTGGCTACGTGAGCCCGTTCGGCGAGATGGTGGCCAACGACATCCTGCCCAAGTCCGTGTCGCAGAGCTGAGGGCCGGGCCATGAGTCGTGCAACTTCCTCTACCCTGACCCAGCGCCTGGCGCCGTGGGCGCTGCCGGTGCTGCTGTTGGCAGTCTGGCAACTGGCGGTCAGCGCTGGCTGGCTGTCGACGCGCATCCTGCCGGCACCTAGCGCAGTGGTCAGCGCCGGCGTCGAGCTGGTGCGCAGCGGCGACATCTGGACCCACCTGGCCATCAGTGGCTGGCGTGCCGGCCTGGGCTTCGCCATCGGTGGCAGCATCGGCCTGGTACTGGGCTTCATCACCGGCCTGTCGAACTGGGGCGAACGCCTGCTCGACAGCTCGGTGCAGATGATCCGCAATGTGCCGCACCTGGCGCTGATCCCGCTGGTGATCCTGTGGTTCGGTATCGACGAGTCGGCAAAGATCTTTCTGGTCGCGCTGGGCACGCTGTTCCCGATCTACCTGAACACCTATCACGGCATCCGCAACGTCGACCCTGCGCTGGTAGAAATGGCGCGCAGCTACGGCTTGTCCGGCTTCGGCCTGTTCCGGCAGGTGATCTTGCCGGGGGCGTTGCCTTCGATCCTGGTAGGCGTGCGCTTCGCCCTGGGCTTCATGTGGCTGACCCTCATCGTTGCCGAAACCATTTCGGCCAACGCCGGCATCGGTTACCTGGCAATGAATGCGCGTGAATTCCTGCAGACCGACGTGGTGGTACTGGCCATCGTCCTGTATGCCGTGCTCGGCAAACTCGCCGACCTCGCCGCCCGCGGCCTGGAGCGTGTATGGCTGCGCTGGCACCCGGCCTATCAAGTGGCCAAGAAGGAGGGCGCATGACCGTGCTCAAGGAACAGCCGCCACGCCTGCTGCGTGGCATCCCGCTGGCCTCCAATGGCCTGCGCAAGACCTTTGGCCAGCGCGAGGTGTTGAAGGGTATCGACCTGCACATTCCGGCCGGCCAGTTCGTTGCCATCGTCGGGCGGAGCGGCTGCGGCAAAAGCACCCTGCTGCGCCTGCTGGCCGGGCTCGACCAGCCCACTGCCGGGCAGTTGCTGGCCGGTGCTGCGCCGCTGGAAGAGGCCCGTGAAGAAACCCGCCTGATGTTCCAGGACGCACGCCTGCTGCCGTGGAAGAAGGTGATCGACAACGTTGGCCTGGGCCTGTCGGGTGATTGGCGCCCACGTGCGCTGGAAGCGCTGGATGCGGTTGGCCTGGCCGACCGCGCCAATGAATGGCCGGCAGCCCTCTCGGGTGGCCAGAAACAGCGCGTGGCCCTGGCGCGGGCGCTGATCCACCAGCCCCGCCTGCTGCTGCTGGACGAGCCGCTGGGTGCGCTGGATGCATTGACCCGTATCGAAATGCAGCAACTGATCGAACGCCTGTGGCGTCAGCACGGCTTCACTGTGCTGCTGGTCACCCACGATGTCAGCGAGGCGGTTGCCGTGGCTGACCGGGTGATCCTGATCGAGGACGGCGAAGTCGGGCTTGACCTTACGGTCGACCTGGCACGGCCCAGGGCGCGTGGTTCGCACCGCCTGGCCGCGCTGGAAAGCGAAGTGCTCAACCGTGTTCTGTCGGCCCCGGGCACTGCGCCCGAGCCGGACCCTGTAGCCCCTCTGCCCACGCAACTGCGTTGGGCGCACTGAACCACTCACTTACCTGACTGAAGCCATAGAGAAGGAATGACATCATGACCATCAAAGCCATCAACGTCCGCAACCAGTTCAAAGGCACCGTGAAAGAAATCCTCGAAGGCCCGGTACTGTCGGAAATCGACGTGCAGACCGCCTCGGGTATCGTAACTTCGGTCATCACCACCCGCTCGGTAAAAGAGCTGGAGCTGCAGGTTGGCAGCGAAGTGATTGCCTTCGTGAAGTCGACTGAAGTGTCTATCGCCAAGCTATGATGCTGCTCGAGATTGGGGCTGCTTCGCAGCCCTATCGCGACACAAGGCCGCTCCTACATGGGAATGCGATCTCCTGTAGGAGCGGCCTTGTGCCGCGAATGGGCCGCAACGCGGCCCCAATAACTTCAGCTGGTACGCTTGGCCAGAAACGGCGGCAGGTACAACCCCAGATACGCCTCGAACACCCGCTTGCCTTCTTCGGCCATGCGCGGGGTGATCGCCTCGTGCAGCTGCACCGACCGCGCATATACCCGGTCGCTCAGCTCCATGGCCAGGGCAAACACATCCACATCCAGCGGCATCACCGGCAGGTGAAAATGCTGGTCGAACAACTTGTGCATCAAGTCGCCCAGTTCCATGTCGTGCTGCCGATCGGCCTGCACCACTTCGCTCAGGCCATGCTGCGCCAGAATCAGCTGCCGCGCTGCAGCATCCTCGTTATAGATATCAAGCATGCGTTCTTCGATCAGCCGTGACAGTTCGTGCCAGGTGCTGAACGCGCTGCTGTCAATCGGTGCGCTCAGGGCTTCGCGAAACGCCCGGTGCACATCGGCCGTCAGCGCTTCCAGCAAGGCCGGCACGCTGGCGAAAAAGTGATACACCGACGACGGTGGAATCTGTGCCCGCTCGGCCACGCTGTAGATGGAAAGTGCCGCCACCCCTTGTTCGGCTAGCAGCTCCCGCGCAGCCGCCAGGATCGCCTCGATCCTGGCCTGGCTGCTGGCGCGCGGCTTGCGCGGGGTGGCGGTGCGGCTCATCAGTTGCTGATTGCCAGGATGCTGGCCTGGTAGGCGCCGACGAACAGGTCGAAGTCACCGACTTCGTCTTGCTCCAGCTCGGATTGCTTGGCCAGCGACTCGCGGGCCAGCGTTTCGAATGCCTGCTGCTTTTCGTGGCTCAGGGGTTGCTCGCGGAACGTTTCGGCGTGGACACGGCTCTGGCGCAGCGAGAACTCGATAAAGCTTTCGTCATGCTCGGTCATGCGTGCCAGCACTTGGGCCGACGGAGTCAGCGAGGCGTCGTCGACCTTGGCCTGCTGGGCATCCAGGGCCTTGGCGTGCTCATCAGAACCTTGCGCCTGGTCGAGCAGGTTGGCCAATTGGCGGATACGCTCGATCAGCTCGCTGGCCCAGTCTTTCAGGCTGATCGGCTGGCCATTGCGGTGCAACTCCAGGCCCGGGCGACGGCCTTCCTTGACCACGGTCAGGAAGTTGTCGGTGCACTGGCCGCACTCGCCGTTGTCCAGCTGCGGGCTGTCTTCCAGGGCGCAGAACAGCAGGAATGCGTCCAGGAAGCGCGCCTCGGTCAGATCGATACCAACCGGCAGGAACGGGTTGATGTCCAGGCAACGTACTTCCACATACTGTACGCCCCGCGAGGTCAGGGCCTGGATCGGCCGCTCGCCGGTGTAGGTGACGCGCTTGGGGCGGATGTTCGAGTAGTACTCGTTCTCGATCTGCAGAATGTTGGTGTTCAGCTGCATCCACTCGCCGTCCACGTGCGTACCGACTTCAACGTAAGGCGGGTAGGGCGTGCCCACGGCCTTGCGCAGGCTGTCGGTGTAGCTGGCCAGGTTGTTGTAGCACGGCGTGAGGCCGGCCTGGGCGTTGCTCTGGTAGCCCAGGTCGCTCATGCGCAGGCTGGTGGCGTAGGGCAGGAACAGGGTTTCGGCGTCCAGCTCTTCGAGCTGGTGCGGGCGGCCACGCAGGAAGCCTTTGTCCAGGGCCGGCGAGGCGCCGAACAGGTACATCAGCAGCCAGCTGTAGCGGCGGAAGTTGCGGATCAGCGCGATGTAGGCTGACGACTGGTAGTCGCGGTTGTCTTGCGTGCTGCCTTCGGCTTCACGCAGCAGTGGCCACAGGGCTTCGGGCAGCGAGAAGTTGTAATGGATACCGGCGATGCACTGCATGGTGCGGCCGTAGCGCAGGGCCAGGCCCTTGCGGTAGACGTGCTTGAGCTTGCCGATGTTCGAGCTGCCGTACTCGGCGATCGGGATGTCCTCCTCGGCCGGCAGCGTGCACGGCATCGACGGGCTCCACAGGTATTCGTCGCCCAGCTTGCTGTAGACGAAACGGTGGGTCTCTTCGAGGCTTTCGAGCACCTTGGCCGGGTCGGGCAGGGCTGGGGTGATGAACTCCAGCAATGACTCGGAATAATCGGTGGTGATCTGCTCGTTGGTCAGCGCCGACCCCAGAGCTTCCGGGTGCGGGGTCTGGGCCAGGCGACCTTCGTCGGTCACACGCAGGCATTCGCGCTCAATACCGTGCAGGCACTGCTTGAGCAGGGGAAGATTGGCGCCGAGCAGGCTCAGGCGGCGGTTGAGGAGTTCGCTCAAGATGTATTCCTTCACGCGTCAGTCGCCCCAATATGGGGGTAGAGATAACGGTCTACAAGGGTAGGAAGAAAGGAACTGGCGTTGTCGCCTGGTTTACGCGGTTCCAGCAGTGCCAGCGCACTGCTGAAAATACCGCAGATACGGCTTGGTGGGCTAGAGAACCGCGAAGGTTCCTTGCGCTTTAGCCACCAGCTTGTCGCCCTGGACTACGTCGGCGTCCACCACCAGGGTACGCCGCCCGGCGTGCAGCACACGGGCGGTGCACAGCACTTCGCCGTCGCTGACGGCGCGCATGTAGTTGATTTTGCACTCGATGGTGACGCTTTGCTGGTCAAAGCCATGGCTGGCCGAGCAGGCCAGGCCCATGGCGATGTCCACCAGGCTGAAGATTGCCCCGCCGTGCAGCTTCTGGCCACGGTTGCGCAAGTGCGGCTCGAGGGCCAGGGCCACCTCGGCAACACCTGTGTCCAGGCGTTGCAGGCGACAGCCCAGCAGCTGGCTGAAGGCGCTTTCGACGTATTCGCGGGGTACGTCCATCACTTCTTCTTCAACTGCTTGGCGTTGGCGAACAGCGAGGCCATGGCATTGTTGGCCGGTGCGGCAGTGGCGGTTTCACGCGGGCGTTGGGCCTGCTGCTGGCGGTTGCCGCCATTGCCACGGTTACCACCGCGGTTGCCTTCGACCTTCTCGCCCGGGGTGTCGCTCATGCGCATGGACAGCCCGACGCGCTTGCGCGGGATGTCCACTTCCATGACCTTGACCTTGACCACGTCGCCGGCCTTCACCGCTTCACGCGGGTCTTTGATGAACTTCTCCGACAGCGCCGAGATGTGCACCAGACCGTCCTGGTGCACGCCGATGTCGACGAAGGCGCCGAAGTTGGTGACGTTGGTCACCACGCCTTCCAGGATCATGCCGGGCTCCAGGTCCTTGAGGTCTTCGACGCCGTCCTGGAAGGTGGCGGTCTTGAACTCGGGGCGTGGGTCACGGCCAGGCTTGTCCAGCTCTTGCAGGATGTCGGTGACGGTCGGCAGGCCGAAGGACTCGTCGGTGAACTTCTTAGGGTCCAGGCGCTTGAGGAAGCTGCTGTCGCCGATCAGCGAGCGGATGTCGCGGTCGGTGTCGGCGGCGATGCGCTGCACCAGCGGGTAGGCCTCCGGGTGTACTGCGGAGGCGTCCAGCGGGTTGTCGCCGTTCATCACACGCAGGAAGCCGGCGGCTTGTTCGAAGGTTTTTTCACCCAGGCGGCTGACTTTTTTCAGCGCTGCGCGGGTGGCGAACGGGCCGTTGGCATCGCGGTGGGCGACGATGTTCTGTGCCAGCGTGGCGTTGAGGCCGGAGATTCGGGTCAGCAGCGCGACCGAGGCGGTGTTCACGTCCACGCCCACGGCGTTCACGCAGTCCTCGACCACGGCGTCCAGGCCACGCGCCAGTTTCAGCTGGGACACGTCGTGCTGGTACTGGCCGACACCGATGGATTTCGGGTCGATCTTGACCAGCTCGGCCAGCGGGTCCTGCAGGCGGCGGGCAATCGACACGGCGCCACGGATCGACACGTCCAGGTCCGGGAACTCGCGGGCGGCCAGTTCCGATGCCGAGTACACCGACGCACCGGCCTCGGAGACCATGATCTTGGTAATTTTCAGCGCTGGGTATTTTTTGACCAGTTCGGCCACCAGCTTGTCGCTTTCACGGCTGGCGGTGCCGTTGCCGATGGCGATCAGTTCCACCGAGTGCTTGGCGCACAGTGCAGCCATGATGGAAATGGTGCGGTCCCAGTCGTTCTTTGGCGCGTGCGGGTACACCGTGGTGTAGTCCAGCAGCTTGCCGGTGGCGTCGACCACGGCGATCTTGCAACCGGTGCGCAGGCCTGGGTCGAAGCCCAAGGTGGCGCGCGGGCCGGCCGGGGCGGCCAGCAGCAGGTCGTGCAGGTTGTGGGCGAACACGTTGATCGCCTCGCCCTCGGCGTTGTCGCGCAGTTCGCCGAACAGGTCGGTTTCCAGGTGGGTGTACAGCTTGACCTTCCAGGTCCAGCGCACCACCTCGCCCAGCCATTTGTCGGCCGGGCGGCTGCGGTTTTCAACGCCGACGTGGTTGCCGATCATCACTTCGCACGGGTGCAGGGTGCCAGGCAGTTCTTCGCCCACTTTCAGCGAAGCGCTCAGCACGCCTTCGTTGCGCCCGCGGAAGATTGCCAGGGCACGGTGCGACGGGGCGTTGCGCAGCAGTTCGTCGTGGGCGAAGTAGTCGCGGAACTTGGCACCTTCTTCTTCCTTGCCGGCTACCACACGGGCACTGAGCACGGCTTCCTGCTTGAGGAAGCTGCGCAGCTTGTCGAGCAGGGCGGCGTCTTCGGCAAAGCGCTCCATGAGAATGTATTTGGCGCCTTCCAGCGCGGCCTTGACGTCGGCTACGCCTTTTTCGGCGTTGACGAAGCGTGCGGCTTCGCTTTCCGGGGCCAGGGTGGGGTCGTTGAACAGGCCGTCGGCCAGTTCACCCAGGCCGGCTTCCAGGGCGATCTGGCCCTTGGTGCGGCGCTTCTGCTTGTACGGCAGGTACAGGTCTTCGAGGCGGGTCTTGGTGTCGGCCAGCTTGATTTCGCGGGCCAGTTCCGGGGTCAGCTTGCCCTGTTCCTCAATGCTGGCCAGGATGCTGGCGCGACGGTCGTCGAGTTCGCGCAGGTAGCGCAGGCGCTCTTCCAGATGGCGCAGCTGGGTGTCGTCCAGGCTACCGGTCACTTCCTTGCGGTAACGGGCGATGAAGGGCACGGTCGAGCCTTCGTCCAACAGGCCCACGGCCGCCTCGACCTGCTGGGGGCGTACGCCCAGTTCCTCGGCGATACGGCTGTTGATGCTGTCCATGTAAACCACCTGACATTTGTGAATACGGGGGTCGCCTGTGGGCTTTTCGCCCGGCGGCGCTGGATGAAAGCCGCGCATTATACCCATCGCAATCGGCTTGCGGTGATGGCGCCCAGCCAGCTGGAACTGGCGCCGGGGGAAAAATCTGCTAACAATGCTCACGCAACGTGCAGCAATGGCTACGCCATAATGCGCGGCGAAATCAGAGGAGTTATTCATGACCGGCACCGCAAACACCGCTGAAGGTGACAAGATTCTCATCGTCGACGACGATCCGGGGCTTAGCAGCCTGCTGGAACGGTTCTTCACCAGCAAGGGCTACCGTGCCCGTGCGGTGCCCAACACCGAGCAGATGGACCGCCTGCTGCAGCGCGAGGTGTTCAACCTGGTGGTGCTCGACCTGATGCTGCCGGGCGAGGATGGCTTGTCCGCATGCAAGCGCCTGCGCCAGCAGAACAACCAGATCCCGATCATCATGCTCACCGCCAAGGGCGACGAGCTGAGCCGTATCAAGGGCCTGGAGCTGGGCGCTGACGATTACCTGGGCAAGCCGTTCAACCCGGACGAGCTGATGGCCCGCGTCAAGGCTGTGCTGCGCCGCCAGGCGCCTGCCGTGCCGGGCGCACCGGGCAGCGAGGACGAGTCGGTCACCTTTGGCGACTACGAGCTGTCGCTGGCCACCCGCGAACTCAAACGTGGCGATGAAGTGCACATGCTTACCACCGGCGAGTTCGCCGTCCTCAAGGCCCTGGTTATGCATGCCCGCGAGCCGCTGACCCGCGACAAGCTGATGAACCTGGCCCGTGGCCGTGAGTGGGATGCGCTGGAGCGCTCCATCGACGTGCAGATCTCGCGCCTGCGCCGCATGATTGAGCCAGACCCGTCCAAGCCGCGTTACATCCAGACCGTCTGGGGCGTGGGCTACGTGTTCGTGCCAGACGGAAACGCAGGTAAATGATGCTGCGTCGTCCATGAAAACACCGCTCTGGTTTCCGCAGAGTTTCTTCGCCCGCACCCTGTGGCTGGTGTTGATCGTCGTCCTGTTCAGCAAGGCTTTGACCCTGGTCTACCTGCTGATGAACGAGGACGTGCTGGTCGACCGTCAGTACAGCCACGGTGTGGCGCTGACCTTGCGCGCCTATTGGGCTGCCGACGAAGAAAACCGCGACAAGATTGCCGAGGCGGCGGGCCTTATCCGCGTGACCGGCTCGGGCGTGCCCGAGGGTGAACAGCACTGGCCCTACAGCGAAATCTACCAACGGCAGATGCAGGCGGAGCTGGGCGAAGACACCGAGGTACGGCTGCGCATTCATGCGCCGCCGGCATTGTGGGTCAATGCGCCAAGCCTGGGCCCCGGCTGGCTGAAAGTGCCGCTGTACCCGCACCCGCTGCGTGGGCAGAAGATCTGGAACGTGCTGGGTTGGTTCCTGGCCATCGGCCTGTTGTCCACAGCCTCTGCCTGGATTTTTGTGCGCCAGTTGAACCAGCCGCTCAAGCGCCTGGTATTCGCCGCGCGTCAGCTGGGCCAGGGGCGCAGCGTGCGTCTGCCGATCAGCGATACACCCAGCGAGATGACCGAGGTGTACAAGGCTTTCAACCAGATGGCCGAAGATGTCGAACAAGCCGGGCGCGAGCGCGAGCTGATGCTGGCCGGGGTTTCCCACGACCTGCGCACGCCGTTGACGCGCCTGCGCCTGTCGTTGTCATTGCTGGACAGCGACAGCGACCTGAGTGACGACATGGTCCGCGATATCGAGGACATGGATGCGATCCTCGATCAGTTCCTGGCGTTCATCCGCGATGGCCGCGACGAGCCGGTGGAAGAGGTCGACCTAGCTGACCTGGTGCGTGAAGTGGTGGCCCCGTACAACCAGCCGAAAGAACGTGTGCGCCTGTGCCTGGAGCCAATCCCGCCGTTCCCGCTGCGCCGCGTTTCGCTCAAGCGCATGTTGGGCAACCTGATCGGCAACGCCCTGCACCATGCTGGCAAGGGCGTCGAAGTGGCTGCCTATGTGTCGGGTGACGAGAGTGCACCGTACGTGGTGCTGAGCGTGTTGGACCGTGGCACCGGGATCGACGAATCGGAGCTGGAGACCATCTTCAACCCGTTCATTCGTGGGGATCGGGCGCGGGGCGGCAAGGGCACCGGGCTGGGGCTGGCGATCGTCAAACGGATCGCGGCCCAGCATGGCGGCAATGTGGAGCTGCGTAACCGGTCCGGTGGCGGGATCGAAGCGCGGGTGCGGTTGCCGCTTGGGCTGCTGTTACCTCGGAACGCCGTGTGAGGGCCGGGGCCGCTTTGCGGCCCATTCGCAGCACAAGGCTGCTCCTACAAGGGTTACGCGATCCTCTGTAGGAGCAGCCTTGTGCTGCGAATGGGCTGCAAGGCAGCCCCCAAAATCTCAGCCCTTACCCTTGGTCCGGGTCTGATTGGGCCCGCCGTTCTTCTCAAGGTGCTCGATGATCATCCCGGCCACGTTCTTGCCGGTGGTCACCTCGATCCCCTCCAGCCCCGGCGATGAGTTCACCTCCATCACCAATGGCCCATGGTTGGACCGCAGGATATCCACACCCGCCACGCTCAGCCCCATCACCTTGGCCGCCCGGATCGCGGTAATGCGCTCTTCAGGGGTGATCTTGATCAGGCTGGCGACGCCGCCCCGGTGCAGGTTGGAGCGGAACTCGCCCGGCTTGGCCTGGCGCTTCATCGAGGCAATCACCTTGTCGCCCACCACGAAGCAGCGAATGTCGGCGCCGCCGGCCTCCTTGATGTACTCCTGAACCATGATGTTCTGCTTGAGGCCCATAAACGCCTCGATCACCGACTCGGCCGCCTGAGTGGTTTCGCACAGCACCACGCCGATGCCCTGGGTACCCTCCAGCACCTTGATCACCAGCGGGGCGCCATTGACCATCTGGATCAGGTCGGGGATGTCGTCCGGTGAGTGGGCGAAGCCGGTAATGGGCAGGCCGATACCGCGCCGCGACAGCAATTGCAGCGAGCGCAGTTTGTCGCGCGAGCGGGCAATGGCCACCGATTCGTTGAGCGGGTACACCCCCATCATTTCGAACTGGCGCAGCACCGCGCAGCCGTAAAAGGTGACCGAAGCCCCGATGCGCGGAATCACGGCATCGAAGCCTTCCAACGGCTTGCCGCGGTAGTGGATCTGCGGCTTGTGGCTGGCAATGTTCATGTAGGCCCGCAGGGTATCGATCACCACCATTTCGTGGCCACGCTGGGTACCGGCTTCGACCAGGCGGCGGGTGGAATACAGACGCGGATTGCGCGACAGCACAGCGATCTTCATGCAGCACCTGTGACAGGGGAAAGGGTGGCCGGAAAGGCCGGTTTATCTTGTACGTACTTCAAGCCGGGGTTCACCACCAGTTGGCCCTGGATCAAGGCCCTGGAACCGAGCAGCAGGCGGTAGCGCATGCTCTTGCGGCAGGCCAGGGTGAACTCCACCTCCCACACACCATCGCCCAGCGCCAGTGACGTGCGGATGACATAACGGGTCTGGGCGTGGCCATTGGAGCTCTTGATGGTTTTCATGGTGACCAGCGGTGCCTCGCAGCGGCGGTGACGCAACTGCACCACCGAGCCCAGGTGCGCAGTGAAACGGACCCAGGGCTGGCCGTCGCGCTCGAACGGTTCCACCTCGGTAGCGTGCAGGCTTGAGGTGCTGGCGCCGGTGTCGATCTTGGCACGCAGCCCGGCCACGCCAAGGTCGGGCAGGGCTATCCACTCACGCAGGCCGATCACTTTCAAATGGTCAAATGTCTTCACGAAGCGCACCCTGCGATTAAGGTGGTGAACTGTAAGCATGGCGGGGACTTTTTGCATCCGTATGTGAAGGTAGTACAGTTCGATGAAAGACAGAATCCGAGGTAACGGGATGGCACAAAAAGCCGAAGACGACGACAAGGTTCGCCTGGACAAGTGGCTGTGGGCGGCGCGTTTCTACAAGACGCGGGCGCTGGCCAAGGCAGCGATCGAGAGCGGCAAGGTGCATTGCCGGGGCGAGCGTTGCAAACCGGGCAAGGAGCCACGGGTGGGCGACGAATTTTTGCTGCGTACCGGGTTCGATGAACGCACCGTGGTGGTGAAGGCGTTGTCGGTTGTGCGACGCGGGGCGCCAGAAGCGCAGACGCTGTACGAGGAAACCGAAGAAAGTGTGCGGCGCCGTGAGCAGGCGGCCGAAATGCGCAAGGCGGGGGCGATGGGCGTGACCACCGATGGCCGGCCAACCAAGAAGCAGCGGCGGCAGATTCACCAATTGCATGGCAGCTATGAATAGCCGGGGCTGCGCAGCAGCCCCAACGATCTAACGGATAATCGCTAATCGTCCGACCAACGGTAACTTGGCCGCAAGGTTGAACAACGGCGCCGTCCACCGCATCAACGCCTCACTGCCCTTGGCCGCCAGCGGCGTGTAGTAGCTCCAGCCCAACGCCAGCACCGCCATCAGCAACCCGCCAATGTAATCATCCTGCCCCCAGTGGGCACCGGCCACCAGGCGCGGCAGCATGAACAGCACCGCCAGCCCCCAGATCACCAGGTACTGCACCAGGCGGCGGCTGAACACGCTCATGAACAGCGCCCAGATCAGCAGCACCGAGGCGTGATCCCCCGGGAAACTCTTGCTGGACCGGTCCTTGAGCTCCCAGGCCGCCTCCAGGTTCGGGTAGTAGTCGCTGAGGTGCACCACGTCGTCGAACATCATCGACGGGCTCTTGTGCTGCCAGCCAGCTGCATCAACCCACTTGGAAAACAGCGCGCGAATCACCACTAAGAGGAGTAGCGTGACCAGAAAGCCGAAAAACGCCTGGCGAACCTGAGTTGCCTTGAACACCCAGTCACCACGGATGAGCACTGCCAGCAGGATCAGGCCGACGACGATGTCGAACGGGCGCAGGCTGCCGACGGTCCAGATGTAGCGCCAGGTGGTGTTGTCGGCCAAGGGCGCATTCAGGCTGTGGAACAGCCACTCGTCGAAAGTCAGGCACAGGATCTGGCCAAAAGGCCATAACCAGAAACACAGTAGAGCGACGGAAAGCAGCGTACAGGCTGCCAATGGCCCCCAGGACCACCTTGCTTGGAACAGTGGTCGATTGTCCATAAAATACCTCTATTGCAAACAGGAATCGGAGCGCCTTGTGAGCGCTCTGTCACGGGTTCTCGCAGGTTCTCGACAACCCTTGTAACCATTTTGTCATCATTTTTTAGATAGCCGAAACCTATGAGCGATTTGCCTGATACCGATTTCACCCAACGTTTCATCTTCGACGAGCGCGATGTGCGCGGCGAGTGGGTGTCTCTCGATGACAGCTACGCCGCAGTGTTGTCGCGTCATCAGTACCCTCAGCCGGTCCAGGCGCTGCTCGGCGAGCTGATGGCCGCCACCGCCTTGCTGGTGGGCGCGATGAAGTTCGATGGCTTGCTGATTCTGCAGGCGCGTTCGGCTGGGCCTATTCCGCTGCTGATGGTGGAGTGTTCCGGCGACCGTGAAATCCGCGGCATGGCCCGCTACGAGGCGGACCAGATCGCGGCGGACGCCACACTGTCGCAGTTGATGCCCGACGGCCATCTGACCCTGACCATCGACCCGGTCAAGGGCCAGCGCTACCAGGGTACCGTCGACCTCGATGGCGCCAACCTGTCGGAATGCTTCACCAACTACTTCGTTCAGTCCCAGCAGTTGAACACGCGCTTCTGGCTCAACGCCGAAAATGGCAAGGCCCGTGGCCTGCTGCTGCAGCAGCTGCCGCGTGATCGCCAGCCCGATGATGAAGAGCGTGAGGACAGCTGGCAGCACGTGGTGGCCCTGGCCAAGACCCTCAAGCCTGAAGAATGGGCTGAAAATAACGAAACGCTGCTGCATCGCCTGTACCACGAAGATGCCGTACGCCTGTTCGACATCCAGCCGCTGCGCTTCAATTGCAGCTGTTCGCGCGAGCGTTCCGGCAATGCGCTTGTCAGCCTGGGCGAACAAGACGCCAAGGCATTGGTGGAAGAATGCGGCGGCCAGGTAGAGATCGATTGCCAGTTCTGCAACGAGCGCTATTTCTTCGATGCCAGTGATGTGGCGCAACTGTTTGCTGGTGGCGGTACTGACGTGGCCTCAGAAACTCGCCACTGAAACGTTTAATCACAGGACAATCTCCTGTCGAATTGCGCAAAAGCGCGGTTACGACAGGAGGGGCCTACTTTTTTTGGGCGTTTCTGGCATAATCCGGCCACTTTTTTCGCTGTAGTAGTTTTTTCAAGACAACTACAAAACGTTTGGAGCACTCGGCCTCGGGCCGGATGGGGTATCTCATGACGCAAGCCAACAACACCGTGTACACCGACCTGAGCGTCGATGAGCTGGTAAAAGAAGCGCTGCAACGCGGTGAAGGCGTACTAGCCGATACTGGCGCACTGGTCGTAGAGACTGGTCACCGTACTGGCCGTTCGCCGGCTGACCGTTTCATCGTCGAAGAACCTTCCACCCAGGACGCCATTTCCTGGGGCCCGATCAACCGCAAGTTCCCGGCCGACAAGTTCGATGCCCTGTGGGACCGCGTCGAGGCGTTCAACAACGCCCAGGATCACTTCGTTTCCTACGTTCACGTAGGGGCAGCCGCCGAGCACTACCTGCCGGTGAAGATGACCACCCAGACTGCCTGGCAGAACCTGTTCGGCCGTTGCCTGTTCATCAACCCGGAGCAGTTCAACCCGGCTGGCCGCGACCAGTGGGAGGTGCTCAACGTTGCCAACTTCGTGTGCGAGCCTGAGCGTGACGGTACCAACTCCGACGGCTGCGTCATCATCAACTTCGCCGCCAAGAAGGTGCTGATCGCAGGCATGCGTTACGCCGGCGAAATGAAGAAAGCCATGTTCTCGGTGCAGAACTTCCTGCTGCCGGCTGCCGACGTACTGCCAATGCACTGCGCGGCCAACATCGGCGAAGAAGGCGATGTGACCCTGTTCTTCGGCCTGTCCGGCACCGGCAAGACCACCCTGTCGGCCGACGAAAGCCGTTACCTGATCGGTGACGACGAGCACGGTTGGGGCGAAGGCGTTGTCTTCAACATGGAAGGCGGCTGCTACGCCAAGTGCATCGACCTGTCCGAGAAGAACGAGCCGGTCATCTGGAAAGCCATCAAGCACGGCGCTGTGCTGGAAAACGTCGTTCTCGACGCCAACAAGCACGCCGACTACACCGATGTCAGCCTGACCCAGAACAGCCGTGCAGCCTACCCGCTGGAGCACGTTGCCAAGCGTTCCGAAGCGAACCTGGGCGGCGAGCCTAACGCGGTCATCTTCCTGACCTGCGACCTGACCGGTGTTCTGCCTCCGGTTTCGATCCTGAACAACGAGCAGGCGGCCTACCACTTCCTGTCCGGTTACACCGCGCTGGTCGGTTCTACCGAAATGGGTTCGGGCGGCGGCATCAAGTCGACCTTCTCCACCTGCTTTGGTGCACCGTTCTTCCCGCGTCCGGCTGGCGAGTACGCCGAGCTGCTGATCAAGCGTATCAACGGCTTCAACTCCAAGGTCTACCTGGTCAATACCGGCTGGACCGGCGGTGGCTACGGCGTTGGCAAGCGCTTCAGCATCCCGACCACCCGTGCGGTGATCGCTGCGATCCAGAGCGGCGCGCTGGTCGGTGCCGAAACCGAGCACCTGGACATCATCAACCTGGACGTACCAAAAGTCGTCCCGGGCGTTGAAACCGAGCTGCTCAACCCGCGCACCAACTGGGCTGACAAAGCTGCCTACGACGCGGCGGCCCAAGGCCTGGCCAAGCTGTTCATCGAAAACTTCAAGAAGTTCGAAGTTTCCGACGCCATCAAGGCCGCTGGCCCGCAGCTGTAAGCTGAGCCAGCCGTAACAAGAAAGCCGCCCTCATGGGCGGTTTTTTTGTTCCTGACTCCCGGCTCATGCGGTTTTTTGTAGGAGCGGCCTTGTGTCGCGATGGGTCGCGACGCGGCCCCACGATCTCAGTGTCAACGCAGAAATTGCCGGGGCTGCGTCGCAGCCCATCGCGACGCAAGGCCGCTCCTACAGGGGATCTAGACAGGCCTTGGGAGGCGCCACAGGCAGCGAAAGTCTGAATTTTCTGTTTCACTGTCAGCATCATTTGCGAAGACAAGAGCCAGACAGATGACCGAATCCCCTCAGCGCAGTGCCTTCAACCACTTCCACCCCATCCTCACCCGCCCTTCGGACAACGACGTCAACGGCCATATCGCCGGTGCTACCGTGCATGGCTTTTTCGAAACGGCTATCCACGCCTTCCTTGTCGAACAGGCCGAGGTGGACCTGCGTGACGGCGAGCTGGCGGCATTCGTGGTCAGTTCTGCGGCGGATTTCTACGCGCTGCCGGGCTTCCCCGACGTACTCGAAGTGGGCTTGGGGGTGACGCGTCTGGCGGGTAGTACGGTGGAGTACCGCCTGGCGCTGTTCCGCCCGGGCGAGCCGGAGGCGTGTGCGGCAGGTACGGTGGTGCAGGTGTTCATCGAACGGGCCAGTGGTCGTCCTGTGGTGTTGCCTGAGCCGCTGCAGCTCATCCTGTCTGGCCTGGTACTGGAACAGCAGGCATAAAAAAGCCCCGCCGAAAGGGGCGGGGCTTTTGTTGCCTGGGCAGGGCCCTCAGGCATCAGTCGCGCCAGTGGCGCTTGTGCTTGCGGTGGCCGTAGTGGCGGCCGCGATCGTAGTGGCGACGGTCGTCGTAGCCGCGACGGTAGCGGCGGTCTTCATGGCGCTCGTCTTCGTCGGCCTTGTTGCCCATGTAGTTACCCAGCGCACCACCGGCACCACCGCCGGCTGCTGCACCAATGTAGCTACCGGTGGTGCCGCCCACCGAGCGACCGACCACGTTACCGCCTGCTGCGCCCAGTGCGCCGCCGATAGCGGCCTCGCCACGCTGGCGCTTGTCGGCACCCAGGGCACCGCCGGCTGCGCCGCCCAGACCGGCACCAATGGCGCCGCCAGTGCTACCACCGATGGAGTTGCCCACTACGGAGCCGAGTACCCCACCCAATGCGCCGCCAATGCCGGCCTCGGTATTGCCACCGGCCATGGCAACGCCGCTGAGCAAGCTGAAAGACAACAACAGAATCGAGGAGTACTTCTTCATCAAGAGAGCCTCATAGGGATGACGAGGCGAATTTGAGGCTAAGCGGCGTGGCTGGCAACGGAAATCCGACGAGTAACACGAGTTGTACACAATTCGCTAAGTTACTGTATTTGCTGTGAAACTTAATCGATTTTCGGCTGTCTCAGACCTTTATGACAAAGCCCTGAACCGCCATGGAACAGGGCTTTTTTCGTTTCTACAGGATACGCCCGTCGTCCCGTGCCCGCTCCAGCTTGATGGCAATGAACTTCGATGTCGGCGTATGGCTGCCGTCGCCAATGCTCTCCAGCGGCACCAGCGGGTTCACTTCGGGGTAATACGCCGCTGCCTGCCCGGCCGGGATATCGAAGGCCAGCAGGGTAAAGCCCTGCACCCGGCGCACATGTTCATCCCCCCACAGCGACACGATGTCGACCTTCTGCCCCGGCTGGAAGCCCAGGCGGATGATGTCGGCTTCGTTGGCGAACAGCACCTCGCGCTGGCCGCGCACGCCCCGGTAGCGGTCGTCCAGGCCGTAGATGGTGGTGTTGTACTGATCGTGCGAGCGCATCGACTGCATGATCAGGTCCGGCAGCTGGCCACTGGCGCGCACGCGCTCATCGAGCAACGAATCCGGCAGCAGGTTGGCCTTGAAGTTGGCGCGGCCGGTGCTGGTCTTCCATTCGCGGCTCCCCGCGCTGTTACCCAGGTAGAAGCCGCCTGGGTGTTGCAGGCGCTGGTTGAAACCGCTGAAGCCGGCGATGGTATCGCCGATCAGGTCGCGGATGCGGTCGTAGTCGGCCACCAGCCAGTGCCAGTCCACCGGTTGCTTGCCCAGGGTAGCGGCGGCGATGCCGGCAACCACTGCCGGTTCCGAGCGCATCTGCGTCGACAGCGGCTTCAGCTGACCGTTGGAGGCGTGCACCATGCTGAACGAGTCTTCCACCGTCACCGCTTGTGGCCCGTCGGCCTGCAGGTCGATGTCGGTGCGGCCCAGGCACGGCAGGATCAGCGCCTGCTTGCCGTGCACCAGGTGGCTGCGGTTGAGCTTGGTGCTGATATGTACGGTCAGCGCGCAATTGCGCAGCGCCTGCGCGGTGCGTTCGGTGTCGGGTGTGGCTTGGGCAAAGTTGCCGCCCAGGCCGATGAATACTCTGGCGCGGCCGTCGAGCATGGCGTGGATTGCTTCGACAGTGTTGTGGCCGTTGTGCCGGGGCACGGTGAAGCCAAAACGCTTTTCGAGGGCGTCAAGCAGGGCCACCGGCGGGCGCTCGTTGATGCCCATGGTGCGGTCGCCCTGCACGTTGCTGTGGCCACGCACCGGGCACAGGCCGGCGCCGGGTGCGCCGATGTTGCCGCGCAACATTTGCAGGTTGACGATTTCCTGGATGGTCGGCACCGAATGGCGATGCTGGGTGATGCCCATCGCCCAGCACATGATTACCCGCTTGCCACGGCAGTACATGCGCGCGGCCAACTCGATGTCGGCCAGCGTCAGGCCGGACTGCGCCTGGATGTGCTCCCACGGCGTGTCATCCACCACCGCCAGGTAGTCGTCGACGCCATGGCCATGTTCGGCAATGAAAGCATGGTCGAACACGGCCGGTTCGCCTTTGACCTGGGCTTCGCGTTCCCATTGCAGGGCGAACTTGGCCATGCCGCGCAGCATCGCCATGTCGCCGCCCAGTGCCGGGCGGAAGAACGCAGTGTTGGTCGGCCGGTCACTGTTGGTCAGCATCTCCAGCGGGTTCTGCGGGTGCTGGAAGCGCTCCAGGCCACGTTCTTTCAGCGGGTTTACGCACACCACCTGGGCGCCACGCTTCACCGCATCGCGCAGCGGGTCGAGCATGCGCGGGTGGTTGGTGCCGGGGTTCTGGCCCCAGACGAAAATCGTGTCGGCATGCTCGAAGTCGTCGAAGGTGACGGTGCCTTTGCCAACCCCGACGCTTTGCCCCAGGGCCACACCACTGGCCTCGTGGCACATGTTCGAGCAGTCGGGGAAGTTGTTGGTGCCGTAGGCACGCACGAACAACTGGTACAGGTACGCCGCTTCGTTGCTGGCGCGCCCCGAGGTATAAAATTCGGCCTGGTCCGGCGTGGTCAGCGCGTTCAGCTCGCGGGCGATCAGGGCGAAGGCGGCATCCCAGCTGATTGGCAGGTACCGGTCGCTGGGCGCGTCGTAGACCATCGGTTCGGTCAGCCGCCCTTGGTACTCCAGCCAGTAGTCGCTCTGCTGCAGCAGCGAGGTGACGCTGTAACGGGCGAAGAAAGCCGCATCGACGCGGCGCTTGGTCGCCTCCCAGTTCACTGCCTTGGCGCCGTTTTCGCAGAACTTGACCATGCCGCTTTCCGGCGAATCGCCCCAGGCGCAGCCCGGGCAGTCGAAGCCGCCATTCTGGTTGGTCTTTAGCAGCGCGCGAATGTTCTTCAGCGCGTTGTCGCTGCCGACCCAGGCCTTGGCCACGCTGCGCAGCGCGCCCCAGCCACCGGCGGGGCCGTGGTAGGGCTTGTAGCGAGGGGGGGAGGCTGGGGCGTTGTCCGGGAGGTGCTGGTAGGAGGTCACGGGTATTACGACTCCGCCGCCGGGCTGTAGACCCGCGGTGCGCTGTGCTTGGGCAGATGGATGAGGTTGAGGTTGTGCTTGCGTGCCCATTGCAGGGCAAGGCCGGTGGGCGCCGACAGGCTGACCAGGGTCTGGATGCCGGCACGCAGTACTTTCTGGATCAGCTCCAGGCTGCAGCGGCTGGTGACGATGGCCAGGCCACCCTGGCTGTCGATGCCTTGGCGCAGCAGGGCGCCGATCAGCTTGTCGAGGGCGTTGTGCCGGCCAATGTCTTCGCGGCCGAGCAGCAACTCGCCATGGCGGTCCATGAACAGTGCGGCATGCACAGCCCCGCAATGCTGGCCCAGCGGCTGGAAGGCATCGATGCGTTCGCGCAGGCCGACCAGCCATTGGGCCGGGGGCAGGGGTGCACCCGGCAGTACGGCCAGGTCCGGCAGCGCCTGCTCCAGGGCTTCGACCCCACACAGGCCGCAGCCACTGGTGCCGGCCAGTTGGCGGCGCTGGTTTTTAAGGTTCCAGAACGCCCGGCTGGAAATTTCCAGGTCGGCGTACATCGCCGAACCGCTGCCGGAGAGCTTCAGGTCGTAGATTTCTGCGGTGCCTTCGACAATGCCGCTGCCCACACTGAAGCCGACGGCGAAGTCTTCCAGGTCGGTGGGGCTTACCAGCATCACTGCCTGGTTGAGGCCGTTGTAGACAATGGCCAGGGCCACTTCTTCGGCCAGCGGGGTGCTGTCGCGTTGGGCGTCGCTGAGTTGGACGTAATCGTAGGTATTGCTGGCGGCGGGCATGGACAAGGGCGATGAGGCCGCGCAGACCGGAGGTTTGCTGTTCATCGGGGTGTTGAATACCGGCGGCTTTCTGATAGCACAAGCCTAGGCTTGCGGGCCGGCTGCGTCTAATCGCTAGGGTCTATGCCTTGATAGACCGCGTCGATTGGTCGCACTGGGGCAGGAGTGGAAAAGCTGGCCTAGACTCCTGTGTCCGAGGTTTCGTCAACAAGGAGAGCGCAATGAGCCTGTTCAGTTTCGTGAAGGAAGCCGGCGAGAAGTTGATCGACCTGCTCACCCCCGGTAACGCCAATGCCGAAGAGCAACTGAAGAAACACGTGGAAAGTGTCGGCCTGGGCAACCCGAACATCACCGCCACTGTAGAGGGAGACACGATCACCCTCAAGGGTGAAGTGGCCAGCCAGGAAGAGAAGGAGAAGATCATTCTTGCAGCCGGCAACATCCATGGTGTGGCCAGCGTGGATGACCAGATCACCGTGACGGGGCCAGTGGTGAAGGCGGCTCGGTTCGTTACCGTGAAAAAGGGCGACACGCTATCGGCCATTTCAGTCGTGGTTTATGGCAACGCCAACCAGTACAACAAGATTTTCGAGGCCAACAAGCCGATGCTGTCGCACCCGGACAAGATCTACCCGGGGCAGGTGCTGCGTATTCCTGAGTAATCTTCGTCCCACAGTTGTTGCACTGCTTTCAATGGCGGTGAAGTGCCTGTAGGAGCAGCCTTGTGCTGCGAAGAGGCCGGTATTGTCACAGACAATTTTCTGTCATACCGGCCTCTTCGCAGCACAAGGCTGCTCCTACAAGCCTGCCAGTAAGTCCCGGTAATCCTCGACCGCCGCAAACTCTTCGGTATCCCGCGGCCCTGCCTGGCTATCTGGCTGGCGCACTGCCAGCAAGTGCCCCACACCAAACCGCCGCGCGCTGCGCAGAATCGACAGCGTGTCATCGATAAACAGGCTGCGCCCCGGCTCAAAGCCAATATCCGCCTGCAAGGCATCCCAGAACTGCGGGCTTTCCTTCGGGTAGCCATAATCGTGCGAGCTTATCAGCCGTTCGAAATACGGTGCCAGTTCCACCCGCTCCAGCTTCAGCGACAGCGAGTCGCGGTGAGCATTGGTGATCATCACCACGCGTTTGCCCGCCTTGCGGATTGCCGCCAGGAAGGTATCGGCGTCTGGGCGCAGGGCGATCAGGTCGGCGATTTCCAGCTTCAACTCACGGATTGGCAGGCGCAGCTCGCGGCTCCAGAAATCCAGGCAATACCAGTTCAGCGTGCCGGCATTGCGCTCGAACAGTGGCTGCAGCTCCATTTCCGCCATGGTCCGGCTCACCCCGTGCAGCTCGGCATAGCGCTGGGGCAGGTGTTCCAGCCAGAAGCGGTTGTCGTAATGCAGGTCGAGCAGGGTGCCGTCCATGTCCAGCAGGACGGTATCGATGGCAGACCAGGGAATAACAGGCATGGGAAACTCTCGATCAGTCGGCTAGCCACGGTATAGTAACCCGTTCACGCCAAGGAGCCGCCCCATGCGCCAGAAACCCACCGTCCTCAGCCGCGAAATCGTCGCAAGCAGCCGTCTGTTCCGCGTCGAAGCCGTGCAATTGCGCTTCAGCAATGGCACTGAGCGTACCTACGAGCGTTTGGTGGGCCGGGGTAACGGCTACGGCGCGGTGATGATCGTGGCCATGCTCGACGCCGAGCATGCCGTGCTGGTGGAGGAATACTGCGGCGGCACCGATGAATACGAGCTGTCGTTGCCCAAGGGCCTGATCGAGCCGGGCGAGGATGTGCTGGCGGCAGCCGACCGGGAGCTCAAGGAAGAAGCCGGTTTTGGCGCACGCCAGCTGGAGCATCTGACCGAGCTTTCGCTGTCGCCGGGCTACATGAGCCAGAAGATCCAGGTAGTGCTGGCCACCGACCTGTACGAAGAGCGCATGGAAGGCGATGAGCCAGAGCCGATGCGGGTCGACAAGGTCAACCTGCGCGAGTTGTCGGCATTGGCCATGCACCCACAGTTCACCGAGGGCCGCGCCCTGGCGGCGCTGTACCTGGCCCGTGACCTGATGATCCAGCGGGGGCTGCTGGAGCTATGAACGACCTGCAACTGATGCACGAAGTGGTCAAGCTGGCACTGACCGCAGGCGAGGCGATCCTGCCGTTCTGGCGTGCCGACGTGGCCGTGACCAACAAGGCCGACGATTCGCCGGTGACCGCCGCCGACCTGGCAGCGCACCGGGTGATTGCCGATGGCCTGCTGGCGCTGGCGCCGCACATTCCGGTGCTGTCCGAGGAAGACTGCAATATTGCGCTGGCCGAGCGTGAGGGTTGGAGCCGCTGGTGGTTGGTCGACCCGCTGGACGGCACCAAGGAGTTCATTGCCGGCAGCGAGGAGTTCACGGTCAACATTGCCCTGGTTGAAAACGGCGAGGTGGTGTTTGGCGTGGTGTCGATGCCCACCAATGGGCGCTGCTATTTTGGTGGGCGCGGCATGGGGGCCTGGCGTGCGGATGCCGGTGAGGCAGCCCAGCCGATCCAGGTACGCAACGCACCCGCGCAGGGCGAGCGTTTTACCGTGGTGGCCAGCCGTCGGCATTCCAGCCCGGAGCAGGAAGCGCTGTTGGCCGGCCTTGGGGCTGCGGTGGGTGAGCTGGAGCTGGCCAATATTGGCAGCTCGTTGAAGTTCTGCCTGTTGGCTGAGGGTAGCGCAGACTGCTATCCGCGCCTGGCGCCGACTTCGCAGTGGGACACGGCGGCGGCGCAGGGTGTGGTGGAAGGGGCCGGCGGCGAAGTGATCGGGCTGGATGGCTTGCCGTTCCGGTACCCGCCGCGTGAGTCGCTGCTAAATCCGTATTTCCTGGCGTTGCCCGCCAATGCTGCATGGCGCCAGGCCTTCCTGAGCCTGATCTAGCAGCACACCTCCTGTAGGAGCGGCCTTGTGTCGCGATCGGGCCGCAGCGCGGCCCCAAGGTTTCAGCTTCGCCACCGAAATTGCCGGGGCCGCTTTGCGGCCCTATCGCGACACAAGGCCGCTCCTACAGGGGCCGTGTTAGTCGCATTAGCGGTGCAGCACGTACTGGCCGCTGAATTTCACTGCAGGCTCGTCACTGCCGGCATTGCTCACCGTGGTTTCCAACGTCAACCGCGCCCGCCCACGGCGCTGGTACATGGCCAGGAATCGCTCCCAGGTCTTTTCGTCGGGCGCGGCACACCGCGCCACCGCCGCATCGGTAACCGGTAGCGGATAACTGATCTGCCCTTCCTGGATAACGATGTGCCCATCATCGATTCCCAGCGCTCGCAGGCGCAGGTGCAGCCAGCCCCAGCCCGCCAGCACGGCGGCGCAGTACAGGCTGCCGCCAAACATGGTGCTCTTGTGGTTGACGTTGGCCGCCAGCGGCAGTTGCAGGCGCAGGGTGTGCTGCTGCCAATCGATCACTTCCAGGCCCATTTCGCGGGTCAGGGGGATATCGCTGTGCAGTACGGACTGCAGGTACTGGCTATCGGTGTTCATCAACGGTGGTCCTCTTGGTCGTCATGCCCGCCGCTGCCGCCGTCAAAGCTCAAGCTGTGCTTGCGCAGCTTGTCGTGGAGGGTCTTGCGGGGGATGCCCAGCGCCTCGGCCAGGCTGCGCATGGAGCTATGTGGCTGGGCCAGTTCGGCAGCGATCAGCGAGCGTTCGAACTGCTCGACCTGTTCGCTGAGGTTGCCGCTCAGCACTGGCACAGCAGGTGCTGACGCCGGCGGCGCCTGGCCGTCCAGGGCCAGCTCCAGGCCAAGGGCGAAACGCTCGGCGGCGTTTTGCAGCTCGCGCACATTGCCTGGCCAGGGGTGACGCAACAGCACGGCACGCTGCGCCGGCTGCAAGGTGTGCGGCGGCAGGCCATGGCGCTGGCTGGCGGCGTCGGCGAAGTGCTGGAACAGCACCAGGATGTCATCGCCGCGCTCGCGCAGCGGTGGTATACGCAGCGGCGCGACGTTCAGGCGGTAATACAGGTCGGCACGAAAGCGCCCCTGGTCGGCGGACTGGCGCAGGTCTTCCTTGGTCGCGGCAATGATGCGGATATCCAGCGGGATCAGCTGGTTGCCGCCCAGCCGCTCGACCACCCGTTCCTGCAACATGCGCAGCAGTTTTACCTGTACATCCAGGCTCATGCTCTCGATTTCGTCGAGGAACAGCGTGCCGCCGTTGGCGAACTCGAACTTGCCGATACGGCGTTTTTGCGCGCCGGTGAAGGCGCCGGGCTCATGGCCGAACAGCTCGCTTTCCACCACCGACTCGGCCAGCGCACCGGCGTTGATCGCCACGAACGGGCCGTCGCGGCGGCTGGACAAGTCGTGCAGGGCGCGGGCCACCACCTCTTTGCCCGCGCCGGTTTCACCCAGTATCAGCACATCGGCGCGGGTGCCGGCCAGGGCACCGATTTGCTCGCGAAGGCGCAGCATGGATGGCGAATGGCCGACCAGGCGGGTGGCCAGTTGCTGGCGGTCGCTCAGTGCCAGGCGCAGGCTGCGGTTGTCCAGCACCAGGCGGCGCAGGGCCAAGGCGCGGCGCACGCTGTCGAGCAGGGCGTCTGTGGCGAAGGGTTTTTCCAGAAAATCATAAGCCCCGGCGCGCATCGCCTGCACCGCCAGCGGCACATCGCCATGGCCGGTGATCAGCAGCACCGGCAGCTCGCTGTCGCGGCCGTGCAGTTGCTCCAGCAGTTGCAGGCCATCGATACCGGGCATGCGGATGTCGCTGACCACCACACCGGGCCAGTCGGCCTCGATACGCTCGGCCAGGCCTTGGGCATCGGCCAGGGCGACCACCTTGAGCCCGGCCAGGTCCAGGGTCTGGCTCAGCGCCTGGCGCAGGTGCGGGTCATCGTCCACCAGAATGACCTGGGCTTGGCTGTCGATCAGTGTCTCGGTGGTCATGCCGAGGAGTCCTCCGAATTGGGCAAAGTAGCGCCAGGCGCGGCCACACGCAGCTGCAGGGTCAGCAGTGCGCCACCTTCCGGGTGGTTGGCCAGCAGCAGTTCACCGCCCAGGGCGCGCATCAGGCTTTCGCAGATGGCCAGGCCCAGGCCCAGGCCCTGGGTGCGGGTCTTGGTGGTGAAGAACGGCTCCTTGGCATGCTCCAGGGCCTGGCGGCTGAAGCCGGGGCCGTTGTCGCGGATGTACAGGTAGACGCAGTCATCGCGCTGCTCGGCACTTAGCCACAAACGGCGCGGGTTGGCCTTTTCGGTCAGGGCGTCGAGGGCATTGGCCAGCAGGTTGCCGAGCACCTGGCGCAGGCGGGTTTCACCGGCTTGTACCCACAAGGTTGCCTCCGGCAGGTCGCGGATCAGCTCCACGGCCATTGCCCGGCGGCGCTTGGCCAGCAGTGCCAGGGCATCGTCCAGGGCTGGCTGCAAGGCCACGCTTTCCGGGGCATGGCGGTCGCGGCGCGCGAAGGCGCGCAGGTGGGCGATGATCGAGGCCATGCGCCCGGTCAGCTCGCCGATCAGCTTGAGGTTGCCGCGGGCGTCATCGGTGCGTTGGTGGTCCAGCAGGATTTCGGCGTTTTCCGCGTAGCTCCGGATGGCGGCCAGCGGCTGGTTGAGTTCGTGGCTGATGCTGGCCGACATGGTGCCCAGTACTGACAGTTTGCCGGCCTGCACCAGTTCGTCCTGGGCGCGCACCGCTTCCTGCTGGGCGTTCTCGCGTTCCAGCACGGCATTTTTCAGCCGGGTGTTCAGGCCTTCAAGGTCGGCGGTACGTTCTGCCACACGCTTTTCCAGCTCCTGGCGGCCACGGGCTTCGAAGTCGATGCGGTCGATGTAGTGGCGCCGCCGTTGCATCACCAGGCCGGCCAGCAGCATCACTACCAGCAGCGTACCGGCACCGATGGCCATCACCGTTT
This sequence comes from Pseudomonas sp. SAS7, assembly GCF_052112345.1. NCBI lineage: Bacteria > Pseudomonadati > Pseudomonadota > Gammaproteobacteria > Pseudomonadales > Pseudomonadaceae > Pseudomonas > Pseudomonas sp. SAS7. The sequence continues at coordinate 232,435 of NZ_JBEGGO010000005.1, read as the reverse complement.
GCACCGAGCGATCGACCAGCATGCGCGGGGCGAGGATGCTGACCTGCCAGCCGGTTTCCTTGATGTCGCGGGTCTGGGTGATCCAGGCGTCCGGGTTGAGCACCAGCGGTTGCGGGGCTTGGGTCGGGTAGGGCTGGATGGCGATGATGGCCTGGCGCTCGGCCTCGGTCAGTGTGCGGGTGGAGCGGAAGCGCCAGTCGGGCCGCGACGTCAGGATGACCACGCCATTGTGGTCGGTCAGCAGCAGTTGCTCGGGGGTGCGGCCCCAGAGGGTTTCGGTGTGGTCGAGGTCGACCTTGACCACCAGCACGCCAACAATCCGCTCGCGGTCCCGCACAGCTGCGGCAAAGAAGTAGCCGCGCTTGGCCGAGGTGGTGCCCTGGCCGAAGAAGCGGCCCAGGTGGCCGGCCATGGCTTCGTTGAAGTAGGGGCGGAAGGCGAAGTTGCGGCCGACGAAGCTGTCGTGCTTGTCCCAGTTGGACGCCGCCAGGGTGTTGCCGCTGACGTCCATCAGGTACATCACCTCGGCACCGGTCTGCTGCACGATGCCCTTGAGCAGGCGGTTGGCGTTGGTCACCGCTTCCAGGCGGAACGGGTCGGCCAGCACGCCACGCAGCGCCGGCAGGTCGCCGAGGATCTGCGGCAAGGTTTCGTAGCGGTGCAGGGTGCCGAGCAGGTTGGCGACGTACAGGTCGAGGGTCTGGCGGTTCTGCGAGGCCAGCTCTTCCTGGTAGTAGCGTTCGGCCAAATGATGCAGGGGCCACAGTAACGGGGCCAGGCACAGGGCCAACAGGGCCAGGCTGCGCCAGCGGGGACGGCGTGGGGGCGTGGGTTTTGCAATCATCACGTAAATGCGCCAGAAAAGTCTGACGCAATTATGCGCTAGTTAAGGCAGCAGTTCCGCCTCTGCCAGTGGCAAGCCGACCTTGTCCTTGTCCGACAGCACCGGTGGCTGCTGCAGCCCCCAGTCGATGGCCAGTTGCGGGTCGTCCCAGCGGATGCAGCGGTCGGCGCCGGGGTTGTAGTAGTCGGTAGTCTTGTAGAGGAACTCTGCCGATTCGCTCACCACCGCAAAACCGTGGGCGAAACCGGGCGGAATCCACAGCTGGCGGTGATTGTCGGCCGACAGCTGCACGGCGACCCATTGGCCGAAGGTTGGCGAACTTTTGCGCACGTCCACGGCGACATCGCGGATTTCCCCGTGCACCACCCGTACCAGCTTGCCCTGGGTGTTTTCCACCTGATAGTGCAGCCCGCGCAGCACACCCTTGATGGAGCGCGAGTGGTTGTCCTGCACGAACTCGGTGCGCACGCCGGTTTGCCGTGCGAACTCACGCGCGTTGAATGCCTCGAAGAAAAAACCTCGGCTGTCACCGAACACATTCGGTTCGATGATCAGTACCTCAGGGATTGCGGTAGGAATAATGTTCATAGTGGCTCGCTGGCCCGTTGCCCAAGTAATGACCCTAGTCGGCCCCGCTGGAATTTTCCGCATGCCAATGCAACAGGATGCATAAGGTGTGGCTATGGTAGACGTCAGACCGGTAGCGGCACCAGGCAAGCGTTTACAAGGTCCGATTGTTATCGATTTAACTGTGCCTGGTTCTCCACAAATTACCGACTATCGGGCTTCAAATATCGATATATATCGGTTATAAATTGGCAAACGCCCCAGCACACTCCGGCTCAGGGCCATCACAGAGGTCACCCATGAAAACCCTCAACTCCACGCCCCGTGCCGATGGTTTCCACATGCCCGCCGAGTGGGCCCCGCAAACCCAGGTGTGGATGGTCTGGCCGGAGCGCCCGGACAACTGGCGCCTGGGCGGCAAGCCGGCGCAGGCTGCGCATGTGACCCTGGCCAAGGCCATTGCCCGCTTCGAACCTGTGACCGTCGCGGCCTCCGCCGGCCAGTACGAAAATGCCCGTCGCCAGCTCGACCAGCCAAACATTCGCGTGGTCGAAATCAGCAACGACGACGCCTGGGTGCGTGATACCGGCCCAACCTTCGTCATCAACGACCAGGGTGAGGTGCGTGGTGTGGACTGGGGCTTCAATGCCTGGGGCGGCTTCGACGGCGGCCTGTACGCGCCGTGGAACCGCGATGAGGAACTGGCCGCCAAGGTGCTGGAAATGGAGCGCTGCCAGCGCTACCAGACTGAGGGCTTCGTGCTGGAAGGCGGTTCGATCCACGTGGACGGTGAGGGCACCGTGATCACCACCGAGGAATGCCTGCTCAACCGTAACCGCAACCCGCACCTGAACCGCGAACAGATCGAAGCGGTGCTGCGCGATCAGCTGGCGGTCGACACCGTCGTGTGGCTGCCGGATGGCCTGTACAACGACGAAACCGACGGCCACGTCGACAACTTCTGCTGTTACGTGCGCCCGGGTGAAGTGTTACTGGCCTGGACCGATGATTCCAACGACCCCAACTATGCGCGCTGCCACGCGGCCATGGAGGTGTTGAAGAACACCCGCGATGCCAAGGGCCGCGAGTTCATCGTGCACAAGATGCCGATCCCGGGCCCGCTGTTTGCCACCGCTGAAGAGTGTGCCGGTGTCGATCAGGTGGCCGGCAGCCAGGAGCGAGACCCGTCGGTGCGCCTGGCCGGTTCGTACGTGAACTTCCTGATCGTCAACGGCGGCATCATTGCGCCAAGCTTCGACGACCCGGCAGATGCCGAAGCCAGAGCGATCCTGGCAAAGATCTTCCCTGACCACGAAGTGGTGATGATCCCTGGTCGCGAATTGTTGCTGGGTGGCGGCAACATCCACTGCCTGACTCAGCAGCAGCCGGCGCCGGTCAAGCGTTGAACGCATCTTGAATGAAAAAGGCCCGTCATTTGACGGGCCTTTTTTTTCGGGCGACATCCGGCGCCCAGGCTGGCATACGTTTTGTATTGTTTTTCAAGCAGATAGCTCGGCCGGGCCGCGCTCTCGGATCTGTAACATTACCTACGTAAATTAGCCGCTCACGGGCCAGGGAGTACGTGTAGACATGAACGCAGCAAGTGAGTCGGCTTTGCGCCCATCGGCAGTGAATCACCAGTCGCTCAAGGTTGTGGCGAAGTGGTTGAAACACCATGGAAGCATCAGGGGCAGGACGACCGACCCACGACGTCTGCTTGCCGGGCGCTACCCCCAAGGGCTGATCAGCGAAGCAGAAATGCAGGCGCTGATGGCGGTGTGGCACTGACATCGATACCGTCAATGCCTGAAGGTTGCACGCAATCGTGTAGGAGCGGCCTTGTGTCGCGATGGGCTGCGCAGCAGCCCCAATATCGCAATCTCAGCACAGATTGCTGGGGCTGCTGTGCAGCCCATCGCGACACAAGGCCGCTCCTACAATTGACCCTGTCATTCCATGGGAGGGCTAGAAGCTGTAGCTACCCGTGACCACCAGGCTACGCGGGTCCCCCACCTGAATCTGCGCCGCACTGGTCGCCGAGCTGTAGTAGGTCTTGTCGGCAATATTGCTCAACGCCGCCCGCACATCCCAGTCATGGGTACGGTACCCCGCCAGCGCATCCCAACGGCCGTACCCTGGCAACACCGTGGTGTTCTGGTTGTCCGCATAACGCTCACCTACCAGCGTAACGCCGGTTTCGGCGTACCAGCCCAGCTCTGGTTTCCAGGTCACGAACAGGCTGGCGTTGCGCTTGGCCACGTCGTTGATACGGTTGCCTTCCTGGCCGTTGTTGTCCTTGACGATGATCGCATCCTGCAGGCCGATGCCGCCGCGTACATACCAGTTGCCGACGATGTTGCCAGTGGCCGTCAACTCGATGCCGCGCGAACGCTGCAGGCCGCTGAGCAAGATGTTTTCCGGGATGAGCGGGTCGCGGGTGCGGCGGTTGTACAGCTCCAGCTCGTAGATGGCCACCGTGGTGCTCAGGCGCTGGTCGAGCCAGTCGCTCTTCACCCCGATTTCCTTCTGGCGCGTTTCCTCCGGCTTGGTGTCGTTGGTGTTGCCCTGCGAACCCGGAGTAATGCCGATGAGGCCGCCGCCCACCGGCGAGAAGGTCTTGCTCCACGAGGCGTAGAACGAATGGTCACGCCACGGTGTGTACACCACGCCCAGGCGTGGGCTGGTGCTGTTGCTGTCCTGCGACTCGGACAGGTTGCGCATGTTGGTGGTTTCAACCTCGAACTGGTCGAAGCGCACCCCGGCAAGGATCTGCCATTGATCGTTCAGGCGGATCTGGTCCTGCAGATAAATACCGCGGCTATCGACCACCGTGTGGTTGTCACTCGACAGCACCAGGCGGCCGTTGTGCTGCTGACTACGGTTGGGTTGGCTCAAGCCCGGCAGCGTCTGGCTACCAGCGGTATACAGCACAGGGTCTCGCTTCTGGTTGCCAATCTCCAGGCCCAGCAGCAGCTTGTGCTCCAGGCCCAGGGTGTCGAAGTCGCCCTCGGCCTCCAGGTTGTTGAACAGGTTGCGGGTGTTCAGGTCCTGCTGCCAGCGCTGGCGGGTCAGGATATTGGTGCTGGCGTTGTAGCCCGTGACGTAGGTGTTGTCGAACTCGCTGTCGAGCTTGAACAGGCCCAGAGTATGGCGCAGCTGCCAGGTTTCGTTCAGCTGGTAGTTCAGGCGTGAGCGCAGGGACTGAGCGCGATCATCGATGTAGTCGCGCTGGTCGCCGTAGGTGGTGCTGCGGCTGACGTCGGCCGGGCGGCCATTCACCCCGGGGATGCCCCGGTCGGGCGTACGGTTGTAGCGGCTGTATTCGTACTGCACCAGCCAGTTCAGGTCGGGGGTGATTTGCCAGCTGACCGACGGGGCGAACAGCTGGCGGCTGCCGTCGATACCATCGCGGAAGCTGTTGTTGTCTTGGTTGCCCATGTTCAGGCGCAGGCTGACAGTGTCGCTGGGGTCGGCGCTGAGGTCTGCATACAGGCTGCGCAGGTCTTCGCTACCGGCCTGTGCTTCGATGCTCGAACGGCGGCCCTGCTCCGGAGCCTTGCTGACCCGGTTGACGATGCCGCCCTGGCTGCCACGGCCATACAGCACCGCCGCCGGCCCCTTCAGCACCTCGACCCGCTCGATGTTGTGCAGGTCGCGGATGTACTGGCTGTCGTCGCGAATGCCGTCCAGGTAGAAGTCGTTGCTGGCCTCGAAGCCGCGGATGCGCACGCTGTCGAAGCGGGTGTCGGCGCCGCTGCTGACGTTGGGGATACCCTCCAGCGCCTTGCCGAGGGTGTTACTGCCGTAGTCCAGCACATTGGCGGTTTTCACCGTGTCGATGGCCTGCGGCACATAGCGTACCGGCGTCGAGGTGCGGGTGGCGGTGCTCACCTCCTTGACGCGCGGGTTGTCCTTTTCGCGTTCGCTGTCGGCGGTAACCGACGACTCTGGCAGCGTGGTGGTGGCGGCACTGGCCAGGCTGGCGCTGAACAGCAGCGACAGGCCAAGCGTCATGGGGGAAAGGCGGCAGGGTACAAGCATGGGCACATCCGGACCGGGCAAGTGAAAAAGAAGGCGCGAATGGTAATGCTTGCTATTTACTCTTGCTTGGGTATTTGTAAAGGCTTGTCTTTACATATGTATCTCTTTGTAACAGCCTCTGCGGCCTCGGTTTGCCTGCTCTCGGGAAATTGTCTGACCGATCAAAAGGCAATTTCCCACACAAGATAAAATGCCCGCTGACAGCGCAAACCTGCGTGGAAATGCACCGGCTCTGCCGATAATTTTGGTTATATCAACCTGCATTTCACGATTTTTTGACATTTGTAATCGCACACGGCTAGGATTCGGCCAACGCCTGCTGGCCATGTTCTTGGCCATGCTGCTGCCGAGGGCTGCCGTGTACTTACCGGCTGACCCACCCGGCGGGATCCGCATAGCGTCGAACCTACGAAGGGGCGTTGGTTCCTGGCGTCATAGTGCAGAGCGTTTTTGATTAAGAAATAAGGAAAATAACATGTTGAAAACCAGGATCAGCCTGGTCGCCTTGGCGATGATCGCCGCGACCCAGGCACAGGCCAATGACCAGGCCGACAGCAAGGGCTTCATCGAGGACAGCCACGCCAACGTCCTTCTGCGCAACGCCTACATCAACCGTGACAAGAAGCACGGCACCGACGACCAGATCGAATGGGGCCAGGCGTTCATCGCCAACTTCTCCTCCGGCTTCACCCAGGGCACCGTGGGCGTCGGCGTCGACGCATTCGGCCTGTACGCCGTGCGCCTTGATGGCGGCAAAGGCCACAACGGTGGCGGCGGCGTCGACTTCTTCAAACCGCACGAAACCACCAACGCCGAAGGCAACGCCAGCTCGCCACACAACCTGGCCCGTGGTGGTGCAGCAGTAAAATTCCGCATCTCCAACACCGTGCTGAAGTACGGTGACCAGATGCCAGCACTGCCAGTGCTGCAGTACGACGACGCGCGTCTGCTGCCAGAAAGCTTCACCGGTACCCTGATCACCTCGAAAGAGATCGAGGGCCTGGAACTGAACGCCGGCCGCTTCACTCAGGAAGCGCGCAAGAGCGCCGAGCGCCGTGACGGTGGCGGCCTGAAGTCGATCAACGTCTTCGGCGGCAGCTACAAGTTCACCGACAACTTCACCGCTTCGCTGTACACCGCCGACAACGAAGACGTGATGAAGAAGCACTACCTGGGCTTGAACTACGTCTTCCCGATCGCCAGCGACCAGTCCCTGACCCTGGACTTCAACGGCTACAAGTCGGACATCGACAACAAGTACGTACAAGCCGCTGGCCTGAACGGCGACTCCAACACCATCTGGAGCCTGGCAGCCACTTACGCGTACGGTGCGCACTCGTTCACCCTCGCGCATCAGCGCAGCACCGGCAGCACCGGTTACAACTACGGCTTCTACCAGAACGCCGGTGGCGTGGGTGACGGTGGTTCGACCATCTACCTGGCCAACTCGTACTGGTCCGACTTCAACGCCGAAGACGAGCGCTCCTGGCAGTTGGGCTACGGCCTGGACTTCGGTGCCTACGGCATTCCGGGCCTGACCTACAAGCTGGCCTACGTGGTGGGTGACAACATCAACACCCGCAACGTCGCCAACCCACAGGGCTTCGGCGAAGGTAAAGAGCGCGAGATCTTCAACCAGATCCGTTACGTGGTGCAGGACGGCCCGGCCAAGGACCTGTCCATCAAGCTGCGTAGCTCGTTCCTGCGTACCAACAACGCCGTACAGCAGAACGGTTACAACGACGACGGCAACGAAGTCCGCGTATTCGTCGAGTACCCGATCAGCATCTTCTGATCCTGATCTGAAGCATCGAACAGCCCTGGCTTATGCCGGGGCTGTTTCTTTTCGGCGCACGGCTTTTGCTGCAACGGGCATCAGTTCCCCCGTTTCCGGCGCAAAACTGTCGCTACGTGCCATCCGCCACATCCGCGCATAAAACTCGCTTTCGATCGACCCACTGAGCAGTTCGCCTGGCTTGAGGAACGTGTGCAGGTCCGAGAACAGCCCGATTTCGCTGGGGCTGATACGCCGTGCCAGGTGCTTGGGCTTGAGCTCCGAAGGGTGCTCCAGGCCTGCAGCGGCCAGCATTTCGGCCAGTGCGTGCAGCGTGTTGCGATGAAAGCTGGCCACCCGCTCGGCCTTGTCCGGTACCACCAGGGCGCGCTGGCGCAGTGGGTCTTGCGTGGCCACGCCGGTCGGGCATTTGTTGGTGTGGCAGCTTTGCGACTGGATGCAGCCAATGGCGAACATGAAGCCGCGTGCCGAGTTGACCCAGTCAGCGCCGATGGCCAATACGCTGGCGATGTCGAAGGCACTGACAATCTTGCCCGCAGCGCCAATGCGAATGCTGGAGCGCAGGTTCAGGCCGACCAGGGTGTTGTGCACGAACATCAGGCCTTCGCGCATGGGCACGCCCATGTTGTCGCTGAATTCGCGGGGGGCTGCGCCGGTACCGCCTTCCTTGCCATCGACAACGATGAAGTCCGGGGTGATGCCGGTGGCCAGCATGGCCTTGGCAATGCCCATGAACTCCCACGGGTGGCCCAGGCAGAACTTGAAGCCCACGGGTTTGCCACCCGACAGCTCGCGCAGGCTGGCCACGAACTGCAGCAACTCGACCGGTGTGCGGAAGGCGCTATGCGCGGCCGGCGAGATGCAGTCCTCACCTACGCGCACGCCACGGGTCTCAGCAATTTCGGGGCTGACCTTGTGCCCCGGCAGAATACCGCCGTGGCCCGGCTTGGCACCTTGGCTGAGCTTGATCTCGATCATCTTCACCTGCGGCGAGCGGGCCTGTTCGGCGAAGCGCTGTGGGTCGAAACGACCGTCCGCGGTGCGGCAGCCGAAGTAGCCGCTGCCGATTTCCCAGATCAGGTCACCGCCGTGTTCACGGTGATACGGGCTGATGCTGCCTTCGCCGGTGTCGTGGGCAAACCGGCCCATGCGCGCGCCGCGGTTGAGGGCGGCGATGGCGTTGGCGCTGAGGGCACCAAAGCTCATGGCCGAAATATTGAAGATCGAGGCCGAGTAGGGCAGGCGGCATTGCGGCCCGCCAATGGCGATGCGGAACGAGGCCGGGTCTGGCGTGGCCACTGGCAGCATCGAATGGCTGATGAATTCGAAGCCGGGTTTGTAGGCATCGTTCAGGGTGCCGAAGGCTTTCTCGGCGCTTTCGTTCTTGGCGCGTGCGTACACCAGCGAGCGCTGCGAGCGGGAGAACGGCAGCTTGTCGTCGTCACCCTCGATCAGGTACTGGCGGATTTCCGGGCGGATGGTTTCGATCAGGTAGCGGATATTGCCCAGGATCGGGTAGTTGCGGCGCACGGCGTGGTGGCTCTGGCGCAGGTCGTTGAGCCCGACCAGGCTGAGCAGGGCAGTGATCAGTGTGATTGGCCAGAGCCAGGCATGTTGGGGCAGCAGCGGCAGGCTGGCGAAGGTGAACAACAGGCAGATGGCGAGGCAGGCGTAGCGGCTGGGCAGAGAGTGATTCATGGGTCCATCGCAGGCAGGATGACCGGGCATAGGATAGGCAAAGGCGCGGAGGGGAAAACCTGGGTAATCGGTAAAAGACTGTTACCTGATTGCGTATTCCTGCGTTCGCGGCCCCGGTAAACCCGGTGCGGTCCCTTGTAGGAGCGGCCTTGTGTCGCGATCGGGCTGCGAAGCAGCCCCGGCGATTTATGCTGTGACACTGAAATCTGGGGCTGCTGCGCAGCCCTATCGCGACACAAGGCCGCTCCTACAGGGGACCGCGCTGGTCTCTAGATGGGCAGCAGTATGCTGACCCGCAACCCACCGCCATCGCGGTTCGACAGCATCAGCTCACCCCCATGACTGGTGGCAATCCGCTGGGCAATGCTCAACCCCAGCCCATACCCGCCAGAGGCCTGGTTACGCGAGCCTTCCCCGCGCACGAACGGGTCGGAGATGGTTGCCAGCAGCTCCGGCGCGATCCCAGGCCCGCGGTCGTCGATATGGATGAACACTCCACTTACCGCCCGCTCCAGCGTGACCGAAACATCCTTGGCGTAGCGCAACGCATTGACCAACAGATTTTGCAGGCAGCGCTGCAACAGCAAAGCATCTGCCCGCAAGCTGCCCGCCTGGCCATGCACCGCCAACGGTTCTTCGGCGCTGGCCAACTCGGCGCACTGGCGTGCCACCAGCCGGTCCAGGTCCACCTGCTGCAAATTCAGCTGCTCGCCCGCGCGCAGGTAATCGAGTACCTGGCCAATCATGTCGTCCATCTGCGTAATGTTCTGCCGCAGGCGCTGGCGATGTTCGTCGTCCGGTAGCCGCTCCAGGCGCAGCCGCATGCGGGTCAGCGGGGTGCGCAGGTCGTGGGACACGGCGGCCAGGAAGTAGGCCTTGTCATTGACCATGGCAATCAGCCGCTGCTGCATGGCGTTGAACGCCTGGGCCGCCTGGCGCACTTCCTCCGGGCCATCCAGCGCCAGGGGAGGCTGCTCGAGGTTGCCGCCCAGGCCGCGCGCTGCGTCGGCCAGCCGTCGCAACGGGCGCAGGCACAGGCGCACGGCAATCAGGCACACCAGCAATACCGCGACAATCCGCAGCGCATACACCCGCAAGAGGTAGTCGCTGATCAGCACCCAGGCCGATTCGCCACTCCAGCCCTGCAGTTCCTGGCCCTCGATGGTCAGCCAGCAGCCGTCGGCCAACGGCACCGCGAACTGCACATGCGCCTGGGCCGTGCGCAGGCCGAACAGGCTGCGCCAGACAATCGGCTGACCCAGCTCATCGGTCAGCCGCACCTTCAGCAGGCGCACGTCCTGGGCATGCCCCAGTTCGTACCTGAGGGCCTGCTGCAGCAACAGCTCGACGCGCCTGCGCCCCCGTCGCTCGTCATGTTCGGGCGTGGGTAGCGTTTCGGCGCAGTGCAACTGATAGTGGGCGGGCACCTTCAGCGTGCCGGCGTGGCAACTGGCCTGGGCGATCAATGGTGCACTGCGCGCGGCGATCAGGCGAATGGGCGCCTCGAGCACCTGGGCGAAACGCACATCGAACCAGATGCTGCTCGACATCAACTGGATCACCAGCGTGCCGCTGACCATGATCAGCAGCAGCTGACCAAACAGGGTGCGCGGCCACAGCCGGCGAAGCCAGCGCATGTCAGGCATCGGCCGCGAGGTTGGCGATACTCAGCAGGTAGCCTTCATTGCGGATGGTGAGGATTTGCGCGGCCGCCGCCGGCGCACGGCGTAGTTGCTGGCGCAGGCGGCTGACGCACATGTCCACCGAACGGTCGTCGGGCAGGTGGTCGCGGCCAAACGCGCTGCGGGTCAGCTGGTCGCGGGAAACCACCCGGTTGTTGGCTTCCAGCAGTTCGCGCAGCACGCGATAGTCCGAGCGCGGCAGGGTCAGGGTTTCGCCATCGGGGCGGGTGAGCAGACGCTTGACGTGTTCAAGGCGAAAGCCTGCAAACAGCTGGGCGTCCGCCACGGCGGGCTCTTCGGCGGGAGTGTCCAGGCGTTGCGGGCGACGCAGCACGGCCTTGATCCGGGCGATCAGCTCACGCGGCTCGAAAGGTTTGGCCAGGTAGTCGTCGGCACCCACTTCCAGGCCGATGATGCGGTCCAGCGTGCTGCCCTTGGCCGACAGCATGATCACCGCCAGGCCTGGCGTCGCCTGCAACTGGCGGCACAGGCTAAGGCCATCTTCGCCGGGCAGCATCAGGTCGAGCACCACCAGGTCCACCTTCGTCCGCGCCAGCTGTTCGCGCATTTGCTCGCCGTCGGCAGCAGCCAGCACGTTATAGCCGGCATCTGTCAGGTAATCACAAAGAAGTTCGCGGATCTCGTCGTCATCGTCGACAACCAGCAAGGTCGTGCTCATGCGGAAAAACACCTGTTCGGTGAGGGCCGGTGGCGCTCGTTACGTTCAATTACATGCCCGTACATGTCGGGTCTGGAGCCTGGAGGGCCGATCCCTAGAATCCTAACAAAAAATCATCTGCAAATACGAAGCCTTCCCAAATGAATCCCAAGTGCATCCCGAAAGTGTTCACCCCTATCAGCCAAAGTGGCAATCGCCTCAAGCCGGTGGCGTTCTTCGTTGCCCTCGCCATCAGTGGCGGGGCCGTCGCTGCCGACGGCAAACCCCTGGAGCTGGACGCCACACAGATCGAAGACAGCGCTCTGCTGCCGACCGACGATGCTGGCCAGCTAGGCTACACGGTCGAGAGCACCCGTAGCTCCACCGGCCTGGCGCTGACGCCACGCCAGACGCCGCAATCGGTCACCACCATTACCCGCCAGCAGATGGATGACCGCGACATACACACCATCGAGCAGGCGCTGGAAACCACGCCAGGCGTAACGGCCAACAAGTCCGAGGTGGGTGGGCGTACCGACTACCGTGCCCGGGGCTATTCGATCAGCAACTGGAAGGTCGACGGCCTGCAGACCCAGGGCGGTTCCGACTTCAGCGGCAGTGGCAACGCACTGAATATGGACCTGTACGAACGCATCGACATCGTGCGCGGTGCCAACGGCCTGCTGGGCGGCACCGGCGACCCCTCGGCCACCGTCAACCTGATCCGCAAGGCACCGACCAAGACATTCGGCGGCAGCGCCTACGCCACGTACGGCAGCTGGGACAAGCGTCGCCTGGGTGCGGACCTGAACCTGCCCCTGTCCGAGGATGGCCGCCTGCGTTCGCGATTCGTGATGACCCAGCAGGACGCCAACTCGTTCCGCGACAACCAGTCCGAGCGCTCTCGCGCCGCGTTGGCCAATTTCGAGTTCGACCTGGACGACGCCACTACCCTGGGCGCCGGTTACCAGTATGAGTACAACAAGGTTGTCGGCGGCGGCTGGGGGGCGAACATCCCCATCTGGTACCGCGACGGTAGCAAGACCGATTTGCCGCGCAGCACCAACGTGGTGCCCAGCTGGAGCTTTGGCGAGTACACCACCCGTACCGCGTTCGGCTCGCTCCAGCACCGCTTCGACAACGACTGGACCCTGGACCTGAAAGCCGCCCAGGCGACTACCGAAGCCTTGAACCACCGCGGCCTTGCCAAGGTGAACTCTGCTGGGCGCGGCAGCTACGGCGGCTATTGGGACCAGGACGGCAGCGGCGCGGTGCTGAACGGTTTGCACAGCTCCAGCGACACCACCCAGCAGTCGGCGCAGATCGACCTGTCCGGCCCGTTCCAGCTGTTCGGCCGCACCCACCAGGCCATGGTCGGCTACAACGACAGCCGCACCGTCGGCTGGTCGCCCCAGTACACCTGCACCATGGTCGGCGATGGCATGGCCAGCGCGCCTGCACTGGGTTGCCAGTTCCGCGCCAATAACGGCTTCCCGGTCACCGACTGGCGCAATGGCGTGGATGACGACTACGACATCATCGCCTCACGCACCGGCCTTCACAGCAAGACCACCACCCGCCTGCAGGGCATGTACGCCGCCACCCGCCTGAGCATCAGCGACCCGCTGTCGGTGATCGTTGGCGTGCGCACCAGCAACTATTCTTCGGTCACCCGCAGCGTGGCCGGCGAGCGCAGCAGTCAGGAAGAGAACGGCATCGTCACCCCCTACCTGGGCGCGGTGTACGACCTCAATGACAACTACTCGGTATACGCCAGCTACACCGACATCTTCACCCCGCAAACATCTGAAACCAGCAGCGGCAGCAAGGTCGAGCCGATTCGTGGGCAAAGCTACGAAACAGGTATCAAGGGTGAGTGGTTCGATGGCCGCCTGAACGCCTCGGCGGCGTACTTCCGCACCAAGCAGGAAAACAAAGCCGTGCTGGACGGCGACCTGACCACACCGACCGGGGCCAGCGCCTACAAGGCGGGCTCTGGCGTGGAAACCGACGGTATCGACCTGGAAGTGGCAGGCGCGCTGACGCCCAACTGGAACGTGTATGCCGGCTACACCTACCTGCACTTCCGTCGCGTCGACAGCGATGGCCGCAGCGACCCGTCGCACTTGTTCAAGGCCTCGACCACCTACCGCCTCAGCGGCCCGCTCGACCGCCTGACCCTGGGCGCCGGCGTGACTGCGCAAACCAACATCCGCGCCATTTCCAGCCCGGCCGGCCAGCCCACCAACGGTGTGAGCAATGGGGCCACTGATGTGAACTGGTCCGGTTATGCCATCTGGAATGCCATGGCCAAGTACCAGCTGACCGATGAAACCAGCGTCAGCCTCAACGCCAACAACCTGTTCGACAAGCACTACTACACCCAATACGGGTTCTATGCCGGAGCGATCTACGGCGACCCGCGTAACCTGTCGTTGACGGTAAGTACTGCGTTCTGACCAACCGTTCCCACAGGTCTGCGCGCGGTCCCTGTGGGAGCAACTGTCTTGCATAACACCTAAGCGCTAGCGCGATCACTGTGAGAGCGGCTTTAGCCGCGAACACCGGCGAAGCCGGTGCCATGCACCGCGTTGGACTCTTCGCGGGCACGCCCGCTCCCACAGGTACCGCGCAGACCTCAGGTTTATGCAGTATCTGTCGGGGCAACTGAATTGCAAAACATCTGAAAGCGAGCGCGATCACTGTGGGAGCGGGCTCGCCCGCGAACACGGGCGAAGCCCGTGCCATCCACCACGGTGTTTCGGGGGTAAGCCCGCTCGCAAGCGGCCCTCTCTCAGCTGGGCTCTGCCGCGTGCCCTGCATCAACCGGCTTCTCCAAATGGCCCTCGAAGCTATCCCAATCTTCGCCAAACAGCTCCACCGGATGCATGGTCCGGTCTGCGCCATTGCCACAGGCTAGCGCCTTGGCCGGGCAGTACAGGTCGCAACCCCAGCAGATACGCTCGGGGTGGCGAGGGTTTGTAGGGAATCTCTTGGCCATGCTCATCCTCCCTTAGGGCTACCTGGCTTGAACGTAAACCCCTGGCCCAGCCCCTCGGTTGACCGACATCAATCCATTGGCGGTTGCCCAGATAAAGGGCTTTGCTGAGTTTTTCAGCGTATCGGTCGAGTTCTTCATGCATGGGATGGTTTGACAGCGAAGATTGGCAGCAACTGTCTTGCACAAAACCTGAAGGCTGGCGCGATCACTGTGGGAGCTGGCTTGCCTGCGATGGGCCGCAAAGCGGCCCGCTTTTCTTATTTGACTCGCCTTTTGCGACGGCCTACCAGGTGCAGTGCATACCCGCCGACCGAGACGACTAGAACGTCCCCCTCAGGGTCAGCATGTAATTACGCGGGTCCCCATAGAAGTTGCCGTTCGCCGCGCTGGAGACTGTTTGGTAGTAAGTCTTGTCGAACAGGTTGTTGGCATTGAGCGACACGGTCCAGTGGTCATCCACGCGGTACCTCAACAGGGCGTTCCACACCGCGTAGCCACTTTGCTTGTAATCGAACGGAATGTTCGACTCCACCACATTGCCATTGCCATCCACGCGCACCGTGGTTCCGCTGACATAGGTGGCGCTTTGCAGATCGACGCCGCCGCCTACGGTCCAGTCCGAAAGCGCTGCGGGCAGTTGATAAGTCGTCCACACCTTGAACTGATGCTTGGGCGTGATGGTGCTCAAGGCCGTGCTGTCTGTCTCGTTCTTGTTGTAGTTGTACACGTAGCTGGCCATCAGGTTCCAATCCTTACGGATTTCGCCCGTCGCTTCCAGCTCGATCCCTTTGCTGACGACCTCGCCCTGGTTCACGTAGCAGCAACTGCCGCCATACAGCACGGAGGCCGCCGGGAAGTTGGTATCCTGCACCGCGCCGTTCTTGCGCTTGGTATAAAACACGGCAAGGCTGGTGTTCAAGCGGCCATCGAACAGTTCGCCCTTGATACCCACTTCGGAGGTCTTGCCCTCCAACGGCTCCAGCACGTCATTACTGCCCACCGGCCCGCGAAGGTAGCTTTGCTGCGGCTTGTAGATCTTCGAATAGCTGCCATACAGCGACCACTGCTCATCAAGGTCGTAGATGGCGCCAAAGTAAGGCACGAAACGCGTCGGTTCGCGCATGTCGATGTCGCTCTGCACCACACCCGCATTGGTATACACCTGCTCGAAGTGGTAACGCGCCGCGCGGCCACCCAGAATGACCTTGAGCGGGTCAGCCACCTGCAGCGTCAAGCGCCCATACAGGCCGTACTGCTCCTGCGTATTGGGGCTGTAGTCCCGTGGGGTCTGCAATGAAATTGTGGTGGGCTTCCAGTAACCAGGGTCGAACACGTCGATGGGGACACCGGTGCCGGTGAACACCCCAGAACCCTGCCAGCGGCTGGTGACCTTCTGATAATCGGCGCCCAGCACGAACTGGTGCTCGCGGCCAAAGGCATCGAAGCTGCCAGAAAGGTTGCTGTCTATCAGGTCCTGGCTGGTGGAGTAGACGTTATAGCTGGCGCGCCACACCGGGCCTGCCAAGGTCACCGGGTTGACGGCGTTGCCCGATACTGCCGCCAGCGCCTTGCCGGCGTCGCGGGTATTGGTATACGAGACGTTCAGCTTCCAGTCGTTATCGAAGTAGTGGTCGAGTTTGGTGAAGATCTCCTGGGAGATATTGTCCATGTAGGACCAGTTCTGCCCCAGGTTGGTGTGGCGCGGCAGCCCGATGTCTTTACCCGTGGTATAGCGTGGCAGCCCCAACGACGAGTTGGAGTGGGTGCTTTCATACATGCCACCCAGGGTGAAGATGGTCTGTGGGCCCAGGTCGACCTCGAACACCCCGTATACCGTGGGTTTTTGCGTGGCCAGTTTATCCGTGAAGTATTGGCGGTCGGTGTATGCCGTCACCAGGCGGCCGCGAACATTGCCGCTGTCGGTGAGCGGGCCGGTCACGTCGACTTGCGAACGGTAGTTGTCCCAGGAGCCGGCGGCGGCTTCGAACTTCAACTGGAAGTCCGACAGCGGGCGCTTGCGCACCAGGTTGATGACGCCACCGGGGTCGCCCACACCGCCGAACAGCGCACCGGATCCCCGTAATACCTCGATGTGGTCGAATTCAGCCAGGTTGTACAACCGGCGGGAGTAGAAGCTGGTAGCCACTGAGGACAGTGCCATGGGCGCTGCGCCATCAATCTGGATGCTGTCGATGTTGAAGCCGCGCGAGTAGAACTCGTAGGTGTCGCTGGTAGTTTTTTGCACCGTGACCCCGGGTGCCATTTTCAGCGCGTCCTGCAGGCTGGTGATACTGCGGTCTTCAATCAGCTGGCTGGACAGCACCGACACCGACTGTGGCGTTTCGCGCAGGCTGGTCGGGCTCTTGGAGCCCACGCTCACCGCACCGGTGGTGTACGAGCCGGTATTCTCGGTCATCTCGCCCATGCCCTGCCCGCTGACCAGCGTGCTTCCCAGCTCCAGCGCCGCGCCGCCGGTGGTGGCTACTGGGTCGAGGATCCAGTTGCCATTGGCCGCTTGGGTGGCAACAAGGCCGTTGCCCTGCAGAAGTGCATCCAGGCCCTGCTGAACGGTGTAGTCGCCGTTCAATGCGGTCGCATGCTTGCCACGGACCAACGCAGGGTCAAAGGGCAAGTTGATGGCGGCAACCTGTGCAAACGCACTGAGCGATTGCTCCAACGTGCCTGCAGGCAGATTGTAATGGCGCACTTCGCTCTGTTCGGCATGTACCGCGTAAATCGGCAGCGCAATGCTTGCTGCGCTGGCAAGCAACACGCCACGCAGCGCTACGGCAAGGCGGGTCCTGGGTATATGGCGAGGTGAGAACGCAGATGACATGTGAATCGAGCTCCATTCGTTTGGCAGGGTGTTTTCCCTATTGGCCGAAGTGCTCGAAAAAACCCGCAGCCTCAAACTCGTCTTTTTGCAATTTATGCTTAGCGAGGAACAACGCGACGCCAGAACCGCGTGAAACGCTCAACCCTGACGGGCATTGAATCGCTGAGGGCATTCAGTGCCTGCTCGATATCATCCAGCTGGAAAACGCCCGATACCTTCAACCCCGCCACCGGTGGCGCGCAGCCAAGCCAGCCGTGCTGATAGCGTGCCAGTTCCGCGATCAGTGTCTGCAACGGCAGGCTGCGTGCCACCAGCTGGCCCCGTGTCCAGGCGCTGGCATCCATTTCGCTGTGCTGGAGCTTGCGGCTACCTTCGGCGCTGATCGAATACTCCTCGCCTGCGGCCACCAGTTGCTGCCGTGCCTGCTGATGGATAAGCACCTTGCTCTGTTCGACCATCAGCCGTGTGCGCGTACCTTCCTGGCGCACCGCAAACGCCGTACCCAGCGCCTGCAATTGTGCCTGGGTAGTGTGCACCCAGAAGCTGCGCCGGCCGGCGGGCGAACCTTCGTCAGCGCCGGTATCGATGAAGATTTCACCCTGCAACAGCTTGATCAGGCGCTGGCTACTGGTAAATGAGACATCGACGGCGCTATTGGTATTGAGCTGCAGCCGTGTACCGTCGGCAAGCATCACTGTTCGTTGCTCGCCCACGCGGGTGCTGTAGTCGGCACCCCAGCGCCGAACCTGCTCCTGGCCCTGCCACCCCGTTGCGCCAACGACCAGGCCGGTGCCCAGCACCTGAAGCAGCCGCCGCCGACCCAGCTGGTGATGCTGCATGCGCTCAAGGGCGTCACGCGCGACACCGCCGGGTACACCTGGCAGGCTGGCGAGGTTGTGGAATGTAGATTCGTTGTTTTGCAATGCCTGCCAAGCGGTTTCATGCAGTGGATGAAGCTTGCGCCAATGCAGGCAACCCTGCAGGGCATGCTCGTCCGCGTAACCAGACTGTAGGCGCACCATCCACATGATCGCCTGGTCGAGCACGTCATCGGGTAGCTCGGGTCGCGGTGCGCGGCTCATGAGGTAGCGAAGTAGCAATGGCGGATAGCTTTCGCCATGTAGCTCTCCACCGACCTCAGGCTGACCCCCAGTTGCGCGGCGATTTCCTTGTAGCCCAACCCCTCCAGGCGCGACAGCAGAAAGGCCGTGCGCACCTTGGGCGGCAAGCCGTCGAGCAGGGCATCCACCTTGGCCAGGGTTTCAAGCAGGATCATCTGGGCTTCCGGGGATGGCATCAACGGCTCTGGCAGGTTGGCCACTGCATCCAGATAGGCCCTTTCGACACGATCGCGGCGCGCACGATCGATCACCAGGGCGCGGGCAATGGTACTCAGCCAGGCACGCGGCTGGCGCACATCCTGTATCCGGTCAAGTTTGCCCAGCACATTGACGAACGTATCCTGAGCCAGGTCGGCAGCGTTATCCCCTTGGCGCAGGCGTTTGCGCAGCCAGTCCACCAGCCAGGCGTGGTGGTCGATGTAGAGGGACTGAACATCAGCCTGCGTTGCAGATGGCACGGGCGGGGTAGACAACTTCAGCCCTCTTGTTGGTATAGGATTGCGTTTGAGAATTTATCTCATCCTATCTGGACTGAATTGTGCCTGACAAGGATCACGATGTGATCCAGGGCCCTGCTTCTGGCTTGACCGGTAACGATCGGTCGGCGCTTGGGGAAGCTGCAAGCCAGCACCTATACGAATCGTGGTGGCTTCAGGGCATTTGTAAGAACACGAGGCTGGCGGGGCCGAGAGGTGAGTAGGGCTGCGTGGTTGAAAACAAAAAAGGCCCACCTTTCGGTGAGCCTTTTTTGATCCTGCGTATGGTGGCACCAGACGAACGGTTTCTTACCGTGAGGGCAGAGGATTCGCGGGGCTGGAATTTCATGGATTTTTGAGCGTACCTCAAAGGATAGCTACAAAAAAATCAGCTAGTTATGGCATTTAGTGGAATCGAATCGGGGATCTCTCATATGTCACGCAGAGGGCTTGCTGGGACGCAACTGCGCTTAAATATTTTGGTGCATCGATTTCAGATGGCCTGATGCTTTGACTCCACCAAGCTGAGGGCTGATAGGGCGGGTCGCAGTAAAAAATTCCTGATAAATGGCCCATTGCCATAGGTAAAAAATTGCGCTAACTTCAGATCACGCAAGCGTATCGCTTGCTTGCTGCAGTTAACATGTAACAACACTGAGCACGCCTGAAAAGGCGCTCGTTGATGTCTCGGCGAGCTTGTCCGGAGGGGGGCACCGTCCGCCTCTCCCGTCCCGGAATAGTGAATGACGGTAGGTTAGCCAGAGGGAATTTGGTAGCTATCAGTGTATTGTGTTAATGAAAGCGACATTTTCCCTCAGCGCTCTATAGTATGAGCTGGCGACACCTACACTTAATCGGTGGGCAATAATGGCAGGGATTGCTGAGGTCCAACGTTATAAAGCTTCGGTCCACTCGATATCTTCAATTGAAAACCTAGCGTCTGCTCTTGGTATAAGTCTTTCGTTCTTGCAGGAAGTCTTGCAGATTCCAGATGAGCATAGATATAAAAAATCTGAGCTGCCTAAGTCTGATGGTGGAATTAGGACGGTCTATAGTCCCGATTATAGGATTAGACTGATTCAGCGGAGGATTAACAAAAGAATATTTTCAAATAGCCGTGTAATAACTTGGCCAGATTTTTTATTTGGGTCAATTCCCAATCATAAAGACAAGTGCGGCCAAGAAGTAACAAAGGATCATATAGCATGCGCTGCATCTCACTGTGGTGCAAAATCGCTGCTTAAACTTGATGTGAAGAATTTCTTTGATAATGTACATGGCGACATTGTCTATGGTGTGTTTAGAGATCTGTTAAAATACCCAGATGAAGTGTCGCGGGCGCTTACAAATATATGTACCTTCAAGTCTCACTTGGTTCAAGGCGCCCTGACTTCAAGCTATCTAGCTAGTCTTTGTCTCCATGATGTAGAAGCGTATGTTGTGGATCGTTTGTCGCGAAAGGGAATTGTATACACTCGTTTCGTGGACGACATAACTCTCTCTAGTAAGATATCAAATTTTGATTTTGGGTTTGCTCGCGGTGTAGTAGAGCAGATGTTAACCGCAAAAGATTTACCTCTAAATTCGGGTAAATCAAGGACGCAGTATTTATCGTCTGAGCCGTTGATGGTACATGGCTTGAGAATCTGCTTCAATGAGCCGCGCCTCCCGGCAGACGAGGTTAGGCGAATTCGTGCGTCAGTTAAGAATATTGAAGTTATAGCTAATGAACGTGGTTATAGATTGACTCATGCTTATCGGCATGACTTCAATAGATGCATGGGGAAGGTTAATAAACTGGCAAGGCTGGGGCACACTCAGCATACCGCTTTAGTGGCTAGGCTGGTGAAAGTTTACCCGCTCCCATCAAAAAGAGATATCAGTAGGGCGATCCAAATAATCATGCGTTTGGAACGGGACGTATCCGCCAAAGCGTCGACCTATTGGTACGCCAAGAGATTTTATATGGCGCATGAGCGCTTAAATATCTTGAAAAGGTCTTATCCAAGAATTACTTTGCTTTTACGCAACCGGCTGAGAAAGCTTAGGCCGAACTATGAATAAGTGATTAGCTTATGTCTAAGATGTTAGAGCGGCGAAAATTAGTTTCCTGGCTGATCGCTTGTGTTTCCATAGTCTCGGCGGTGGGTGGTTTGCTTGCACTGCTTGTCTTTATGTCGACGGGGGTGAAAGACGGGCTATTTTCACGTGATGTTTGCTTTACGAATTCTTGTATAGATACATTTATTTCAGGGTTTAGTAGTTCAGGTTTAATTCTTCAGTTGACTTGGAATGTCCTTGGCGGATTGATCACGTTTGGTGGTATTGTTGTTGCCTTAATGAGCTACTTGGCAAGTGTTAAATCGTCGGCCTTAAGTAATCATATATCACATGTTTCAATTTTTTCGGCCTACATTGCCGGTGAGATTGATAAGCGAGATAGGCTAAATAGAGCGTCCTTCGATACATTGAAGTGGTATAACTGTATTTATGGTAGTGCGAACATAGGTGAGCTAAATGTGGCATCGACTTATTACGGTTTTGTTGAGGAACTAAATCGGCTGGTCACTAAGTCAAATCACCTGGTAGGTAAGGTGGAAGCTGGTGGCTTTAGATACAAGGAGCATCAGGAACGTATCAAGAGCCATTTAATAGGTATAGGCATAACCCTGCACTCTTTGCCAAGGCTAGACTTTTTCGAGGTTGAAACTCAAGTTTTCGATTTAATTGATACAATTAATAAGTCGTTCTGTAAGTCTGAGGCTCAGTTTGTAATCGTAGGGCGTAAATATCTGTGATAACTAAGAGGTGTTTTTGAGTCGGGTTGATCTAGAAGCAGAGTTTTGAGTGCATCTGGCGGATTATTACCCTTTCTTGGATTGTCTGAGTTCTTGCTTCCGCAGTGACCGACAGATAGTTTCAGGGCGGTTGATTTTCCATGCTTTGTCTAGCTTTCGAGTAAGCAGCTTTAAAGTTAGATAGTATTGATAGCGCGTCCATTCACTGCTTGAGCGTAGGCGATGGTCGAGGAACCACACCAGATGTTTTCTCTGCCAAACCCAGGGTGTCTCTCGCTGCCAGCGTTTCGCGATATCTCTCTGGATGATTTTAGCCTGCCGCAAATGGCGTTGCCGTGTGGCGTGTGATCCGTTCAGGACGCCAGCTAAGAACAACTCCATATCGAATGGGTCGCTCATGTCCGTCCTCCGATGTACGCCCCGACTACGTCGATCCGACCATGCCCAAGCTCGTAGCTGATTTGCATCCGAGCCTCACGATCAAGCTTCCTATCTGCCAGGTGACATTGGCCGCCGTTGATAGGCGCCCGGTGCTGGGTGATTTGCTCATAGCGTTCACATGCGTACGCCGCTCGGAATTCATGGAAGCCTTTGAGCTTGTGTGCATGCAGGACGTCCCGCGCTGGGCGGATGATTGCCTGCAGAACATTCAGATAGCTTTCGTCTGGCGCAATCAGGTTGCGGCTGTTTCCGGGCGACACCCGCTGTGCAAATTCAAGCGCGCTTTGAACATGTTCGTCCACCGCAATCCAGCGAGGTGCCGATGCACCGGCGCGGCCACCTTTGGTGCCATCCTGAATGTTTATCCTGCCTAGGTCGTCAGCCTCACGGCTTAGCCGCGGCAGGTCAGCCAAGATGGCCTCGCGCAAACGCATGCCGGTGGCTCGCGCTAACAGAAGGATCGCGGCAGCCCGTAGCTGATGCTGCTGGCAAAGCGCACCGACGATCTGCTTAACCTGTTCGCGGTTTTGGCCCTGCGGCACCGACTGGCGAACCCCGGTGCGCTGCATGCCCAGTGCCTTGCTCGGACTGGGCAATTTCACGCACTGATCACCGCGAAGCGCCGCCATGGTCCTGTTAACGCTGGATAGCCGGTTTTGTGCGGTGCTGATGGCGAGATCACCTCGCCCAACCACGTCGCGCAGATGCGCCGCATAGTCGGCCAACACTTTTCGATCAATCTGCCGCGCATCATTAATGCCGGGCCCCTGTTCGGAACGGCACCATTTGACGAATGCCCGCCACCGATCACAGTGTGCCTTGACCGTGCCGTAGTGGCCTCCGCCGAACATATCTTTCAGCGCTTGTGCCCCTGCGTAGCTCAATTGCCTGCCGTAACCGAAATTGCGGCCATCGCGTCTACTCACCAATGCCATGTCGATCCCCTCATCTGCTGTTCTCCGATCCTCGCCCCACGTCATCCCGCCAAGAATGCTGAGTGGTATCAGGGATCAAGGCCCCTGCGACCTGTGGGGAGTGTCCGCTACGCGGGACTGGCGGCTCCTTACGACCAGGAGCAAGGGCATCTCATGATTTGGCCTTCTGAACACCGTTGCCGGTGGGCGGGCGGAGGCAGCACTGGCTGACTAGACCAGCGCCTGAAGATCCTGAGCTGGGTGAACGCAGCAATGCGATGACCGGGGCATGCCTGACTGTCAGTCAGGTGCAGTCCATTCCGTGGTCTGCGGCACCATCATCTACAGCGCTGTTGCTGGTGACATCGGGGTTTGTCACGCCGATTGTCACGAGGGGGAATGCCGCAAAGCCATGTGCGATCAGGGCTGCAGCAGTGGTAGAAGTGCCCGTCTCTTTCCAGAGGAAAGAGACGGGCACAGGTTGGCGCACGATTCGGCCAAGCCGGTAGCTTGCTGCTCGGCAGCAAAGTACGTTGTATCTGGCGCACGAGCGCCATGCGGGTAAGAGTGTCCATCACATGGGGAGTGAACGTACGAGCTGTCGGAAGCGGATCGTACTCGGGCTGCTCCACTGCGGTTGCGGTGTGGCTTTTCAGGTTCTAGGTCACATTTTGCTGCCTCGGTAGCATTTGAAATTACCGGTCAACGCTTGTGGACAATGGCGGCCAGGAAATGCAGTTTCAGGTGTTTAGCGCCTGTGGAGAAAACTATTCCTACGTAGTCATCACAGGTTTTCCACAGACCTGCGTGTCCCTGTAGTTTTTATCTAGTTGGCCCTCAGCAGTGTGGCTGCGCGGAACCGCTCCATGCTGTTCTGTGGATATCTACATAGCCGGTTTGTAGCGGTTGCCGTATCGCCAAATTGGCGATACGATCATGCCATGTCTACCAAATACCGATTTCGCGACAAGTACCGCATTGAGCTAAGGGAAAGGGATCATCTACCACCCCACGTTCACCTTACCGGCGGTGGGGTGGACGTGGTGATCAGTCTGGAATCTGTGACTGTTAGCCAAGGCAGGGCACCTGCGAAAGTGGTGCAAGAAGCCCTGGCCTGGGTGGCGGCCAATCAGGCCGATTTGTTGAAGGAGTGGATGAAATGGCATCGATGAAACGTCCCCGTCTGAAGAGTGTACAGCCTCGATCGGACGCCAGCCTTGAGCTTACCTTTACCAATGGGCAGCATTTCACCCTGGATATGAGCGATGCGCTCAAGACGTATCCTGGCTTGGCGCCGCTGTCCAAGCGCAAAGCGTTTGAAGGCGTCGTATTGGGCGACGGAGGATGGTCGGTGGAGTGGCCAGCGCTGGATATTCAGATTGGTGCGGACACCCTGCTACTGGACGCGCTTGCCCAAAACGCACCTGATGAAAATACCCGAGTTTTCATTCGCTGGCGTTTGCGGCACCGGATGACGCTCGACCAGGCTGCCGAGGCGCTGGGAGTCAGCGCCCGCAGCATCAGCCGCTACAGCAGTGGTCGTGAAGCGGTACCACGCACATTGGCGCTGGCTTGCCTGGGTTGGGAGAGTTTGGAGCGGAAAGCCGCCTGACAGGGCTTTTTGAGCCCAGCCGGGGGGGGCTTGAGCTTTCTATATTCTGGCCTGAGATTGCCGGGGCCGCTTTGCGGCTCATCGCGACGCAAGGCCGCTCCTACAGGAGACGCGGCGTGCTTGTGAGTCTTTCCTCAGCGACGGTGCAGCCTGGCAGAGCCACGGGGTGTCGCTATGGGATTGTTGAGGCCGCTCTACGGCCGAGTCGCCACGGCGATTGCCCCGTAGCGTGAGCAAGCTCGTTTCCTACTATTTGAGCTCGGTCCTTGCGGTATGTGCCAAGGCCCTATAGTCGTCGATGATGTCTTGCCTGCAATCATCCCCGTATTCTTCGTGAAAATCCCTTTGGAATGGCGCCGCGTCAAGCAAGGCGTACCTCTCATGCCATCCCCCGGGTTGGGTGATGAGCGTGTGAGGGAGAGCTGCATCGAATTGGTCAGCGGTGATATCCAGATTGTGCCCTTCGAGCCTCAGCCAGATGTGCCGTTGCTCCGTATCTGCCTTCAACTCGCCCGTTACCACGTCGATGGCAATGCCCTCGTGCTCCTCACACAGAAACCAAGCCAGCAGTAAACTTGCGAATTCGCAGCAGTTAGTGGGGAACATGGAAAACAGGCCGAACGCAAACCACTGCGGAGGCTTTTGCCGGAACGCCTTTGAGAACGCCGTAGCTGAATGCACAACGTCTTGCGCAAGGCTGGGGGAATCCGCCATTTGAGTCATACCTCATAGCCGAAAACAAAAAAGGCCCACCTTTCGGTGAGCCTTTTTTGATACTGCGTATGGTGCCGGCACCAGGAATCGAACCCGGGACCTACTGATTACAAGTCAGTTGCTCTACCATCTGAGCTATACCGGCAATGGGGCGTCATTATAACGATCGTTTGGCGCCTGTAAACCACTTCCTTGCGAATGTTCGAAAAAGACCTAAGTCACCGGCCTAAAAGGAGAATTTTCCTACCAGCCGCGGTGGATGGTGTTGACGTTTGGCTCGCTTTTGCCCGGGTTGAAGAACAGCTTGTCGTTGTCGCAGCCGCGCTTGCGGCAGGGGCTTTCGGTGCGCAGGGGCAGGCCGTTGTCGCCGCCCAGTTGCATGCCGGGGTGGTTCCAGCCCAGGTTGCTGTTTGGGTGAGGCGAGGTGCCGCCGGCGCAGCCGGTGAGGGACAGGGCGAGGGTCAACAGGGCGAGGGGTTTGGCTCGGGTCACGATGGTCAGGTCCGTTGGTCCATTGTCGGTTCTGGCGCAACGCCAGAAGGCCGCGAGGCTGGCGGGCAGCGCGCGACGTCACTTTTTAATGATTTGGGGGGCGGATGATACACCGTTACGGCGGTGGGGCATTAGCCTTGTGTTGCCTGAGAGGGCCTCTTCGCGGGTGAACCCGCTCCCACAGGGATCGTGTGAGTGCGGCAATTTGCGTAAGGAAATTCCGAACCATGGGGCCAAAAGCTTCTGGGTTTGGATGCTTCGGAAGTATCCTACGCGCGCCGCCGAAGTATCGCTGTTGTCGGGGAAGTGGCTCACAGATACCGTTTTCGGGTCGCTCAGGCGACCGGGTGTGAGAGCCCGACTTTGAATAAGCGCTACCTGTCATGGTGGCCGTACGTGGGCAGACCTCGGTCTGGCCGGGCTTCCTTATTCACTCGGTTTCTCACCCCGCGTACGGCTGCCGCCCCAAATCCGTGAGAAAGATTTTTGGCAGCCTCCTTTCGTGAATGAGGATTTGCCATGAAACAAGATGAGCCAGTCACCACCGCAGGCGTGGAAACCTTCCTCGCAGCCGGTAACCCATCCCTCAATCTGCTGCGGGTAGAGCCCGGTGTCCCGGTGGATGCTGCCTATGAGCATGTCTCGATCCTGATGGGCTATATCAAGCACCTGGTGCGCGAGGGGGATATGGAAGACGACCATAAATTCCTGGGTGCAGCCGATTACCTGTGCGACATGGCCAAGGCATTGATGAACGATATCGAGATTGCCAAGGGCAAGGCGCATTAAGCGTTCACGCGGTCACTGTAGGAGCGGCCTTGTGTCGCGAATGGGCTGCAAAGCAGCCCCGGCGATTTCTGAGATTGCACCTAAAACGGGGGCCGCTTTGCGGCCCTTTCGCGACACAAGGCCGCTCCTACAAAGACCGCGCGAACAGTGATTGCGCCAACCACAAGAAATGTTTATGCACAAGTGGCATTTGGGACTTGCGCGAAAGGCATGCCGGATCGCTGCGCCGCTGGTCTTTGCGCAAACGCCTGTTTTTACTGGCCTTGAGCTGCAACCCGGAATAAGCCAAACGCTTGAAATAGCGCTTGGATCCAACAGGTAATCAAAAGCTTGTTCACAGACTTATCCACAGGTTGTGCTGCGGCTAACGGTCGCGTTCCGCGAGGATAAGCAGGTTGCGTGGGGTCAGTGGATAGTCGCAAAACAGGCCCAGGCGAACGGCGTAGCCTTGTTCTTCGAGGAACAGGGCGCGATCGAGTACCAGCCACAACTCCAGCGGCCGTCGGAACAGGTTGCGTACCCGCTCCAGGTTGCGTACCTCGGCCAGGCGCTGCCAGCCGGCTGCTTCCAGGGCGGCCCAGTCCGGGTTGCCGGTCAAGGGCAGTTGTTTGAGGTCGGCCAGGTCGCGGCAGTACTGCTCGAAGGGCTTTTCCAGCCAGGCTACCGGCAGCGACGGCGTTGGCAGGTATTCGCTGCTTTGGCGCTGCTGGCGTTGCAGCAGATCAAAGCCCAGGCGCCGGGCCATCGAGGTGTCGCGCTGGCGCCGCACGCGGGCACCGGCGGTGACGGTTTCGCTCAGGGGCAGGCCCAGGTCGTCCAGCGACAGCTGCAGGCTCGAGGCCTGCGCGGCTGTGGATAACGCCTGGTACTGCGGCGCCGCGATGCGGTTGTAGCAGCAGGGGGCTACGGCGAGTTGCCGGCAACCTTGCTGGCTGGCCAGCTGCATCAGGCGTACATGCAGGTCGCCGCAGGCGTGCAGGGCCACCACGCTTTTGTCGCCGGCCAGGTGGCGGGCGCTGTCGCTGGCCATCACATCCTGATGTACGTGCTGTGCGGGCAAGTGATGGTGGGCGCTCAGGGCCTGGCCGGCGGCGACCAGTTCGGCGTCGTACTCCAGGCAGGTCAGCTGTTGGCCGGGTTGCAGTAGGCGACGGCCGAGGTGGCCTTTGCCGGAGCACCAGTCCAGCCAGTGATGTGGCGGGGCGCGGAAGGCCAGGTGGCTGGCGAAGGCTTCGATCTGCTGCCATTTGCGGCCGGGGACGGCGACGTCCAGGCGGTGGGCGGCGGGTGGCAGGTCGGTTTTCGGGAGGCTGCCGAGGGCGGCGAGCTTTTGGGCTTGTTCGGCCAGTTGCGGGAAGGGCGCGGGCAAGCGGTCAGTGGCGCTGTCGGCTTCGGCGTCTGCCAGGGAACATTGGCGCAGGTGGGTGGCGAGTTCGGGGTGGATGGTTTCCCAGGCCAGTTGCAGGGTGGTGAAGGGGCGCGGTTTCCACAGCTGTTGGTGCTCGATCAGGAACTGGTCGAGGGCCTTGAAGCGGGTGCTTAGGTGGTGGCTGTGGAGGTGGCTGGGCATGGGTAGATGTGTGTTGGGTTTGAGGGCCTCTTCGCGGGTGAACCCGCTCCCACAGGATTAGCACAGGTTTCAAGGCCTGTGATGTCCCTGTGGGAGCGGGTTTACCCGCGAAAGGGCCAGTAAGGTCTCAGCGACCCTGGCAGGCATCTACACGCAGCCAGCGCTCCAGCAGCTTGAAGCCCTGTACCAGCAAGAACGAGATCACCAGGTAGAACACGCCTGCGGCAAAGAAGATTTCCACCGGCAGGTAGGTGCGGGCAATGATGGTACGGGCCATGCCGGTCAGTTCCAGCAGGGTCACGGTACTGGCCAGCGCACTGGCCTTGAGCATCAGGATCACTTCGTTGCTGTACGCCGGCAGGCCGATGCGCGCAGCACGGGGCAGCATGATGTAGACCAGCGCCTTGCCCCGCGACATGCCCAGCGCCCGCGCCGCTTCGATCTCACCTTTGGGGATCGACTGCAGCGCGCCGCGCAGGATCTCGGCGATGTAGGCAGCGGTGTGCAGGGTCATGGTCAGCACCGTGCACCAGAACGGGTCGCGCAGGTACGGCCACAGCGAGCTGGAACGCACCGCATCGAACTGCGCCAGGCCGTAGTAGACCAGAAACAGCTGCACCAGCAGCGGCGTACCGCGGAAGAAGAAGATGTAGCTGAATGGCACGGCGCGCACGTACCAGCGGCGCGAGGAGCGGGCGATGCCCAGCGGGATGGCCAGGATCAAACCGGCAACCACCGCAATGGCTACCAGCTCCAGGGTCAGGACCGCACCCTCGGCCAGGCGTGGCAGCCATTTGAAGATGACTTCCCAATTCATTATTCAGCCCTCGCAAAGCCGCGAGCGGCGCGTTTTTCCATGAAGTACATGCCGGTCATGGCAATGACGGTCAGGCCCAGGTAGATGCAGGCCGCGACCATGTAGAAGGTGAACGGCTCCTTGGTCACGGTCACGCCAATTTGCGAGTGACGCATGATTTCTTCCAGGCCGATCACCGACACCAGCGCGGTGTCCTTCATCAGGATCATGAACAGGTTGCCAAGGCCGGGCAGGGCGATGCGCCACATCTGCGGCAGGATGATCCGCGAAAGGATGCGGCCCTTGGACAGGCCCAGCGCCAGGCCAGCTTCACGGTGGCCCTTGGGGATCGCCAGGATGGCGCCACGGAACACTTCGGTGGCGTAGGCGCCAAAGCACAGGCCCAGGGCGATTACACCCGCGGCGAAGGCGCTAAGCTCCAGGCCCGGCATGTTCAGGGCTTCGCCGAGGCTGTTCATCAGCCCGACGGTGCCGAAATAGATAAGCAGCACCCACAGCAGTTCGGGCACGCCGCGAACCAGGGTGGAGTAGAAGCCGCCAAGCCATTGCAGCGGCTTGAGCGGGGAGGTCTTGGCCAGGGCGCCGAGCAGGCCCAGCACCAGCCCCAGCAGCAAGGCGCAAAGCGCCAGTTTTACGGTCATCAGGGTGCCGGCCATCATGGCCGGACCGAATCCGTGCAGGTCGATATTCATGGGCAGGTCATTTTAGGGACTGGCGCGCCACGTGGGCGCGCCGGTCAGGGCGGGTCATTCGATGCTGAACGGGAAGTACTTGTCGTTGATTTTCTTGTACGTGCCGTCGGCCTTGATTTCGGCCAGGGCTTTGTTCAGCTCGTCGCGCAGCTTGGTGTCACCTTTGCGCACGGCAATGCCGATCTTGTCGCTGTCCATCACCGGCTCGCCCTTGAACTCGAAGTTCGAGCCGTCTTTGCTCTTCAGCCACTCGTACTGCACGTATTTGTCGGCCAGGATGCCGTCGATGCGGCCGGACACCAGGTCCAGGTAGGCGTTTTCCTGGGTGTCGTACAGCTTGACGTCGACGCCCTTGAAGTTGTCTTCAAGGTAGGTGCCGGCCAGGGTGGCGCGCTGGGTGCCGATGGACTTGCCTTTCAGCGACGCTGCGTCAGTCTTGAAGTCGACGTTTTTCGGGGCGATGAACTGCAGCTTGTTGGAGTAGTACGGCTCGGTGAATTCCACCGCCTGCTTGCGCTCGTCGGTGATCGACAGCGATGACACCAGGAAGTCGAACTTCTTGGCGTTCAGGGCCGGGATGATGCCGTCCCAGTCGGAGGTGACGACCGAGCATTCGACTTTCATCTTGGCGCACAGGGCGTCGCCGATGTCTTTGTCGAAACCAACCACGTTACCGCTGGCATCCTTATTGTTGAACGGTGGGTAGGCGGCTTCGATACCCATGCGCAGTTTTTCTGCGGCCATGGCGTTTGCCGACATCACCAGCGTGGCAGCAGCTGCCAGGAGAAACTTCTTGTAAGTGTGCATGTATTGCTCCGTTAGCGGTGGCTTGACATGAATTGCTTGCAACGCGCCGAGTTCGGGTTCTCGAAGACCTGCTGCGGCGATCCCTGCTCTTCGACCAGGCCCTGGTGCAGGAAGACGACTTCACTGGACACATGGCGGGCAAAGCTCATCTCGTGCGTTACCAACAGCATGGTACGGCCTTCTTCGGCCAATGCGCGGATAACGTTTAGCACTTCCTGGACCATTTCCGGATCGAGGGCCGAAGTGGGCTCGTCGAACAGGATCACTTTAGGCTTCATGGCCAGAGTACGGGCAATGGCGGCACGCTGTTGCTGGCCACCGGAAAGCTGGGCGGGGTAGCTGTGGCGCTTGTCGTAGATGCCCACCTTGTTCAGCAGCGCTTCGGCGGCTTCGATGGCCTCGGCCTTGCTTTGGCCGAGCACGCGGCGTGGCGCCTCGATGATGTTGTCGAGGATCGACATGTGCGGCCACAGGTTGAAGTTCTGGAAGACAAAGCCGATTTCGCTGCGCAGGCGGTTGATCTGGCGGTTGTCGGCGGCGACCAGGTCGCCGTTTTTGGCAGCCTTGAGCTTGAGGGCTTCGCCGGCCACCAGGATTTCGCCCTGGTGCGGGTTCTCGAGCAGGTTGATGCAACGCAGCAGGGTGGACTTGCCGGAGCCGGACGACCCCAGGATGGAGATCACGTCACCGTCGCGTGCGGTCAGCGAAATGCCCTTGAGAATTTCCTGCTCGCCGTAGCGTTTGTGCAGATTGCGGATTTCCAGCGCGGGCGTGGCCTGAGCCATGTGCGGTCCTCATGTGTTCGGGTGCGTTCCCAGCTATTGGCGGCCTTCCTGGCGAGCGCCAAGCTAGCATAGCGGCATTATGGCGGCCAACAGGGTCGCTTGGGACTGTGGGCACTGGTGGGGCACTTTGTCGCATCGCTACAGCGTAACGTCGCGCAGATGTCCGCGAAGGTGTCGCCCAGCACCAGAGCCTTGATGAAAAAAGGCGCGATGGTGCCAGCTTTAGCCCGCTCATGGAAGCGGTTTTGCCCCATTCGAGGGGTAAACCCGACCTTTAGGTCAAACGTGTTCATTGGGGGCAGGTTTACCTGTAAATGTATCGGCAGGCTAAAGGTTGTACCTGAAGGTTGCACTTTTTGGCATTGCGGTGGTGCACAGGTGTTACCTGGGAGCACCTTTGGTGCGTTTGTAAGTGGGTATTTCAGTAATCCGATGATTTGGCGCCCTTTCGGTCATGGTCTGGCCGAAAGCCCTCCAAACCGCGTGCTAAAAGGCCCGCAGAATTTTCTGACGAATGCATTCAGCAGATGGCGCGCTTATTGCCAGTAGGAAACCGCCGATTGCAGCGACGCCCAGGTCAACCCCAGGCGCGCTCTGTACCCGCAGTCGGAGTGGTCCACTCCTTACAAAGGTAGTTTTATGAGCGGTAACAATTCCAATGACCTCGCTCAGGGGCTCAAACAACGGCATGTGACCATGCTGTCCATCGCTGGCGTCATCGGTGCCGGCCTGTTCGTAGGCTCCGGCCACGCCATCGCAGCTGCCGGCCCGGCCGTGCTGCTGGCTTACGCCGCTGCCGGTACGCTGGTCGTGCTGGTGATGCGCATGCTGGGTGAAATGGCGGTCGCCTCGCCAGACACCGGTTCGTTCTCGACCTATGCCGACCGCGCCATCGGGCGTTGGGCCGGTTTTACCATTGGCTGGCTGTATTGGTGGTTCTGGGTGCTGGTGATTCCGCTGGAGGCCAACGCTGCTGCGGCCATTCTGCATGCCTGGTTCCCTGCAGTTGACCTGTGGGCGTTCTCCCTCATCATTACCCTGGCGCTTACCCTGACCAACCTGTGCAGCGTGAAGAACTACGGTGAGTTCGAGTTCTGGTTCGCCCTGCTCAAGGTACTGGCGATCGTCGGCTTCATCGCCGTGGGCTGTGCGGCCTTGTTCGGCTTTGTGCCGAGCAGCCAGGTGAGCGGTGCCAGCCACCTGTTCGACACCCAAGGCTTCATGCCTAACGGCCTGGGCGCAGTGCTGGCAGCCATGCTGACCACCATGTTCTCGTTCATGGGTACCGAAATTGTCACCATCGCCGCTGCTGAGTCGAAGGACCCGGGCAAGCA
This sequence comes from Pseudomonas sp. SAS7, assembly GCF_052112345.1. Classification (NCBI taxonomy): domain Bacteria; kingdom Pseudomonadati; phylum Pseudomonadota; class Gammaproteobacteria; order Pseudomonadales; family Pseudomonadaceae; genus Pseudomonas; species Pseudomonas sp. SAS7. The sequence continues at coordinate 199,951 of NZ_JBEGGO010000005.1, read as the reverse complement.
GATCAGCCGCGCCACCAACTCGGTCATCTGGCGTATCTGCCTGTTCTACCTGGTGTCGATCTTCCTGGTCGTTGCCCTGGTGCCGTGGAACGACCCGGCCCTTGCCGAAACCGGTTCCTACCAGACCGTGCTGAGCCGTATCGGCGTGCCGAATGCCAAGCTGATTGTCGACATCGTCGTGCTGATTGCCGTGACCAGCTGCCTGAACTCGGCGCTGTACACCTCTTCGCGCATGCTGTTCTCGCTGAGCAAGCGTGGCGACGCCCCGGCCATCGCCCAGCGCACCACCAAAGCGGCGACCCCGTACGTGGCGGTATTGCTGTCCACTGCAGCGGCATTCCTTTGCGTGTTCGCCAACTTCGTGGCCCCGGCCCAGGTGTTCGAATTCCTGCTGGCCAGTTCTGGTGCCATTGCGCTGCTGGTGTATCTGGTGATTGCCATTTCGCAGCTGCGCATGCGTGCCAAGCGTGAAGCCAGTGGCGAGAAGATTGCCTTCAAGATGTGGCTGTTCCCGGGCCTGACCTGGGCGACCATTGCCTTCATCGTTGCCATCCTGGTGGTCATGGCGCTGCGTGAGGATCACCGTGCGGAGATCATCGCGACGGCGTTGCTGAGCATTGGTGTGGTAGCGGCTGGCTTGCTGGTGCACCGCAAGCGCGAAGCTGCCGGGCGGGTGGCGCTGGATAACTGATCCGCGCTGGCTGAAATGAAAAGGCCGCGCCCTGTGAAGGGTGCGGCCTTTTTTGTTGCCTGGGCGATTGCCGGGGCCGCTGTGCGGCCCTTTCGCGACACAAGGCCGCTCCTACAAGGGGATCGCTGTCTCCTGTAAGAGCGGCCTTGTGTCGCGAAAGGGCTGCGCAGCAGCCCCAGGTCTCACCGCGGTGTATCAGCCAAACTGCTTCTGCTGTTGCTGCTGCTTGGCCACCAGTTCAGATGCGGCGATGTAGGCATCCTGGAACTCATCGCTTTCCAGCCAGGCCATGGTGGCCTCTTCGTCAGCGCCGTCCAGCCATTTGCGGTAGGCGTTGAACACCAGCACGATGTAGTCGGTGGCGTGCTCTTCCTTGTGCCCCTTGAGCACCAGGGCCAGCAGCGGGTCCACCAGGAATACCGAGATCATCGGCACCAGGCCGCCTTCCTGAGCTTCCTTCATCTTCTCGAACATCGCGTCGTAGCTGCCCGACTCCATGGCCTTGTTGTACACCTGCTCGACGCTGGCGCTGTCGCCGGCACTGGGCTTGACCGCCTGGCCGCTGCGCACCATGCGGTTCTGCTTGGCCTTGCTGGCGGCGCGCTTGGCGCGTTTCTGTTGCTTGGTAGGGGTGGCCATGGGGTGAGTCCTTGGGGTGTCTGAAAAGTGCGCGTATTGAAGCGCAGTTGCAGGGGAAACCCAAGTGTTGTGCAAAGGTGCCGCTGCAAGGCAGCCCCGGTAATCTAACTGGCTACGCCTATCGGTTCATCCTCCTCGAATCCCCGCGATGCCCGACCTACCAGCAGTGCATCGGGGGCGTGGGCCACGCTGTGGTCCTTGCCCGGGTAGTCCAGCGAATGCAGGAAGTGGCGGATGCAGTTGATTCGTGCGCGCTTCTTGTCATCGGACTTGATCACCGTCCACGGCGCATCGGCGGTGTCGGTGTGGAAGAACATCGCTTCCTTGGCCGCGGTGTAGTCTTCCCACTTGTCCAGCGACTTGATGTCGATGGGCGACAGCTTCCAGTGTTTGAGCGGGTCGTCCCGGCGTGAAATGAAGCGCCGCAGTTGCTCTTCGCGGTTCACCGAAAACCAGTATTTGAACAGCAGGATGCCGCTGTTGCACAGCATGCGCTCCAGGTCTGGTGTCTGGCGCATGAACTCCAGGTACTGCAGCGGTGTGCAGAAATCCATCACCTTCTCGACGCCCGCGCGGTTGTACCAGGAGCGGTCGAAGAACACCATTTCACCCGCTGTGGGCAGGTGCTGGATGTAGCGCTGGAAATACCACTGGCCCTGTTCCTGCTCCGAAGGCTTCTCCAGTGCGACGATGCGTGCGCCACGTGGGTTGAGGTGCTCCATGAAGCGCTTGATGGTGCCGCCCTTGCCTGCGGCATCGCGCCCCTCGAACAGGATCACCACACGCTGGCCGGTTTCCTTCACCCAGCTTTGTACCTTCAACAGCTCGATCTGCAGCGCGTGCTTGGCCTTTTCGTAGTCCTGGCGTCGCAGGCGGGTACGGTAGGGGTAGCTGGTCGGCAGGCGGGCCGAGGTGCTGTCTTCGTTGCTGCCCTTCGGGGCGGTGGCAACTTCCAGTGCAGCGGGTTGCTGGCTGATACGGGTGATCGTCGGTTCCGGCTTGCGCTGGCGTGGGCGGCGCGTGCGGACTGGAGTGATGGCGGGTTCGCTGGGGGCGGGGAGCAGGAGGGGGGATTCTTCGCTCATGGAGGTCCTTGCTGGTCGATACGGATGTCCATTCAGTACCTTATGGTGTGGCGAGCGATGGCCATTTGATGCTGGTCAAGGGCGTGCTGACAAACAGTTTGAAACAGCTACAAATTGGCTGAAGTGTTAACTATGGTTTACTGGAAGTCAGGGATATCCAATCTGCTATCAAGCTGTCTAGGAGGCCACCATGACAACTATCAAACTGACCAAATGGGACGCTGTGGACCATTTGAAGACTGAAGAGGACATGGCCTTGTACCTTGAAGCCTGTCTTGAAGAAAACGACCCGGCGCTGCTCGCTGCTGCGTTGGGTGATATCGGTCGCGCGCGTGGCATGGCCCAACTGGCACGTGATACCGGGCTGACGCGGGAAGGGTTGTACAAGGCGCTGTCCGCTGAAGGTAACCCGAGCCTGGCAACCATCATGAAAGTGATGGCAGCGCTTGGGGTGAGGCTGCATGCCGAGGTGTTGCCACGCTCTACCGGGTAAAGCCATGTTCGGGTTTGGCAGCAGGTGGGATAGCTGCCGAATCCACAGCACAAATCACAGGCAACAAAAAACCCGCACTAGGCGGGTTTCTTGTTGTCGCTTCGGGTAACTTTGCAACCACCAGAAGCTGAAGGTGGTGCCCAGAGACGGAGTCGAACCGCCGACACGAGGATTTTCAATCCTCTGCTCTACCGACTGAGCTATCTGGGCGACGAGGTGAATTAAATAGATTTCCGGACCGCTCGTCAACGACTTTTTGAAAAAATTTTAAATTAATTCCGTCGCTTACGATTTTTGGGGTCATTCGGCCGGTGGAACGTAGCCTTCCGCCTGGGCGTATTCTTCGCCGGCGAAAAACTTGTCCATCTCTGCCTGGAGGAATTTGCGGTCCTCGGCATTCATCATGTTCAGGCGCTTTTCATTGATCAGCATGGTCTGGTGCTTCTGCCAGTCGGCCCAGGCTTGCTGCGAGATGTGTTCGAAGATGTCCTGGCCCTTGGCACCGGGGTAGGGCGGGCGCTCCAGGCCTGGCAGTTCTTCTTTGTACTTGCGGCACATCACGGTGCGGGTCATCGGGTGTCTCCTGCAATCAGTTCGTCGGCCGCGCGTTCAAGCAGCTTTTTCACCGGGGCAGCAAGGCCCAGGCGCGGCGGGGTGGCGAGGTTATACCAGAGCCAGTCGGCCTCGGCCACGTGCTCGCCGACCAAGTCGACGTGCACCAGCCAGGGCTCGATGGCCAGCTGGAAGTGGCTGAAGGTATGGGTCAGGCCTGCCATGGCCCGGCTGCCTGCCAGGCGCAGGCCGTGCTGATAGGCCAGGTCGTCGAGCTGGGCGAGGTCGTCCAGCTCCGGCAGGCTCCACAAACCACCCCACAGGCCGCTGGAGGGGCGGCGATAAAGCAGGATGGCGCCTTCGTGGTTGGCCAGCAGTGGCATCAGCGTGCGCCGTTGCGGCAGCGCCTTGCGCGGCTTGGGCTCGGGGTAGCGGGTTTCTTCGCCGTGCAGGTGCGCCTCGCAGCCGCGTTGCAATGGGCAGATCAGGCAACTGGGCTTGCTGCGGGTGCACAGCGTGGCACCCATGTCCATCATGGCCTGGGTGTAGTGGTTGGCGCGCTGCTGCGGGGTAAAACGCTCGGCCGTGGCCCAAAGCTGGTTGGCCACCTTGGGCTCGCCAGGGTAGCCGGCCTGGGCGGTGAAGCGGGCCAGCACGCGCTTGACGTTACCGTCCAGGATTGGCGCGCGAATACCCATGCTGATGCTGGCGATGGCGCCGGCGGTGGAGCGGCCGATGCCGGGCAGCTCGGTGAGCTGCTCGACACTGCGCGGGAACTCACCGCCATGTTGCGCGACGACGATCTTTGCAGCCTTTTGCAGGTTACGTGCGCGGGTGTAGTAGCCCAGCCCGGTCCACAGGTGCAGCACTTCGTCCTCCGGCGCCTCGGCCAGGGCCTGCACGGTTGGCAGGGCCTGCATGAACCGGTCGAAGTAGTTGAGCACGGTGCTGACCTGGGTCTGCTGCAACATGATTTCCGACACCCACACCCGGTACGGGGTGGTGCCCTGTTGCCAAGGCAGGTCGTGCCGGCCGTGCTCGTCGTACCAGGCCAGCACAGCGCTGGAGAACTGCTCGGGGCTCATCGCTTGAACAGCCCCTTGAGTGCGTCTTTTACTTCCGGGCTCACTTTATCTCCAAGTTTCTCTTCGAGCTTTTCATCAATCTTGTCTTTCAGGCGGTTGCCGGCCAGCTTGGCGGCAACTTTGCCCATGCCGCCCTGGTCCAGGCGGCAGGCCTTGGCGCCCAGCTCCAGCGGGCCACGGCAGCGCAGGGGCACTTCAACGCCCACATAGCGTTCGTTGACCTGGCAAGCCGGGTCCGGCATGGCGCGCTGGTCGCCTTCGACGATCACGCCGACGTTGTAGTCCATGCCCAGCACGCGCAGGTCGAGGTCGCCATGGCCGTTGACGGTCAGGCCCGGGATGCGCGCCTTGAGGTCCGGGTTGCTGGCAACGCCATTGCGCACCACCAGGCTGCCGCGCAGTTCCTGGAACGGGGTGTCCTTGCCGCGAGGTTCGCCGCTCAGGGTCTTGCGGTTGAGGGTGGCGATGGCCTGGCACAGTTGCTGTTCCAGGTTGGCGTTGACCAGTACACCGTCATTGATAGTGAAGTTGGCGCTGCCGTTCAGGGTGTCGACCAGGGCTTTCTGGCTGTTGCCGCTGGCGGTCAGGTCGCTGGTCAGGGTCAGCAGGCCTTTGACAGGTGGTGCCTGGTCCTTGCCTTCGGTCTTGATGAAGTGCTCTACCGGCACCCGCTGGATGTTGGTGTTCACACCCAGTTGCGGTACGGCAGGGCGCACGTCGACCGTGCCCTTGGCTTCGAAGGTGCCGTTGTACAGTTCGCCGCGCAGGGTTTGCAGGGTCAGCAGGCCGCCCTGGCCGATGGCCTTGAGCTGGGCGTCTTCGATCGGCAGCTTGTCCACGGTCAGCGAGCCAAAGGCCAGGTCGGCTTGCAGGTCGAGGGCGCGCAGGCGGTCGACAGGCAGCAGCTTGTCGTCGCTCCAGGCCACCTGGGTCGGGGCGTTGGGCAGCGGTGTAGTGCCGGCACCGGCCACGGCGCTGGCTTCTTGCTGCTTCACCTCGGCCTGGCGCGCGGCAGTGGCGCCCTTGGCCTCTTCGCTCTTGGCGGGCAGGTAGCGGTCAGCGTCGAAGGTATCGCCCTTCAGTTGCAGGCGCAGGGCCTGCTTGGCGAAGTCTTCCACGGCCACACGGCCACTGAAGGTACTGTCGTCCAGCTTCACGGCCAGGTCTTCCAGGGCCAGGCTGTTTGCCGTGCCCTGCAGACGGGTCACCAGCTCCAGCTTGGCGAAGGCCGCCGGGTCGTTGGTGGCCGGCAGCGGGCGGCCGATGCTGTCGAGGAAGGTGCGCAGGTTGAACTGGGCGATGGACAGGCCACCGCTCAGCTGTGGTGCCTTGTCCAGGTCGCGCACATTCAGCTCGCCCAGGGCGCGCAGCTGGTTGGCCGAGACTTTCAGGCCGTTCCACGAGGCGACATTGGCTGCCAGGTCGACCAGCAGCTGGCCCTGGGCGGCAAAGGTCACGGTCTTGCCGCCGGTTGGCTCACCCGAGGTTTCGCCCGACAGGCGCATGTCTTCGAAGTTGTAGCGCTTGAGCTTGCGGTCGAAACGCAGCTCGCCGGCCAGCTCGGTGCGGGCCTTGATGTTCGGCTCGCTGGCGCTGATGAAGGCACTGGCCTTGAGCGGAATGTTGGCGCCTTCGTGGACCGGCCCCGTGCTCAGCTGGATGCTCTCGGCGCTGTAGCTCTGGCCGGTCTTGGCATCGGTGTACTGCACGCGGGCGTTGTTCACTGTCAGGCTGTCGATGTCCAGCTTGACGGCACGCTCGTTGCCGTTCACCGGCGCCGGCTTCTGTTCGGCAGTTGCCTGGGCGGGGGCATTGGCCTGCGCATCGGCAGGGGTGGCGTTCTGCGCGGGCAGCGGCTTGCCGATGTCTTCCCAGTTGCCATGGCCTTGCTCGTCGCGGGCCAGGGTCAGGTTCAGGCCTTCGACGCGCACGTCGCTCATCTGCACTTCGCGGCGCAACAACGGCAGCACACGCACGGACAGGCCGAGCATCTGCAGGTCGGCGAACGGCTCTTTGGGTTTGACCAAGGTGGCAATGCTTGCTTCATGCAACTCCAGGCCCAGCCATGGGAACAGGCTCCAGCCGATGTCACCGTTGAGGGTCAGCTCGACGTGAGCCTTGTCCCGTGCCAACTGGCGAATCTCGTCTTTGTAGTCGTTGGGATCAAAGAGGTGGGTCAGGGCGAAGCCCAGCGCCACGATGATCAGCAGCAACCCGAGAAGCCCCAGTCCCAGGATTTTGCCGAACGCTTTCATGGGCGAGTCCTTGTAGTCCGTTAGTGAATTCAGGCGGCAGAGTATAACGCCGCGGGGGTTGTCCCTGCTTATTCGACTAGAGATACAGGGCATTTCCTACGGTTGAAGCAGATGGTACGGCTTTCGACAGCCAGGATTTTGCCAGTTCCGAATGTATGGCCTGTACCGGCCCTATCGCCGGCAAGCCAGCTCCCACAGGCAGCTCACAGCCTTCCAGGCCGGTGCCGTACCTGTGGGAGCTGGCTTGCCGGCGATAGGGCTGGTACAGCGAACATGACCGTTTCAGCCGAGCAAAAAATCACGATATCAGATTGCTTTCACGCCACTTGGCTCTGCTAATCTTGCGCCGCTTTGCGAGCACCCACCCTATAAGAAGGATCAGATCCATGACCAGTACCGTCGCGGCGGGGGCCTTGGCCAGTGCGCCAGGCTTCCTGTCGAAGGAGCGCATCATCGCCCGCCCGGGCTTCAACCGCTGGCTGGTCCCGCCAGCCGCCCTGGCCATCCACCTGTGCATCGGCATGGCCTACGGCTTTTCGGTGTTCTGGCTGCCTTTGTCGCAAGCCCTTGGCATCACCGCCCCGGTTGCCTGTGCGCCAGACATGGGCTTCATGGCCCGGATGTTCAGCGCCGAATGCGACTGGCCGATCTCGATGCTGAGCTGGATCTACACCTTGTTCTTCGTCTTCCTCGGCTGCTCGGCGGCGGTGCTGGGCGGTTGGCTGGAGCACGCCGGCCCACGCAAGGCCGGCCTGGTTTCGGCCTTGTGCTGGTGCGGCGGCATGCTGATCTCGGCCATTGGCGTAAAAACCCACCAGCTGTGGCTGATGTGGCTGGGCTCCGGCGTGATCGGCGGTATCGGCCTGGGCCTGGGCTATATCTCGCCCGTATCCACGCTGATCAAATGGTTCCCGGACAAACGCGGCATGGCCACCGGCATGGCGATCATGGGCTTCGGCGGCGGGGCGATGGTGGGTGCACCGCTCGCCACTGCACTGATGGGGCATTTTGGTAACGAGCACGAAGTGGGCGTATGGCAGAGCTTCGTCGCGATGGCGGCGATCTACTTCGTATTCATGACGGCCGGCGCCCTGGCTTACCGCGTACCGCCGACCGGCTGGAAGCCTGAAGGCTGGAGCGCCCCGGCGAAAAAAGCCGGTAACACCATGGTTACCGACCGCCATGTGCACGTCAGTGTGGCCTGGAAAACCCCTCAGTTCGCGCTGATCTGGCTTGTGCTGTGCCTGAACGTGTCGGCGGGCATCGGTATTCTCGGCATGGCGTCGCCCCTGCTGCAGGAAGTGTTCGCCGGCAAATTGCTGGGCAACGAACTGACCTTCAGCCAGCTGAATGCGGCCCAGCTGGCACAGATTGCCGCGATTGCCGCCGGCTTCACCGGCCTATTGAGCCTGTTCAACATCGGCGGGCGGTTCTTCTGGGCGTCGTTCTCCGACTACATCGGGCGCAAGAACACCTACTTTGCCTTCTTCGCCTTGGGCGTCGGCCTTTACAGCCTGGTGCCGAACATGGGGCACCTGGGTAACGTGGCGCTGTTCGTGGCCGCGTTCTGCATCATCCTGTCGATGTATGGCGGCGGTTTCGCGACCGTGCCGGCGTACCTGGCTGACCTGTTCGGCACGCAGATGGTCGGCGCTATCCATGGTCGCCTGCTGACCGCCTGGGCAGCGGCGGGGGTGCTGGGCCCGGTATTGATCACTTACCTGCGCGAGTCTCAGTTGGCAGCGGGGGTAGAGCGGGCAGCGGCTTACGACATGACTTTGTACATCCTCGCGGGCCTGCTGGTGCTGGGCTTTATCTGCAACATGCTGGTACGCCCGGTGGCCGACAAGCACTTCATGAGTGATGCCGAACTGGCGGCCGAGCGCGCGCTGAGCCATGACAAGGGCGCCGATGGGGCGCGGTCGCTGGAGTGGAAGGCGGCCCCGGGCAGCCTGGCGCTGGTGTTGCTGGCCTGGGCGGTGGTGGTCGTGCCGCTGGCCTGGGGTGTGTGGGTTACCTTGCAGAAGACCGCGGTGCTGTTCCATTGATGTAATCCTGGGCAGGCCCACGGGGGCGCTTTGCGCCCCATTCGCGGCACAAGGCCGCTCCCACAGGTGAGCGGCTGCCCCAATTGCACGGTTGTATAGACCTGTAGCGGCATCCAGCCCCCGTAATTGCTTGCTTTGCCATATGTCATCCGCGTTTCAAGCTGGCGCGTTCTGGGCCTATAATGGAGCCCTTTTCGCCCAATGATTTTGCGGAGCTGGTGATGGTCGAACGTAAGGCTTCCGTCGAGCGCAATACCCTGGAAACCCAGGTCAAGTGCTCGATCAACCTCGATGGCAGTGGCAAGGCCCGATTCGATATCGGTGTGCCTTTCCTTGAACACATGCTGGACCAGATTGCCCGCCATGGGCTGATCGATCTGGATATCGAGTGCAAGGGTGACCTGCATATCGACGATCACCATACCGTCGAGGACGTCGGTATTACCCTGGGCATGGCATTCGCCCAGGCCATCGGTGACAAGAAGGGTATCTTCCGTTACGGCCACGCCTACGTGCCGCTGGACGAAGCGCTGTCGCGCGTGGTCATCGACTTCTCCGGCCGCCCAGGCCTGCAGATGCACGTGCCGTATACCCGTGCCAGCGTTGGCGGCTTCGATGTCGACCTGTTCCAGGAGTTCTTCCAGGGCTTCGTCAACCACGCACTGGTAACCCTGCACATTGACAACCTGCGTGGCCACAACACCCACCACCAGATCGAAACCGTGTTCAAGGCATTCGGCCGCGCGCTGCGCATGGCTGTCACCCTCGACGAGCGCATGGCCGGGCAGATGCCGTCGACCAAAGGGTGCCTGTAAATGCAGACGGTAGCCGTAATCGACTATGGCATGGGCAACCTGCACTCGGTGGCCAAGGCGCTCGAACACGTCGGTGCCGGCAAGGTGCTGGTCACCAGCGACGCTGCTGTCATCCGTGAAGCTGACCGCGTGGTATTCCCGGGTGTGGGCGCGATCCGCGACTGCATGGCCGAAATCCGCCGCCTGGGCTTCGACAGCCTGGTGCGCGAAGTGAGCCAGGACCGCCCGTTTCTCGGTATCTGCGTGGGCATGCAGGCGCTGCTTGAACACAGCGAGGAAAACGCCGGTGTCGACTGCATCGGCATGTTCCCGGGCCAGGTGCGCTTCTTCGGCAAAGACCTGCAAGAAGACGGCGAGCACCTGAAGGTGCCGCACATGGGCTGGAACGAAGTCAGCCAGACCATCCACCACCCGCTGTGGCATGACATCCCCGACCAGGCGCGTTTCTACTTCGTGCACAGCTACTACATCAATGCCGGCAAGCCGGGCCAGGTAGTCGGCCGCGGCCACTATGGCGTCGATTTCGCCGCTGCGCTGGCGGACGGCTCGCGCTTTGCCGTGCAGTTCCACCCGGAGAAGAGCCATACCCATGGCCTGCAGTTGCTGCAGAACTTCGTCGCCTGGGACGGGCGCTGGTAAATGAGCAGGTCGAAAGCCAAGGCCCCGGTCATCACGCTGGCCCCCGAGCAGGAGCGCGATGCGCTCGACACGCTCAAGCGCTTCCTCGAAGACCGTTTCGAGCTGGAGCTGGGGTCGTTCGAGGTGGCCGAGGTACTTGAGCTGTTCAGCAAAGAAATTGCACCCCTTTACTACAACAGGGCGATTGCCGATGTTCAGCTGCACCTCAAGGAGCGGTTCGAGAGCATCGAAAGCGATCTGTGGGCGCTCGAAAAGCCCTGAAACCCCAAGAAGAGACAGGTTCCCAAGATGCTGATTATCCCCGCTATCGATCTGAAGGACGGTGCTTGCGTGCGCCTGCGCCAGGGCCGCATGGAAGACTCCACGGTATTTTCCGACGACCCGGTGAGCATGGCCGCCAAGTGGGTTGAGGGGGGCTGCCGCCGCCTGCACCTGGTCGACCTCAACGGCGCCTTCGAAGGCCAGCCGGTCAACGGTGAAGTGGTTACCGCCATTGCCAAACGCTACCCGACCCTGCCGATCCAGATCGGCGGTGGCATCCGTTCGCTGGAAACCATCGAGCACTACGTCAAGGCTGGCGTCAGCTACGTGATCATCGGCACCAAGGCGGTCAAGCAGCCAGAGTTCGTGGCAGAAGCGTGCAAGGCCTTCCCGGGCAAGGTCATCGTTGGCCTGGATGCCAAGGACGGCTTCGTCGCCACCGACGGCTGGGCCGAAGTGAGCACCGTGCAGGTCATCGACCTGGCCAAGCGTTTCGAGGCCGATGGCGTCTCGGCGATCGTCTACACCGACATTGCCAAGGACGGCATGATGCAGGGCTGCAACGTGCCTTTCACCAAGGCACTGGCTGAAGCCACCCGCATTCCGGTGATCGCCTCGGGCGGCATCCACAACCTGGGCGACATCAAGGCCCTGCTGGACGCCAAGGCACCCGGCATCATCGGCGCCATCACCGGCCGTGCCATCTACGAAGGCACCCTCGATGTCGCCGAGGCCCAGGCCTTCTGCGACAACTACCAAGGCTGAGGACTGAACCATGGCACTGGCCAAGCGCATCATCCCTTGCCTGGACGTGGACAACGGCCGGGTGGTCAAGGGCGTCAAGTTCGAGAACATCCGTGATGCCGGCGACCCGGTGGAAATTGCCCGTCGCTACAACGAGCAGGGTGCCGACGAAATCACCTTCCTCGACATCACCGCCAGCGTCGATGGCCGCGACACCACCCTGCATACCGTCGAGCGCATGGCCAGCCAGGTGTTCATCCCGCTGACCGTGGGCGGTGGCGTGCGCACCGTGCAGGACATTCGCAACCTGCTCAACGCCGGTGCCGACAAGGTTTCGATCAACACGGCTGCGGTGTTCAACCCGGAGTTTGTGGGCGAGGCGGCGGACCGTTTCGGTTCGCAGTGCATCGTTGTCGCCATCGATGCCAAGAAGGTGTCCGCGCCAGGTGAAACGCCGCGCTGGGAAATCTTCACCCACGGCGGGCGCAAGCCGACCGGGCTGGATGCAGTCGAGTGGGCGAAGAAGATGGAAGGCCTGGGCGCTGGCGAGATCCTGCTGACCAGCATGGACCAGGACGGCATGAAGAACGGCTTCGACCTGGGTGTTACCCGCGCCATCAGTGATGCGCTGGGCATTCCGGTGATTGCTTCGGGGGGTGTGGGTAACCTGCAGCACCTGGCTGACGGCATTCTGGAAGGGCATGCCAGCGCGGTGCTGGCGGCCAGTATCTTCCACTTTGGCGAGTACACGGTGCCGGAGGCCAAGGCCTACATGGCATCGCGCGGTATCGTCGTTCGCTGACAGATTGCCGGGAGGGCTTGCCCTCCATTCGCAGCACAAGGCTGCTCCTACAGGGATACGCATTCCCATGTAGGAGCAGCCTTGTGCTGCGAATGGCCCGCAAAGCGGGCCCCGGGGCATCACCCGTGGTTCTTGCCGAGCAACGCGTGATACAGCTCGGTATCCCCAAGAATCCCCACCACCCTGTCGTTATCCTGCAACACCAGCTTGTTGCCGGTCTGGTAACGAATCTGTAGCGCCTCGCGCATGCCGATGTCGGCGTGCACCACGGTCGGCCTGCGCTCCAGCAGCTCCACATCCTGCCCCGGTGCCCAGTTCTGCATGTCCAGCCCGTTCTGGCCCTGGCGTGCACGCTTGAGCGCGCCGCCTTCGCCCAGGTCCAGCCACGAATCGATACCCGGGTCCAGGCACACCGAGCCATTGACCCGCTTGCAGTTGTCCAGGCTGCGCATCAGGCTGCGGCCGCACAGCACGTTCAGCGGGTTGGTGTGGGCGACGAAGGTACGCACGTACTCGTCGGCCGGGTTGAGCACGATCTCCTCCGGCTTGCTGTACTGGATGATCCGCCCGTCCTTCATGATCGCAATGCGGGTACCCAGCTTTAGTGCCTCGTCCAGGTCGTGGCTGACGAACACGATGGTCTTGCTCAGCTTGGCCTGCAGGCCCAGCAGCTCGTCTTGCAGGCCCTGGCGGATCAGCGGATCCAGTGCCGAGAACGGTTCGTCCATCAGCAGGATGTCGGCATCCATCGCCAGCGCCCGGGCCAGGCCCACGCGTTGCTGCATGCCGCCCGACAGCTCGTCCGGCTTCTTGTTGCGCCACTGGGTCAGGCCCACCAGCTCAAGCTTCTCGTCCACCAGCTTGCGCCGTTCCTTTTCAGGGCGGCCCTGCATTTCCAGGCCAAAGCTGATGTTCTCGCGCACCGTCAGCCAGGGCATCAGGGCAAACTTCTGGAACACCATGGCAATGCGCTTGGTGCGCATCATTTTCAGTTCGGCCGGGCTGCAGTGGGCAATGTCGATGTGCTTGCCTTCGTGCTCGACAAACAGCTTGCCGCGGCTGACGGTGTTGAGGCCGTTGATGCAGCGCAGCAGGCTCGATTTGCCCGAGCCGGACAAGCCCATCAGCACGCAGATCTCACCCTTGTTGATATCAAGGTTGGCCTTTTCGACGCCGACCACCAGGCCAGTCTGCTTGAGGATCTGTTCGCGGGTCTTGCCCTGGTCCAGCAGCGACAGTGCCTCGCGCGGCTTGTTGGAGAAAATGACGTCGACGTCTTCGAAACGAATGATGCTCATGCCTCACCCCTTACCGGCAGTTCCGGTTGCTTGCAGATACGGTCGAGCATGATTGCCAGCAGCACGATCGCCAGGCCCGCTTCGAAGCCCAGGGAAATATCGGCGGTGTTCAGTGCGTTGACCACAGGTTTGCCCAGGCCGTCGGCGCCCACCAGGGCGGCGATCACCACCATCGACAGCGACAGCATGATGCACTGGGTGACGCCGGCGGCGATGCTTGGCATCGCATGCGGCAGTTCGATACGGGTGAGCAGTTGGCGCCGCGAGCAGCCAAAGGCCTTGCCGGCGTCCATCAGCTCCTGCGGGACGTCGCAGATGCCCAGGTAGGTGAGGCGGATTGGCGCCGCAATGGCGAACACCACCGTAGAGATCAGCCCCGGTACCACGCCCAGGCCGAACAGGGTCAGGGTAGGGATCAGGTAGACGAAGGTGGGCACCGTCTGCATCAGGTCGAGTACCGGGCGCATGGCGGTATAGAACATCGGTTTGTGCGCAGCGAGGATGCCCAGCGGCACGCCAATCACCACGCACACCACCGTGGCGAAGGTCACCTGCGCCAGGGTTTCCATGGTTTCCTGCCAGTAACCCAGGTTGAAGATAAGCAGGAATGACAGGGCAACGAATGCGGTCAGCCCCCACTTGCGCTGGATCAGGTGCGCCAGGCCGGCGAACAGGGCGATGAGGACGAAAGGGTTGAACCAGGTCAGGGCACTGGTGACGCCATGGATCATGAATTCCAGGCCTTGCGCGATGGCGTCGAAGTAATTCGCGCCGTTCTGGGTCAGCCACTCGACGAACGACGCGATGTACTGGCCCAGGGGTATTTTCTGATCGATAAGCATGATAGCGAGCTTCCACCTGCATAGATTGAAATCAACCCGGGGCAGGCACGGTCCTGCCCCGAGGTAGCGCTATTGCGTGGTTCGTTATTGCGCCAGCTTGGCCTTGGCCGCCTCAAGGCCGGGTTTGCCATCAACAGTGGTAACGCCGGCAAGCCAGGTGTCCAGCTTGCCGGGGTTGTCTTTGAGCCACTTCTTGGCGGCTGCTTCGGGTTTCATCTTGTCGTCCAGGACATAGCCCATCATGGTGCTTTCATCCTTGAGCTCGAACGACAGGTTCTTGAGCAGTTGGCCAACGTTGCTGCATTCCTGCGCGTAGCCCTTGCGGGTATTGGTCAATACGGTCGCCTTGCCGAAATCGGGGCCGAAGAACTCATCCCCGCCGGTCAGGTACTGCATCTTGAAGCGGGTGTTCATCGGGTGCGGTTCCCAGCCCAGGAACACGACCGACTCGCCACGTTTCTGCGCGCGGTCGACCTGCGACAGCATGCCGGCCTCGCTCGATTGCACAATCTTGAAACCGGCGTCCTTCAGGCCGAAGGCGTTCTTGTCGATCATGCTCTGGATGGTGCGGTTGCCATCGTTGCCAGGTTCGATGCCGTAGATCTTGCCGTCCAGTTCCTGCTTGAACTTGGGAATGTCGGCGAAATCTTTCAGGCCCTTGTCGTACAGCGCCTGGGGCACGGCCAAGGTGTACTTGGCGTTTTCCAGGTTGGCGCGCACCGTTTCCACGGTGCCGGCGTCGCGGTACTGCTTGATGTCGTTCTCCATGGTCGGCATCCAGTTGCCGAGAAACACGTCCAGGTCCTTGCCGGTGGCCAGCGACTTGTAGGTCACCGGTACCGAGATCATGGTGGTGTGGGTCTTGTAACCCAGGGCTTCGAGCACAACGCTGGTGGTCGCGGTCGTGACTGTGATGTCGGTCCAGCCGACATCGGAGAAACGTACCGTCTGACACTGCTCGGGTTCGGCGGCCTGGGCCAGCAAGGGCGTGGACAGCAACGCAACCAGCAACAGCGAGGGTGAACCTTTCATGGATGGACTCCTGAGATATTGTCTTCGGGTTCGCGTGGGTCGCCGGGCTTTCTGAGGGTCCGGTCGACCAGGCCTGCAGAGGGCAGGATGCGTGGCCGTGCTTTACGAGTCGCTTTCGATAATCCTCCAGCGCCGGGCAATCGCCTACTGGTAGGGTCGTATCCAGTACGGAACGGGTCGTATCCAGTAAGGGCGATGTCGCTTATGGGTTTATCCACCCCCTCGGCCGCATTTTTGCGTCACCTGGCCGCCGGAAAGCGGCGTGGCGAGGGCCGCTCGTTGAGCAAAAACAGCGCGGCGCGGCTGGACAAAAGTACGTCGGTTGCAGACGGCGAGGGGTGCGGTAAAAGCCCGATGATGCTGGCATTCAAGGCGGCCCGCTGTTTGAGCCTAGCAGCTGCCCCGCCCTGCGCATGGCGCGCAGAGACAAGCCCAGCAAGAGGTGATTCGACAATGGCCATCAGCGTGTTCGACCTGTTCAAGATCGGTGTCGGGCCCTCCAGCTCCCACACCGTCGGCCCCATGCGTGCTGGCGCCCTGTTTGTTCAGGGCCTGCGCGAACGCGGCGAGCTGGAACGTGTGAAACGGATCGAGGTGCGCCTGTATGGCTCGCTGTCGGCCACCGGTATCGGTCACGGCACCGACAACGCCACCATCATGGGCCTGATGGGCGAGTGGCCTGACGCCATTGACCCGACCCAGATCGTGCCGCGTATTGCCGACCTGCGCGAAACCAACACCCTGCAGCTGGACAGCCGCCTGCCCATCGAATTCGTCTGGGCCCGCGACATGCTGCTGCTGGACGAAAACCTGCCGTACCACCCCAACGCCATGACCCTGGTTGCCGAAGGCGAGCAGGGCGAGTTGCACCGCGACACCTACTACTCGGTGGGTGGCGGTTTTGTGGTCGACGCTGCCCAGGCCGCCAGTGGCGTGCTGGATGCCGACCAGACGGTGCTGCCGTACGACTTCAACAGCGCCGCCGAACTGCTGCGCCTGTGCAAGCAAAACGACCTCAGCGTGTCGCAATTGATGATGGCCAACGAGAAGGTCTGGCGCAGCGAAGAAGAGATCCGCGCCGGCCTGCACAAGCTCTGGGAAGCCATGCAGGAATGCGTCAACAACGGCCTTAAATACGAAGGCACGCTGCCCGGCGGGCTGAACGTGCGCCGCCGCGCCGCCAAGCTGCACCGCAGCCTGCAAGAGATCGGCAAGCCCAACGTGATCGGCTCGACGATGAGCGCCATGGAGTGGGTCAACCTGTTCGCCCTGGCGGTCAACGAAGAGAACGCCGCCGGTGGCCGCATGGTTACCGCGCCCACCAATGGCGCGGCCGGCATCATTCCGGCAGTGCTGCACTATTACATGCGCTTCAGTGATGAGGTGAACGAGTCCAGCATTGTCGATTACTTCCTGGCTGCGGCTGCCGTGGGCATCCTGTGCAAGAAGAACGCGTCGATCTCCGGTGCCGAAGTGGGCTGCCAGGGTGAAGTCGGCTCAGCCTGCGCCATGGCCGCGGCGGGCCTTGCCGAAGTGCTCGGTGCCACCCCGCCACAGGTAGAGAACGCCGCCGAGATTGCCCTGGAGCACAACCTTGGCCTGACCTGCGACCCGGTCGGCGGGCTGGTGCAGGTGCCTTGCATCGAGCGCAACGCGATTGCTGCGGTAAAAGCCATCAACGCGGTGCAGATGGCGCTGCGCGGTGACGGCGAGCACTTCATTTCCCTCGACCAGGTGATCCGCACCATGCGCGATACCGGGGCCGACATGCACGACAAGTACAAAGAGACCTCGCGCGGTGGCCTGGCGGTCAGTGCCATCGAGTGCTGATGCGCTAACCTGGCTCTGCAGTCATCACGACGCCCCATCTTGGGGCGTTTGTGCTTGACCGGCCGTCAGATGTCGCGATGAGTGTGGGCATTGTCGGTGACACTTAAAAGTGTCGTTTCTGGGCAACCACCAAGGTACATGTCACCAAACTGCTCAGCAGTGACACGTAGCACGCCTAGCACGGCGGTTCCGGAAGCTCTGCCAGCTTGATGGAAGCCCCTGATTTGCCGAATGAAGGCGTCGTTTTCAGGTTTTTTTGGATAGCTGTTCAATTTCCGGCACGGCGTTTGCGTTGTGATTGGCATAAGCCCCGAACCGGGGGCCATAACAAAAATCAGTGCCCGCCTGAGGCACACCCTGCATTTGTGTGAGGAGAAATCGCGATGACGTCGTACACCTCCGGGAACCCAACCCAGAACCGCACAGCACCCCAGTCCATCGGGTTTCTTCTACTGGACAATTTCACCCTGATTTCCCTGGCATCGGCGGTCGAGCCGCTGCGCATGGCCAACCAGCTGTCCGGCCGCGAGCTGTACCGCTGGCACACCCTGACGGTGGACGGCGGCCAGGTCTGGGCCAGCGACGGCCTGCAGATCACCCCCGATGCTGCCATGCACAGCGCGCCGCCCATCGATACCGTGATCGTCTGCGGTGGCGTGGGCATCCAGCGCACTGTTACCCGTGAGCATGTCACCTGGCTGCAGGCCCAGGCCCGTCAGTCGCGCCGCCTTGGCGCGGTGTGTACCGGCAGCTGGGCCCTGGCCTGTGCCGGGCTGCTCGACGGTTTTGATTGCAGTGTGCACTGGGAGTGCCTGGCGGCCATGCAGGAGGCCTACCCGCGAGTGAACATGAGCACCCGCCTGTTCACCCTCGACCGTAACCGCTTCACCAGCTCCGGCGGCACTGCGCCGCTGGACATGATGTTGCACCTGATCAGCCGCGACCATGGCCGCGAGCTGTCGGCGGCCATTTCCGAGATGTTCGTCTACGAGCGCATCCGCAACGAGCAGGACCACCAGCGCGTGCCGCTCAAGCACATGCTGGGTACCAACCAGCCAAAGTTGCAGGAAATCGTCGCGCTGATGGAGGCCAACCTCGAAGAGCCGATCGACCTAGACGAACTGGCGGTGTACGTGTCGGTGTCGCGACGCCAGCTTGAGCGGCTGTTCCAGAAGTACCTGCACTGCTCGCCATCGCGCTACTACCTGAAGCTGCGCCTGATCCGTGCGCGGCAGTTGCTGAAGCAAACGCCGATGTCGATCATCGAGGTGGCGTCGGTGTGCGGCTTTGTGTCCACGCCGCACTTCTCCAAGTGCTACCGCGAGTACTTTGGCATTCCGCCGCGTGACGAGCGCGTGGGCTCCAACACCGCGCAGCAGGTAGCGATGATGCCGATCCCGCAGGCCATGACCCTGTCGCCGCACAGCGGGCCGATGGCGGCCCTGAGCCAGGCGCGCAACGAGTCGACCTTTGCCAGCGTAAGGCTCTGACACCGCGCCGCCTGCTTCGCGGGTAAACCCGCTCCCACAGGTGCATCACAAGTCTCGAAAACTGTGATTACCCTGTGGGAGCGGGTTCACCCGCGAAGAGGCCGGCACTGGCAATAAAAATGCACCTGTTGATAATGATTCTCGACTACAGGTAACATCGCCGCCCCCGAAACCCTCTGGCATACCCCTCCGTGGCGGACGAAAAACTCCAGCTCTACCTGGCCCACCGGGCGGCATTGCTTGACTATGCCGCGCCGATCGTCGGCTGCCGCGCCCGCGCCGAAGACGTGGTGCAGGAAGCGTGGCTGCGCTTCAGCCGCCAGCAGGAACATGCCGACATTCGCCACCCGGCCAGCTACCTGTACCGCATCGTGCGCAACCTGGCGCTCGACCAGACCCGCCGTACCGCCACCGAAAAAGCCCAACCCAACGGTGATGAGATTCTCGCCGAGCTGCCCTCGACCAGTGCGTCGCCCGAGCAGGCGGTCACCCAGCAAGATGAACTCAGCGCCATCAGCCGCGCCCTCGAGGAATTGCCCCAGCGCACCCGCGTCGCGTTCGAAATGCACCGCCTGGGCGGCCACACCCTGCAAGAGGTGGCCAGCCACCTGAATGTGTCCGTCAGCCTGGTGCACCAGCTGGTGCGCGATGCGCTGAGCCATTGCATGGCGCGCCTGGAGGATGACCTGTGAAAAAACGCGAGGCTGGTGCGTCCTTTGCCGAGCAGGGCAGCTCTGTGCGACCCTGCGCGCCCTTCAGCCCTCAGGAGACTTGCCCGGCATGACGTCCGCAGCCCCCCTATCCAGCCGCCGCGAGCAGGCCCTGGACTGGCTCCTGCGCCTGCAGCAGTCGCCTGACGACCCTCAGCTACGGAGTGAGTTCGAGCAATGGTGCGCCAGCGATACGGCCAACGCCCAGGCCTACCACAAGGCCGAACGGGTGTGGCAGCTCACCGGCCAGCTGGCGCCGACCACCACCCAACTGTGGCCCAAGGCCGAAGTGCTGCCGCTACCGGTCAAGCGCAAGCCCCGGCCGCGCTGGTGGCTGGGGGCGGGGGTGGCGGCCTGTTTATTGGTAGCTGTCGCGCCTTCCCTGAGCCTGCGCTTTCAGGCTGACTACCGCACCGCACAGGGCGAGACCCGCGACATCACCCTGGCTGATGGCAGCGTGGTGCAGCTGGACAGCGATACCGCCATCGCTGTGGACTACAGCGGCGATCATCGGGATGTGAAGCTGCTCGCCGGCCAGGCGTTTTTCGAGGTGAAGCCCGACAAGGCCAAGCCGTTCCATGTGCGTGCCGAGGATGTGCGGGTGACGGTGACCGGCACGGCGTTCAATGTCGAGCTGCGGCCTGGGCGGGTAGGGGTGGATGTGCAGCATGGCTCGGTACGGGTCGAAGACACTGCCGATGCGCAGGTGCTGGCTGCTGCACTGACGGCCGGGCAGCGGCTGCGGTATGTCGATGGTCGGGTGCAACTGCATGCCTTCGTGCCCACGCAAGCCGCCGCATGGCGGCAGGGGCAGCTGATTGCCGACGACCAGACAGTGGCCGAGCTGGTGCAGGCGCTGGCGCCGTATATGCCAGGCAAAGTGATGCTGCGTGACGATGCACTGGGTGCCAAGCGGGTGACGGGTGTGTATGACCTGCGCAAGCCCGAGGCGGCCTTGCGCGCAGTAATCCGGCCGCATGGTGGCGAGGTGCGTAGCTATGGGCCTTGGCTGTGGGTGTTGAGCAAACCTTGAAATTGCCGGGGCTGCTGCGCAGCCCATCGCCGGCAAGCCAGCTCCCACAAAGAGCGGCAGGTGCAGTACCTGTGGGAGCTGGCTTGCCGGCGATGAGGCCGGTACAGCAACCCCAATTCATTGTTTGAAAAATAATTTCCGAAATTTCTGAAAAATCCCCGCACTGCCCCGTCTTCTCCCCCGCGCGCAACAACTGATACCGATTCGTATTCTATTTTGCAGCCCGGCGATTGCCGGGGGTGGGGATGTGGGATGACTGAAACATCAAGCCGGAAGCCGCGCAGTGCGCGGGGTTGGTCGTTGCGCCTGAAGCATGTTGGCGGCGCGGGCATGTTGGGGCTGTGTGCCCTGCTGGATCAGCCGCCAGCCCATGCACAGACAGATGCTGAGCATGCCCAACTCACCCAGGTACATGCGTTCACCATCCCCAGCCAGGACCTGGCCATCGCCCTGATCACTTTTGGCCAGCAAAGCGGGCTGCAGGTCAGCGTCGACCCGGACCTGCTGGAGGGCCTGGAGTCCACCGCGGTCAGTGGCAACTTCAGCAGCGAGGCTGCACTGTCGCGATTGCTGCAAAGCAGTGGCATCACGTGGGAGTTCGAGGCGGGTACGTTCATCTTCCGCCTGTTGCACAGCGACGGCCAAGGCCCGCTGGAGTTGCACAACACCGTGGTGCTGGGGCAGACCGAAGAGAACAGCTACATGGGCGCTACGGTCATCGGCAGCAAGGCGATCAAAGCCTTCCCGGGCGCCAATGGCGACATCACCACACTGCTGCAGATGCACCCCAGCGTGCAATTCAGCACCCGCCAGCAAAACTCCAACACGCCGGGCGAAATTGCCCCGGCGGATATCAGCATCAACGGCGCCAAGTACTACCAGAACAACTTCATGATCGACGGGATCTCGATCAACAATGACCTCGACCCTGGCGCCCATGACTTCAACGATGTGCGCCAGTTCGACTCCACCCCCAGCCGCTCCCACGGTATTGCGCTGGATGCGGACTTGCTGCAGGAAGTGAAGGTCTACGACAGCAACGTGCCGGCCGAGTATGGTGGCTTCAACGGGGGTGTAGTCGATGCGATCACCCGCCGTCCTAGCAAGGATTTTCACGGCAAGCTCTCGTACGCCCTCAGCCGATCGGCGTGGACCCGCTACCACATCACCGAAGCCGATCAGGAAAACTTCGATCAGGCCTCGGACGAGCAGTACCAGCCAGAGTTCGAGAAAACCACCGTGCGCGGCATGCTCGAAGGCCACCTGACCGATGACTTCGGTGCCATCCTGGCGTTCTCGCAGAAACGCTCGGTGCTGCCACTGAACGCCTACTCGGACGGATACAGCAGCCCGACCGAAGCCAACCGCAAGGACCAGACCCGCGAACTGACCAACTACATGCTCAAGACCTACTGGAGCGTGAACGACCAGCTCAGCCTGGATTCATCCTTTGTCTACGGCCCAGGCGAGAACACCTACTTTCGCGCCAATCAGCGCAGCTCGGCCTTCGTGACCGAGGAGGGAGGGTATCAAGGCTCCATCAAGGCCACCTGGCTGGCCCCGAGTGCCACCTGGACCCACACCCTCGCGCTGACCAACCTGAC
Source organism: Pseudomonas sp. SAS7 (assembly GCF_052112345.1). Lineage (NCBI taxonomy): Bacteria > Pseudomonadati > Pseudomonadota > Gammaproteobacteria > Pseudomonadales > Pseudomonadaceae > Pseudomonas > Pseudomonas sp. SAS7. Next base: position 178,003 of record NZ_JBEGGO010000005.1, on the reverse strand, counting down.
CAGCTCGAGAGACTCGGAGCAGGATGACTACATCAAGTGGTACTACTCCGAAACCAAGAACTGGGGGCGGCCACTGAGCAACACCTCCAGCAGCGCAGAAGGCGGTTACGGGGACTTGGAGCAGACCCAGAAAGGTCTGGACTATGCAGTAAAAGCGCAGTGGCTGCCGTTCACCCTCGGAGGCGTGACGCATTCGCTGGTGACCGGGATCGACCTGTCCTACAAACGCGCTACCTGGGAGCGCCCCAGCGATGCCAGTAGTGTCACCACGTTCAAGCGTGACAGCGGGACCGCCTGTGGCAATGACCCTTATTGCTCTACAGGCCTGTTGCTGAATGGCAGCACCCGGCAATGGGCTTCGGCGATGAACGTTTACAAGGCAGCTGATATCAGCGTCGAAGAGAGCAAGTATGCGTTCTACCTTCAGGACACTTTGCAGCTCGGCAAGCTGAGCCTGCGGCCGGGCCTGCGGTTTGAAGGCGATGATTACATGGAACGCAAAACCATCGCCCCGCGCTTTGCCGGCGACTACGACTTTTTCGGCGACCGCTCGACCGTGCTGACCTTCGGTGCCAACCGCTACTACGGTCGCAACCTGTTCAAGATGCGTCTGAACGACGGTCGTGACCAGTACAACGTTCGCTACACACGGTCCAGCCAGGACTCGCCATGGGTGGAAGTGTCACGTGCGAAGAACGACACGCGTTTCTCGACCCTGAACATACCCTATGACGATGAACTGACCGTCGGTCTGGAACAAATCTGGCTCGATACCCTGTTCAAGCTCAAGTACGTGAACCGCAAAGGTCGCGACAAGATCGTGCGCTCGTACCACAGCGTCGAAGGCCTGCCGGAACTGGATGGCTATACCAGCAATTACTACATCTATACCAACCAGGGCGAAAGCAAGAGCGACACGGTGACGTTGGAAATCACCCCGCAGCAGCAGTTCAAGTTGCTGGGCAGCAGCACCAGCATGCAGTTCGCCGCAGGTTGGCAGCGGAGTGAGGACTCGTACACCGACTACGACTCGATCCTCAACAGCGAGGAATACGACGGCAATGCGGTGTTGTACGACGGCAAGCGTATGGACTTTGTGCAACTGCCGCCAAACAACTTCAACCGCCCATGGACCGCACGGCTGACGACCATTACCGAGATCCCCGCCTGGCACATGAGCATCAGCAACTTCCTGCGTTTTCGCAGCAAGTACAAGCAGATCATCGATACCGGGCGCACGGTCGACCTCGATGACGAAACCCTTAGCGTGTACGAGGCCGCAGCGGTTGGCAGCGCCATGACCTGGGACATGCAGGTGTACTGGGAGCTGCCTACGGCCAAGGACCAGGCCGTGTTTGCCTCGGTCGACATCACCAACGTCGCCGACAAGATCAACCCCACCGTCAGTTCCGGCAGCCAGGCCGTGACCCGCTACGAAGTCGGCCGCCAGTACTGGCTGGAAGTCGGCTACCGCTTCTGACCCTATAAAAACCGTGGATACCCTGATGAAAAAGCTCATCGCGGGCCTGCTCGGCCCGCTGTTGCTCGGCGCCTGCGCGTCGATACCTGAACCCGACGCACCCTTGCCCTGGGACCGCCAGGTTATCCAGGGCAAGCTGGCCAACGGGCTTGCCTACCGGCTGGTGCGTGAAACTGCGCAGCCTGGGCGGCTGGACCTGCGTTTGACCGTCAAGGCCGGTTCGGTCGACGAGGCAGACGACCAGGTTGGCGTTGCCCACATGGTCGAGCATCTGGCCTTTCACAGCCGCGCCGGCCGCCAGCAAAACCTGCGCCAGCGCATGACCGACCTGGGCTGGGTGCAGGGCCGGCACTTCAATGCCGTGACCAACTACGAACGCACCCAGTACCTGATTGGCCCACCCGCTGGCGTGCGCCAGGCGCCACAGGCATTGCAGGCCCTGGCCGACCTGGCGTTCGCCCGTGACTACAACGCCCAGGACCTGGAGCGCGAACGGCCCATCGTGATCGAGGAATGGCGCGGCGGCCTGGGCGTGGCCCAACGCATGAACGAGCAGCGCACTGCCTCGCAGCGGGTGGGCTCGCGCTACCCCGGGCACCGCACCATCGGCAACGAAGCGGCGATCCGCTCGGCCAGCCTGCAGAACCTGCAAGCCTTCCAGAACCGCTGGTACCTGCCCAACAACATGGTGCTGTCGGCAGTTGGCGATTTCGACCCCGAGGCCATGCGCGCCCAGATCGAGCAGGCCTTCGGCGGGGCCAAGGCGGGCCAAGTGCCGGGCCGAGAGCAACGGGAGCTGCTGCTGGACGACAAGCTGAAAGTGTTCCGCCTGCAGGACCCGCAATCGGGCAGCAACCAGGTAGCGATGCTGTTCCGCTTGCATGAGCCGGATAGCCGCGGCACCACCCGCGCCGCATTGCGCGAGCGACTTATCGACCGCATGACCCTCGCCGCCATGCTCGACAGCCTGCGTCGCCAACCGCAAGCGGCCGGGGTACGCAGCCTTACCGCGCAGAAAACCCTGATCGGTGAGCACTCCACCGTGCTTGGTATCGCCGCAGGCGTCGAGGGCCAGGCTCACGACCAAGCGCTGCAGCAACTACTGACCGAGATCGAGCGCCTGCGCCAGCACGGTTTCAGCGAAACGGACCTGCAACGCGAGCGCGAGCATATCCACGCGCTGGGCGAAAAGACCCTGGCCAAGCAAGACCCGCGCACCTTCGAGCAGTGGGTGGAACAACTCAACAATGCCGCCGTGCAGGGTAATGCCGTCACCGAGCGGCATGCCACTGCTGCGCGCTATCTGGAAGTGCTGGGGAACATCTCGCGTGATGACCTGAACGACCGCCTGCGTCGCTGGCTGGCCAGCCCTGACCGGGTATTGCAGGTGAGCGCGGCGGGCAACTCCGTAGTTGCCTTGCCGAACGTGGCGCAGGTTGAGGCGCGGCAAGTCGAACTGGCCGGCAGATCGCTTACGCCACCCGTGCAGACAGCGCCGGAAATCGCTTCGGCACCCATCCTGAAAATGCCCGCTGCGCCACCCGCTGCCGCTATCGTTGCGCGCAAGACCTTCCCGGAACAGCACGTGGAACATTGGCGCCTGAGCAACGGGGATCGCCTGGTCTGGCTCAAGCGCAATGGCCCGGACGGCAAATGGCTGCTGCAAGCCGACTCGTCAGCAGGCTACTCCCTTGAGGGCGTACCGGTCTGGCGCCTGCAAATGGCTGCGCAGCTTGGTGCCCGCAGCGGCCTGCCGGGTATGGACCCAGAGGCACTGGCCACATGGCGCCAGACGCAACGCGCCACGCTCAGCCTCGATCATCAGCCCCAGCGTTTGACGCTCAACCTTGGCGCCGAACCTGAACACTTGCTGGCGCTAATGCAAAGCTACCGCACGAGTCAGTTGGCCAGCGTAGACCAGGCGCTGTTCACCCAGTCCCGTGACGAATTGCTGCAACGTCTGCGCAGCCGACCGGATGACGTGCGCGGGGTGCAGGAAAGCCGCCAGCGTGTGCTCAAGTACGGTGTGGACCACTGGCAGTCGCCGGATACCCGCGCCCTCGAACAATTGACCGCCGAACAGCTGACTGCCGACTGGAAGCTTTTGGCCGGTGCGCCGGTGACCTATTACCTGATGGCGGATACGGCGCCGGAACCGCTGGAAAAAATGGTCCGTGAAATGCTCGCGACCCTCCCGCGCAATTCTTCGCTGGCCAGCCAGCAGGCCTTGCAGCAGCCCGGCCAGCGCCGTGAGGACCTGGCCATCGCACTGGAACCGCGTGTGGTGTTGCAGGCCAGCAGCTTCCAGCCGCAAGCCTGGAGCCCGGAGGCGGCGGTGCGGGTATCGGTGTTGCGCGACCTGGCCAACCAGCGGCTGAAGGCGCAGTTGCGTGGCGAGGCCTCGGGTGTATACCGCCTGCGTTTCGACAGCGAGCTGAATGCCGATACGCAGCGTGTCGAGAGCAGCCTCAGCTTCACCTGCGACGCGGCCCGGGCCGATGAGCTGTGGGCCATGGCGCAGAATACCCTCGCCAGCCTGCAGCCAGATGCCGAGTGGCTGGTGGCCGAGCGCCGTGAGCTGCTGCGCCAGGAGAGCAAACGCCGCGAAGACCCGCAAACCCAGTTCAAGCGCCTGGTCCTCAGCGACCGCCGCTGGCACGACCCACGCTACCTGCAGACCCAGGCACAGTTGCCTGCGGCACTGACCCTGCCGGAGCTGCAACAACAGGCACGGCAGCTGTTCCCACGGGGCAACCAGGTGCAGTTGCGCCTGTTGCCCTCTGCTGCGGCGCTGGAGCAGGCACTGTGAAAACCCTGCGCACCTTCTACCGCCTCAGCCGCCCGTTCTGGCACGACCGTGGGCAATGGCTGGCCTGGCTCATGCTGGCGGCGGTGATCGGCCTGGGGTTGCTGGTGGTGCAGATCAACGTGCTGATCAACAGCTGGAGCAAGGTCTTCTACGACACTCTGGCCGCGTTCGACACCACGGGGCTGTACGGCCTGGTCGGCGAGTACGCGCTGTATCTGGGTAGCTATGTGCTGATCGTCGTGGCCATGGACTACATCCGCAAAGGGCTGGAGCTGCGCTGGCGCCAGGCGATGACCGGGCGCCTGACCGATGCCTGGCTGGCCGATCAGGCCTTCTACCGCCTGGGGCTGACTGGCGAGCCAGACAACCCCGACCAGCGCATTGCCCAGGACATCGACCTGATGGTCGGCTTGAGTATCGAGCTAGTGGCCTCGCTGGTGATCAACCTGGCGCAGGTCGGCGCGTTCATGGTGATCCTTTGGAACCTGTCGGGGGTGCAAACCTTCAGCCTGTTGGGCGAGACATTCACGGTTCACGGCTACCTGGTGTGGATCGTGCTGGGCTACACGTTGGCCGGCAGCTGGGTGACACACCTGATCGGCAAGCCACTGCATGCGTTGAATTATGAGCGTGAACACCGCGAAGCGGACTTTCGTGCCAGCCTGCTGCGCAAGCGCGACCATGCCGAACAGATTGCGCTGTACCGCGGCGAGGCGGTCGAGCGCGAGCACCTGGCCGAGCGCTTTCGCGCCATCGCCGACAACTGGCGGCAGCTGATGGGGCGTGAACGCAATCTCAGCCTGTTCACCGTCTCTTACGAACGCTTGAGCCTGATCATCCCGGTGTTTGCCGCCTTGCCAGCCTTCATGGCCAAGGCCATCACCCTGGGTGGGCTGATGCAGATCCGCAGTGCCTTCAACGCGGTGCACGGCTCGCTCAGCTGGTTCATCAAGCTTTATCACAAGCTGGTGCGCTGGAGCGCTGCATTGCAGCGGCTGGAACAGTTCGAGCAAGCGATTGCAGCCAGCCGCGGGCAGGCAATTACTGCTGCAAAGGGTGACTGCCTGTGCACAAGCGGGCTGACGCTTTGCCGGCCGGATGGCAGTGCCATGCTGCGCGACCTAGACCTGCAAGCAGGGCAGGGCCGGTGGTTACGGCTGAGTGGGCGCAGTGGGGTTGGCAAGTCGACTTTGCTGCGCACCTTGCAGGGGCTTTGGCCCTACTGCCTGGGCGAGTGGCAGCTGCCACCGGGGCGCAGCTTGCTGCTGCCGCAGAAGCCCTACATGCCGCACATGAGCCTGCGCGCGTTACTGGCTTATCCACAGGTGCAGTCGATAGACGACGTGCAGTTGATCGGTGTGCTGGGCAAGGTGGGGCTGGGAGCCCTGGTTGGGCAACTGGACAAGCAGGCTGAGTGGGAACGCGTGCTCTCCGGCGGGGAGCAGCAGCGGTTGAGCCTGGCGCGGGCGTTGCTGTACCGGCCGGATACCTTGTACCTGGATGAGGCGACCAGCCAGCTGGATCTGGGCAGTGCCCGGGGTTTGCTGGAAATGCTCAGGCGGGAGTTGCCGGGGTGTACGGTGGTGGGGGTGACACACCAGGAGGGGCTGGCAAGGCTGTTTGACCGGACTGCAGAACTGGAGAAGGTGGCCGAGCCTGTGTAAGGCAGGCCTGGCCCTTTCGCGGGGCAAGCCCGCTCCTACAGGTACTGCACAGGCCTTGGGCTTTGTGTAATTCCTGTAAGGCAGGCCTGGCCCTATCGCCGGCAAGCCAGCTCCTACAGATACTGCACAGGCCTCGGCCTTGAATAATTCCTGTGGGAGCTGGCTTGCTGGCGATAGGGCCAGTACAGGAAAAATGAATCAGGCCCGCTTGTTGAAACTCGCCAGCGCTGGCAACAGCTGTTTGTCTATGGCCTGGCGCACCGCCGGCAGAATCGTCGCACTCCCGGTATACATCTGCTCGACCATACCCTTCAGCGCCCGCGCATTAGGCTCTGTCAGCCCACGCACCACCGCTTCGCAAGCCTGCTCGGCACTGGCGCCCGCCGGAATCTCGAACCCGCGTGCGCGCAGGTGGCCTGCCAGGTCGTCCTGATCAATCAAATCCGCATGCATCATGGCTGTTGTCCCTTTTATCGCTAAGAGAGTGCTGCTGTGATTTACGACCGATTCTGTGACGACCGCGACATGCCCGCAACAACAACATGTCGCCATGACTGCTTTGGCTAAGAACAGGTCGTTTACGGCTAAATCGCCAACCCGGCAAGCCCGCACACTGAAGCCATTCACGGTACCAGAGGGTTTGGTCACCCTCGCTCATGCACAGTGGATGTTGCTCGCTCTTGGCCCCGGATGCTCACGGCTTTCCGGGGTTATTTTTTTGGGGAACGCTGCTGCGACATGACCTGTTCATCCATCCACCTGGTATTTCTGCCAGCTGACAGGCTAGTTCATTTTTGATGTTCTACTGCAAGTATCTCCGATGAGGTACATCCTTTGCCTGCGGAGCAGAACGAGATGAATATCAACACGTGTAATAGGCTGTTGACGAGCTTGGCATTGGCGGTATCTCTGGGTTGTGCGGCGGTAAATGCCAGCGCTGGAAATGACGACTTTCTAGATGATGTAGAGGCGTTGCCTGCAAGCACAGTGTTTACCAACGGTGAGATCCCGAAATTTCCAGTGCTGGGCAAGCGGCGAGTTGTGGTGGTGGTCGGTCAATGGAGTAATTCCAGCAATGTCGACCCTGCTGTGATCCGGCAGCAGCTTTTTTCTGGTGATCCGCGGTCATTGCGTTCTTTTGTGCTAGCGTCCTCGGACAATAAGTTAAGCCTCGAACAAATCAGTTTTCTCACTCCGAGTTTTGGTGAGAAGCCTAGCGGCAACTGCAGTAATAGTGATATCTATTCGCGGGCAGAACGTGCCATAGAAGCAGCGGGCGTAAAAAAGGATGATTATGATCAGTTGATAGTGGCAGTCGCGTGCCAAGGTGGCGCGAATGCTACTATGCCCGGAAACAGGATGATCCTGTTTGGGCAAGGCGGGTCAAGTCATGTTTTTCTACATGAGTATGGTCATAATCTTGGTATCAATCACCCCAGAACTTATGCAGATTGCCGTCGTTCGGGCGACACTGTTTACGCGCCAGAGGGCTGTACCGTATCGTCAATTACCGACTCCGGCGATCCCGTGGGAGGCGGCACTGGCTTGTATCCTGCTGTTAACAGAGCTTTTGCAGGATGGCTTGACGAAAGACAGTCGTCACAAATTACCAAAACGGGAATTTACAAGCTGAGTGCACTCGGTGAGCCAGGCCCGCAGTCGTATGCGATTAGAAGGCCGGGGAAGAATGAGTACATAATGTTGGAGCATCGGCAGGCAAATCCACCGTATGATTTTGCTGCAGATGATAATCGCAGTATTGGTGTCTGGGTACGATATTCCACTATTGGTGCGAATGTGTACAGCATTCTACTGAATGCAAACCCTGAAGACGGTACGTTTGCTAAGCCCGCACTGCTTCCATCAAGAGTGTTGATTGACGAGGCGGCCGGGGTTAAATTGCGTGTCTGCATCACCGCCGGGAAGGGCCGATTCTTTGTGGTTTCGGTGAACAATGAGCGATTGCCAGAATGCACTGCGACTCCAGACGTTCCGCTTGTTGCTTCCCCAGAACAAGGGGAAGATGTATTGATTGCTCCAGTGTTCGCCGGTACTGGCATCCCCGGCGCTAGCGTTGAAATTAGTATTTCGGAAAAGACGGCGTCAACCGTTGTTGACGCGCAGGGGCACTGGCGCTATGTGGATAATGAGATCAGGCCGGAGGGTGAATACTCATTTCGTGTTAGGCAGGCTCTCGGCCCTATGCTGGTATCCGAATACTCTGAGAGTCGTAAGTATCGAGTCAAACATTCTGAGTTGAACAAGGCGTTGATCACAGCGCCGTTGCTTGGGGCGAAGGTAGGAAGATATCCCTTAGTCACCGGACGGGCGGTTCCTGGTGCTGAGGTTAGCGTGGCGAAAAGTTTTGACGACCGGATCCTGGCGCGGACAGAAGCTGATGAGCGTGGCCAGTGGTCGGTTAAAATAACGGAGCCGCTTCCGGCAGGTAGTTACTCGATTTCCGGTAGGCAGAAACGGGGTGGGCAAACTTCCGCATGGGGGGACAATGTACAATTCAATGTTATCAGCACGCTGGAAGCCCCGGAAATTGAAGCCCCTGAGGCCAACACAGAAATTGAAGCGGATAATGTGATCATGTCGGGGACTGCTTTGCCGGGTGCGATTGTTGTTATAGTGCCTCAAGGCAGACCTTCCGATTTTTTGGCTACGACCACCGCTAATGCCATGGGGCGTTGGGAAGTCAAGATTCCAGGCCTGTCGTTAGGTACCCACACTGTTAGTGCAAGAAGCTCCGATAATGGCAGCCATTCAGGGTGGTCGTTAAATAGACGTTTCACTGTGGTACAAAACACGGTACAGGGCGTAGGGCTAAAAAATGGCACGCAAGCTGCCAGATAAGGCATTGTATGGAGCCCCTTGAGCGTTGAATCTCTCATTGTGGGGAGCATCCACCCAACCGGAACAGGAGTAATCAGGCGCGTCGCGACAGGGTCGGCAACAGCTGCATGTCGCGAGCCTGGCGCACCGTCCCCCGCCCGACAAGCCCATACACTGAAGCCATTCACGGTACCCTGAGTGTTTGGTCACCCTCGCTCATGCACAGTGGATGTTGCTCGCTCTTGGCCCCGCTAGCTCACGGCTTTGCGGGGTTATTTTTATTCTGCTTGTTCCACCTGTACAACCATACACCTAGCATTTTTGCCAGATGACGGGCTGCAGAATTTTTTGCTCTTCTTGAGGGGATGGATTTCCACAGGAGCGGAAAATGTGAATAAGAATATCTGGGTGGTCATAGGGCTAGGGGCAAGTCTGGCAATGACCTCAGCTTGCTCGTCATCGACAGCATCGGACAACAACACGTCAAGCACGGTTAGGCAACTGTTCACGCCTGAACCAACCCCTGATCGCAGCATATTGCGAAAAACAGCCAGTGGAAACTTGGTCACTTTACTTGCGGATCCGGCGAACCAGGAAATTACCTTGGTTGATGTCGATCCGACAGTAGTCAGCAATAACACCAAAAGCTTGATGGTCACACTGCCGGATGGCAAGGCGGCGCAGTTTAACTTGCATGATTACAAAACTATCACTCCAGGTATTGATGGGTGGGTAGGTTATAAATCCTCTGAATGGAAGAAGCAGCACAGCTCAGGCCCTACAGAAATTGATATTGACCCACTGTATTACCTGTCGCTGGTACGAGAGGGTAATACGGTAGTGGGTAGCGTGATTATAGACGGGCAACGCTACCGGCTTGAAACTTTGGCTCCTGGAAAATATGCCTTTATCAAAGTCGACGAGAGTAAATTGCCACCAGAAGCAGAACCGCTTGTTGGGGTGTCTGAGAACAACAAGATGGCGCGCACAGTCACCCCTGCCTCCGAACATAGCATTATTCGGGTGCTGATGGTATCGACCAACGAGGCTCGTGCCGCCAACTCTAGTTACAGAGCGGCGATGGCAGGGGCGTTGCAGGATGCCAATGCCTACATGGCCAACAGTCGTGTGAATATCACATATGAATTGGCCGGCTATTTCGATGCTGACTACGAGGAGACAGGAAAAAGTAGTCAGCTAGGCGATTTGAAGGCGACTTCTCGACCATTGGGAGCCTCCGTTGCGCCAGTGCGCGACGCGCTCAGAGCTGATTTGGTCACTATGTATTCGACCACTAGAGCCTATTGCGGAATGGGCTATCTGACATCTGGCCGTACAACTGGCTTCTCGGTGGTTGCTTGCTTATCTTCGATGGGGCATGAATTGGGGCACAATCTGGGTGCAACTCATAACTGGGAGCCTGGAGACAATGAGAGAAACCCGCCTTATATGTTTGGATATCCTTATACAGGTACTCCGCGATTTCGTACACAGATGTCCTACGATTGCTCAGGAGGGACCTGTCCGAAAGTTCCTTATCATTCGAATCCTAGAATTACCTATCAAGGGGTGGCCTTGGGCACTGTCGAACACCACGATGCGGCGCGCCGCTTCAATGAACGTCGGGAAACGGTGGAAAATTTCTATCCGCACGTCGTGACTTATACGTTGTATGAACATGAAAACTATCAAGGCCAGTCTTGCACCATCATGCACGGTGACATGGAAACCAGTTATTTAACGAGTCGGTGTGGCAGTGGATGGGACCGTAAGGTATCGTCCCTGCGGATTGGCGGTGTTGTACCTGGGCTGACTATTGAACTTTGGCCAGATGGTGTAAGCCAGACCCGTATTTATAGTAGGACGTTCACCGGCGAACTTGATGTGCCTACGATGAATAAGGCCCCTAACTTCCCGGCAGGTGTAGAGCGCGTATGGGGCGGGCGTGCCGATGACCTGCTGCAACGCTTGTCAAACTCCCGGTGAAGTGATTTTGTAGCACTGGACACTGCCAGGTATTCAGGCACTACAGGCACCACGCCTGAATGCCTGGCGAATCTTCTACCGGGCGAAACGCATCACTCTGCCGACGTGCTCGGGTGACGCCATGTCCATCTGTGAATCCAGGAGGCTTTGCAGAGCCGCCTCGGTCTTCTGGGTAAATGGCGCCGATTTAGGGCCGGCCAAGTCTATGTGCAGCAGCATCTGTTCACTGGCAGCCAATGCGTCCTCAAAATCGGCCCGGTGCAAAGTGTGATACAGGTGCAGCCGCTTGCGATCAAAGCCGATGATCTGCGTCTGTACCCAGACCTCGCTACCCAGTTTTACTTCATGCAGGTAGTTGATGTGCGCTTCCAGGGTGAACAGGGAATTTCCGCTCTGCCCACGGCTGTCGGCATCCAGGCCGATGCGCTCCATCAGCGCATCGGTGGCGTAGCTGAAAATGAGCATGTAGAAGGCATCGCGCAGATGCCCGTTGTAGTCCACCCAGTCCTTCTGGACTGGGGTGCGGTAGGTGATCAGTGCGGGCATTGCTTATTCCTCAATCGCCAAAGGCCATGCCGTGTGTGGCCTTGCTGGTCTTCACTGCCTCCAGCACCGCCAGCAGGGTGTCATCACGATAGCGCTCCAGCGCGGCGATGCTACGTTCGCCCAGTTGCTCGGAGGTGCCGTCCACCACATCGTCGATCAACTTGTCGGTCAGCTCCGGCGCCGGCAGGTAAGTCCAGGGCAGCTTGAGGGCCGGGCCGAACTGCGACATGAAGTGGCGCATGCCAGCATCGCCACCGGCCAGGGTGTAGGTGAGGAAGGTGCCCATGAACGACCAGCGCAGGCCTGCACCGAAGCGAATGGCATCGTCGATCTCGCCGGTGGTCGCCACGCCGTCGTTAACCAGGTGCAGGGCCTCACGCCAGAGCGCTTCGAGCAGGCGGTCGGCGATGAAACCGGGCACTTCCTTGCGCACATGCAGCGGGCGCATACCCAGTGCGGTGTAGATGGTTTTTGCCGCCTCGATGGCTTCAGGCGCGGTACGCTTGCCGCCGACGATCTCGACCAGCGGCAGCAAGTACACCGGGTTGAACGGGTGGCCGACCACGCAGCGTTCGGGGTGGGTAGCCGACTCGTAGAATTCGCTGGGCAGCAGGCCTGAAGTGCTGGAACCGATGATGGCCTCGGGCTTGGCGGCGGCGCTGATTTTTGCGTGCAGGTCGAGTTTGAGGTCCAGCCGCTCCGGCGCGCTTTCCTGGATGAAATCGGCGTCGCGTACGCATTCTTCGATGGTACTGACGAACTTCAGCCGGGTTTGTGATGCACCTTGGGCCAGGCCTTGTTTTTCCAGCGCCGGCCAAGCGTTGGCGATGCGCTTGCGCAGTACTTGCTCGGCACCGGGTGCCGGGTCCCAGGCGACCACGTCCAGGCCGTGGGCGAGGGCGCGGGCAACCCAGCCGCTGCCAATTACGCCGCTACCCAAAGCGGCGAAAGTCTTGATCTCGGTGATGAAGGGCATGTCAGTCTCCTGAAGTGATCATCGGCGCTTGAGATTCATTTTTTCCCGGCCTTCTGCCGGGGACAGGATGCGGCCACCCATGCGGGTGATGATCTCGCTCGCGCGCTCGACCAACTGGCCGTTGCTGGCCAGCACGCCACGGTCCAGATACAGGTTGTCTTCGAGCCCGACCCGCACATTGCCGCCGAGTAACACAGCTTGCGCGGCCATCGGCATCTGCATGCGGCCGATGCCAAAGCCGGCCCAGGTGACATTGGCGGGCAGGTTGTCGACCATCGCCTTCATGGTGGTGGTGTCGGCCGGTGCGCCCCATGGAATGCCCAGGCACAGCTGGAACAGCGGGTCTTCGAGCAGGCCTTCCTTGATCATCTGCTTGGCGAACCACAGGTGGCCGGTGTCGAAGATTTCCAGTTCGGCTTTCACGCCCAGTTCGGTGATGCGTCTGGCGCCGGCGCGCAGTTGCGCCGGGGTGGAGACGTAGATCGAATTGCCGTCACCGAAGTTGAGGGTGCCGCAGTCGAGGGTGCAGATTTCCGGCAGCAGCGCCTCGACATGGGCCAGGCGTTCCAGCGGGCCGATCAGGTCGGTGCCCGGGCCGAACTCCAGTGGCGTTTCGCCTGGGCCGATTTCCAGGTCGCCGCCCATGCCGGCGGTAAGGTTGACGATGATGTCCACATCGGCTTCGCGGATGCGTTCCATGACTTCGCGGTAAAGGTTTACGTCGCGGCTGAAACGGCCGGTTTGCGGGTCGCGAACGTGGCAGTGGACCACGGTGGCGCCGGCTTTGGCGGCTTCGACGGCGGCTTCGGCGATCTGTTTGGGGGTGACCGGGACCAGGTGGCTTTTCGAAGCGGTGTCACCGGCGCCGGTGAGGGCGCAGGTGATGATGACGTCGTGGTTCATGGCGGGGTTCCTTGTGTTATCTGTGCTGGCCCTATCGCCGGCAAGCCAGCTCCCACAGGGTCCGCGTGAACCCTGTGGGAGCGGGCGTGCCCGCGAAAAGGGCCGGATCAGTTGGCAGTAAGCTTGAGGTTGTCCGCAGCCGGCTTGCCATCGAAGGTGGTCACCCCCTCAAGCCAGCGCGCCTTGTCATCGGGGTGGTCTTTCAGCCACTGGCGGGCCGATTCCAGCGCATCCTTGTGGTCGAGCAGCGGCTGCATCATGCGGCTCTCGTCCTCGGCGCTGAAGTTCAGGTTGGCCAGCAGGCGGTGGGCGTTGGGGCAGCGATCGGCGTAGTCCGGCGCGGTCACCGTCCACACCGTCGCACGGCCTTCGTCCGGGCCCAGGGCGTCCTGGCTCTCGCCCAGGTAGGCCATGTCGATGTTCACGTTCATCGGGTGCGGCGCCCAGCCGAAGAACACCACGGCCTCCTTGCGGCGCACGGCGCGGTCGACGGCAGCGAGCATGCCGGCCTCGCTGGACTCGACCAGCTGGAACTTGCCCAGGCCGAACTGGTTCTTGGTGATCATCGCCTTGATCTGGGTGTTGGCGCCGGAGCCGGGCTCGATGCCGTAGATCTTGCCGCCCAGCTCCTTCTCGAATTTGTGGATGTCGGCGAAGGTCTTCAGGCCTTTGTCATACAGGTACTTCGGCACTGCCAGGGTCGCCCGGGCATCTTCCAGGCTGGGCTTTTCCAGCACCTTCACCTGCTTGGCATCGATGAACGGGGTGATGGTCTGGGTCATGATCGGGTTCCAGTAACCCAGGAACATGTCCAGGCGCTTGTCGCGGATGCCGGCAAAGATGATCTGCTGCGAAGCGCTGGTCTGCTTGGTCTGGTAGCCCAGGCCATCAAGCAGCACCTGGGCCATGGCGCTGGTGGCGATGACGTCGGTCCAGTTGACCACGCCCAGGCGGACGTTCTTGCAGGCCGCAGGCTCTGCGGCGTAAAGCGGGGAGGTGGCGATGCTGCTCAGGGCAAGGGTCAACAGGCTGCGGCGGATCAAGCTGTGCATGGTGGCTCTCCATCGGCAGTGCATATTGTTATGGGGTTCGGACCTCTCTGGGCCGTGTGAACACGCTACGCTGCACGCAGGGTGAAAAATCGCACCCTGGCGACCAACACTTGCACGGAGGCGACCACCTTTGCCGTGGAGCATGCAATGCTGCAAAACATTCACTTTCTGCTGTTGCCCGGGTTCTCGGCCATGGGCTTCATCAGTGCCCTGGAACCCCTGCGGGTAGCCAACCGGTTCAAGAGGCCGTCCTACCGTTGGCAGGTACTGAGCCTGGATGGCGGTGCGGTGCAGGCCAGCAACGGCATGTCGGTAAACGCCGATGCGGCGCTGGCCGCGGGCGAGCCTGCCGGCATTGTGCTGATCGTGGCCGGTTTCGATCCCCTGGCCTGTTATGGCCCGGCGCTGCAACAGGCGCTACGCCGCCTGGATCATGAAGGGGTGATACTCGGCGGCATCGACACGGGTGCAGTGGTGCTGGCCGAGGCGGGCCTGCTCGACGGCCATCGTGCCACCGTGCATTGGGAGGCGCTGGAAGCGTTCAAGGAAAACTACCCGAGCCTGCAGGCGACCCAGGAGCTGTTCGAGATTGACCGGCGGCGCATCACCTGCGCTGGCGGCACGGCGTCCATTGACCTGATGCTCGACCTGATTGCCCAGGCCCACGGCAGTGAACTGGCGGTGCAGGTGTCGGAGCAATTCGTGCTCGGGCGTATCCGCCAGCGACAGGACCATCAGCGCATGCAGATCGCCAGCCGCTATGGCATCAGCAACAAGAAGCTGGTGAAGGTGATTGGCGAAATGGAGCGCAATACCGAGCAGCCACTCAATACCCAGGTGCTGGCAGAAGTGGTGCAGGTGACACGGCGGCAGCTGGAGCGGCTGTTTCGTGTGCACCTGAACGACACGCCCAGTGGTTTCTATTTGCGACTGCGGCTGGACAAGGCCCGGCAGTTGTTGCGCCAGACCGACATGAGTGTGCTGGAGGTGGGGGTGGCTTGCGGGTTCGAGTCGGCTTCGTACTTTACCCGCTGTTACCGGGCGCGGTACCAGCGTTGCCCGCGGGAGGACCGCCTGGTCAGAGTTGTATGAGGTTCTTGCAGCCGATCGCTGACCTTTGTAGGAGCGGCCTTGTGTCGCGATAGGGCCGCAAAGCGGCCCCGGCTATTTCCGCGGCGAAGCTGAAAATGTGGGGCCGCTTCGCGCCCCTATCGCGACACAAGGCCGCTCCTACAGGGGATAGCGTTGCAGTCAGCCATTACTGCTGGCCAATAGACTGCAAATACTCCGAGCGGTCATCACTGCGCTGGGCCATGCAGGTATCCAAGGCCGCCTGGAACGCCTTGCTCCCCGCCTTTTCGGCATAGGTTTCGACCTTGCAATCAGCATCGCGCAACTGCGTCCACAGCTTCTCGGCTGCATCCATGCGCCCGATCAGGGCAGTGGCCTGGTCGCCTTCGTCGGCATATTGATCGCGGATGCGCTGGATCAAGTCATCGTAAGCCGACTTCAGCTCCCGCTCGGCCGTCTGCTTGTTGAACGCAGCGCAGGCGTAGGTCTGCTGGTCGGTGTCGACGTTGTCGCACGGGGTGCTTTCTTCCTCGCCGGCCTGGGCGCCCGATACGACGGCCAGCAATACCAGCCATGCCAATGATTTCATCCCTTTTCTCCTCAACAGGCTGACGAATCGCAGGGATTCTCGCTCAGACGAAGGCGCGGTGGTAGCTACCTGTCCAAATGTTCATAAAGCCGCCGGAAAGGTCGTTATCGAGACTGTCTCTCATCGCCAGACGGCGTGCCAGAGGGCGTGTTGTCGCGCATTGACGCTTTCGGCAAACCCCCTGTCGTTTTTGCATCGGGGCGCCTTTGGGCACAGGCATATGCTGGCCCCAAAGCGCCGGCACAAGGTTTGGCGCCAACCATTCAATAAAAGGGGACAGCCTGATGAGCCCAGCCGAACTTCACGCCGACAGCATCGTCATCGACGGCCTGATCATTGCCAAATGGAACCGCGAGCTGTTCGAGGACATGCGCAAAGGCGGGCTGACTGCGGCCAACTGCACAGTGTCGGTCTGGGAAGGCTTCAAGGCAACCGTCGACCAGATCGCCGCCAGCCAGAAGCTCATCCGCGACAACAGCGACCTGGTGATGCCGGTGCGTACCACTGCCGACATCCGCAAGGCCAAGGAACTGGGCAAGACCGGCATCCTCTTCGGCTTCCAGAACGCCCATGCGTTCGAAGACCAGATCGCCTACGTGGACGTGTTCAAGCAACTGGGCGTGGGCATCGTGCAGATGTGCTACAACACCCAGAACCTGGTGGGCACCGGCTGCTACGAGCGCGACGGCGGGCTGTCTGGCTTCGGCCGCGAGATCGTCGCGGAAATGAACCGTGTCGGCATCATGTGCGACCTGTCCCACGTCGGCTCCAAGACCTCCGAAGAAGTCATCCTCGAATCTAAAAAGCCGGTGTGCTATTCGCACTGCCTGCCTTCGGGCCTGAAAGAGCACCCGCGCAACAAGTCGGACGCAGAGCTGAAGTTCATCGCCGACCACGGCGGCTTCGTGGGCGTAACCATGTTCGCGCCGTTCCTGGCCAAAGGCATCGACTCGACCATCGACGACTACGCCGAAGCTATCGAGTACACCATGAATATCGTCGGTGAAGACGCCATCGGTATCGGCACCGACTTCACCCAGGGCCATGGCCAGGACTTCTTCGAGTACCTGACCCACGACAAGGGCTATGCCCGTCGCCTGACCAACTTCGGCAAGATCATCAACCCGCTGGGCATCCGCACCGTGGGCGAATTCCCCAACCTCACCGAAACCTTGCTCAAGCGCGGCCACTCCGAGCGTGTGGTGCGCAAGATCATGGGCGAGAACTGGGTCAACGTCCTCAAGGACGTCTGGGGCGAGTAAGCCGCTCTCCAAGCCTGATAGCCCCTGCCAGCAACGCCGGGGCACCCACATAAAAATTTGTATGGAGTTGAGTTTCCATGGCCAAGATCGCCCCGCAATTGCCAATCGAAGTCGACAGCGAGACCGGTGTCTGGACCAGCGACGCCTTGCCGATGCTGTACGTGCCGCGCCATTTCTTCGTCAACAACCACATCGGCATCGAGGAAGTGCTGGGCGCCGACGCCTATGCCGAGATCCTCTACAAAGCCGGCTACAAGTCCGCCTGGCACTGGTGTGAAAAAGAAGCCGAGTGCCATGGCCTGGAAGGCGTGGCGGTGTTCGAGCACTACATGAAGCGCCTGTCCCAGCGTGGCTGGGGCCTGTTCGAGATCCAGGACATCGACCTGGACAAAGGCACCTGCAGCGTCAAGCTCAAGCACTCGGCGTTTGTGTACGTGTACGGCAAGGTTGGCCGCAAGGTCGACTACATGTTCACCGGCTGGTTCGCCGGCGCAATGGACCAGATTCTCGCTGCCCGCGGCAGCTCGATCCGCACCGTGGCCGAACAGGTCTACGGCGGGTCGGAAGAAGGCCACGAAGATGGCCTGTTCGTTACAAAGCCGTTGTAAGCCGGAGATAGCGTCATGGCATTCGAAGCAATGTTCCAGCCGATCCAGATCGGCAAACTGACCATCCGCAACCGTGTGCTCAGCACCGCGCACGCCGAGGTCTACGCCACTGACGGCGGCATGACGACCGACCGCTACGTGAAGTACTACGAAGAGAAGGCCAAGGGCGGCATCGGCCTGGCGATCTGCGGCGGCTCGTCCGTCGTCGCCATCGACAGCCCGCAGGAATGGTGGGCCTCGGTCAACCTGTCGACCGACCGCATCATCCCGCACTTCCAGAACCTGGCCGACGCCATGCACAAGCATGGCGCCAAGATCATGATCCAGATTACCCACATGGGCCGTCGCTCGCGCTGGGACGGCTTCAACTGGCCGACCCTGATGTCGCCGTCGGGCATCCGCGAACCGGTGCACCGTGCCACCTGCAAGACCATCGAGGTGGAAGAGATCTGGCGGGTTATCGGCAACTACGCGCAGGCTGCGCGGCGTGCCAAAGAGGGCGGCCTGGACGGCGTCGAACTGTCGGCCGTGCACCAGCACATGATTGACCAGTTCTGGAGCCCGCGGGTCAACAAGCGTACCGACGAATGGGGCGGCACGTTTGAAGGCCGCATGAAGTTCGGCCTGGAAGTACTCAAAGCCGTGCGCGCCGAAGTGGGCGACGACTTCTGCGTGGGCATGCGCATCTGTGGTGACGAGTTCCACCCCGATGGCCTCAGCCACGAGGACATGAAGCAGATTGCCGCCTACTACGACGGCACCGGCATGCTCGACTTCATTGGCGTGGTCGGCTCGGGTTGCGACACCCACAACACCCTGGCCAACGTCATCCCCAACATGAGCTACCCGCCAGAGCCATTCCTGCACCTGGCGGCCGGCATCAAGGAAGTGGTCAAGGTCCCGGTGCTGCACGCGCAGAACATCAAGGACCCGAACCAGGCCACGCGCATCCTTGAAGGCGGCTACGTGGACATGGTCGGCATGACCCGTGCGCACATGGCCGACCCGCACCTGATCGCCAAGATCAAGATGGGCCAGATTGACCAGATCAAGCAGTGCGTCGGTGCCAACTACTGCATCGACCGCCAGTACCAGGGCCTGGATGTGCTGTGCATCCAGAACGCCGCGACCTCCCGTGAATACATGGGTGTGCCGCACATCATCGAGAAGACCACCGGCGTCAAACGCAAGGTGGTGGTGGTTGGCGCCGGACCCGCCGGCATGGAAGCGGCCCGCGTGGCTGCCGAACGTGGCCACGATGTGACCCTGTTCGAGAAGAAAGACCAGATCGGCGGGCAGATCACCATTGCCGCCAAGGCACCGCAGCGTGACCAGATTGCCGGCATCACCCGCTGGTACCAGCTGGAGCTGGCGCGCCTGAAAGTGGACCTGCGCCTGGGCACCGCTGCCAGCGTGGACGCCATCCAGGACCTGCGCCCGGACGTTATCGTGCTGGCGGTGGGCGGCCATCCGTTCGTCGAGCAGAACGAGCATTGGGGCGCTGCCGAAGGGCTGGTGGTCAGCAGCTGGGACGTGCTCGACGGCAAGGTTGCGCCGGGCAAGAACGTGCTGGTGTACGACACCATTTGTGAATTCACCGGCATGTCGGCAGCAGACTACATTGCCGACAAAGGCAGCCAGGTTGAAATCGTCACCGACGACATCAAGCCGGGCGTGGCCATGGGCGGCACGACCTTCCCGACCTACTACCGCAGCATGTACCCGAAAGAAGTGATCATGACCGGCGACATGATGCTGGAAAAGGTCTACCGCGAAGGCGACAAGCTGGTGGCGGTGCTGGAGAACGAATACACCGGCGCCAAGGAAGAACGCGTGGTCGACCAGGTGGTGATCGAGAACGGCGTGCGGCCTGATGAAGCGCTGTACTACGCGCTGAAGGACGGCTCGCGCAACAAGGGCCAGATCGATGTGGAGGCGCTGTTTGCCATCAAGCCACAGCCGATCCTCAGCCAGCCGGGCGAAGGTTACCTGCTGTACCGCATCGGCGACTGCGTGGCCCAGCGCAACGTGCATGCGGCGATCTACGACGCCTTGCGCCTGTGCAAGGATTTCTGATCGCACCGTCTTTCTAGAGGCGGGACTGGCCCCCCTGTAGGAGCGGCCTTGTGCCGCGAAAGGGTCGCGAAGCGGCCCCCAGCATTTCATCGGTATCAAGGATGCTGGGGCCGCTACGCAGCCCTTTCGCGGCACAAGGCCGCTCCTACAGGGGTCCGCGCTGGCCTTTGGGGTGGCGCAAGAATTTAGCTGTTGTGGGAGCCTCCCATGTTGAACACCCTTCTACCCGTTCTGCTGTTCGCTGCCCTTGGCCTGGCGGTGCTCGGCGCCCTGCGCCGGGTGCGCATGTGGCGGCGGGGCCGGGCCTCCAAGGTCGACCTGATCGGCGGCCTGCTGGCCATGCCGCGCCGTTACCTGGTGGACCTGCACCACGTGGTCGAGCGCGACAAGTACATGTCCAAGACCCACGTGGCCACCGCTGGCGGCTTCGTGCTGTCGGCTGCCTTGGCGATCCTGGTGCATGGCTTTGGCCTGCAGAGCAAAATCCTCGGCTACGCGTTGCTGGTAGCCACGGTGATCATGTTTACCGGCGCCCTCTTTGTCTTCAAGCGCCGCCTCAACCCGCCTGCACGCCTGTCCAAGGGCCCGTGGATGCGTTTGCCGAAGAGCCTGCTGGTGTTCGCCGCAAGCTTCTTCATTGCCACCCTGCCGGTCGCCGGTATCCTGCCCGCCAACACGGGTGGCTGGGTGATGGTTGCTGTGCTCGGCCTGGGCGTGCTGTGGGGTGTGTCGGAGCTGTTCTTCGGCATGACCTGGGGCGGCCCGATGAAGCACGCCTTCGCCGGTGCCCTGCACCTGGCCTGGCACCGCCGCGCCGAGCGCTTTGGCGGCGGCCGCTCCACCGGCCTCAAGCCGCTGGACCTCGAAGACCCCAACGCGCCGCTGGGCGTGGAAAAGCCGGCGGACTTCACCTGGAACCAACTGCTGGGCTTCGATGCCTGCGTGCAGTGCGGTAAATGTGAAGCCATGTGCCCGGCCTTTGCCGCTGGTCAGCCGCTGAACCCGAAAAAGCTCATTCAGGACATGGTCATCGGCCTGGCCGGTGGCACGGACGCCAAGTTCGCCGGTAGCCCTTACCCGGGCAAGCCGATCGGTGAACACGGCGGCCACCCGCACCAGCCGATCGTCAATGGCCTGGTCGACGCTGAAACGCTGTGGTCGTGCACCACCTGCCGTGCCTGCGTCGAGGAATGCCCGATGATGATCGAGCACGTCGATGCCATCGTCGACATGCGCCGCCACCTCACCCTGGAAAAGGGCGCCACCCCAAACAAGGGCGCCGAGGTGCTGGACAACCTGATCGCCACCGACAACCCCGGCGGTTTCGCCCCGGGCGGTCGCATGAACTGGGCTGCCGACCTCAACCTGAAACTGCTGTCGGAGGTGAAAACCACCGAAGTGCTGTTCTGGGTTGGCGACGGTGCCTTCGACATGCGCAACCAGCGCACCCTGCGTTCGTTTGTCAAAGTACTGAAGGCCTCGGGCGTGGACTTTGCCGTGCTCGGCCTGGAAGAACGCGACAGTGGCGACGTTGCCCGCCGCCTGGGCGACGAAGCGACCTTCCAGCAACTGGCCAAACGCAACATCCAGACCCTGGCCAGGTACAAGTTCCAGCGCATCGTCACCTGCGACCCGCACAGCTTCCATGTGCTGAAGAACGAGTACGGCGCATTGGGTGGCGAGTACCAGGTGCAGCACCACAGCACCTACATTGCCGAACTGATCGCGGCCAACAAGCTCAACCTGGGCCAGCACAAGGGCGGCAGCGTCACCTACCACGACCCGTGCTACCTGGGCCGCTACAACGGTGAGTACGAAGCGCCGCGTGAAGTGCTCAAGGCGCTGGGTATCGAAGTGCGCGAGATGCAGCGCTCGGGCTTCCGTTCCCGTTGCTGCGGCGGTGGCGGCGGTGCGCCGATCACCGACATCCCGGGCAAGCAGCGTATCCCCGACATGCGCATGGACGACATTCGCGAAACCGAGGCCGAGCTGGTGGCCGTGGGTTGCCCGCAGTGCACCGCCATGCTCGAAGGCGTGGTCGAGCCGCGCCCGCAGATCAAGGACCTGGCCGAGCTGGTGGCCGACGTGCTGATCGAAGAGGACGCGCCCACTGCCCCAAAGCCGCAAACGGCTAAACGTGAACCTGCGGAGGTGCACTGATGAGCGACATTATCCGCCGCGACCCACGCGCCGAGTGGATCGCCCGTAACCGCCTGCACCCGCTGCATGCGGCCATGCAGACGCAACAGACCAGCTGGATGGGGCCCAATGGCCTGATCCGCAAGAACCCCCATGCGATTGCCGCAGGCTTTATCGGCCCGGCCGGCATCAAGCGCATCGACCGCAGCGGCGCTCAGCAGGGCACGGGTGTGGGTGGGCGGCGCACGGCGGCGGCAGAGGTCAAGCTGCCGCTGCACCAGGTGGCGGCGCCGGCGTTCTACATCGCCGTGGTGCCGGACATGGTCGGTGGCCGCCTGAGCAGCCACGACCGCGACTTGCTCGGCCTGGCCCACAGCCTGGCCGGCAGCGATGGCGCGGTGCTGGCGGTGGTGTTTGGCGAGCACAAGGAAAGCAACTTTTCCACAGCCGGTGTCGACCGCCTGCTGGTCATCGAGGGCGAGGCCTTCGAGGGTTATGCACCGGAGCAACTGGTGCAGGGCCTGCGGGCTGTGGATAACCAGTTCACCCCGCGCCACTGGCTGCTGCCCGACAGCCGCACCGGTGGCGGCGAACTGGGTCGACGCCTGGGCGCGGCGCTGGGCGAGCGCCCGGCCACGCGGGTGTGGCAGGTCAAGGACGGCCAGTGCATCGGCCGCGCCGGTGCCGGCCAGCAAGACCTGCAACGCGCTGTACCACGGCTGATCCTGGCAGCGGCCGAGTGTGCCGAGCCGGTCAGCGAAACCCGCCACGAAGCGTTGCCGGTGGAGTTGTCCACAGGCGTAGCGCGCAGCCTTTCGCGCATCGAAGACCTGGGCTCGGTGGCCGTGGACCCGGCCACCATTGCCATGGCCGAGGCCGAGTTCATCATCTCGGGCGGCAACGGGGTCAAGGACTGGGACCTGTACCACCAGGCCACCGCAGCCCTTGGCGCCACTGAAGGCGCCTCGCGGGTGGCGGTGGACGACGGCTTCATGCCGCGCAACCGCCAGGTGGGAGCCACCGGTACCTGGGTCACCGCACGCGTGTACGTGGCTGTGGGTATCTCGGGTGCCATCCAACACCTGCAGGGTATCGGCGCTTGCGACAAGGTGGTGGCGATCAACATGGACCCGGGCTGCGACATGATCAAACGGGCCGACCTGTCGGTGATTGGCGACAGCTCGGCGATTCTCAAGGCACTGATCGAGGCGGTGGACAACTACCGCAGCGGCGGCCAGCGCGACGCGGCATAAGGGCACGAGCATGAGTACGAAAGTGATCAGCCTGGTATCCATCGGTGCCCACCCAAGCTCCGGCCGCGCCCGCCGCGCCGAGCAGGATGCCCGCGCTGTGGAGCTGGGTTTGCAGCTGGCTGGGGATAACTTGCAGGTGGTACATGCCGGCAACCCGCAGGAAGAAGCGCTGCGCGCCTACCTGGGCATGGGCCTGGACCATCTTGACGTGCTGGAGCAGCCGGCCGGTGCCGATGTGCTGGGCGTGCTGGGGGATTACCTGCGCGACGCCGGGGCACAGCTGGTGCTGACCGGTAGCCAGGCCGAGACGGGTGAAGGGTCGGGCATGTTGCCATTTCTGCTGGCCGAAAAACTCGGTTGGCCGTTGATCGTGGGTTTGGCCGAAGTGGAGTCGATAGAAAACGGCACCGCCCAGGTATTGCAGGCCTTGCCGCGTGGTCAGCGGCGCCGGCTGAAAGTGCGCCTGCCGTTGCTGGCGACTGTGGATAACGCTGCGCCCAAGCCGCGCCAGAGCGCATTCGGGCCCGCGCGACGTGGTGTGCTGGCGGCGCGTAATGTGGCCATTGTCGAAGATGAGTTGTTGGCCGATGCCGAGTTGCAACCGGCCCGTCCTCGGCCCAAGCGCCTGAAGGTGATCAAGGCCAAGAGCGGTGCAGACCGCATGAAAGCAGCAACGGCCAAGGCCAGTGGCGGCGGTGGCAAGGTGCTGAAGGATGTTTCGCCACAGGAAGGTGCTGAGGCAATTCTCAAGCTGCTGGTGGAAGAAGGCGTGCTGCGCTAAGGCGTTTACTGGCCTCATCGCCGGCAAGCCAGCTCCCACAGGATCACCACTGCCTACGGGTTCAGTGCAATACCTGTGGGAGCTGGCTTGCCGGCGATTAACCCTGACAGGCTAATGTTGTTCCCTGACCACATTGAACGCCCAGCAGCCCAATGCCTCGGTCACAGGGTTGAATGACACCCGCATCCCCTTCGACAACCCCACATTCACCGCTGCGCAGCGTAGAACCAGGTATTCCCGTGGTTGACCTTCGACGCTGATAACCCCAATTCCAGTGCCTTCATCGAACCACTTCACAGTGCCCTCCTGGCGGCTGTGCATAAGTCACTCCTGGATAATGCCAAAGTAGTAGCCATTACCCCATCACATCGCGGAATTTCACGAAACTGGCAGAAATGTCAGGTGGGCCTGTGTTTTGCCCACGGAATCTGTTCGCCAAGGTGTGGATAAAGTGTTGGCGCATGGCTGTGGGCCTTGAATAGCGGGGCTTACAGAGTTTTGATCAGAAAGTGATCAGCACTGCCTCGGCTCATCAGCTACAGATTGGCGTGGCGTTGTCTGGTTTTGCCCACAATCGCTGTTAGCGGGTCTGTGGATAATCTGTTCGGCACTAGCTGAAAGCCGCACAGGTCAAGGCTTGTGGAGAGTTGATCAGAAAATGATCAAATGGGGGTGAATGTCTCCTGATCCATGATTATCAAGGCCTTGAATCGTTTATCCACAACCAAGGCTCTAGACGTTCGAGTTCTGCTCACAAACTCTGTTGGTGTCTCTGTGGACAAGGTGTATGAACATCGCTGAAGCCCAGAAAGCGTGCGGCCTTGACGGGATTGGTCGAATAGTGAGCAGTCGTAGGCCTGTTATTTTTGCCAGTACGCAAACGGACGGTCACCTATTACCCTTTCCACAACTTGCAAGAACTGTGGATAACCATGACGAAATTCCTGCTTAACATTGACCGGCAGCAATCTGTATTGGGTAGGGGGCGTTACGAGCCGCGTGCTTACGCGCCTTACGGTGGTCTGGGCGCATGCCCGCCACCGGGGCTGGCTTTCTGCGGCCAACACCTGGATCTGCGGACAGGCAGTTATCCATTGGGCAATGGCCACCGCTTCTACAGCCCGCGCCTGAGGCGGTTCATCCGCCCTGACTCGCTAAGCCCGTTCGGCAAAGGGGGGCTTAATGCTTACGCCTACTGCCAAGGCGACCCTGTCAACTTTGTTGACCCAAGTGGTCGTTTCCCCGCGATCATCGCGCCAATCAGGAGCATCGTCTCGGGGGTGATCAACCTGGCCATCAGTGCCGTGAAGGTGTACCGCAACTACCGTCTAGAGCGAGACTTCGCCTTGTCGAGTGGTTTCCCGGCAAGCCGGGCTGGGATTGTCACGTACGGCACGCCAGAGCAGCCCATCGCACCCTGGACTGTGAAGGAAAAGGCACTATCGGCCGCTGGGGTCATCACCGCCTCAGTAAGTATTGGCACGGCTAGCGGACGGCTGTTCACACCGGAGGCCGAAGTGTTGGGCTGGGTTGATTTTGGGGTGGCCTCTGTTGCGACGGCCCTGTCAGCTTATGAGCTTTATGGGTTGGCAACGTCGTCTGCCGAACGGCGCTATCCCATACGACCGACCGCTTATCAAGTGCGTAACGGAGCACAGCTGCAGGAGACAGAGGTGTAAAGGCGCCATGCTTCGGACTGCTGCCGAAGCATGGCGGGTGTGCAGGTATTACTGCGCCTGCACTTCCTTCAAATAAGGCGCCGGCTCCGCCCCCAGGTTGTTCAGCAACCGCCCGCTATACCAGTCAATGAAGTTGACCACACCAAACTCGTAAGTCTTCGAGTAAGGCCCAGGCTGGTACGCCGTGGAGTTGATGCCACGCTGGTTTTCTTCCGCCAGGCGGCGGTCCTGGTCGTTGGTGGCGTCCCACACCTTGCGCATGCGCTCAGGGTCGTAGTCGACACCTTCCACGGCGTCCTTGTGCACCAGCCACTTGGTGGTGACCATGGTTTCCTGGGCGCTGATCGGCCACACGGTGAACACGATCATGTGGTCGCCCATGCAGTGGTTCCAGGAGTGCGGCAGGTGCAGGATGCGCATCGAGCCCAGGTCCGGGTTCTTGATGCGGCCCATCAGCTTCTGGCAGGCCTGCTTGCCGTCCATGGTCATCGATACCGTGCCTTTGAGCAGCGGCATGCGCACGATGCGGTTACGCAGGCCGTGGCTTTTGTGCAGGTACGGGATTTTTTCGGCTTCCCAGGCGGCGGCCGAAGCGGCCACGTGGTCCTTGAATTCCTGGCTGGCGCGCGGGTCGTTGGTGTCGTCCCACTCCAGCAGGGTTTGCAGCAGCTCCGGGTGCGAACCGCTGCAGTGGTAGCACTCGCGGTTGTTTTCCAGCACCAGCTTCCAGTTGGCCTTTTCCATCAAGGTGGTGTGCACCGCCACCTTGGTGTTCTCCATGTCGTACGGTTCCATGTAGTGTTCCAGGGTGGCCAGGAACTCGTCGATGGCAGGCGGGTTTTCTGCCAGGCTGATGAAGATGTAACCGCCGGCCACCTTCACGTGTACCGGCTTCAGGCCGTAGTCCTTCATGTCGAAGTCGGCGCCCATTTCGGTGCCGGCGAACAGCAGTCGGCCGTCCAGTTCATACGTCCACTGGTGGTAATGGCAGACCAGCTTGGCCACCTTGCCTTTGTCGCTTACGCACAAACGCGAACCACGGTGGCGGCAAACGTTATGGAAGGCGTGCACCTTACCTTCGGCACCCCGTACAACCAGAATCGGGTTCTTGCCGATCTGCAGGGTGATGTAGTTGCCTTTCGCCGGAATTTCGCAAGTCATGCCGGCGATCAACCATTCTTTCTGGAAGATCTCCTGCATGTCGATCTGGAACAGACGCTCGTCGGTGTAGAAAGGCTGGGGCAGCGAGTAGGTCCGCTCGCGGGTCTGCAGCATCTCGGCGGTGGCCTTGCGTGCAGGTTCCAGTGGATCGCCCAGGCTCAGGGTTGCGGTGACGTCCATCGTGTATTCCTCGGGGCCGTGTGCGGCCGGCAAAAGGTGGCTAATCGTTGTTGTTGCCGCAAGGCTTTTATCAGCGGCTTTTGGTTTAAACAGCAGGCATGTTTATTTGCCGTGGAGTGTGCGTCCGAAGACGCCGCGAACCGTATCCATGGGCGACATGGCCGAATTGAATTACGACGCGCCAGCCCTTGTAGCGCGGGGCTGGTCGCGATAAGCACGCCGATGTCGCTGGCAGGAATGTACGTCGCTCTCAGCTTGCGCATTATCCAAGCCATAAAAAGCCCGATAGTCGGCTGCTGGAGATGAACATGTCCGATACCTTCCTCAATCCGGTCACCACCCAGACCTGGGCCAACGGCCGCCACATCGTGCGCTGTGTCAAGGTCATCCAGGAGACCTGGGACGTGCGCACTTTCTGCTTCATGGCTGATCAGCCGATCATGTTCTTCTTCAAGCCCGGGCAGTTCGTCACCCTGGAGCTGGAGATCGAAGGCAAGCCGGTGATGCGCTCCTACACCATCTCCAGTTCGCCGTCGGTGCCGTACAGCTTCTCGATCACCGTGAAGCGTGTGCCGGGCGGCCTGGTGTCCAACTTCCTGCACGACACCATGCACGAAGGCGCCGAGCTGCCGGTGCACGGCCCGGTGGGGCTGTTCAACGCCATCGACTTCCCGGCGGGCAAGGCGCTGTACCTGTCGGGCGGTGTGGGCATTACCCCGGTGATGTCGATGGCGCGCTGGTTCTACGACACCAACGCCAATGTCGACATGGTGTTTGTGCACAGCGCCCGTTCACCGAAAGACATCATCTACCACCGCGAGCTGGAACAGATGGCGTCGCGCATCCCCAACTTCAGCCTGCACATCATTTGCGAAAAGCATGGCCTGGGCGAGCCATGGGCGGGGTACCGCGGTTACCTGAACCAGCGGCTGATGGAGCTGATTGCGCCGGACTACATGGAGCGCGTGGTGTTCTGCTGCGGCCCGACGCCTTACATGACGGCAGTCAAGCGCATGCTCGAAGCCGTCGGCTTCGACATGAAGAACTACCACGAGGAGTCGTTCGGCGCGACGCCACCAGAGGCCAAGGCCGATGCAGTGGAGCACGCCGAGCAGGCGGCCGATGCACCGGAGCTGGATGTTTCCGACCTCAACCTGGTGGAGTTCATCGGCAGCGACAAGAGTATCCGCGTTGCCCCTGGCGAGACGGTGCATGCGGCGGCAGCCAAGGTTGGCCTGATGATCCCGAAAGCTTGCGGCATGGGCATCTGCGGCACCTGCAAGGTGCTGAAGCTGGGTGGCGAAGTGGAGATGGAGCACAACGGCGGCATCACCGAAGAGGACGAAGCCGAGGGCTACATCCTGTCCTGCTGCAGCGTGCCGAAAGGGGATGTGCGGATCGATTACTGATCCACTGATCCGAGATTGCTGGGGGCTGCTTCGCAGCCCATCGCCGGCAAGCCAGCTCCCACAGGTACTGCACACGTGGTCGATGTGGGAGCTGGCTTGCCGGCGATGGGCCGCAAAGCGGCCCCAACTTTTTCAGGTGCGGAAACGGGCTACCAGACCATTAAGGTCAACCGCCAGGCGCGACAGCTCAGCACTCGCCGCACTAGTCTGATGTGCCCCGGTAGCACTCTGCACCGACAGGTCATTGATGTTCACCAGGTTGCGGTCCACTTCCCGCGCCACTTGTGCCTGCTCTTCCGCCGCGCTGGCAATCACCAGGTTACGCTCGTTGATCTGCGCCACGGCCCCGGCAATGGTATCCAGCGCCATGCCTGCGCCACGGGCAATGTTCAGTGTCGACTCGGCACGTTCGGTGCTGGTGCGCATCGACTCCACCGCCTCTTCCGTACCGCCTTGAATGCTGCCGATCATCCGTTCGATCTCGCTGGTCGACTGCTGGGTACGGTGCGCCAGTGCGCGCACCTCGTCCGCCACCACGGCAAAGCCACGGCCTGCTTCACCGGCACGGGCTGCCTCGATCGCGGCGTTGAGTGCCAACAGGTTGGTCTGGTCCGCAAGGCCACGGATCACATCCAGCACTTTGCCGATGTCACGCGACTGTTCGGCCAGGTGCGTGATCAACTTGGCAGTGGCCTGCACATCACCGCTCATGCGCTCGATGGCCCCCACGGTCTCCATCACCAGGTCGCGGCCGTCGCCGGTGGAGCGGCTGGCTTCACTGGACGCTTCTGAGGTGCTCACGGCGTTGCGCGCCACTTCTTCTACAGCGCTGGTCATTTCGGTGACGGCGGTGGCGGCCTGTTCAATCTCGTTGTTCTGCTGTTGCAGGCCACGGGCACTTTCGTCGGTGACGGCATTCAGCTCTTCGGCGGCTGAGGCCAGCTGGGTGGCAGAGCCTGCGATCTGCTGCAGGGTGTCACGCAGCTTGTCCTGCATGCGGGCCATGGCGCGCAGCAGGCGGGCGGCTTCGTCGGTGCCTTCGGCGCGGATGACGTGGGTAAGGTCACCGTCGGCGACTTGCTCTGCGCACTTGAGCGCCTCATCGATCGGCTTGACGATGCTGCGGGTCAGCAGGAAGGCGCAGGCGAAGGTCAGCACGGTGGCGGCAACCAGCAGGCCGATCACCAGCGCGAATGCCGCAGCGTACTGGCTGGCGGCTTTCTCGTTGGTGGCGCGGGTCTGGTCGGTGTTGATACGCACCAGCGTGTCCATGACCTTGTTGATCTGCTCGGAATTGGCCAGCAGGTCGCGGTTAAGCAGGTCGCGCAGTTCGTCGACGCGGTCGGCCTGGCTCAGGCTGCGCATGCGCGATTCCAGTTGGCGGTACTGCTCAAGCAACTGGCCGTACTGGTCGAACGCGGCCTGTTCGTCGGCGGCGCCGATCATTGGCAGGTAGGCCTGGCGTGCGCGGTCGATCTGGCTGTTGCGCTGGGCCAGCAGGTTGAGGGTATCGCTTTGGATTGCAGGCTCGCGGTTGGTCAGCAGGCGGTAGGAGAGGGTGCGCATGCGCAGGTTGAGCGCGGTGATTTCGTCGAGGATCTTGATACTGGGCACACTGACTTGCTCGATGGCCACGCCCGCCTGGCGGATGTTGCCCATCTGCACCAGCGAGAAGATACCGAGGCCGAGCATCAGCAGGCCGATAAGCGCGAAGCCGAGCAGCGCGCGCGGGGCGATATTCATGTTACGTAGAGACATGGAGAGGAGGATCCAGGCAGGGGATAAAGAGTGCGCAAAGTGCGACAAAACATGACTTGCCGGGCTATCGGTCGTGACTGGCCAGTCTTGAGTGCAACCCGCAAAAATTGTGAGGCAGCTAACCTTTTCCTGACCGGCGGTTGACCCAAGTCGGAACAAGGGGGGGATTACCCTGTCAATCTGCGGGCCAGACACCTTGTGAATCCGATTTTTAATGGCGATGGGCCGCGCTTTTCTTTATCGTGTGCGCCCCTCGCAACAACCTGAGATAGACCCATGCTGGAAGCTTCCCTGAATCAAATCGAGCAACTGGTCAGCGACCTGATGCAGAAGAACGCTCAACTCACCGAGCAGAACACCGCCCTGGGCACGCAACTGGCCCAGGCCAAGGAAGAGAACGAAACCCTGCAGCTGTCGCTGATGGAGCAGGAAGAGAAGAACGGCAGCACCGCCGCTCGCCTGCAGGCCCTGGTTGATCGCGCCAGCGCTGGCGTTGTTGGCGCATGAGATTGCAAGAGCAGCCGGTCAATGTGGTGTCGATTCTCGGCATCGACTATTCGATCAAGGCGCCCGAAGGCCAGGAAGAAACCCTGGCCCAGGCGGTGCGGATGCTCAACACCGCCCTGAACGAAACCAAGCGTCAGTACCCGACCCTGATCGGTGACAAATTGCTGGTGCTGGCTGCCCTTAACCTGTGCTCCAAACAGGTTGAACTGCAGAAAGAACACCAGCAGACCCTTGCGCGTACCCAGGCGCAGATCGACGCCACGGTGGACGCCATCGTGCGGACCATTGCAGAGTCCTGATCGATAGCTGAAAGGCCCAAGGCCGCTCCTCCAAGGGTTATGCGTTCCCCTGTAGGAGCAGCCTTGTGCTGCGAATGGGCTGCGCAGCAGCCCCAAAGCCCCAACTCATTGTCCCAGGTCACTGGATTAACTGGATACTCAAGTGTATACACTTCCCGCAAAACAATAATGTGCGGGGGAGTAGGGGCATGCGTATCTGGCGTAAAAGCATCCAGTGGCAGTTGATCACCAGCATGGGCGCCGCCCTGCTGGCCAGCATCCTGGTGGTGGTCATCATTTTCACCGTGGCGCTCAACCGCCTCACCGACCGCTACTTGGTCGACACTGCCCTTCCCGCCAGTGTCGAGGCCATCCGCAACGACATCGAGCGTATGCTCGGCCAGCCACTTGTGGCCGCGGCGGATATTGCCGGCAACACCCTGCTGCGCGACTGGCTAGCGGCTGGTGAAGACCCCGCCCAGGCCGCGGCATTCATCGAATACCTGAACGCCGCCAAACAGCGCAACCGCGCCTTCACCACCTTGTTTGCCTCGACCGAAACCGGCCATTACTACAACGAGAATGGCCTGGACCGCACCCTCAGCCGCAGCAACCCCAAGGACAAATGGTTCTACGGCTACATCGACAGCGGCGCCGAGCGGTTTATCAATATCGACATTGACGGTGCCACCGGCGAGCTTGCGCTGTTCATCGATTACCGCGTGGAAAAAAATGGCCAACTGGTGGGCGTGGCCGGCATGGGCCTGCGCATGACCGAGCTGTCGCAGCTGATCCACGACTTCAGCTTTGGTGAGCATGGCAAGGTCTTCCTGGTGCGCAACGACGGCCTGATCCAGGTGCACCCGGACGCGGCTTTCAGCGGCAAGCGCCAGCTCGCCGAGCAGCTCGGCACGGACGCTGCCAAGGCCGTGATGACCGGCGGCGAAGGCCTGCGCAACAGCCGTTTCAGCCGTGACGGCGAACGTTACCTGGCACTCGGCCTGCCCCTGCGGGACCTCAACTGGACGCTGGTGGCCGAGGTGCCGGAGTCGGAAATCTACGCACAAATGCATCAGGCGGTATGGCTGACCAGCCTGATCGGTGGCGCCGTGGCGCTTGTGTCGCTGCTGCTGGTGGTGCTGCTGGCGCGGGGCCTGGTGCGGCCTGTGCGCCGCGTTACCGCTGCGCTGGTACAGATTGGCAGTGGCGCAGGCGACCTCAGCCACCGCCTGGATGATTCGCGCGAAGACGAACTGGGTGACCTGGCCCGGGGCTTCAACCGCTTTCTCGACAGCCAGCGCAGCCTGATTGGCGAGGTGTTGCAGACTTCCGAACGGCTGCATCGGGCGGTTGAGCAGGTGACCCAAGTGGTGGACAACACGGCCGAGCGCTCCGGGCGGCAGCAGGAAATGACCGAAATGGTTGCCACCGCCGTACACGAAATGGGCCTGACCGTGCAGGATATTGCCCGCAATGCCGGTGATGCGGCGCAGGCCTCGCAGTCGGCACGGGATGAGGCCTTGCAGGCGCGCGAGGTGGTACGGCGTTCGATTCAGGGCATCGAGGGCATGTCGGGCGACATCGGCAAGGCAGCCGATGCAGTCAGCCAGTTGGCCGACGAAGTCGCCTCTATCGATGAGGTTCTGGCGGTTATCCGCAGCATTTCCGAACAAACCAATTTGCTGGCGTTGAACGCCGCCATCGAGGCTGCGCGGGCAGGCGAAATGGGCCGCGGGTTTGCTGTGGTGGCCGACGAAGTGCGCACGCTGGCGCGGCGCACGCAGCTGTCCACCGACGAAGTGCAACAGATGATCCAGCGCCTGAAGCAGGGCGCGGGTTCGGCGGTGAGCTCGATGCAGGCGGGGCAGCAGGCGACCGGCAGTGGGGTGGAATCGAGCCAGCGTACCGGGGCGTCGCTGGGGGCGATTACCGACCAGGTGGAACACATCAGCGACATGAACCATCAGGTGGCCACGGCGACCGAGGAGCAGTCGGCGGTGACCGAAGAGATCAACCGCACGGTGCAGGGTATCTCCGACCTGGCGCGGGAGACGGCGGCAGAGGTGCAGGGCTGCCGAGAAGAGTGCCAGGCGTTGCGTGGCTTGGCTGATGACCTGGCGCGGCAGATGGGTGGGTTCAGGCTTTAGATCGGCGTGGGCTTCATCGCCGGCAAAGCCAGCTCCTACAGGATCGCCACAGGCCTCAGCCTTGTGTGGTCCATGTGGGAGCGGGCATGCCCACGAATGCGGCCTGTCAGGCGGTGATGATGCTGCGGATATCCGCAGCCAGCTCGCGCACCCGCTCTTCCTCGGTATCCCAGGAACACATGAACCGTGCCCCGCCGCTGCCGATAAAGGTATAGAACCGCCAGCCCTTGCCGCGCAGGGCTTCAATCGCAGGCTCCGGCATTTGCAGGAACACCCCGTTGGCCTCTACCGGGAACATCAGTTCCACCCCCGGCAAGTCACTCACCAGCGACGCCAGCAGCTGTGCGCAATGGTTGGCGTGGTTGCCATGGCGCAACCAGGCGCCATCTTCCAGCAGGCCCACCCACGGCGCGGACAGGAAGCGCATTTTCGACGCCAGTTGCCCGGCCTGCTTACAGCGGTAGTCGAAGTCCTCGGCCAGTTGGCGATTGAAGAACAGGATCGCCTCGCCCACCGCCATGCCGTTCTTGGTGCCGCCAAAGCACAGCACGTCGACGCCGGCCTTCCAGGTCAGCTCGGCCGGGCTGCACCCCAGGAACGCGCAGGCATTGGTAAAGCGCGCGCCATCCATGTGCAGGTTCAGGCCCAGCTCCTTGCAGGTGGCGCTGATCGCCTTGAGCTCATCGGGGCGGTACACCGTACCTACCTCGGTGGCCTGGGTGATGGTTACCACGCGCGGCTTGGGGTAGTGGATGTCCTGGCGCTTCAGTGCCACTTCGCGGATCGACTGCGGGGTCAGCTTGCCGTTGACGCTGGCCGCCGTCAGCAGCTTGGAACCGTTGGAGAAAAACTCCGGCGCGCCGCATTCGTCGGTTTCGACGTGGGCAGTCTCGGAACAGATCACGCTGTGGTAGCTCTGGCACAGCGAGGCCAGGGCCAGGGAGTTGGCGGCGGTACCGTTGAAGGCGAAAAACACCTCGCAGTCGGTTTCGAACAGGTTGCGGAAGTATTCCGAGGCGCGCTCCGTCCACTGATCGTCGCCATAGGCGCGGTCGTGGCCGTGGTTGGCCTTCTCCATCGCCGCCCAGGCTTCGGGGCAGATACCGGAATAGTTGTCGCTGGCGAATTGTTGGCTCTTATCTGTCATGACACGGTCCTGTGAACGACGCAGAGCAGCACTCTAAACCATCGATTCAGCGGTTGCCTATACAACCCGTACAGCGATTTCTGTTCATTCTGTGCCGGCCTCTTCGCGGGCACGCCCGCTCCCACAATGGTCGTGCACACGCCAATCACTGTGGGAGCGGGCTTGCCCCGCGAAGAGGCCGGCAGCATCAACCCAAAGGCAATGTCGTAAACGCGCCATTGCAAGGCGTGCGCAGGCATCTGACCCGACCCCGCCAGTCATACCATCGCCACAAAGGGCCACAGTGCCCCACGACAAAAAACGATCGCTGCCGGGAGATACACGATGTTCAGCAAGCAAGACCAGATCCAGGGTTACGACGACGCACTGCTGGCGGCGATGAATGCCGAGGAACAGCGCCAGGAAGATCACATCGAGCTGATCGCCTCGGAAAACTACACCAGCAAGCGCGTCATGCAGGCCCAAGGCAGCGGCCTGACCAACAAGTACGCCGAAGGCTACCCGGGCAAGCGCTACTACGGCGGCTGCGAGCACGTGGACAAGGTAGAAGCCCTGGCCATCGAGCGCGCCAAGCAGCTGTTTGGTGCCGACTACGCCAACGTCCAGCCGCACTCCGGCTCGTCGGCCAACGGCGCCGTCTACCTGGCCCTGCTGCAGGCCGGTGACACCATCCTCGGCATGAGCCTGGCCCACGGTGGCCACCTGACCCACGGCGCCAAAGTGTCGTCCTCGGGCAAGCTGTACAACGCCGTGCAGTACGGCATCAACACCGACACCGGCCTGATCGACTACGACGAAGTCGAGCGCCTGGCGGTCGAGCACAAGCCGAAAATGATCGTTGCCGGTTTCTCGGCCTACTCTAAAACCCTCGACTTCCCACGCTTCCGCGCCATTGCCGACAAGGTCGGTGCGCTGCTGTTCGTCGACATGGCCCACGTAGCCGGCCTGGTTGCCGCTGGCCTGTACCCGAACCCGATCCCGTTCGCCGATGTGGTGACCACCACCACCCACAAGACCCTGCGCGGCCCTCGTGGCGGCCTGATCCTGGCCAAGTCCAACGAAGAGATCGAGAAGAAGCTGAACGCCGCTGTATTCCCGGGCGCCCAGGGCGGCCCGCTGATGCACGTGATTGCCGCCAAGGCCGTGTGCTTCAAGGAAGCGCTGGAGCCTGGCTTCAAGGCCTATCAGCAACAAGTGATCGAAAACGCCCAGGCCATGGCCCAGGTGTTCATCGACCGCGGCTACGACGTGGTGTCCGGTGGCACCGACAACCACCTGTTCCTGGTCAGCCTGATCCGCCAGGGCCTCACCGGCAAAGATGCCGACGCCGCCCTGGGCCGCGCGCACATCACCGTCAACAAGAACGCCGTGCCGAACGACCCCCAGTCGCCGTTCGTCACCTCGGGCCTGCGCATCGGCACCCCGGCCGTCACCACCCGCGGCTTCAAGGTTGCGCAGTGCGTGGCCCTGGCCGGCTGGATCTGCGACATCCTCGACAACCTCGGTGACGCAGACGTCGAAGCCGATGTGGCGAAAAACGTCGCGGCGCTGTGCGCAGACTTCCCTGTTTACCGCTGAGTGGAGTAAACGACCATGCAACGCTACTCGGGCTTCGGCCTCTTCAAACACTCCCTCAGCCACCACGAAAACTGGCAGCGCATGTGGCGCACGCCAACCCCTAAAAAGGTGTACGACGTGGTTATCGTCGGCGGTGGCGGCCATGGCCTGGCCACGGCCTACTACCTGGCCAAAGAGCACGGCATCACCAACGTTGCCGTGATCGAGAAAGGTTACCTGGGCGGCGGCAACACCGCCCGTAACACCACCATCGTGCGTTCCAACTACCTGTGGGACGAGTCGGCGCAGCTGTACGAGCACGCCATGAAGCTGTGGGAAGGGCTGTCCCAGGACATCAACTACAACGTCATGTTCTCCCAGCGCGGCGTGTACAACCTGTGCCATACCTTGCAGGACATTCGTGACTCCGAGCGCCGCGTCAGCGCCAACCGCCTCAACGGCGTCGATGGCGAGCTGCTGAACACCGCCCAGGTCGCGGCCGAAATCCCGTACCTGGACTGCTCGAAGAACACCCGTTACCCGATCCTTGGCGCAACCGTTCAGCGCCGTGGTGGTGTAGCCCGCCACGACGCCGTGGCCTGGGGCTATGCCCGCGCTGCCGACGCCCTGGGCGTGGACCTGATCCAGCAGACCGAAGTGATCGGTTTCCGCAAGGAAAACGGCGCGGTCATTGGTGTGGAAACCAACAAAGGCTTCATCGGCGCCAAGCGCGTCGGCGTGGTCACCGCCGGTAACTCCGGGCACATGGCCAAGCTGGCCGGCTTCCGCCTGCCGCTGGAATCGCACCCGCTGCAAGCGCTGGTATCCGAGCCGATCAAGCCGATCATCGACAGCGTGATCATGTCCAACGCCGTGCACGGCTACATCAGCCAGTCCGACAAGGGCGACCTGGTAATCGGTGCCGGTATCGATGGCTGGGTCGGCTACGGCCAGCGCGGTTCGTACCCGGTGATCGAGCACACCCTGCAGGCCATCGTCGAGATGTTCCCCAACCTCTCGCGCGTGCGCATGAACCGCCAGTGGGGCGGCATCGTCGACACCTCGCCGGACGCCTGCCCGATCATCACCAAGACCCCGGTCAAGAACATGTTCTTCAACTGCGGTTGGGGCACTGGCGGCTTCAAGGCGACCCCGGGTTCGGGCAACGTCTTCGCTGCGAGCCTGGCCAAGGGCGAAATGCACCCACTGGCCGCGCCGTTCTCCATGGACCGTTTCTACAACGGCGCACTGATCGACGAACACGGCGCCGCCGCCGTCGCCCACTAACCGGAGACACCGTCATGTTGCATATTTTCTGTCCCCACTGCGGCGAGCTGCGCTCCGAAGAAGAGTTTCACGCCTCTGGCCAGGCGCACATCGCCCGCCCGCTGGACCCTGCCGCCTGCTCCGACGAGGAGTGGGGTACCTACATGTTCTACCGTGACAACCCTCGCGGTATTCACCATGAACTGTGGGACCACGTTGCCGGTTGCCGCCAGTACTTCAACGTCACCCGCGACACCGTGACCTACGAAATTCTGGAAACCTACAAGATTGGCGAAAAGCCGCAAGTGACCGCCAACGGTAAAGCTGCAAACGCACCGTCGACCGTCAAAGGCCAAGGGGAAAAAGTATGAGCCAGACCTATCGCCTCGCCAGCGGCGGCCGCATCGACCGCAGCAAGGTCCTGAACTTCACTTTCAACGGCAAGACCTACCAGGGTTATGCCGGTGACAGCCTGGCTGCTGCGTTGCTGGCCAACGGCGTCGACATCGTTGGCCGTAGCTTCAAGTACTCGCGCCCACGCGGGATCATCGCTGCCGGTACCGAAGAGCCGAACGCCATCCTGCAGATCGGATCCAGCGAAGCCACCCAGATTCCGAACGTGCGCGCCACCCAACAGGCGCTGTACGCAGGCCTTGTTGCCACCAGCACCAACGGCTGGCCGAACGTCAACAACGACGTCATGGGCATCCTCGGCAAGGTGGGCGGCAGCATGATGCCGCCGGGCTTCTACTACAAAACCTTCATGTACCCCAAATCGTTCTGGATGACGTACGAGAAGTACATCCGCAAAGCTGCAGGCCTTGGCCGTGCACCGCTGCAGAACGACCCGGACAGCTACGACTACATGAACCAGCACTGCGATGTGCTGATCGTCGGCGCCGGCCCTGCTGGCCTGGCCGCTGCACTGGCTGCTGCGCGCAGCGGCGCCCGTGTGATCCTGGCTGACGAGCAAGAAGAGTTTGGCGGCAGCCTGCTCGACAGCCGCGAAACCCTCGACGGCAAGCCTGCCGCCGACTGGGTCAACGCCGTGATCAAAGAGCTGGAAGGCCTGCCGGAAGTGACCCTGCTGCCACGCGCCACGGTCAACGGCTACCACGACCATAACTTCCTGACCATTCACGAGCGCCTCACCGACCACCTCGGCGACCGCGCCCCGATCGGCCAAGTACGCCACCGTGTGCACCGTGTACGCGCCAAACGCGTGGTACTGGCGCCCGGCGCCCACGAGCGCCCGCTGGTGTACGGCAACAACGACGTACCGGGCAACATGTTGGCCGGTGCCGTTTCCACCTACGTGCGCCGCTACGGCGTGGCCCCGGGCCGCAAACTGGTGCTGTCGACCAACAACGACCACGCCTACCGCGCCGCGCTGGACTGGCACGACGCAGGCTTGCAAGTAGTCGCCATCGCCGATGCCCGCCACAACCCACGTGGCTCGCTGGTTGAAGAAGCGCGTGCCAAAGGCATCCGCATCCTCACCTCCAGCGCCGTGGTCGAGGCCAAAGGCAGCAAGCATGTCACCGGCGCCCGCGTGGCGGCCATCGATGTGCAGGCGCACAAAGTCACCAGCCCAGGCGAAACCCTTGAGTGCGACCTGATCGCAACCTCCGGTGGTTACAGCCCGATCGTGCACCTGGCTTCGCACCTGGGCGGTCGCCCGGTATGGCGTGACGACATCCTCGGTTTCGTACCGGGGGATGCGCCGCAGAAACGCGAGTGCGTGGGTGGCATCAATGGCGTCTACGCCCTTGGTGATGTGATTGCCGATGGCTTCGAAGGCGGCGTTCGCGCAGCCACCGAGGCGGGCTTCAAAGCCTCTGTCGGCACCCTGCCAAAAACCGTGGCGCGCAAGGAAGAGGCCACCGTGGCGCTGTTCCAGGTGCCGCACGACAAAGGCAGCAAGGGGCCGAAGCAGTTCGTCGACCAGCAGAACGACGTGACCGCCGCTGGTATCGAGCTGGCCACCCGTGAAGGCTTCGAGTCGGTCGAGCACGTAAAACGCTACACCGCGCTGGGCTTCGGTACCGACCAGGGCAAGCTGGGCAACATCAACGGCCTGGCCATCGCCGCCCGTTCGATCGGCATCACCATTCCGGAAATGGGCACCACCATGTTCCGCCCCAACTACACGCCGGTCACCTTCGGCGCAGTAGCGGGCCGTCACTGTGGTCACCTGTTCGAGCCCGTGCGCTTCACCGCCCTGCATGCCTGGCACGTGAAGAACGGCGCCGAGTTCGAAGATGTCGGCCAGTGGAAGCGCCCTTGGTACTTCCCCAAAGCCGGTGAAGACATCCATGCCGCCGTCGCCCGCGAGTGCAAGGCCGTGCGCGACAGCGTGGGCCTGCTGGACGCCTCGACCCTGGGCAAGATCGACATCCAGGGCCCGGACGCGCGCGAGTTCCTCAACCGCATCTACACCAACGCCTGGACCAAGCTGGACGTGGGCAAGGCCCGCTACGGCCTGATGTGCAAAGAGGACGGCATGGTCTTCGACGACGGCGTAACCGCCTGCGTTGGCGATAACCACTTCATCATGACCACCACCACCGGCGGCGCCGCCCGCGTGCTGCAGTGGATGGAGCTGTACCACCAGACCGAATGGCCGGAGCTGAAGGTGTACTTCACCTCGGTCACCGACCACTGGGCCACCATGACCTTGTCCGGCCCCAACAGCCGCAAGCTGCTCAGCGAGCTGACCGACATCGACATGGACAAGGAAGCCTTCCCGTTCATGACCTGGAAGGAAGGCAACGTCGGCGGCGTGCCGGCCCGTGTGTTCCGCATCTCGTTCACCGGTGAGCTGTCGTACGAAGTCAACGTGCAGGCCAACTACGCCATGGGCGTGCTGGAACAGATCATCGAGGCGGGCAAGAAGTACAACCTGACCCCGTATGGCACCGAGACCATGCACGTACTGCGTGCCGAGAAGGGCTTCATCATCGTGGGCCAGGACACCGACGGTTCGATGAACCCGGACGACCTGAACATGAGCTGGTGTGTGGGCCGCAACAAGCCTTATTCGTGGATCGGCCTGCGTGGCATGAACCGCGAAGACTGCGTGCGCGAGAACCGCAAACAGCTGGTAGGCCTGAAGCCGGTCGACCCGACCAAGTGGCTGCCGGAAGGTGCCCAGTTGGTGTTCGACCCCAAACAGCCGATCCCGATGGACATGGTTGGCCACGTTACCTCCAGCTACGCGTCCAACTCCCTGGGCTATTCGTTCGCCATGGGTGTGGTCAAAGGCGGCCTCAAGCGCATGGGCGAGCGTGTCTACTCGCCGCAGGCAGATGGCAGCGTG
This sequence comes from Pseudomonas sp. SAS7, assembly GCF_052112345.1. Lineage (NCBI taxonomy): Bacteria > Pseudomonadati > Pseudomonadota > Gammaproteobacteria > Pseudomonadales > Pseudomonadaceae > Pseudomonas > Pseudomonas sp. SAS7. Next base: position 137,562 of record NZ_JBEGGO010000005.1, on the reverse strand, counting down.
ATCGAGGCGGAAATCGTGTCTTCGGTGTTCTTCGATCCGAAGGGTGAGCGGCAGAACGTCTAAGGCCCCCGGATGGTGGCGCCGAACCCTTTGGGAGCGGGTTTATCCGCGAATGCGATGTTGGCCTCACTGGCCTCTTCGCGGGTGAACCCGCTCCCACAGGTTCGGCGTTGCTCGGAACTACAGAATTCAAGGCAGGTAAGAAATGAGCGCTATCAACGTCTTCCAGCAAAACCCCGGCGCCGAGGCCAAGGCCCAGTCGCCACTGCACCACGCCGACCTGGCCAGCCTGGTTGGCAAAGGCCGCAAGAACGCAGGCGTGACCCTGCGTGAACGCAAATTCCTTGGCCACCTGACCCTGCGTGGCGATGGCCACAACCCGGAATTCGCCGCCGGCGTGCACAAGGCCCTGGGCCTGGAGCTGCCAGTGGCCCTGACCGTGGTCGCTAACAACGACATGTCGCTGCAATGGGTCGGCCCCGACGAGTGGCTGCTGATCGTGCCCGGTGGCCAGGAACTGGCGGTCGAGCAAAAGCTGCGCGCGGCCCTTGATGGCCAGCACATCCAGGTGGTCAACGTCAGCGGCGGGCAAAGCCTGCTGGAGTTGCGCGGCCCGAACGTGCGCGAAGTGCTGATGAAGTCCACCAGCTATGATGTTCACCCGAACAACTTCCCGGTAGGCAAGGCCGTAGGCACCGTGTTCGCCAAGTCGCAACTGGTGATCCGCCGAACCGCCGAAGACACCTGGGAACTGGTGATTCGCCGCAGCTTCGCCGACTACTGGTGGCTGTGGCTGCAGGACGCTTCGGCCGAATACGGCCTGAGCATCGAAGCTTAAGGAGAGCAGAACATGAGTCGGGCACCGGATACCTGGATTCTCACCGCCGACTGCCCGAGCATGCTCGGCACCGTCGACGTGGTGACGCGTTACCTCTTCGAGCAGCGCTGCTACGTGACGGAGCACCACTCCTTCGATGACCGGCAGTCGGGGCGCTTCTTCATTCGCGTCGAATTCCGCCAGCCGGACGATTTCGATGAAACGGGCTTCCGTGCGGGCCTGGCCGAGCGCAGCGAAGCGTTCGGCATGGCCTTCGAGCTGACCGCACCCAATCACCGCCCCAAGGTGGTGATCATGGTGTCCAAGGCCGACCACTGCCTGAACGACCTGCTGTACCGGCAGCGCATCGGCCAGCTGGGCATGGACGTGGTTGCGGTGGTGTCCAACCACCCCGACCTCGAACCCCTGGCGCACTGGCACAAGATCCCTTACTACCACTTCGCCCTCGACCCCAACGACAAGGCGGGGCAAGAGCGCAAGGTGCTGCAGGTGATCGAGGAGACGGGTGCCGAGCTGGTTATCCTCGCCCGTTACATGCAGGTGCTGTCGCCCGAGCTGTGCCGGCGCCTGGATGGCTGGGCGATCAACATTCACCACTCGCTGTTGCCAGGGTTCAAGGGCGCCAAGCCTTACCACCAGGCCTACAACAAGGGCGTGAAGATGGTGGGTGCCACGGCGCACTACATCAACAACGACCTCGACGAAGGGCCGATCATTGCCCAAGGGGTCGAGGTGGTGGACCACAGCCACTATCCGGAAGACCTGATTGCCAAGGGGCGGGATATCGAATGCCTGACCCTGGCGCGGGCTGTGGGGTATCACATCGAGCGGCGGGTGTTCCTCAACGCCAACCGCACGGTCGTGCTCTGAACCATTCTGGGGCCGCAAAGCGGCCCCAGCTTTTGGCCTGCCGTAAAAAGGTATCCCCCTGTCGTTTTCAGTCAGTGCATCTCGCCCCATCAGGCCCACAATTCCCTGCATTCCAGTAACACAAGCCGCCCATGGATGGCGGCGCGTTCAACCACCGCTGCATAAATAAAAATCAAGCGAGGTAAGAGCATGTCTGGCAATCGTGGAGTGGTATATCTCGGCGCCCGCAAGGTCGAAGTGCAACACATCGACTACCCGAAAATGCAGGACCCGCGTGGCAAGAAGATCGAGCACGGCGTCATCCTGAAGGTGGTCTCCACCAACATCTGCGGCTCCGACCAGCACATGGTCCGTGGCCGCACCACTGCCCAGGTCGGCCTGGTTCTGGGCCACGAAATCACGGGTGAAATCGTCGAGATCGGGCGTGACGTCGAACGCCTGAAAATCGGCGACCTGGTGTCGGTGCCGTTCAACGTTGCCTGCGGCCGCTGCCGCTCCTGCAAAGAGATGCACACCGGCGTCTGCCTCACCGTCAACCCAGCCCGCGCCGGTGGTGCTTACGGCTACGTCGACATGGGCGACTGGACCGGCGGCCAGGCTGAATACGTGCTGGTGCCATACGCCGACTTCAACCTGCTGAAACTGCCGGACCGCGACAAGGCCATGGAGAAGATTCGTGACCTGACCTGCCTGTCCGACATCCTGCCCACCGGCTACCACGGTGCCGTGACTGCCGGCGTTGGTCCAGGCAGCACCGTTTATGTAGCTGGCGCCGGCCCGGTCGGCCTGGCCGCTGCTGCCTCTGCCCGCCTGCTGGGCGCCGCCTGTGTCATCGTCGGCGACCTCAACCCCGCGCGCCTGGCCCACGCCAAGTCCCAGGGCTTCGAAGTGGTCGACCTGTCCAAGGACACCCCGCTGCACGAGCAGATCATCGACATTCTCGGTGAGCCGGAAGTGGACTGCGCCGTCGACGCCGTTGGCTTCGAAGCGCGTGGCCATGGCCACGAAGGTGCCAAGCATGAAGCACCGGCCACCGTGCTGAACTCGCTGATGCAGGTTACCCGCGTTGCCGGCAACATCGGTATCCCGGGCCTCTACGTGACCGAAGACCCGGGCGCGGTAGATGCCGCCGCCAAGATTGGCGCGCTGAGCATTCGCTTTGGCCTGGGCTGGGCAAAATCGCACAGCTTCCACACCGGCCAGACCCCGACCATGAAATACAACCGCCAGCTGATGCAGGCGATCATGTGGGACCGTATCAACATTGCTGAAGTGGTGGGGGTGCAGGTGATCAACCTGGATCAGGCGCCGGAAGGGTATGGCGAGTTTGATGCGGGTGTGCCGAAGAAGTTTGTGATCGACCCGCACAAGATGTGGGGCGCGGCGTAATCAGCCTCTGCTAACAAGAGCCCCTCCAATCGAGGGGCTTTTTTACGGCCGCATTATCGATTTTAAAGTATGCATCGCCCGATGTAGGAGCGGCCTTGTGTCACGAAAGGGCTGCGAAACAGCCCCAACGCTATGAGCTCTTGCACCAAGTTCTTGGGGACGCTCCGCAGTGAACCTGCCTGCGGATTACTAGCTACGTCTGATGTGCCTAGTTATTTGAGCTGGGGGCGCAGTTTCAATAATGGCAGTTGAATAATTTGGCGGGAAATTGACCGGTTGCGTGAGATCGTTGGCTGAACGACTGCGAAGGCGCAACGATTTCTGGTCGAGACGCTCTAGTTTACGCTTCGTATCCTCAGGAGCGTTTGCGCGACGAATTTTCATGTATCTCAAGTCGGCATTGATTATTCGTCTTTCTTCCCGGATTTGTGCAAGGCTCTGCTGTACCTTTGAGGGGAGGTTGTCTTCAACGTATTGATAGTTTGGAAGCAGTAGATCCTCAGATTCAGCTTGCTCAATGGATGGTGGAATTCTGCCTTCGAGTCGAGCCCTGTGTAGCTCATGGGCGGTGGGTGCTGTTGGAGCTACAGGGACTCGATCTCGACCTCTGGTCCGCCGGAATAAGTTGGCGATCCTGTTAAAAAAACCCATCCAGCTTCGGCCTGATGGATCCGTGCGATTTATCGGGTCCCCACCACAATAGGCATATGCATTGATACCGCCTGCGTCAAAGGGGCTCAACACATCAGCTGCTTGAAATCGCTGCAGGGCGGGGTTGTAGCAGCGATGACCATTACCCAAGAGATAGGTGCCTGTCAAAGAATCTCGGTGCTGGCTATTGAATGCCAGCAGGCTTACCTGTTCGGGTGCATTGATGGCATAGCCGTAAGGCGTGTACGCAGAGAAGTGACGGATTTGGGCAGAGTCAGGTTGTTGCCTCATCATCGTGGCCTGCTTGATGTAGGTTAGTGATAGCAGTATCCCTACGTCCAGCGCATGCCGCTACTGGCAGAAATAACAGGTTGGTGCCACTGACTAGGTTCGTTTGATAGTCTCGACCACCGGCCTGGAACAAACCCCGGAACGCCGAGTCAAAAGCCTCGTTTCCCCGGCCATCCCGGCCCATGAGGTTCCTCCCGATGAAAGCATTCACCCTGGCAACCCTGATGACCCTGGCCGCAAGCCCGGTGTTTGCCTTCAACCTCAGCGACGCCGCCAACGCCGTGTCGGCGATGCAAAACCAGAATCAGAGCCAGCAAGCCCAGGTCCAGGCACCCGAGGCCCAGGCGAATCTGCTCAATACCTTGGGCAGTGAACTGAAGATCACCCCCGAACAGGCCGTGGGCGGGGCAGGGGCAATGCTGGGGCTAGCCCGTAACAACCTGAGCAGCGATGACTACGGCCAACTGACCAAGGCGGTCCCGGGGCTAGACCTGCTGGCCGGGGCAAATGCGCTGGGTGGCTTGAGTGGCTTGGGCGATTTGCTGGGTAAGAACAGCGAAAGCCAATCGGCCCTGAGCAACGCACTGGGCAACAACGTGGAAAACCGCAGCGACCTGGACAGTGCGTTCAAGGCGCTGGGGATGGATACCGGGATGATCGGGCAGTTTGCGCCGTTGATTCTGCAGTACCTGGGGCAGCAGGGGATTGCTGGTTCGCTGTTGCAAAACCTGGGGAGTTTGTGGACGACGCCGGCGCCGTTGGCCCAACCTTCAGTCTGAGGTCTGTAGGGCAGCGCTGGCATCCCAGTCTGTGAAGACTTGCGCTGTAACTGTAGGAGCGGCACAAGGCCGCCCCTGCAAGGGACAGCGCAGGCCTCGGGATATTGGGTCAGGCGGCTTCTGTGAAGTCCACCAGGCGCACTGGGCGGCGGAAGCCCGCGGTCAGTACCGCCAAGTAGGCCAGGCCCAAGGCAAACCAGCACAGGCCAATCACCAGCGTCAGCGCTGACAGGCTGGTCCACAGCCACAGTGTCAGCGCCAAGCCCACCAGCGGCACCACGCCATAGCTCAACAGCCCCTTGGCGTTACGCTGGCTGGCATCATCCAGCAGATGTGTCTTCACCACCGCCAGGTTCACCGCCGAGAACGCCACCAGCGCGCCGAAGCTGATCAGCGAGGCGAGGGTAGCCAAGTCGATCACCAGCGCCAGCAGCGAGAACGCCGACACCAGCAAGATCGCGAACACTGGCGTGCCAAAGCGCGGCGACAGGTAGCCGAAGCTACGGCGTGGCAGCACGTTGTCGCGGCCCATGGTGAACAGGATGCGCGACACCGCCGCCTGCGAGGCCAGCGCCGAACCCAGGCTGCCTGCAACATAAGCGGCGGTGAAGAAGTTGGTAAGGAACTGCCCGCCAGCCTTGAACATCACTTCGTTGGCCGCTGCATCGGCATTGGCGAAGCTGCTGCCCGGCAGCACCAGTTGGCTGGCATAGGCCAGCAGGGTGAACAGCAAGCCGGCAAACAGGGTGGTGAGGATGATCGCCCGTGGCACGTCGCGGCGTGCGTCGCGGCATTCTTCGGCCAGGGTCGATACGGCGTCGAAGCCGAGGAACGACAGGCACAGCACCGCTGCGCCAGCCATCAGGTGGCCGAAGCCCGGTTTGCTGCCGTCACCCAGCAGCGGCGACAGCAGGTCGAGTGGCTGGCCGGCCAGCGTTTGGCAGGACAGCGCGACAAACACGCCGATGAACACGATTTGCGCGCCGACGATCAGGTTGCTGGTCTTGGCCACCGAGTTGATGCCGACCACGTTCAGCACTGTCACCAGGGCGATGCCGGCTAGCACGAAGGCCCAGGCGGGCACTGCCGGGAAGGCGATGTTGAGGAACAGGCCGATCAGCAGGTAGTTGATCATCGGCAGGAACAGGTAGTCGAGCAGCAGCGACCAGCCGGCGAGAAAGCCGATGTTGGGGCCGAAGGCCATGTTGGTGTAGGAATACGCCGAGCCCGCCACCGGGAAGCGTTTGACCATGAAGCTGTAGGACGCTGCGGTGAACAGCATGGCCACCAGGGTGACCAGGTATGCGCCGGCTGTGCGCCCACCAGTGAGTTCGGTGACGATGCCGTATGTGGTGAAGATGGTCAGCGGGACCATGTAGACCAGGCCGAAGAACACCAGGGCGGGCAAGCCGAGGACACGGCGGAGCTGGGGCGGGGCGGAGCTAGGTTGGTTGGCCATTGATCGATCCAGGCTTTTTGTAATTGTGCTTTGATCGATTTTTATCCACTTAGGTGGGGTGTGACAAAGAAGTAATCCTAATGTCGATTATTAGCCTGGGTTTTAATGGGGATTGTGCTTTGCCTGTCCTGGCCTCTTCGCGGGTAAACCCGCTCCCACAGGTACTGCACTGCCTTAGAGTGCGGCGCCCTCCCTGTGGGAGCGGGTTTACCCGCGAAGAGGCCAGGTCAGACGATAAACATATCAGCCCATTTCGGCCTTAAGCTGCTCGATCCGCTGGTCCTTGGCCGACCACAGCTGGTTCACCCAGGCCTGTACGGTCTGCCGGAACTCAGGATCATTCTCGTAATCCCCCGCCCACAATGCCGGGTCCAGCTCTCGCACTTGAATGTCGATAATCACCCGGCTAATGCTGCCATTGAGCAACGCCCAGAACCCCGGTGCCTGGTTGCCGGGGTACACAATGGTCACATCCAGCAGTGCGTCCAGCTGCTCGCCGAGCGCCGCCAGCACGAACGCCACGCCACCCGCCTTGGGCTTAAGAAGGTAGCGATACGGCGACTGCTGTTCCTGGCGCTTGGCTTCGGTAAAGCGGGTGCCCTCCAGGTAGTTCACCACGGTCACCGGCTGGCGTTTGAACAGCTCGCAGGCTGCCTTGGTGATCTCCAGGTCCTTGCCCTTGAGCTCGGGGTGCTTTTCCAGAAACGCCTTGCTGTAGCGCTTCATGAACGGGTAATCCAGCCCCCACCAGGCAAGGCCCAGCAGCGGCACCCAGATCAGTTCCTTTTTCAGGAAGAACTTGAAGAACGGCGTGCGGCGGTTGAGGCTTTCGATCAACGCCGGGATATCGACCCAGGTCTGGTGGTTGCTTACCGCCAGGTAGGAGGTGTCCTTGCGCAGGTTCTCTACGCCGCGGATGTCCCACTTTGTAGGAATACACAGGGCGAAGATGGCCTTGTCGATTTCCGACCAGGTTTCGGCCACCCACATCACTGCCCACGAGGCATAGTCTCGGCCACGGCCGGGCAACACCAGCTTGAGCAGGGCAAAGACCAGCAGCGGGCAGATCAACACCACCGTATTGAGCAGCAGCAGAGTGGTAGTAAGAATGCCGGTCAGCAGGCGACGCATAAAGAGACTCTTGTTGTGGGAGATAAACGGCTGGCAATGATAAGCAGGGCAGTGGCCTACGCCAAATGTCCAATGCCCTGCGGCGGCAACAAATGTTTCACATTATGTTGATTAGGCTTGGGACAGCGAACCTATCCTGCCAGTGCAGTCTAAGCACTGACCCTTCTCAAGGAAGCCTGCTTGTGAAATCTCTGTTTGCCATGTTGTCACTGTTGGCGCTACCCGTAATGGCCGCCGAACCTACGATCTACGGCCGGTACGAGAACATCGCCTTGCCCGAGCTAGGCGAAACCCTGAAGGCCAAGATGGACACCGGTGCCTTCACCGCGTCGCTGTCGGCCAAGGACATCGAGCTGTTCAGCCGCGATGGCGACGAGTGGGTACGCTTCCGCCTGGCGACCAAGGACTCGGACGGCAAGGTGTACGAGCACAAGGTGTCGCGCATCAGCAAGATCAAGGGCCGTGCCGATGAGGAGGAAGAGGGCGATGCGCCGGAAATCTCCAAGCGCCCGGTGGTGGACCTGGAGCTTTGCCTGGGTGACGTGAAGCGCACCGTGGAAGTGAACCTGGTGGACCGCAGCAGCTTCAACTACCCGCTGCTGGTGGGTTCCAAGGCGCTGCGCGAGTTCAAGGCCGCAGTCAACCCGGCCAAGAAGTTTACCGCTGGCAAGCCTGACTGCTGATCAGGTTGCCTGCGCTGGCCTCTTCGCGGGCATGCCCGCTCCCACAGGATAACGCCGCTGTCGCCGTACTTGTAGGAGCTGGCTTGCCTGCGATGGGCCGCAAAGCGGCCCCATGATCTCAGCGCTGAAGCAGATATTGCCGGGGCCGCTCTGCGGCCCTTTCGCGACACAAGGCCGCTCCTACACAATAGTGCGTCGCCATCGACATCTGCACAGGCCGCGCATCCATGCCCCATATCCTCATCGTCGAAGACGAAGCCGCCATCGCCGACACCCTGGTCTACGCCCTGCAGGCCGACGGCCACAGTACCGAATGGGTGACCCTGGGCAGCGCCGCCCTCGACCAGCAGCGCCAGCGCCCGGCCGACCTGATCATCCTCGACATCGGCTTGCCCGACATCAGTGGGTTCGAAACCTGCCGGCAATTGCGCCGTTTCAGCGAGGTGCCGGTGATGTTCCTCAGCGCCCGTGACGGTGAAATCGACCGGGTGGTGGGCCTGGAAATCGGTGCCGACGACTACGTGGTCAAACCCTTCAGCCCGCGTGAAGTGGCTGCGCGGGTGCGGGCGATCCTCAAGCGCATGGGCCCCAGGGCCGACCCGGCTACCGATGCGGCATTGTTCCAGCTCGACACCCTGCGCATGCAGATCACCTATCGCGGTCAGCCACTCACGCTGACCCGCCACGAATTTCGCCTGCTGCAATCGCTGCTGGAGCAGCCGCAGCGGGTGTTCAGCCGGGAACAGCTGCTTGATGCCCTGGGGGTGGCCTCCGATGCAGGGTACGAGCGCACCATCGACAGCCATATCAAAAGCCTGCGCGCCAAGCTGCGCCAGGTCGCGGGTGACGCCGAGCCGATCCAGACCCACCGCGGCCTCGGCTACAGCTACAGCCCGGACCATGCCTGATGCGCCTGGGCATCCGGATCTTCCTGGTGTACTTCCTGTTCGTCGGCCTGGCGGGCTACTTTTTGCTCAACACGGTGCGTGAACAGATCCGCCCGGTGGTACGCCAGTCTTCCGAAGAAACACTGGTCGACACCGCCAACCTGCTGGCCGAGATCCTGCGCGATGACGTCAAGGCCGGCACCTTGAGCCAGAGCCGCCTGCCGCAAGTACTCAAGGCCTACGGCTCGCGCAGCCCGGGTGCGCAGATCTGGGGCCTGGCCAAGAACCAGGTCAGCCACCGCATCTATGTGACTGACGCCAAGGGCATCGTGCTGCTGGACTCCAGCGGTGAGGCGTTGGGCAAGGATTACTCGCAGTGGAATGACGTGCTGCTGACCCTGCGCGGCCAGTACGGCGCCCGCTCCACCCGCAGCGACCCCAATGATGAAAGCACCTCGGTGATGCACGTTGGCGCACCGATCATCGACGACGGCAAGATCATCGGCGTGGTCACCGTGGCCAAACCCAACAGCTCGCTGCAGCCGTACATCGACCGTTCCGAGCGGCGCCTGCTCACGCTGGGCCTGGGGCTGATCGGCCTGGGCTTGCTGATTGGCGCGGCGCTTTCGTGGTGGCTGGCGCGCTCGCTGCGCCGGCTGGCGCGTTATGCCCAGGCGGTCAGTGAGGGTGAGCGGGCTGCGTTGCCGCACTACAAGGGCGGCGAGCTGGCGCACCTGGCCCAGGCGGTGGAACGCATGCGCACCCAGCTGGAGGGCAAGGCTTATGTCGAGCGCTATGTGCATACCCTGACGCACGAACTGAAAAGCCCGCTGGCGGCCATTCGTGGGGCTTGCGAGCTGCTGCAGGACGAGGGCATGCCCGCCGACCAGCGCGCGCGTTTCGCCGGCAATATCGAGCGCGAGAGCGAGCGCTTGCAGCAGATGGTCGAGCGCCTGCTCAACCTGGCCAGGGTCGAGCAGATGCAGGCCCTGGAGGATGAACAGCAGGTGGCGCTGGCGGCGCTGGTGGACGAGTTGCTGTTGGCTCATGGGGCGCGGATCGAAGGCGCCGGTTTGCACGTGCGGCAGCGGGTGCCGGCGGGTTTGCGTTTGCTGTGTGATCCGTTCCTGATGCGCCAGGCGCTGGCCAACCTGCTGGATAACGCCCTGGATTTCACCCCCGCAGGTGGCGCACTGCTGTTTGACCTGGAGCGCGATGGCGAGCGGGTGGCATTGAGCCTGTTCAACCAGGGGCAGGCGATACCGGCGTATGCCATCGGGCGGGTCAGCGAGCGCTTCTACTCGCTGCCGCGGCCGGGAAGCGGGCGCAAGAGCACCGGGCTGGGGCTTAATTTTGTGGCCGAGGTGATGCAGCTGCATGGCGGGGCGCTGGCGGTGGATAACGTCGATGGCGGTGTGCGGGTGCGGTTGTGGCTGCCGGTGCGGCGTATCAGCTGAAATAGCCGGGGCTGCAAAGCAGCCCCAAAAACACACAATCTCCACACAGTCTCCCCAAGGCCTCCACGCAAGGCGCAGACACTGCGCCCACTGCCACAGGAGGCCCCATGACCAAGACCCTCGGTTACAAACTCGGCATGATCGCCGTACTCATATTGCTGCTGCTCATTCCGCTGCTGCTGATCAACGGCCTGATCGATGAACGCCAGGCTCTGCGCGACAACGTGCTGCGCGACATTGCCCAAAGTGCCAGCTTCGACCAACAGCTCAGCGGCCCGTTGCTGGTGGTGCCGTACCGCAAGTACCAGCGCCGCTGGATCGAAAAGGACGGCGAGCGCACCCAGGAAACCAGCACCATTGCCGGCCACTTGTACTTCCTGCCGGAAACCTTCGCCGCCGACCTGGGCGTGGACACCGAACTGCGTGCCCGCGGCATCTATCAGGCCCGGCTGTTCCACGCCAAGGGGCGTATCAGCGGCCGCTTCAAGCTCCCGGAGCGTTGGGGCATCGACAAGGACTTCGACGACTACCGCTTCGACAAACCCTTCCTGGTGGTGGGCATCAGCGATATCCGCGGCATCGAGAATGGCCTGGAACTGAGCATGGACGAGCACAAGGTGCCGTTCGAGGCCGGCACCCAGCTCGACTGGATGCGCGGTGGCGTGCATGCCAGCCTGCCGGGGCTGGACGGTATGCAGGCACGGGAATTCAGCTACGGCTTTGACCTTGCTTTGCAAGGCACCGGCCAGTTGCACATCGTGCCGGTGGGCCGCACCAGCAGCGTGGACATGCGTGCCAACTGGCCGCACCCGAGCTTCGTCGGCAGCTATCTGCCCAACCGCCGCGACATCGATGCGCAAGGCTTCAGCGCCCACTGGCAGACGTCGTTCTTCGCCACCAACCTCGAAGATGCCCTGCGCCAATGTGCCACCGCCGGCCAGTGCGAAGACTTCAGCGAGCGCAGCTTCGGCGTGAGCTTTGTCGACCCGGTGGACCAGTACCTGAAGAGCGAGCGGGCGATCAAGTACGCGTTGCTGTTCATCGCGCTGACCTTTGCCGGCTTCTTCCTGTTCGAAGTGTTGAAAAACCTGAGTGTGCACCCGGTGCAGTACATCCTGGTGGGTGTGGCGCTGGCGTTCTTCTACCTGCTGCTGTTGTCGTTGTCCGAGCACATCGGCTTTGGCCTGGCGTACGGGCTGTCGGCTTCGGCGTGTGTGCTGCTGATCGGCTTCTACCTCAGCCATGTGTTGCGCAGCCTGGCACGAGGGGTGGGGTTTGCGGCGGGGTTGGCGGCGCTGTATGCGCTGCTGTACGGGCTGCTGAGTGCCGAGGACTATGCGCTGCTGATGGGCTCGCTGCTGTGCTTTGGCTTGCTGGGGGGGTTCATGGTGCTGACCCGGCGGCTGGACTGGGCGCGGGTGGGGAGGTCGGCATGAGGGAGGACAGAGAAATCGGGCGGTGGCTGGCCCTCAGGATTGGGCAGCTGTTTCCTGTGACAGCCAAGTGAGGAATTCGCAGCACAAGGCTGCTCCTACAGGCGGTCGCATCCCCTGTAGGAGCAGCCTTGTGCTGCGAATGTCCCTGTCAGGCTGTCGGTGCTGTGGCGACCATCGACGGCCGCTTGGCCACTTCGGCATACCAGGCAGCCAGGCCTGGCTGGCGCTCACGCCAGCCAAACTCGGGCTGACGCAAATCCAGATACCCCAGGGCACAGGCCACGCCAATCGCCGCCAGGTCGAACCCGGACACCAGCTCGGGCAGGTGCTCCTGCTCCAGGTTGGCCAGGCTACGGCGGATCTTGTCGCCTTGCGCCTGCAGCCAGCCGTCCCAGCGTTTGTCTTCTGGCCGCAGGAAGCTCTCATAGCGCGACGACACCGCCGCATCCATGATCGCATCGGCCTGCGACACCAGCGTCAGGCGCCGCCAGCGCGCCGAGCCCTCGCGGGGCAGCAATGGCAGGCCGACATGTTGCAGGTCGAGGTATTCGCAGATCACCCGGCTGTCATGCAGCACGGTGCCGTCGTCCAGACGCAGGGCCGGGATCTTGCCGATCGGGTTGTCGTGGTTGAGCTGCGGGTCACCGCTGACCGGGCTGATGTTGACCGGTTGCAGCGTCACGCGCTCAAGCTGGGCGGTCTCGTGCAGCACCACCATGACCTTGCGCACGAAAGGCGACAATGGCGAGTGGAACAGGGTCATCGTGGCCATGGTTCAGTTGCCCTGCAGGCTGGGTGGCAGGCATACGCCGGTGCCGCCGATGCCGCAGTAGCCTTGCGGGTTCTTGGCCAGGTATTGCTGGTGGTAGGCCTCGGCGAAGTATACGGTCGGTGCCTGGTCGATTTCGGTGGTGATTTCACCGAAGCCGGCCTTGTTCAGTTCCGCCTGGAAGGCGTCGCGGCTGGCCTTGGCCTGGTCCAGCTGTTCAGGGCTGGTGCAGTAGATGGCCGAGCGATACTGGGTGCCGACGTCGTTGCCCTGGCGCATGCCCTGGGTCGGGTTGTGCAGTTCCCAGAACATCGCCAGCAGCTCGCGGTAGCTGACCTTGTCTTTGTCGAACACCACCAGCACCACTTCGGTGTGGCCGGTCAGGCCCGAGCAGACTTCTTCATAGGTAGGGTGCGGGGTGAAACCGCCGGCGTAGCCGACCACGGTGCTGACCACGCCTTCACGCTGCCAGAAGCGCCGCTCCGCGCCCCAGAAGCAACCCAGGCCGAAGATGGCGAAGTCGATGGCGCCTTCGAAGAAGGGGCCGAGCAGCGGGGTGCCTTCGAACACGTAGTGGAACTCAGGCAGGCTCATTGGCGTTTCGCGGCCAGGCAGGGCCTGTTCCGCAGTTGGCATGACGTTTTTGTTCACCAGGATTTCCGAACGCAGGACCATGGCCGTTCCTCTGTGTTTATTCAGTGGGATAGGTGTTGGGGCATTCGCGGGCATGCCCGCTCCCACAGGTACAGCACAGGTTTCAACGATTGTGGTGTTCCTGTGGGAGCGGGCGCGCCCGCGAAAGGGCCCGAATGGGTTCTATATTGCCCGAGGATTACGCTGCTGTCAGGCCAACGGGCCGCGCGGATAACGCTTCAGCCGTTCGGCCAGCTCGCGCCCCGGAATCGGCCGGTCAAACAGGTAGCCCTGGCCCACGTCGCAACGGTGCCGGCGCAGGAACGCCAGCTGCTCCGGCGTCTCGATACCTTCGGCCACCACCTTCAGCTTGAGGTTATGGGCCATGGCGACCACCGCCGAGGTGATTTCCATGTCGTCCTGGTTGTCGGGGATTTCGTTGATGAAGCTGCGGTCGATCTTGAGGATGTCGATCGGAAACTTCTTCAGGTAGCTCAGCGACGAATAACCGGTGCCAAAGTCGTCCATGGCCAGGGTCAGGCCCAGGGCCTTCAGTTCGTCCAGCTGGCGGTGGGTGTCTTCGCTGGCTTCCAGCAGCAGGCCTTCGGTCAGCTCCAGCTCCAGCAAGTGCGGGGGCAGGGCTTCTTCGTTGAGGATGCTGCTGATCGACGCCACCAGGTCCGGGTCGGAGAACTGCTTGGGCGACAGGTTGATGGCCACGTGCAGGTTGCCCAGCCCGGCCTCGCGCAGTTGCTTGCTCATGCGGCACGACTGGCGTACCACCCACTTGCCGATGGGTATGATCAGGCCGGTTTCTTCTGCCACGCTGATGAACTGGTCCGGGCGGATCATGCCGCGCTCGGGGTGGTTCCAGCGCAGCAATGCCTCCAGCCCCAGCAGGCGGCCGCTGCGCAGGCAGATCTTGGGCTGGTAGAACACCTCCAGCTCGTTCTGGGTCAGGGCGCGGCGCAGGTTGTTCTCGACGAACAGCTTGTAGCTGGCCTCGGCGTTGAGCACCTCGGTAAACACCTGTACCTGGTGCTTGCCGTTGGCCTTGGCCTTGTGCAGCGCAAGGCCGGCGTTTTTCATCAGGCTGGCGGGGTCGACGCCGTGCAGCGGTGCACAAGCCAGGCCTACCGAGGCGGTGACGTTGATCAGCTGGTTGTCGACGAACATCGGCTTGTCGAGTGTGCTCAGCAACTGCAGCGCAACGCCCTGGCCATCTTCCAGGCTGGTGTCATCGAGCAGCACGGCGAACTCGTTACTGGCAAAGCGCGCCAGGATGCCACCGCTGTGCAGGCTGTTGCGCAGGCGCCGGGCCAGGCTGATCAGCAGCTTGTCGCCGGTCTGGTGGCCGAGGCTGTCGTTGATGCGCTTGAAGTTGTCGATGTCTACCAGCAGCAGGCACATTGCGCTTTCGCCATCGCGGACGAAGCGCTCGTCCAGGCTGCGGATGAACGCCGGCCGGTTGCCCAGGTTGGTCAGGTTGTCGGTGTAGGCCAGGCGCTCGATGCGCTGCTGGGCCAGCTTGGTCTGGGTGACGTCTTCGTAGATGCCGATGTAATGGGTCAGCTCACGGTTGTCGCCGTACACCTTGGAAATCGACAACTGGCCCCAGTAGGGCTCCAGGTTTTTACGCCGGCTCTTGAATTCGCCCTGCCAGCTATTGCCCATGGCCAGGCTGGAGGGTGAGTCGAACAGCAGTTCGCTCAGGTTTTCCAGTGCAGGCAGCTCGCCCAGGTGGCGGCCTTGCACTTCGTCGGTGCTGTACTGGGTGATGGCGGTGAAGCTTGGGTTGACGTACTCCACCCGGCCATCGCGGTTGACCAGCAAGAAGGCGCTGGCGCTTTGCTCCACCGCACGCTGGAACAAGTGCAATGCGCTGGCCGCGGCGCGCCGGTTGTGGTTGGTGATGACCTGGGCGAACTGGTCGGCCAGCTCGCCGGCAAAGGCGATCTCGTCCGATTGCCAGGCCCGTGGCTGGCCACTCTGCTCCAGGCACAACACGCCGACCACCTGGCCATCGACGCGGATACTGGCATCGAGCATGGCCTTGTTTTCGGGGCGCAGGCTTTGCGTCAGGGCGCGGGTGCGCGGGTCGTGGCCGGCGTTGTGGGCGTCGATGGCGCGGCTGGCGTGCAGTGCTTCAAGGTAGTCGGGGAAGCGGCTGGCATCGATGGCTTCGGGCTGGCGATGCTCCTGCGCGTCGCGGTACCACGCGGTGATCGGGTCCAGGCGCTGGTCGTCCAGGTGCCAGATGCTGGCGCTGTCGACCTTGTAAATTTCGCAGGCGCTCTGGGTGATCAGCTGGGCGGCTTCCAGCAGGGAGTTCTCGGCGCTGTAGCGCTGGCGCGCCAGGCGCAGGATCAGGTCCTGTTGGCCGCGTACCCGCTCCAGGTGTTCCAGTTGTTCCTGCTGGGCACGCTGGTTCAGTTGCAGGGCCAGTTGCAGGCGGTTGTTGCGCGACTCCAGGTCGCTGGCACTCTCGCCTGCGTCGTCGGGCTGGTCGTCGAGCACGCTCAGGTAACCGCGCAACAGCTGGCGGTTGTGCTGCTTGTAGGCTTCACCGGTTTCCAGCAGGCGCAGCGAGGTGGTTGGCGTGTGCAGGGAGTAGCGCACGCGGTAGTAGCCGCGCTGGGCCAGTTGCAGCTGGATTTCGTCGTGCAGCCGGTAGCGGGCCTCGGGCTCCATCAGGCTGGCGTAGGGCGCGTCCACCAGGGCACACAGGTCGGCGGCGTGCAGGCCGAACTGGCGCTCGCAGGCCGGGTCAAGGTAGAGCATGGCCCAGGTCGCTTCGTTGAGCCTTTCGAAACGCAGCATACCGAGCCGCGAGGGCACGGGTAACGGCGTGACGACCTCGGCCGCCACACGGCTGGCGGCATCGGGTTGGCTTTTCATCGAAGACTCGCTTGAACAGGGAGCGCGGCCTTGTAGCGGCGGCGGATTCGGCAAGGTTGCATCATGTCCCGAGGGCTGGCAAGCGGCCATGCTTGATGCTGTGGACAGGTTATCGGCTGTTGGGCCGGAAATGTTAGTTCGCCTCGAGAATTTTGGCGCCTGGGAGATCGAGCGCCGCGCGGGCGGCGCTCGATCTCCCAGGCGGCAAAACCCTATCGGCGGACAAAAAAAGCCCCGCCAATTGGCGGGGTTGAGGTACGAGCGTGGCAGCTCGAAAAGGGTACTGCCCCTCCAGGGAGGGGCAGCGGGCTGCCTTACAGCAGCATGGTGCGGATATCGCCCAGCACGTCGCCCAGGCGCTTGGTGAAGCGCGCGGCGGCAGCGCCGTTGATCACACGGTGATCGTAGGACAGCGACAGCGGCAGCATCAGCTTCGGCTGGAAGGCCTTGCCATCCCACACTGGCTGCATGGTCGCCTTGGAGACGCCCAGGATAGCCACCTCAGGCGCGTTGACGATCGGCGTGAAGCCGGTGCCGCCAATGTGGCCGAGGCTGGAGATGGTGAAGCAGGCACCTTGCATGTCGTCGGCCGACAGCTTTTTGGTACGCGCCTTCTCGGCCAGTGCAGCGGCTTCGGCAGCCAGTTGCAGCAGGCTCTTCTGGTCGACGTTCTTGATCACAGGGACCAGCAGGCCGTCCGGGGTGTCCACGGCGAAGCCGATGTGCACGTACTTCTTGCGGATGATGGCTTTGCCGCTTGCTGCCAGCGAGCTGTTGAAGTCCGGCAGTTCCTTGAGCAGGAAGGCGCAGGCCTTGAGCAGCAGTGGCAGCACGGTCAGCTTCACGCCGGCTTTCTCGGCCACGGCCTTCTGCGCAACGCGGAAGGCTTCCAGCTCGGTGATGTCGGCGGAGTCGAACTGGGTAACGTGCGGCACGTTCAGCCAGCTGCGGTGCAGGTTGGCGGCACCGACCTGCATCAGGCGGGTCAGGGCCACTTCTTCCACTTCACCGAACTTGCTGAAGTCCACTACCGGGATCGGCGGGATGCCAGCGCCACCGGTTGCACCGGCGGCTGCCGGGGCTTCCTTGGCCTTTTGCATCATCGCCTTGACGTAAACCTGCACGTCTTCCTTCAGGATACGGCCGTGCGGGCCGGTGGCAGCCACTGCGCCCAGCTCGACACCAAATTCACGGGCCAGCTGACGAACAGCCGGGCCTGCGTGAACTTTGGCATTGTTGCCAGCAGCCGGTGCGGTAGCAGCCGGTGCAGGGGCAGCAGCAGGGGCAGCAGCGGCAGGCGCGGCGGCCGGAGCAGCCTCAGCCTTGGCTGGCGCCGGTGCAGCAGCAGGTGCCGGGGCAGCAGCCGGGGCAGCGCCCGCGACTTTCAGCTTGAAGATCAGGTCGCCAGTGCCGACTTCGTCTTCCAGCTTGCACAGTACTTCTTCGACCACGCCGGCAGCCGGCGACGGGATTTCCATGGAGGCCTTGTCGGACTCCAGGGTAATCAGCGACTGGTCGGCTTCGACGGTGTCGCCGACCTTGACCAGCACTTCGATGATCTTGGCCTTGCCCGATGAGCCGATGTCCGGCACGTGGATGTCCTGCACGCTGGCAGCAGCCGGGGCTGCGGCTGGCGCAGGGGCAGCTTCGGCAGCCGGCTTTTCAGCGGCAGCCGGAGCAGCGGCAGGTGCAGGGGCCGCGGCCGGAGCCTCGGACGCCGCAGCGCCCTCGGCTTCCAGGACCAGCAGCTCGTCGCCTTCTTTCAGGCGGTCGCCCAGCTTGACCTTGAGTTCTTTGACGATACCGGCCTTGGGGGCCGGGATCTCCATGGAGGCCTTGTCGGACTCCAGGGTCAGCAGGCTCTGGTCAGCCTCGATACGGTCACCGACCTTGACGAACAGCTCGATGATTTCACCTTCACCGCTGCCGATGTCAGGTACGCGAATGAGTTCGCTCACTTAAAAATACTCCTCAGCAGTCCAGTGGGTTGCGCTTGTCCGGGTCGATGCCGAACTTGACGATGGCGTCAGCCACAACCTTGGGTTCGATCTCGCCACGGTCAGCCAGGGCTTCCAGGGCAGCCAGTACCACGAAGTGGCGGTCGACTTCAAAGAAGTGACGCAGCTTCTTGCGGCTGTCGCTGCGACCGTAACCGTCGGTACCCAGGACTTTGAACTCTTTGCTCGGCACCCACTGGCGAATCTGCTCGGCGAACAGCTTCATGTAGTCGGTAGAGGCGATGACCGGGCCCTTGCGGCCGGCCAGGCATTCTTCGACGTAAGTCTGCTGTGGCTTCTGGCCAGGCTTCAGGCGGTTGGCGCGCTCTACGGCCAGGCCGTCGCGACGCAGTTCGTTGAAGCTGGTGACGCTCCACACGTCGGCACCGACGTTGAACTCTTCACGCAGGATCTTCGCCGCTTCGCGGACTTCGCGCAGGATGGTGCCGGAGCCCATCAGCTGTACGTGGTGCGCAGCTTCGCGGGTGTCTTCTTCCAGCAGATACATACCCTTGATGATGCCTTCCTCGACACCGGCCGGCATGGCTGGCTGCTGGTAGGATTCGTTCATCACGGTGATGTAGTAGAAGATGTCCTGTTGCTCTTCGGTCATCTTCTTCATGCCGTCCTGGATGATCACCGCCAGCTCGTAGCCGTAGGTTGGATCGTAGGTGCGGCAGTTCGGGATGGTACCCGCCATCATGTGGCTGTGACCGTCTTCGTGCTGCAGGCCTTCACCGTTCAGGGTGGTACGGCCGGCGGTACCGCCGATCAGGAAGCCACGGGTGCGGCTGTCGCCAGCGGCCCAGGCCAGGTCGCCAATGCGCTGGAAGCCGAACATCGAGTAGAAGATGTAGAACGGCAGCATCGGCTGGTTGTGGCAGCTGTACGAGGTACCGGCAGCGATGAACGACGACATGGCGCCGGCTTCGTTGATGCCTTCCTCGAGAATCTGGCCCTTCTTGTCTTCGCGGTAGAACATCACCTGGTCTTTATCGACTGGCTCGTAGAGCTGGCCGACCGACGAGTAGATACCCAGCTGGCGGAACATGCCTTCCATACCGAAGGTACGGGCTTCGTCCGGGATGATCGGCACGATGCGCTGGCCGATTTCCTTGTCCTTGACCAGCTGCGCCAGAATACGCACGAAGGCCATGGTGGTGGAGATTTCGCGGTCGCCCGAACCGTCCAGGATCGCTTTCAGCGTTTCCAGGGATGGGGTCGGTACGCTGAAGCTCTTGGCACGGCGCTGTGGTACGAAGCCGCCCAGGGCAGCGCGACGCTCGGCCAGGTACTTGGCTTCGGCAGAACCTTCTTCCGGCTTGAAGAACGGCAGGTTCTCCAGGTCGGCATCCTTGACCGGGATGTCGAAGCGGTCACGGAAGTGACGCAGGCTGTCGACGTCGACCTTCTTGGTGTTGTGCGCGGTGTTCTTGGCTTCGCCAGCACCGGTGCCATAACCCTTGATGGTCTTGGCCAGGATGACGGTCGGCTGCTCTTTGTGGTTCACAGCCTGGTGGTACGCCGCGTAGACCTTGTACGGGTCGTGGCCGCCACGGTTGAGCTTCCAGATCTCGTCGTCGGACAGGTCTTCGACCATGGCCTTGAGTTCTGGCGTGTTGAAGAAGTTTTCACGAACGTACGCGCCGTCTTTGGCTTTGTAGTTCTGGTACTCGCCGTCGATGACTTCGTCCATGCGGCGCTGCAGGGCACCGTTGGTGTCCTTGGCCAGCAGTGGGTCCCAGAAACGGCCCCAGACCACTTTGTTGACGTTCCAGCCACCGCCACGGAACACGCCTTCGAGTTCCTGGATGATCTTGCCGTTGCCACGAACCGGGCCGTCGAGGCGCTGCAGGTTGCAGTTGATGACGAAGATCAGGTTGTCCAGCTTTTCGCGGCCGGCCAGGGCGATTGCGCCCAGGGATTCCGGCTCGTCGCACTCGCCGTCGCCCATGAAGCACCAGACCTTCTGCTTGCCTGCCGGGATGAAGCCACGGGCTTCCAGGTACTTCATGAAGCGCGCCTGGTAGATGGCCTGGATCGGGCCCAGACCCATCGATACGGTCGGGAACTGCCAGAAGTCAGGCATCAGCCATGGGTGCGGGTACGAAGACAGGCCGTTGCCGTCCACTTCCTGACGGAAGTTGTTCATCTGGTCTTCGTTGATGCGGCCTTCCATGAAGGCGCGGGCGTAGACGCCTGGCGAAGCGTGGCCCTGGAAGAAGATCAGGTCGCCGCCGTGTTCTTCGGTCGGGGCCTGGAAGAAGTAGTTGAAGCCGATGTCGTACAGGGTGGCGCTGGAGGCGAAGCTGGAGATGTGTCCGCCCAGGTCCGAGTCTTTCAGGTTGGTGCGCATGACCATGGCCAAGGCGTTCCAACGCACCATCGAGCGAATGCGGCGTTCCATGAACAGGTCGCCAGGCATGCGTGCTTCGTGGGTGACAGGGATGGTGTTGCGGTATGGCGTGGTGATCGCATACGGCAGCTGGGAGCCACTGCGGGTGGCCAGCTCGCCCATACGGGTCATCAGGTAATGAGCGCGGTCTTCGCCTTCTTTGTCGAGGACCGACTCCAGGGCATCCAGCCATTCCTGGGTTTCGATTGGATCGAGGTCTTGCATGGCTTGCTCCAGGGCGGAAAGGCAACCAGAATCGATTGCCTGAGATTGCGACTGGCCTTATGGGCAGACGTCGTGAATTCTTGGATTACCGGGGTGTCATCCGGCGCCGTGTAGTTTTACTACATTTGCTTGCGCATTTCATGCTTTTGCACGACATGGGTAGTAGTAAAACTACATTTCTGCGACGTTTGGTCGCACCTTGGCTTGTGAGGAAAAACGTTCATGGTGGTTGGCATTGTGACGCGAACGGGTACTTCTTGATGTTTGTTGCCAAGTTTTCGTTTTTTTCAGCTATTTCCAACTTTTGTACGACAGTCCAACCGTGGTCCGGCTTCCCCTTGGCCGCTTTTTCCCTTCTATTTCACGCCGATCAAGGATAGACCATGCGCCTGCCTTTGCCGTCCGATCTGCCCGCCACCCTCCAGCCATTGGTCGCTCGCAACCAGCAATTCCTCAACGATGCAGTGGCCGCGCACCCAGACCTTGACCTGAATGCCTGGAGCCCGGTGCACCGGCAACAATTCGACCAGGTTGCCGCCGCCAGCGACTTTGTTCTGGGCCTGGCCCAGCGCGAGCCGGCCATGCTGTTCGAGCTGCTGGCCAGTGGCGAGCTGGAGCGGCGTTATGCGCCGGGTGAGCTGCGTGGGCAAATCGCTGCGGCCGCCCAGGCTGCGCAGAGCGACGACGAGCTTGCACGTAACCTGCGCCGCGCGCGCAACCGCCAGCAGCTGCGCATCATCTGGCGCGACATCACCCGCCAGGCAGAGCTTGGCGAAACCTGCCGCGACCTGTCGGACCTTGCCGATGCCGCCATCGACGAAGCCTACCAGTGGCTGTATCCGCGCCATTGCCAGCAGTTCGGCACGCCCATCGGCAACCGCAGCGGCCAGCCGCAGCACATGGTGGTGCTGGGCATGGGCAAGCTGGGGGCGGTGGAGCTGAACCTGTCGTCGGACATCGACCTGATCTTCGGCTTCCCTGAAGGTGGCGAAACCGAAGGGGTGAAGCGCTCGCTGGAAAACCAGGAGTTCTTCACCCGCCTTGGCCAGCGGCTGATCAAGGCGCTGGACCCGGTGACCGTCGACGGCTTCGTGTTCCGCGTCGACATGCGCCTGCGCCCCTATGGCTCGGCCGGCGCACTGGTGCTCAGCTTCAATGCCCTGGAGCAGTATTACCAGGACCAGGGCCGCGACTGGGAACGCTACGCGATGATCAAGGCGCGGGTGGTGGCGGGCGACCAGGCGGCCGGGGCGCAGTTGCAGGAGGTGCTGCGGCCGTTCGTGTACCGCCGTTACCTGGACTTTTCCGCGATCGAAGCGCTGCGCACCATGAAGCAGCTGATCCAGCAGGAAGTGCGGCGCAAGGGCATGGCCGACAACATCAAGCTGGGTGCCGGTGGCATCCGCGAGGTGGAGTTCATCGCCCAGGCCTTCCAGCTGATCCATGGCGGGCGCGACCTCAGCCTGCAGCAGCGGCCATTGCTCAAGGTGCTGGCCACCCTCGAGGGCCAGGGTTACCTGCCGCCGGCAGTGGTCGCCGAGCTGCGCGAGGGGTATGAGTTTCTGCGTTACACCGAGCACGCCATCCAGGCCATCGCCGACCGCCAGACGCAAATGCTGCCGGAAGGTGAGACCGACCAGGCGCGGGTGGCCTACATGCTCGGTTTTGCCGACTGGCAGAGCTTCCACGACCAGCTGATGTACTGGCGTGGCCGTATTGACTGGCACTTCCGCCAGGTGATCGCCGACCCGGATGACGAAGACGGTGAGGGCGAACTGGTGGTGGGCGGCGAATGGTCGCCGCTGTGGGAGCAGGCACAGGACGAGGAAGCCGCTGGCCGGCAGCTGGAAGAGGCCGGTTTCAAGCAGCCCGTCGAAGCCTTGCGGCGCCTGGCCGGGTTGCGCTCCAGCCCACAGCTGCGCTCGATGCAGCGTATCGGCCGTGAGCGCCTGGATGCCTTCATCCCACGGCTGCTGGCCCAGGCGGTGGAACATGACAACCCTGACCTGGTGCTTGAGCGTGTGTTGCCGCTGGTCGAGGCCGTGGCGCGGCGTTCTGCCTATCTGGTACTGCTGACCGAAAACCCGGGCGCCTTGCGCCGCCTGCTGACGTTGTGCGCCGCCAGCCCGTGGATTGCCGAGCAAATTGCGCTCTACCCGCTGTTGCTCGACGAACTGCTCAATGAAGGCCGCTTGTTCAGCCCGCCCCTGGCGCCAGAGCTGGCCAGCGAGTTACGCGAACGCCTGACGCGCATTCCCGAGGACGACCTGGAGCAGCAGATGGAAGCGCTGCGCCACTTCAAGCTGGCGCACAGCCTGCGCGTGGCGGCTTCGGAAATCAGCGGCAACCTGCCGCTGATGAAAGTCAGCGACTACCTGACCTGGCTGGCCGAAGCCATCCTCGACCAGGTGCTTGCCCTGGCCTGGCGCCAGACCGTGGCCCGCCACGGCCAGCCCAAGCGCAGCGACGGCAGCCTGTGCGACCCAGGGTTCATCATCATTGGTTACGGCAAGGTCGGCGGCCTGGAACTGGGCCATGGCTCGGACCTGGACCTGGTGTTCATCCACGACGGCGACCCGCAGGCGGAAACCGACGGCACCAAGCCTATCGACAGTGCGCAATTCTTCACCCGCCTGGGCCAACGCATCATTCACCTGCTGACCACCCAGACCAACTCCGGCCAGCTGTATGACGTGGACATGCGCCTGCGCCCGTCCGGTGCTTCCGGCCTGCTGGTCAGTTCGCTGGGCGCATTCGAGCGCTACCAGCAGAACGAAGCCTGGACCTGGGAGCACCAGGCGCTGGTGCGGGCCCGCGTGCTGGTGGGTTGCAAGCAGGTGGGCGCGGCGTTCGAAGGCGTGCGCGCCAAGGTGCTGGGCCAGGCACGCGACCTGGAGAAACTGCGCACCGAAGTGAGTGAAATGCGCGCCAAGATGCGCGGCAACCTCGGTACCAAGGCCACGGCTGCCGGGACTGCGGCCAACGCCTTCGAGGCCGGCGTGCCGTTTGATATCAAGCAGGATGCCGGCGGTATCGTCGATATCGAATTTATGGTGCAATACGCCGCTTTGGCCTGGTCCCACGACCATCCGGCCATACTGCGATGGACCGATAACATCCGCATTCTGGAAGAGCTGGAGCAGGCGAACCTGATGCCGGCCAGTGACGCGGTGCTGTTGCGTGAAGTGTACAAGGCGTTCCGCTCGGCCTCGCACCGCCAGGCCCTGCAGAAACAGGCCGGGGTGATCGATGCGACGCAGTTTGCCGATGAACGCCGTGAAGTGCGGCGGATCTGGGGTGAACTGGGGTTGACTTGAGATTGCTGGGGCCGCTTTGCGGCCCATTCGCAGCACAAGGCTGCTCCTACAGGGGAACGCGATCCCTTGTAGGAGCAGCCTTGTGCTGCGAATGGGCTGCTAAGCAGCCCCAAAGGCTCATGCCTCACCACCGGTGGTACACTGTCCGCCACATAGCCTGAATATAAAGAGGGGAGGCCAGGCTGTACCGCAGCCTGTAGCCTCCCCGAGCGTTTCTGGACTAAGCATGAGAATACTGATCATTGGCCCCAGCTGGGTCGGCGACATGGTGATGGCGCAGACCTTGTTCCAGTGCCTGAAACAGCAGCACCCCGACTGCGTGATCGACGTGCTGGCCCCCGAGTGGAGCCGGCCGATCCTGGAGCGTATGCCCGAGGTACGCCAAGCCTTGAGCTTCCCGCTCGGCCACGGCGCACTGGAGCTGGCTACGCGTCGGCGCATCGGCAAATCCCTGGTCGGCCAGTACGACCAGGCCATCCTGCTGCCCAACTCGCTGAAGTCGGCGTTGGTGCCGTTCTTCGCTGGCATCCCCAAGCGTACCGGCTGGCGCGGTGAACTGCGCTTCGGCCTGCTGAACGATGTGCGCAAGCTGGACAAGGCCCGCTACCCGCTGATGATCGAGCGCTTCATGGCCCTGGCCTACGCGCCCGGCGCCGAGCTGCCGCAGCCGTACCCGC
This sequence comes from Pseudomonas sp. SAS7, assembly GCF_052112345.1. Taxonomy (NCBI): domain Bacteria; kingdom Pseudomonadati; phylum Pseudomonadota; class Gammaproteobacteria; order Pseudomonadales; family Pseudomonadaceae; genus Pseudomonas; species Pseudomonas sp. SAS7. Next base: position 112,780 of record NZ_JBEGGO010000005.1, on the reverse strand, counting down.
GCCCCAGCCTGCAGATCGAAGCGCAAAGCCGCGATGCCGCACTGGCCAAGTTCGGCCTGGAGCTGGACCGCCCGGTGCTGGCGCTGTGCCCGGGCGCCGAGTTCGGCGAAGCCAAGCGTTGGCCGGTCGAGCATTACGCTGCCGTGGCCGATGCGATGATCCGCCAGGGCTGGCAGGTGTGGCTGTTCGGCTCGAAGAACGACCACCCGGTCGGCGAGCAGATCCGTGACCGGCTGATCCCGGGGTTGCGCGAAGAATCGTCCAACCTGGCCGGTGAAACCTCGCTGGCCGAGGCCATCGACCTGATGTCTTGTGCCCATGCCGTGGTGTCCAACGACTCCGGCCTGATGCACGTGGCCGCCGCGCTGAACCGCCCGCTGGTGGCGGTGTACGGCTCGACGTCGCCCGGCTTCACCCCGCCGCTGGCCGACCAGGTAGAGGTGGTGCGCACTGGTATCGAGTGCAGCCCATGCTTCGACCGCACCTGCCGTTTCGGCCACTACAACTGCCTGCGCCTGCTGGAACCTGGCAAAGTCATCGCCGCCCTGCACAGCCTGAGCGGGCCGGACCTGATCGATACCGTGGCTGAGGTCGACTAAGTGCGGGTACTGATCATCAAGACCTCGTCGCTGGGTGATGTGATCCACACCCTGCCGGCGCTCACCGATGCTGCCCACGCCATCCCGGGCATTCGTTTCGACTGGGTGGTGGAAGAAGGCTTCGCCGAAATCCCCAGTTGGCACCCTGCGGTCGACCAGGTTATCCCGGTGGCCATCCGCCGCTGGCGCAAGAACCTTTGGCAAACCCTCAAGAGCGGCGAGTGGAAGGCGTTCAAGCAGCGTGTGCGCGAGCGCAAGTACGACCTGGTGATTGACGCCCAGGGCCTGGTCAAGTCGGCTTGGCTGACCCGCTACGTGAAGGCCCCGGTCGCCGGCCTGGACCGTTACTCGGCCCGCGAAGGCTGGGCCAGCCGCTTCTATGACCGGCGCCTGTCGGTTGCCACCGGCCAGCACGCGGTGGAGCGGGTGCGCCAGCTGTTCGCCATGGCCCTGGCCTACGACTTGCCAGAAGGCATTGGCGACTACGGGCTGGACCTGGAGCGCCTGCAATTGCCGCCCGCCGCGCCTTACGTGGTGTTTTTGCATGGCACCACCTGGGCGACCAAGCACTGGCCCGAAGCCTACTGGCGCGAGCTGGCCGAGCGCATGGGCCGGCGCAAGCTGGAAGTGCGCCTGCCTTGGGGCAACCCGGCCGAAAAGGCGCGCGCCGAGCGCATTGCACAGGGCTTGAACAACTGCCAGGTGCTCCCCAAATTGAACCTTGCCGGCGTTGCCCGTGTATTGGCGGCGGCAAAAGCCTGTGTGGCGGTCGATACCGGCCTTGGCCACCTGGCAGCGGCACTCGATGTGCCGACCATTTCGCTGTTCGGCCCGACCAACCCGGGCCTGACCGGTGCCTACGGACGGACCCAGATTCACCAGGCCAGTGACTGGCCTTGCGCTCCCTGCCTGCAGAAGAAGTGCACCTATAAACCGAGCGCTGACGACCTGCGCCGGTTCGATCTGAAACGCGAGTGGCCGCTGTGCTTCACTCGCCTGAATCCCGAGCATGTGGCGGGCCGCTTGAGCGCGTTGCTGCTGGCTGAGGATGTCCGTTGATGCAACTGGCTTTCGTGCTTTACAAATATTTCCCCTTTGGCGGGCTGCAGCGCGATTTCATGCGCATTGCCCTGGAATGCCAGAAGCGGGGCCACCAGATCCGTGTGTACACGCTGATCTGGGAGGGTGACATTCCGCCGGGCTTCGAAGTGCTGGTGGCGCCGGTGAAGGCCATTTTCAACCACCGTCGCAACGAGAAGCTCAGCGCCTGGATGGCCGCCGACCTGGCCAAGCGCCCGGTCGACCGCCTGATCGGCTTCAACAAGATGCCGGGGCTGGACGTGTACTACGCCGCCGACGGCTGCTTCGAAGACAAGGCGCAGACCCTGCGTGGCGGCCTGTACCGCCGCTGGGGCCGCTACCGGCACTTTGCCGAGTACGAGCGTGCGGTGTTCGCCAAGGACGCCCACACCGAAGTGCTGATGATTTCCGAGGTGCAGCAGCCGCTGTTCATCAAGCATTACGGCACCCCGGTGGAGCGCTTCCACCTGCTCCCGCCGGGCATTTCCCAGGACCGCCGTGCGCCGACCAATGCCGCCGAGATCCGCGCCGGGTTCCGCAAGGAATTCAACCTGGGCGATGACGACCTGTTGCTGGTACAGATTGGCTCTGGCTTCAAGACCAAGGGTGTCGACCGCAGCCTCAAGGCGCTGGCCGCGCTGCCCTCGGCCCTGCGCAAACGCACGAAGCTGATGGTGATCGGCCAGGACGACCCCAAGGTGTTCCAGCTGCAAAGCGCCACCCTGGGCCTGGGCGACCAGGTGCAGTTCCTCAAGGGCCGCAGCGACATCCCGCGCTTCCTGCTGGGTGCCGACCTGCTGATTCACCCGGCGTACAACGAAAACACCGGCACCGTGCTGCTGGAAGCGCTGGTGGCCGGCCTGCCGGTGCTGGTGTCCAAGGTGTGCGGCTACGCCCATTACATTGCCGAGGCCGATTGTGGCCTGGTGCTGGACGAACCGTTCGAACAGGACCAGCTCAACGGCTACCTGCAACGCATGCTAGAAGACCCGCAGGCCCGCGACAGCTGGTCGCGCAACGGCCTGGCTTTTGCTGAAACCGCCGATCTGTACAGCATGCCGCAGCATGCTGCCGACGTGATCCTGGGGCAGAAAACCGTATGAAGCTGATACTGGCCGAACCGTTCAAGCGCCTGTGGGCCGGGCGTGATGCCTTCGATGCCGTAGAAGCGCTGCAAGGCGAGGTTTATCGCGAGCTGGAAGGGCGCCGCACGCTGCGTACCGTAGTGGCTGGCGAGGGCTTTTTCGTCAAAATCCACCGCGGCATCGGCTGGGGCGAGATCTTCAAGAACCTGTTCACCGCCAAGCTGCCGGTGCTCGGTGCCGGCCAGGAATGGCGGGCTATCCAGCGCCTGCACGAGGTGGGTGTGCCGACCATGACCGCAGTGGCCTATGGTGAGCGTGGCAGCAACCCGGCCACGCAGCACTCGTTCATCATCACCGAAGAATTGGCGCCGACCATCAGCCTGGAAGACTTCAGTATCGACTGGGTCAAGCAGCCGCCCGAGCCGCGCCTGAAGCGTGCGCTGATCGCCGAAGTGGCAAAGATGACCGGCGGCATGCACCGCGCCGGGGTCAACCACCGCGACTGCTACATCTGCCATTTCTTGCTGCACACCGACCGCCCGGTGACGGCGGATGACTTCAGGCTGTCGGTCATCGACCTGCACCGCGCTCAGACCCGGCCGACAATCAGCCGCCGCTGGCGCGACAAGGACCTGGCCGCGCTGTACTTCTCGGCGCTGGACATCGGCCTGACCCAGCGCGACAAGCTGCGCTTTTTGCGGGGTTACTTCCAGCGCCCGCTGCGCCAAGTGCTGAAGGACGAAGCCCAGTTGCTCGCCTGGCTGGAGCGCAAGGCGCAGAAACTCTACAACCGCAAGCAACGCTACGGGGATGCGCTCTGATGGCGGGCTGGACACTGGCGCCGGGTTACGAACACCTGGCGACGGACTTCGGCAGCCTCGATGCGGTATTTGCCCTGCAAGGCGAACGCCTGACCCGCGACCCGCTCAGCGAGGTGGTGCGCATCGAGCGTGATGGGGTCAACTACTACGTCAAGCGCTACACCGGGGCCGGCAAGCACATGCGCCGCTATCTGGGCCGGCCGCGCATCAAGGCCGAATGGCAGAACCTCAAGCAATTCGCCAAGTGGGGCATCCCTACCGCCGAAGTGGTGGCCTGGGGCCTGGAGCGCAATGGCCTGGCCTTTGCTCGCGGGGCAATGATCACCCGCGAGCTGCCGAACACAGAAGACTTGTCGGCGCTGGCCGAGCGCAACGATGCGCGCTTGGCCGACCGGGTCTGGGTCGACCACCTCAGCCGCCAGCTGGCGCGCCATACCCGGGTCATGCACGAGCACCGCTTTGCTCACAATGACCTGAAGTGGCGCAACCTGCTGGTCGATGACCAGGGCACGCTATTCTTCATCGACTGCCCCACCGGCGACTTCTGGCGCGGCTTCATGTGGCGGCACCGGATGATCAAGGACCTGGCGTGCCTGGACAAAGTGGCCAAATACCATCTGTCGGCCACCCAGCGCCTGCGTTTCTATCTGCAATACCGTGGCCGCGACCGGCTGAATGAGCGTGACAAGAAGCGCATTCGCCAGGTGCTGGGCTTTTTCGAGGGAAGGGAATGACCGATTACCTGGCCAGCGCGGACCTCGCGCTGCTCAAACGCCATGGCCTGGACGACTTCGAGGCGCTGTGGGCCTTGCAACTTGAGGCAGTGGATGAACCCAACACCGGCCGTGGCGGCTGGAGCAGCGTGTTCCGCCTGGAGCTCGAAGGCAAGGGCTACTACCTCAAGCGCCAGAGCGACTACCTGACCCGCACCCTGCACCGGCCGTTTGGCGAGCCCACCTTCGCCCGCGAATTCCGCAACATCAGCCGCTACCAGAAGCTGCACATTCCGGCCTTGCAGGCGGTGTTCTATGGCGAGCGCAAGCAGGGCGGCAAGCACCGGGCCATCCTGATGACCCGCGCGCTGGACGAGTGGGCCGACCTCGACAGCCTGCTGGCCCAGTGGCCACAGCTGGGCGATGCCGAACGCAATGGCATCCTCAAGGCGTGCGGCCAGCTGGCGCGCACCCTGCACAGCGCCGGCCAGGTGCATGGCTGCTTCTACCCCAAGCACATTTTCCTGCGCCAGCGCCGTGAAGGCTGGGACGCGCAACTGATCGACCTGGAAAAGACCCGGCCATTGCTGTTCGGCATGCGTGACCGCCTCAAGGACCTGGAGCCGCTGCTGCGCCGCGCCCCGGCCTGGAGCGAGGCCGATGTGCGCACAATGCTGGCGACCTACCTGGCGCAGCCGGCTGACAGCACGCTGGTCAACACCTGGTTGCAACGCCTGACGCAACGCCGTCGTGAAAAAGAGACCCGCTGATGCGTTTGTCCGAACTGAAAGATGCCGGGCGCAGCCCGTCGTTGCCCCTGAGTATCACTTTGGCGGATGCCGCCGGCAGCGCCGAGCTGCAACTGCTCAGCCTGCTGCGCGTGTTGCCGGGCCAGCGCTATGTTGGCGCCGGAGTGTGGCGCGGTACCCCGGTGCTGGCCAAGCTGCTGGTGGGCGGTAACGCCGCCCGGCATTTCCAGCGTGAGCTGCAAGGTGTGAAACTGCTGGCCGAGCAAGGCCTGACCACGCCAAAGCTGTTGGCCGATGGCCTCAAGGAAGGCGAGGGTGGCTGGCTGCTGTTCGAGTTCCTCGACGGTGCCGAAAGCCTGGCCGATGCCTGGGCGGCGGTGGAAAACCTGCCGGTGCTGGCTGACGAGCAACACCTGGTGCTGGGCGAAGCGCTGACTGCTGTCGCGCACATGCACGCCCAGGGCCTGTGGCAAGAAGACCTGCACCTGGACAACCTGCTGCGCCATGGCGGCAAGCTGTACCTGATCGATGGGGCCGGCATCAAGGCTGAAACGCCGGGCCAGCAGCTGTCACGCCCACGGGTACTGGAAAATCTCGGCATCTTCTTTGCCCAGCTGCCCAAGCGCCTGGAACCGTTTATCGAAGAGCTGTTGGTGCACTACCTGCTGGCCAACGCCGAGCATGCGTTGCCACTGGAAGCCCTGCAAAAGCAGGTGGACAAGGTGCGCAACTGGCGCCAGAAGGACTACCTGGACAAAGCGGGCCGCGAGTGCAGCCTGTTCAGCGTCCAGCGCAGCCTCTCGGGCTTGCAGGCGATCCGCCGCAGCGAAGTCGACGCCATGCAGCCGGTGCTGGAGCAGGCCGATGCGCTGATCGACAAGGGCCACCTGTACAAGACCGGTGGTGCCGCCAGCGTGGCGCGCATCGAGGTGAACGGTCGCAAGCTGGTGCTCAAGCGCTATAACATCAAGAACACCGCGCACTGGTTCAAGCGCTTCTGGCGCCCGAGCCGGGCCTGGCATTCGTGGATCGAAGGCCACCGCCTGGAGTTCCTCGACATCGCCACACCCAAGCCGTTGGCGGTGCTGGAACAACGGGTCATGGGGCTGCGCAGCCGTGCCTACCTGGTCACCGAGTATGTCGATGGCCCGGACCTGACGGCATGCTTTGCACCCTACGTTGAAAACGGTGATGCACCTGAAGAGCAGGTGGATGCCCTGGTGCATGTGATGCAACAGCTGATTCGCGAACGCATCAGCCATGGCGACTTCAAGGGCCACAACTTGTTCTGGGACAATGGCCGGTGGTCGCTGATCGACCTTGATGCCATGTGCCAGCACGCCACCCAGCTCAGCTTCGCCCCGGCCTATGCCCGTGACCGGGCACGGCTGCTGCGTAACTGGCCGAGTGGCAGTGCCTTGCATCAACGGTTGGACCGGTTATTGCCCAAGCTGGGCGAGTAAGGCCCGCAGTTCGGCCATTCAGCGGGCTGGCAGTGGCTGATCGGGCAATGCCAGCCAGTCGCTGCTGCGCCCCGCTTGGCGAACGCGTATCAGCCACTGGCCGTTCTCATGGCGCAGCACCGCCCAAGGCACCACGCCAGCATTGATGGCGACAGCAATCTGCAAATGGTAACGGTCCGGCAGCAGGTGGCTGCGTAAAGGTAACTGCCCGCCCTCGAGCGCCAGGTACAGCTGATCGTCAGCCAGGTACAACCCCTGTTCGATGTTCAGGGGTGTGCCCGCCAGTGGCGCTTGCATGTAACAGGCCTGCAGCAACTGCGTCAGGTCGGGTAGCCCGTCGTACCAGTGCAACGGAGAGTCGATTACCCATTGCCCGTCGGCTTGGCGCTTGAGCGGCTGGTGCAAGTAGGCATCCGGCTGGTCAGGGTCGATGGCCCGCCAGCGGTAGCCGTCGAAGCTCACTTTGTAGTAACGGTTGTGGTTATCCTTGACGAAGTACAACGACAGCCCGCCAAAAGCCGAGCGCTGTTCGTACACCCCTTCACCGTAGATCCCGTCTATGCGATAGCGCAGGTTGCTGCTGTCGGGTTGTGCCTGTAAGCGCGCGGGCAATGGCAATGGCGGTTGTTTGGGCATGCCACGCAACGAGCGTCGCAGCAGGCCGGAGCCTACATAACTGATCGCTGCATCATTGAGGTGGCTGAGGGCGTTGTAGGCGTGTCGCATCACCCCTTCGGCATCCTCCTGCTTGAAAGCCTGCGCGCCGTCCCAGATGTCGATGGCCATGCGGCCGATCGACAACGCCAGCAGGGCGCGACTGGGCAGGAGCAGGCTGATGAAGTCCACCAGGCGCCAGCTCAGCGCGATGACAGATTGAGCATTCACTTCCCGTGTTGTCATGCTGTCGGCATCGGCCTGGGCAATCAGCGCCTGAACCTCGGCCCGGTAGCAGGCGAAGAACAGGTCGTCGTTGACCGCAGGGGTTTTCACATGGGTGCCCAGGCGCCCCTTGTCCATCAGGCGCTGCACCGTGGCAGCGGGAAGCAAGGGCAGGCGCTGTGTCACGTACGCTTTCAACACAGGTTGCTGGCGCAAGGTACGAAGCAGGTCGCGGGTTGTGCGAAAGCGGCGCCAGGCCCTGCGGTCAGGGGCATCGGGTGTGTACAGCACGCATGCCTGGGACTTGTAGGCGGGGCAATTTAGCAACAGCACGCCCTGCAGGGTGTGGCCCATGATGTTCGGTTGCCGAACCGTGACCGGGTAGCCCGCTACCGGGGCGCGCAAGGCATTGTGCGGTTGGTCCAGCACTGCGCATACCCAGTTGTAGCCATGCTCGAAGGGGTCATCGCCGAAGTGCCCGGCATAGCGCGCCTTGACTGCTTCTGCGCGCATGCGCGCCAGGTTTACCCGGCTGTGTGCGGTCTGGCGCCACTTGCCCGCTCGAGAGCTGATCAGCTGGGTGTGCAGGTACTTTGCATAACTGTCGCCCACGTTCAGCTCCCGGATCATGCTTTTCACATAGGGCGGCGTGAGCCCAGCTGGTATGACATTCCCATGGGCATGGACAACGCGTGCGGTAAGCCAGTAGTCGGTATCGAACCATGGCAGGTTCTTCAGCGCCAGTTGTTCGAGGGTGTTGCTTTCCTCGACCATTTCCACCATCTCGTCCCCCAGCCGTTGCATGCCGGCATAAGCGACATAGGAGGAGGTAGCGAAGGGATGCATGATGGCTCCGATGCGACGGGCGCGGACGATGCTGACCTGAATCTCGCGAGGGTCTGTGTCGTACCCCAGGTCATGGCTCAGGCGCTCGCGCAAGCGTGCATTGGCCCAGGCCAGCAGGCTGTTGCGTTGCTTGAAATCGTTGAGGCTTAGCACCCCGGGTGCTGCAGCCCGCTCGGCGGTGGCCACCAGCTCCTGCAGAGTCTGCATGATATGGCTCAAGCCTTGTGCCGAGGTATTGCGCAGCCAGTTTGGCAGGTTCTTTTCAAGCAGTTGCGAGTAGCGTGTCTGCAGTATGGGTTTGGCGCCGACTTCGTTTCCAAGCGCAATGGCCTTGCTCAAGCGGGTGTGCTGGTCGGCTGTATCGATGCCCCACAAACCAGGTTCACTCAACCGCTGGCGCTGGGCCTCGATCACGCAGTCGACCTGAGCTTCCAGCAGGCTGTCGGCGTACCAGTCATAGCGCAGGCGTTGTGAGCGGCGAGCGCGGTCGGCCTGTTCATCAAGGTACAGGTGCAGCAGTGGCCTGCTCTGGAGCGGATCCTCCAGGCGTTCGCAGAGCTCTTTGTGCAATGCGGTAAGGGAATCGAAGGCCTCGATACCCTGTGACAAGCTGCACAGCAGCGCGCTGCCAGTGGAGTCTTCAGCCGTGAGCATATGCCCCTCTGTGGTACTGGCAACGATGACCAGCGTGCCTGGCAGGTAACTGCGCCAGTTGGGCTGTCTGTCTTCCAGCAGGACGCGGTAGACCTGCGGCCGCTCGGCCAGGGGCAGGTGCCGGCGTTGGGAGGGCAGCGGCTGCTCCAGGCAGGCCCGCAACTGCCCGGCCAGCCCGTTGCTCAAGGTCTGGTCGGCCAGGCGCAACTCGATCTCGCTCAGCATCAGCGCCTTGCGCAGTGTCAGCAGCTGCTGCCGGGGTGTGATGCCTTGCTCATCGGCCGTGGTCCAGAAACTGGCCAGTTCGCCGTGCAGCCAGGTGCGCGTGGCGGGGGTAATGGGTTGTTTGAGGTCGAGGGTGGGGAGGCCGTCGAGCAGGTCACCAATCTGTTGGTCGATCTGTTCCAGGAGTTCGAGGGGGCGCATGGGGCTGATCCTTGGTTGAGGAAAGCCCCATGCTTGGCAATACCCGTGGCTGCGCGGTGGTAGCCGGCTAGCGCCGCCGACGCCAGAAAAGCCCGCGCAGGCTCAGCAGGGCCGGAAGGCCCAAACCGGCCCAGGCCAGCACATCCCAACCTCCGTCGCCCAGCAGGGCGGCGAACAGCCCCAGAAAGCCCAGCAGGGCGATCAACGCTGGCCAGGCGAAGAGGCGCGCAGTGGATTGCGACTTGTGGCTCATGTTCGCGCCTCTCTGGGTTTGCGCTGCTTGCCCCACCACAGGTACAGGCCGCTACCGAGCACGATGATGGTAAGCACGTCCAGTACGGCCCAGAGGATCTGCATCGGCCGGCCGCCGTAGTCGCCAAAATGCAGCGGCTGCGACAGGCCCAGCGCGTCCATGTACCAGGGGCGGTCGCCTACCGCAGTCACTTCAAGGGTGCGGGCGTCGATCAGCACCGGCGTGAACAGGTGCGACGTCAGATGGGTGGAGCCGTTCATGAACACCGCGTAGTGGTGCTCGCTGGAGAAGCGCGTACCGGGGAAGGCGATGAAGTCCGGGCGCATGCCGGGGGCGGCCTGTTCGGCAATCTCCAGCAGGCGTGTGGCTGGCGCGCGCTCGGTGAGCGGCGGGGCATCGCGGTAAGGCGCGACCATGGTGGCCAGGCTGTCGTTGCGCCAGGCGGCGATGACCAAGTCGGACAGGGCGCTGATCACACCGGTCACGCCCACCGTCAACGCCCAGGCCAGGGTGACCACGCCGAGCAGGTTGTGCAGGTCGAGCCAGCGCAGGCGGCGCGACTTTTCGTGGCGCACGGTGCCGAAGTCCAGGCGGCGCATGAACGGCGCATAGAGCACGGTGCCGGATACGATCGCGACAATGAACAGTATGCCCATGAAGGCCAGCAGCAGCTTGCCGGGCAGGCCGGCGAACATGTCCACGTGCAGGCGCAGCATGATCATCATGAAACCGCCATTGGCAGCCGGCATGGCCACCGCTTCGCCGGTGCGGGCGTCAAGCATGAAGGTGTGCGACAGGTTGGGATCGGTGTCGGCCGTGGCTGCGGTTATGGCGACCACGCCGTTGGGTTCGTCTTCGTCGTAGCCAAAGTACTGCATCACCTCGCCGGGGCGGTGCTGTTCGGCTTTGACTACAAGCTGCTGCAGGTCGAGGTGCGGGGTGCCTGCCGGCATTACGCGCAGTTCGGGGGCGTCGCCGAGCAGTTGTTCGAGTTCGTGGTGGAAGATCAGCGGCAGGCCGGTGAGTGCCAGCAGCAACAGGAACAGGGTACAGACCAGGCTGCTCCAGGTATGGATCACGGACCAGCGGCGGATGGTTGGGCTTTTCATCACGGTACCGATTTTTGTCTGTTGGATCGTGGGGCTGCTGCGCAGCCCTTTCGCGACACAAGGCCGCTCCTACATGAGAATGCGATCCCCTGTAGGAGCGGCCTTGTGTCGCGAAAGGGCCGCAAAGCGGCCCCCGCTCACTCAGAACTTGTAAGTGGCGCTGGCGACAACGCTGCGCTCATCGCCGTAGTAGCAGTAGTACGAGTCACAGGTAGAGAGGTAATCCTTGTTCAGCAGGTTGGTGGCATTGACCGCCACCGACGCGCCCTTCAGGCTGCTGTTCAGGCGACCCAGGTCGTAATGCACCGACGCATCGAACACGGTGTAGGCCTTGGCCTTGCCCAGGTAGGTATTGCCCTGGTCACCGTAGGTATTGCCGGTATAACGCGCGCCCAGGCCAATGCCGAAGCCGTCGAGCACGCCGGAGTGCCAGGTGTAGTCACTCCATACCGAGGCTTGCTGGTTAGGCATCAATTGCAAGCGGTTACCTTTGTAGAGGCCGTCCTGCACTTCAGATTTGGCCAGGGTGTAAGCGGCAATCACTTTCAGGTTTTCGGTAACGTCGGAAACCGCTTCAAGCTCAAGGCCGTGGACTTTCACTTCGCCGCTCTGGCTGGTGACGGTTACGCCACCCACGTTGTTGGTGACCGAGACGTTCTTCTGGGTCAGGTCATACACAGCTGCCGACAGCAGCGTGTTGGAGCCCGGTGGCTGGTACTTGACGCCCAACTCCCACTGCTGGCCCTCTGTCGGCTTGAACGACTCGGTCGCAGAAGCGCTGGCATTGCTGGCAGGTTGGAAGGACTCGGCATACGAGAGGTACGGCACGAAGCCCGAATCGAACACGTAACTGAGAGCCGCGTTGCCGCTGAACTTCTTGTCGCGCTGGGTATTGGTGGCATCACCTTGGTTGAGATACCTGGTACCGGTATGTACCCAGTCCTCACGACCGCCCAAGGTCAGGCGCCAGTTGCCGAGCGCCATCTGGTCCTGAACATACAGGCCGGTCTGGCGGGATTTCTGGTTGTAGTCGTAGAACGCGGTCGACCGATCCGGGCGGGTGATCGGCAGCCCGTAGACTGGATTGTTGACGTTGCTGTCCGGCACGTTGAAGCCGAAGATCGACAGGTAGTTGGTATTGACGCGCTGGTGGTCCAGGCCGATCAGCAGGGTGTGGGTAATGTCCCCGGTGGCGAAGTCGGCCTGGAAGTTGTTGTCCACGGCGAACTGGCTGATGTCTTCGTCAGTGTTGGTGGACATGCGGCTTACCGTGCCATCGTCTTTCACCGGGCCACCGGGCTGGTAGTAGCTGCCTGGTGTGATGGTCTGGAACGCCAGGTCCGACTTGGTGTAGCGCAGGTTCTGACGGAACTGCCACACGTCGTTGATGCGGTGTTCGAAGGCGTAGCCCAGTGCGTAATAAGTGCGGTCGTAGAACTCGTAATCAGGGTCACCCAGGTTCTTGTGGTGCGAGATCTTGCCGAACGGCATGTCGATCTTGGTGCCCTGGATTGGCCGGAACTGGCTGGTGGCGCCGGTATCGTCGCGGGTGAACTGGGTGAGGAAGGTCAGAGTGGTGTCTTCGTCAATGTTCCAGGTCAGGCTTGGGGCGATGTTGTAGCGCTTGTCGTCGATGTGGTCGATCTGCGTGCCACCGTCGCGGATCACACCGCTGACGCCGTAAAGGAAGCGGCCTTCATCGTCGATCTTGCCAGTGCTGGCAAAGTTGATCTGGCGGTGGTTGTCGCTGCCGTACTGCAGTTCAATCTCGTGCTCGCTTTCGGCCTGCGGCCGACGGCTGACCATGTCCAGCAGGCCGCCGGGCGGGGTTTGGCCATAGATCGAGGAGGCCGGGCCACGCAGCAGGGCGAGGCGGTCGAGGTTCCAGGTTTCGGCTTTGGGGTTGGCGTACACGCCGCGTGGCAGCGGCAGGCCATCGAGGAACTGGGTGGGCTCGAAGCCGCGCACGCGCATCCAGTCATAGCGCGTGTCGCTGCCGAAGCTGGCCGACACGATGCCGGGCATGTAGCGCACGGCGTCATCCAGGCTGTGCACACCGCGGTCTTTCATCTGCTCGCGGGTGGCGATGGAGATGGAACGGGGGGCTTCCACCAGCGCGGTGTCGGTCTTGGTGCCAGCGGCAGTGCGCTTGGCCAGGTAACCCTCTACCGGGCCCCAGGCACTTTCAGAAACGCTGGCGGCGTCCACGGTGGTTTCCGGCAGCGCCAGGGTGCCATCCGGCACAGCCACCAGGCTGTAGCTACCCACGCTGCTCTGTTGCAACTGCAGGCCGGTACCGCGCAGGGCTGCTTGCAGGGCGCCAAGGCCGTCGTACTGGCCGCTTACCGGGGCCGAGGTGCGGCCGCTGACCAGTGCCGGATCGATGGCCAGGGCAATGCCGGCCTGGCTGGCGATCTGGTTGAGGGTGGTGGCTAGCGGCGCGCTGGGCAGGTTGTAGGCGCGGGCAGTGGATTGCTCGGCGGCGAACAAGGCGGGGCTTGCCAGCGGGGCAGCCAGGCCGATGGCCAGGGCCATCAAACTGGGGCGCAGGATACGATCAACGGCACGGGACATGCGGCGGTTCCTCGACGGGTAAGTGCTTGCTGCTTCCTTGCCGAGCGAGAATTGAAAAGTGACAGGGTGAATCTGAAAAATATTGAGAATTATTTGAAATGAATATTTGCCTGCACTGGCCTCTTCGCGGGTGAACCCGCTCCCACAGGGACCCCACGGGGCCAGGCACTGTGAAACACCTGTGGGAGCGGGCGAGCCCGCGAAGAGGCCAGAGAAGGTTTATTTGGGAACGACGTTCACCCACCACTGGGTATGCCGCTCGATCTTCACCGGCAAGGCCGGGACCAGCGACTCCAGCGCCAGGTTGGTGTTGGTCAGCGGGAAGCTGCCGGTCACGCGCAGGTCGGCGACTTGCTCGTCTACCCCCAGGTAGCCGCTGCGGTATTTGCCAAGTTCGGCCAGCAGGTCGCCCAGGCGCACGTTGTCCACTACCAGCATGCCGCGGGTCCAGGCATCGGCGCCGGCAGGCACCGTGCCGACCTGGCCGAGGCCGTTGGCATTCATCAGCACCTGCTGGCCTTCGCGCAGCACTTGCTCGTCGCCACTGTTGTGCGGCATGGCTGCGACCGAGGCTTGCAGTACTTCCAGGCGCGTACCGGCGGCTTCGCGGCGCACGAGGAAGCGCGTGCCAAGGGGGCGCAGGCGACCGTCGTCGGTGCGTACCAGCAGCGGGCGCGGGTCCTGGTGGCCGGTTTCGACCGAGATCTCGCCCTGGTGCAGCACGATTACCCGCTGCTCGCCCGCGTAGTCGATGTCCACGGCGGTGTGGGTGTTCAGGCTCAGCAGTGTGCCGTCTTCCAGGCGCAGGGTACGCAGTTCGCCCGTGGCCGTGCGCTGGTCGGCCAGCCAGTAGCTGGGGGCCAGCGCCGGGGCACCGACCCACGCCAGCAGCGAGCCGAGCAGGAACATGCCGGCCAGCCCGCCGCCCACCTTGCCGATGCGTCGACGCAGGCCGGCGCGTGATTGCAACAAGGCCTGGCGTGCCGGGCCGGCTGCCGCACTGACGCGTTGGTCCATGGCGCCGAGCTGGCGCCAGGCACGCGCGTGTTCTTCGCTGGCGGCATGCCAGCGCATGAATTCGCTGCGTTCATCGGCCGTGCCGCTGGCGTCGCCGAGGCTGAGTTTCCAGGCGATGGCGTCTTCCAGTACCTGGGACGAAACCGGTGCATTGCTCACGTCGGCTCCCCGTACAGGGCCACATAGCATTGGCGCATGCCTTGGGCGATGTACTGGCGCACCCGCGATACCGAAACGCCCAGGCGCTCGGCGATTTCGGCATGGCCCATGCCGTCCAGGCGGTTGTGCAGGAACGCTGCGCGGGCTTTGCTCGACAGCTTGCCGAGCAGGCGGTCGATGGCCTTGAGGTCTTCGAGGATAAGGTGCTGCACTTCTGGTGAAGGGTGTTCGGCTTCCGGGATCAGCGCCAGCTCGGCCAGGTAGGCCTGTTCCAGCGCGGCGCGGCGGAAGTGGTCGAACATCAGCCCCTTGGCCACGGCGGCCAGAAAAGCGCGAGGTTCGCGGGGCGTGTCCAGCTGCTCACGGCCGAGCAGGCGCACGAAGGTGTCCTGGCTCAGGTCTTCGGCACGTTGGCGGCAGGCCATGCTGCGCTGCAGCCAGGCGAGCAACCAGCCGCGGTGGTCGCGGTATAGCGCACCGACCAGATCGGCGTGTGGGCTGTGTGCAGAAGACAAGCAGCGTCCCCCCGGAACGAATGCATTAACTAACGATAACTATTCGCGATTGTTGCAGAGGGGAGGGGGTGGGTGCAATGGACGCTTATCGGATTGCCATCATGGAAAAGCCCTACAACCCATGGCTCTGTGCTTGGCGCCGCCGCCACCCGCGCAACCGCTGCTCAACCTGCAACGGGCTGTCCAGCTGCTGGCGCCGGGCCTGGCTGAACAGGATCAGCGCCAGCTCTGCGGTCACCTGGGCATCGGCACTGGCATGGTGGCGCTCTTCCACCTGCAAGCCAAACCGCGCCACCCAGTCATCCAGCCCGGCCTCGCGCAGCACTGTGTCGGGGTTGAGCATCGGCGCCAGTTCGGCAACGTCGAGGAACAGTGACTGCAAGCGATGCCCAAGGCTCTCCTTCAACGCCCGGGCCAGCATGCGCTGGTCGAAGGGCGCATGAAACGCCAGCACCGGGCTGTTACCAATGAAATCGAGCAAATCGAGCAAGGCCTCGGCCGGGTCGCAACCGGCGGCCAGGGCGCTGGGGCCCAGGCCATGGATCAGCACGCTGGCGTTGGTCTTCTGCAAAGGCCGGTGCAGCGTACGCTCGAACTGCTGGGCAAAGTCGATGGCACCGTCCTCGATAGCCACTGCCCCGATCGACAATACCTGGTCACGGTTGGGGTTGAGGCCGCTGGTTTCCAGGTCCAGCACCACCCAGCGCTGTTCGCGCAGGGTACATACCCCCAGCGGCGCGGGCTTGGGCAGCCGGGCCAGGCGCTGGCGTGTGGCGTGGTCCAGTTCGGGCGCGCTGGGGCGCAGCCAGGCGAACAGGCTCATAGCTGGTACCGCAGGCTCAAGCTGCTTTGCAGGCGCTGGGCCTGGCGCAGCGCCTCGCGCAGGATGCGCCGGTCCAGGTGGTTGAGGCTGTCCGGGTCGAGGCGGTTGGAGTAAGGCAGGTTGTCGCGAGCCTGGCGCTGGTGCTGCTGCATACGGGTTTGCTGGATGAAGTGGTAAGCCTCTTCATAGGCCGCGCCATCCAGTGGCTCGATCACGCCCTTGGCCACCAGCTGGCGCAGCCGCTCCAGGGTATTGCAGGCGCCGACGCCATTGGCCAACGCCAATAGCCGGGCACCGTCGACGAAGGGCGTCAGGCCCTGGACCTTGAGGTCGAGGGTGGCGGCCTTGTCGTTGCCCTGGCGGGTCAGCACGAACTCGCGCAGGCGACCCACCGGCGGGCGCTGGCGCAGGGCATTGTCAGCCAGCATGCGCTGGAAGATGCGGTTGTCGGCCACCTGGTCCAGCAGGCCCTGGCGCAGTTGCTCGCAACCTTGCTCATCGCCCCACACCACGCGCAGGTCGAAGTAGATGCTCGAACCCAGCAGGTTTTCCGGGCTGGCTTCACGAACAAAGCCGGCAAAGCGCCGTGCCCACTCGCTGCGCGACAGGCACAAGTCAGGGTTGCCGGCCATGACGTTGCCCTTGCACAGGGTAAAGCCGCACTGGGCCAGGCACTGGTTGATGTACTGCGCCAGCGGCAGCAGGCGGGCACGGATGGCGTCGGCTTCGGTGCTGTCGGCGGCTTCGAAGAGGATGCCGTTGTCCTGGTCGGTGTGCAGGGTCTGCTCGCGGCGCCCTTCGCTGCCAAAGCACAACCAGCTGAACGGCACGCCCGGGTCGCCGCGCTCGGCCAGCGCCAGCTCGATCACCCGGCACACGGTGTGGTCGTTGAGCAGGGTGATGATCTGGGTAATCTGCGTGGACGATGCGCCGTGGGCGAGCATGCGCTCGACCAGCTGGCTGATTTCCCCGCGCAGCGAAACCAGGGTGTCCAACCGGGGCGCATGGCGGATGGTGCGCGCCAGGTGCACCAGGTCGACCCGTTGCAGCGAGAACAGGTCACGTTCGGAAACCACCCCGCACAAGCGCCGGTTTTCCACCAGGCACACGTGGGCGATATGCCGCTCGGTCATGGCCATGGCCGCGTCGAAAGCGCTGGCCTGGGGGCTGAGGTAGAAGGGTTTGACGGTCATGTGCCGCTCGATGGGCGCGCCCAGGTCGGCATCCGCCGAGGCCACCACCTGGCGCAGGTCGCGCAGGGTGAAGATGCCGGTGGGGTAGCGCTGCGCGTCGACCACCACGATGCTGCCGACCTGCTGCTCGTGCATCAGCCGCACGGCCTCGCGCAGGGACGTGTCGCCAGCGCACACCACCGGGTGACGCATGGCCAGCTCACCCAAGGGCGTGTTCAGCGAATACTGGGTGCCGAGGGTTTCCACAGCGCGCTGTCGTACCTGCTGGTTGACCTGGTCGAGCAGGCTGCTGACCCCGCGCAGGGCAAAATCCCGAAACACTTCAGACATCGAGAACACGCGGATGAACGCGGCCTTGTTCAACTGCAGGCAGAAGGTATCTTCACCGGCCAGGTGCTCGGTGCGGGTGGCTCGCTCGCCCAGCAGGGCGGCCAGCGGGAAGCACTCGCCACTGGTGATTTCGAAGGTGGTTTCCACGCCAGGCTTGACCAGGTGCTGGCGCTCGCCAACCACGCGGCCCTGCTTGACGATGTAGAAGTGCTCGACCGGCCCGTCGGCAGGTTTGACGATGCTCTCGCCGCAGGCATAGAAGCGCAGCTGGCACTGCTCGACCAGGTAGGCCAGGTGGCTGTGCTCCATCTGGTTGAACGGCGGAAAGCGCTGCAGGAACTGCAGGGTGCCTTGGATGTTCTGCAGTACTGCTGTCCTGCCCGCCTGGTTGTAGGCGTCCTTTTTGCTCATGAAACTGACCGTATCGCTACGCCGAACTATATATATCTATATATAGGTGCCGGCCTTGTTGTTCTCTGCCTCCATGGTCGGCTCGCGGCGGGGTGGTGCCCATTGGACGTAAGTCTATGAACGCCCCTGTCAAAGACCCGACGAAAGGCGAAACGGGTTACGCGAGTAATGTGGTCCTAAGGCTGAAGCGGAATTATTTTGACGAGACAAGCATGCCTGAGCACACCGACATCCTGAGTGACGCCGAGCGCGAGGCCTTGGCCATAGTGAGTGCGCCTGCCGCCCCCAAGCCATTGGTGCTTGTGGTGGATGACAACGCGGTGAACCGCGAGGCACTGATCCTTTACCTGAAAAGCCGGGGTATTGATGCCGTAGGGGCGGACGGGGCCGAAGAAGCCAGGTTGTACCTGCATTACCAGCAACGGATTGCTTTGATGATCACCGATTTGCGCATGCAGCCAGAGGACGGCCTGGACCTGATCCGGCAGATTCGCGAGTCGGAGCGCGCAGCGTTGTCGATCATCGTGGTGTCGGGCGACACCGATGTGAAAGAGGCGGTGGACGTGATGCACCTGGGAGTGGTGGATTTCCTGCTCAAGCCGGTGGACCTGGGCAAGCTGCTGGAACTGGTGAAGAAAGAACTGAAAATAGAGTGATGCAGAAAGGGGCTGCTTTGCAGCCCATTCGCGGCACAAGGCCGCTCCTACAAGGGTTATGCATTCCCCTGTAGGAGCGGCCTTGTGCCGCGAATGGGCCGCAAAGCGGCCCCTTGCGGTTTACAACCCGTTACGCGCCTTGAACTCGCGGCGGCGGCGGTGCAGTACCGGCTCGGTGTAGCCGTTCGGCTGCTTGCCACCTTCCACCACCAACTCTACAGCCGCCTGGAACGCGACGTTGTCGTCGAAGTTCGGCGCCATCGGGCGGTACAGGGCGTCACCGGCGTTCTGCTGGTCGACCACCACGGCCATGCGCTTGAGGCTTTCCAGCACCTGCTCCTGGCTGACCACGCCATGACGCAGCCAGTTGGCCAGCAACTGGGCAGAAATGCGCAGGGTGGCACGGTCTTCCATCAGGCCGACGTTGTTGATGTCCGGCACCTTCGAGCAACCCACACCCTGGTCGATCCAGCGCACCACGTAGCCGAGGATGCCCTGGGCGTTGTTGTCCAGCTCGTTGCGGATTTCTTCGTCCGACCAGTTGGTGTCGGCGGCCAGCGGGATGGCGAGGATGTCGTCCACCGATGCCGGGGTACGCGAAGCCAGCTCACGCTGGCGCGCCTGCACGTCCACCTTGTGGTAGTGCAGGGCGTGCAGGGTGGCGGCAGTCGGCGACGGCACCCAGGCGGTGTTGGCACCGGCCAGCGGGTGGGCGATCTTCTGCTCGAGCATGGCAGCCATCAGGTCGGGCATGGCCCACATGCCTTTGCCGATTTGCGCGCGGCCCTGCAGCCCGGTGGCCAGGCCAACGTCGACGTTGTTGTTTTCGTAGGCACCGATCCACTTCTCGTTTTTCATGGCGCCTTTGCGCACCACGGCGCCGGCCTCCATCGAGGTGTGGATTTCATCGCCAGTGCGGTCGAGGAAACCGGTGTTGATGAACGCCACGCGCTCGGCGGCAGCCTTGATGCAGGACTTGAGGTTGACCGTGGTCCGGCGCTCCTCGTCCATGATGCCGACCTTGACGGTGTTGCGTGGCATGCCCAGCAGGTCTTCGACCTGGCTGAAGATTTCGGCGGCGAAAGCGACTTCTTCCGGGCCATGCATCTTCGGCTTGACGATGTACACGCTGCCGGTGCGGGTGTTCTTGCGGCTGGTGTTGCCGTTGAGGTTGTGCAGGGCGATCAGGTTGGTGAACAGGCCGTCCTGAATACCTTCGGGGATTTCGTTGCCCTGGGCATCGAGGATCGCCGGGTTGGTCATCAGGTGGCCAACGTTGCGCACGAACAGCAGCGAACGGCCATGCAGGGTAACGCTGCCGCCATTGGGCGCGGCGTACTCGCGGTCCGGGTTCATGGTGCGGGTGAAGGTTTTGCCACCCTTGCTAACGCTTTCGGCCAGGTCGCCTTTCATCAGGCCCAGCCAGTTGCGGTAGACGATTACCTTGTCGTCGGCGTCGACGGCAGCGACCGAGTCTTCGCAGTCCATGATGGTGGTCAGTGCCGATTCCATCAGGATGTCTTTGACGCCAGCGGCGTCTGTGCTGCCGACCGGGGTGCTCGCATCGACCTGGATTTCGAAGTGCAGGCCATTGTGCTTGAGCAGCACGGCGGTTGGTGCGGCGGCGTCACCGTGGAAGCCGATGAGCTGGGCGTCGTCACGCAGGCCGCTGTTGCTGCCGCCTTTGAGGGCAACAACCAGCTTGCCGCCTTCGATGCGGTAGCCGGTGGAATCGACGTGCGAACCGGCGGCCAGTGGCGCGGCTTCGTCGAGGAAGGCGCGGGCGAAGGCGATGACCTTGTCGCCACGGACCTTGTTGTAACCCTGGCCTTTTTCGGCGCCGCCTTCATCGCTGATGGCGTCGGTGCCGTACAGGGCGTCATACAGCGAACCCCAGCGGGCGTTGGCGGCGTTCAGGGCGAAGCGGGCGTTCATTACCGGCACCACCAGCTGCGGGCCGGCCATGTGGGCGATTTCTTCGTCCACGTTCTGGGTGGTGGCCTGGAAATCGTCGGCTTGTGGCAGCAGGTAGCCGATTTCCTGGAGGAATGCTTTGTAGGCGACGGCGTCGTGGGCCTGGCCTTTGCGTGCCTGATGGTAGGCGTCGATCTTGGCTTGCAGCTCGTCGCGCTTGGCGAGCAGGGCTTTGTTCTTTGGAGCGAGGTCATTGATGATCTTCTCTGCACCCGCCCAGAACTGCTCGGCGACGATGCCGGTCCCGGGGATGGCTTCGTTGTTCACGAAGTCGTACAGGACCTTGGCGACCTGAAGGCCACCGACTTGAACGTATCCAGTCATTGCTTGCCTCACTCTGCTCAGCTATTTCGCTCTTCTGTATTAAGCCTGTAGCGCTTCTCTAAACACGGCACCAGTGCGTGCCCCCGGGCTGTACCGGGCGCGGCTGGGTGCGGCTTGCCAGACAGGCCGGCAGGCAGTGTGCGTATTTTCACAGGCGCCTTGGCAGACATCCAAACGACGTTTTGTAGTCCGCGCCACGGGATACTACATGAAGCAGTAGGCGGGGCAAAATCAGACTAAAAGCGCCGTTATGCGACCCGTTGGTCGCGTATGGTCACGCTGGGAGTGGGTATGTTCGCAAAAAACAGGTGGATTGTTCCAGATAAATCTTGAAACAGTACACGATTCGTTGTGCTGGCCGCCCTGCGGCAGGTTGCCGCGCCTTGCCTATACTGACTCGATCCCCCGATTTTCTGCCGCCGGGCGCGGCCCGACACGAGGAAGGGCTTGTGGATCATCTTGTACTGACTGTTATCGCCCCTGACAAGGCCGGCCAGGTCGAACGCATTGCCCAGTGCATCGCCGACCACAGTGGCAACTGGCTGGAAAGCCGCATGTCGCGTATGGCCGGGCAGTTTGCCGGCATCTTGCGGGTGGCGGTGCCGGCTGAGAATTACGCTGAACTGGTGGCATCGTTGCAGGGGCTGGCCCGGTATGACATTCGCGTGCTGATTGCCGAGAGCGGCATCGAGCCGTCGTGTACCTGGAAGCCGATTGCCATGGAGCTGGTGGGTAATGACCGACCGGGCATCGTGCGGGACATTACCCGGCTGCTGGCGGATCTGGGGGTGAACCTTGAGCGGTTTACCACTGAGGTGCGGCCGGCACCGATGAGCAGCGAGCCGCTGTTTCATGCAGATGCTTTGCTGGCGCTGCCGTTGACCCTTTCGCTGGATGAACTGCAGCAGAAGCTGGAGAGCCTGGCGGATGATTTGATGGTGGAGTTGAAGTTGCGGGCGGAGGATTGATCCGATATTGCCGGGGCCGCTTTGCGCCCCATTCGCAGCACAAGGCTGCTCCTACAGGCGTTATGCAATTCCCTGTAGGAGCAGCCTTGTGCTGCGAACGGGCTGCATCGCAGCCCCTTGCGGTTATCCCAATATCACGGGGAAGGCCCTGTGGATAACTTGGGGGTGTACCTCTCCAGCCCAGATCCCACATGCCTTGCACGCTCTTGATCAAAAAACACCCAATAATCAGCAGCTTGTGCACAAAGCACGGGGACGAGGGTGTGGATAACCTTTGGAGATGTCGCTGTAGGCCACGAGCCGTATGGCTTGCAGGGTTTTGATCGTTTTTTGATCAGCGCCGCTTGCGTAAATTCATCCACGCGTCGACGCTGTAAATTGCCAAGCCTGCCCAAATGAACATGAACGCGACCAAGGTGCTTGAGGACAGGTGCTCATCGAACAACAGCACTGCCTGCAGCAATACCAGCGTCGGTGCCAGGTACTGCAGAAAGCCCAGGGTGGTATACGGCAGGTGCCGTGCTGCAGCGTTGAAGCACACCAGCGGTACCAGCGTTACCGGCCCCGCGGCCATCAGCCACAGTGCTTCGCTGCTGGAGTAGAACGCCCCCTGGGCGCTCATCGCCGCCGGGTGCAGCAGTAGCCAGCCAAGGGCCAGCGGCACCAGCATCCAGGTTTCCACCACCAGGCCCGGCAATGCCGCCACTGGCGCCTGTTTGCGAATCAGCCCGTAGAAGCCGAAGCTCAGCGCCAGCACCAGCGACACCCAAGGCAGGCTGCCTACCTGCCACACCTGCTGGGCTACACCTACGGCGGCCATGCCCACCGCCAGCCATTGCAGGCGGCGCAGTCGCTCGCCAAGAATCAGCATGCCCAGTACCACATTGATCAGCGGGTTGATGTAGTAACCCAGGCTGGCTTCGAGCATTCGGCCGTTGTTTACCGACCACACATAGGTCAGCCAGTTACCCGCAATCAATGCTCCGCTCAGCGCCAGGATGCCCAGCCGGCGCGGGTTGTCGCGCAGTTCGCGCCACCAGCCGGGGTGTTTCCACACCAGCAGCAGCAGCGAGCCGAACAGCGCCGACCAGAGCACCCGGTGGACAATGATCTCGACCGCCGGAACGTTCTGGATTGCCTTGAAATAGATGGGGAACAGGCCCCAGATGATGTAGGCGCTCAGGCCCAGGATGTACCCGCGACGCGGGTTTGCGGCGTGCATGCAGAATCCTTGCTTAGGTAGCTAAATAAAGCGACGCCTATTGTAGACAGAGGCAGGCATGCTTCTAGAACAATTTCAGCGGTGCTTCATCCAGCGCGGCCATTTGCTCGCGCAAGGCGAGGATCTGGTCGCCCCAGTAGCGGGGTTGGCCGAACCACGGGAAGCTGGGCGGGAACGCCGGGTCGCTCCAGCGCCGTGCCAGCCATGCGCTGTAGTGAAGCTGGCGCAGGGCGCGCAGGGGCTCGATCAGGGCCAGTTCGCGCGGGTCGAAGTCGTGGAACTCGTTGTAGCCGTCGATCAGCTCGGCCAGTTGCCCCAGGCGCTCCTCGCGGCTGCCGGCCAGCATCATCCACAGGTCTTGCACCGCCGGGCCCATGCGGCAGTCGTCGAGGTCGACCACGTGGTACACCTCGTCACGGTGCATCAGGTTGCCGGGGTGCAGGTCGCCGTGCAGGCGGATCAGCTGGTGCGGTGTGCGGGCGTAGATATCCTCGACACGTTTTAACAGGTCGCGGGCCACGGACTCGAAGGCGGGCAACAGTTCGCGAGGGACAAAACCACCGTCCAGCAGGGTGTTCAGCGAGGCGTGGCCGAAGTTGTCCACAGCCAGGGCCTCACGGTGCTCGAATGGTTTGGTGGCGCCCACGGCATGCAGGCGGCCGAGCAACTGGCCAAGGCGGTAGAGCTGGTCGAGGTTGCCCGGCTCCGGAGCGTGGCCGCCGCGGCGGGGGAACAGAGTGAAACGGAAGCCCTGGTGCTCGAACAAGGTGCGGCCGTCGTGCTGCATCGGCGCAACCACCGGCACCTCGCACTCGGCGAGTTCGGCTGTGAAGCTGTGTTCTTCGAGGATCGCCGCATCGCTCCAGCGGCCTGGGCGGTAGAACTTGGCGATCAGCGGCTGCGCGTCTTCGATGCCGACCTGATAGACGCGGTTCTCGTAGCTGTTCAGTGCCAGCACCCGGGCATCGCTGAGAAAGCCGATGCTTTCCACTGCGTCCAGGACCAGGTCGGGGGTGAGGGTGTCGAAGGGGTGGGACATGGTGGCTCCGGAGGGTAAGCA
This sequence comes from Pseudomonas sp. SAS7, assembly GCF_052112345.1. Taxonomy (NCBI): domain Bacteria; kingdom Pseudomonadati; phylum Pseudomonadota; class Gammaproteobacteria; order Pseudomonadales; family Pseudomonadaceae; genus Pseudomonas; species Pseudomonas sp. SAS7. Next base: position 88,877 of record NZ_JBEGGO010000005.1, on the reverse strand, counting down.
GCGTGGGGCCATGGTAACGCGTTATGCCTGTACCGGCCTCTTCGCGGCTAAAGCCGCTCCCACAGGGTTTGTGCACATGTCTCAGGCGGCGCGTTCCCTGTGGGAGCGGGTTTACCCGCGAACCGCGCTGAAGCGCGGCCAGGCTATGCAGGAACTCCAATCAGTACATAGGACGGATGAAACTGCACCCGCACCGCACTGCCCGCCGCCACCGGCTGCCCAGCCAACCAATCCGCCTCGGCGATGGCACACAACGTCTGCCCATTGCCCAACGCCAGCCGCACCTCACTGGGCCCCTCATCCTCTGCCAACACTTCTTCCACCGTTGCACTCATGCAGTTGCTGCCCGCGTCGGCTGCTTCCCCCTCCGCCAGCAACCTTACCCACCCGGCTTTGAGTAGCGCCACCACCATCGTCCCCAGTGTCAGCTCCAGCCGCGCGGTACTGTCGTGGGTGATCAGCGCATCAATCTCCAGCCCACCGCCCAATGCCAGGCTGACGCGGTCATACCGGCCCTCGCGGCGCAGGCCGCTGACCTGGCCCTGGAGCTGGTTGCGCGCACTGGTACGTAGCATCAGGCGACCGAGCAGGTCGAGGTCGCTGGATTCTTCGGCGGCCTCGAGAATTTGCGCCTGCAGGGCCTGCAACCTCTGATACAGACGCAACACCCGCTCGCCTTCCGGCGACAAACGCGCACCGCCACCGCCACGGCCACCGGTACTGCGCTCGACCAAGGGCTGGCTGGCCAGGTTATTCAGCTCGTCGATGGCATCCCAGGCGGCTTTGTAGCTAATGCCTGCGGCTTTGGCGGCTCGGGTGATCGAGCCTTGCTCGGCAATGTGCTGCAGCAGGGCGATGCGCTGGGGGCGGCGGGCGATGTGCTGGGTAAGCAGGGTGGGTAGGGGCATGGGCATTGAGTCGTTGTAGGTGAAGGTCCTGAAAGCGGATTGTGGAGGACTGCGCAGGGTCATGCATACCCCGGCTTGGGCGTGCGCGCCAGGCAATACACATCCACCCGCCGCGCTCCGGCCTTGCGCAGCACCTCGGCGATGGCCTGCGCGGTGGCACCGGTGGTGAACACATCATCGACAATAGCGACATGTTTGCCCGTCAGTTCACCCGAGAGCGCAAACGCTTGCCGCAAATTGCGCCGCCTTGCCCGGGCATCCAGCTGTTGCTGCGCAGGCGTCTCGCGCGTGCGCAGCAACAATCGCTCATCGCACGGTAGCCCAAGTTGCGTGGACAACCACCGCCCGAGCATCCCGGCCTGGTTGAACCCGCGCTCGCGCAGTCGACGCTTGGCCAAGGGCACAGGCAACAGCAGGTCAGGGCGGGGTAGGCCTTCTGCAAAGCGATGCAGCAGCCCATACCCCAGCAGTTCAGCCATCAGGCGCCCCAACGGCCATTGACGATTGTGCTTGAAGCGGCTGATCAGCGTGTCTACCGGAAAACCGAATTGCCACAGTGCAATGACCTGTTCGAAGGGCGGCAAGCGGCGGGAACACTGGGCGCAGATCAGGCCGGCCATGGGCAAGGGCAGGGCGCATTGCAGGCAGTGATCAGCCAGCCAGGGCAGTTCCTGCTCGCAGGCGGTGCACAATGGGTAGTGCTGCTCGGCCGGTTCATCACACAATAAACACAGTTGGTTAATAAGTGAGCACTTGTAAACCAATCTTTTCCAGTGTGGTTGACAGTTCATGGGCCTTCCGTAACTATGCCAGCTATCCGTGATGCGCTTGTGGGCTTTCCTGTCCCGGCGCCAGCTACAGCCTAAACAAGGAAACGCCGATGAGCGCCAGCACAACTGCAACAACACGTCACGACTGGTCCCTGGCCGAGGTCAAGGCGCTGTTCCAGCAACCGTTCAATGACCTGCTGTTCCAGGCGCAGACCGTGCACCGCGCGCATTTCGACCCTAACCGGGTGCAGGTTTCGACCCTGCTGTCGATCAAGACCGGCGCCTGCCCGGAAGATTGCAAATATTGTCCACAGTCCGGCCACTACAACACCGGGCTGGAAAAACAGAAGCTGATGGAAGTGCAGAAGGTGCTGGAAGAGGCTGCCCGCGCCAAAGCCATCGGTTCCACCCGCTTCTGCATGGGCGCGGCGTGGAAGCACCCGTCGGCCAAAGACATGCCCTACGTGCTGGAGATGGTCAAAGGTGTAAAGGCCATGGGCCTGGAAACCTGCATGACCCTCGGCAAGCTCGACCAGGAGCAGACCGCAGCCCTGGCCCAGGCTGGCCTTGACTACTACAACCACAACCTCGACACCTCGCCGGAGTTCTACGGCAGCATCATCACCACCCGCACCTACAGCGAGCGCCTGCAGACCCTGGCCTACGTGCGCGATGCGGGGATGAAGATCTGCTCCGGCGGCATCCTGGGCATGGGCGAGTCGCTGGACGACCGCGCCGGCCTGCTGATCCAGCTGGCCAACCTGCCCGAGCACCCGGAGTCGGTGCCGATCAACATGCTGGTCAAGGTTGCCGGCACGCCGCTGGCCGAAGAAGAGGACGTCGACCCGTTCGACTTCATCCGCATGCTGGCCGTCGCCCGCCTGTTGATGCCCAAGTCGCACGTGCGCCTGTCCGCCGGCCGTGAGCAGATGAACGAGCAAATGCAGGCCCTGGCGTTCATGGCGGGTGCCAACTCGATCTTCTACGGCGAAAAACTGCTGACCACCGCCAACCCGCAGGCCGACAAGGACATGCAATTGTTCGCACGCCTGGGCATCAAGCCCGAAGCGCGTGAAGAGCACGCCGACGAAGTGCATCAGGCGGCCATCGAGCAGGCGTTGGTCGAACAGCGCAGCAGCGAGATGTTCTACAACGCTGCATCGGCCTGACATGGCCTTCGACCTGGCGGCGCGCCTGGCCGAACGGCGCGCCGCAGACCTGTATCGGCAGCGGCCACTGCTGGAGAGCCCGCAGGGGCCGGAAGTGGTGGTCGACGGCCAGCGGTTGCTGGCCTTCTGCAGCAATGACTACCTGGGCCTGGCCAACCACCCCGAAGTCATCGCCGCCTGGCAGGCCGGCGCCGAGCGCTGGGGTGTCGGTGGCGGTGCCTCGCACTTGGTGGTCGGCCACACCACGCCGCATCACCAGGTTGAAGAGGCGCTGGCCGAACTGACCGGGCGCCCGCGTGCATTGTTGTTCTCCACGGGCTACATGGCCAACCTGGGCGCCATCACCGCGCTGGTGGGGCAGGGCGATACGGTGTTGCAAGACCGCCTGAACCACGCCTCGCTGCTGGATGGCGGGCTGCTCAGCGGTGCCCGCTTCAACCGCTACCTGCACAACGACGCAGCCAGCCTGGCCAGCCGCCTGGACAAGGCCGTTGGCAATACGCTGGTGGTGACCGATGGCGTGTTCAGCATGGACGGTGACCTGGCCAACCTGCCGGCGCTGGCCGAGGTCGCCCGTGCCCGCGGCGCCTGGCTGATGGTCGACGACGCCCATGGCCTGGGCACTCTTGGCGCACAGGGCGGTGGCATCGTCGAGCACTTCGGCCTGGGCGTGGATGACGTACCGGTGCTGATCGGCACGCTGGGCAAGGCTTGCGGTACTGCGGGTGCCTTTGTTGCCGGCAGCGAAGAGCTGATCGAGGCGCTGGTGCAGTTCGCCCGCCCTTACATCTACACCACCAGCCAGCCACCGGCGCTGGCCTGCGCCACGCTCAAGAGCCTGGAGCTGCTGCGCCGCGAAACCTGGCGTCGTGAGCACCTGGCAGCGTTGATTCGCCAGTTCCGCGAAGGCGCGCAGCAGATCGGGCTGGCGTTGATGGACAGCCCGACGCCGATCCAGCCGATCATGATCGGCGACAGCGCACAGGCCCTGCGCCTGTCACGCATGTTGCGCGAGCGCGGCTTGCTGGTGACGGCCATCCGCCCACCCACCGTGCCAGTTGGCAGCGCACGCCTGCGGGTGACCCTGAGCGCCGCGCACAGCGAGGCGCAGGTGCAGCTATTGTTGAATGCATTGGCCGAGTGTTATCCACAGTTGGAGAACGCCGATGCGTAATCGTCTTGTCTTGCTGCCCGGCTGGGGCCTGGGCACTGCTTCACTGGAGCCGCTGGCAGCCAGCCTGCGCGCCCAGGATGCCCGCCTGCAGGTAGAGCTGATGCCCCTGCCCGAATTGGACCACAGCGATGTGCAGGGTTGGGTCGACCACCTGGACCGCAAGCTGCCCAGCGATGTCTGGCTGGGTGGCTGGTCGCTGGGTGGCATGCTGGCCAGCGCGCTGGCGCACCAGCGCGGCGACCACTGCTGTGGCCTGCTGACCCTGGCCAGCAACCCCAGCTTCGTCGCCCGGCCAGACTGGCCCCACGGCATGCCCGAAGACACCTTCGGCACCTTCCTCGACGGCTGCCGCAGCCATACACAAGTCACCCTCAAGCGCTTCCGTACCTTGTGCAGTGATGGCGCCCAACAGCCACGCACGTTGCTGCGCCAACTGGGTGTCGGGGTGCCGGACACCGACCCGCTGTATCTGGCAACCGGCCTTGAGGTGCTGGCCCAGCTCGACACCCGCGAAGCATTGCAGGCCTATGGCGGCCCGCAATTGCACCTGTTCGCCGGCAGCGATGCGCTGGTGCCGGCAGAGGCAGCCAAGGCGTTGAGCGAGCTGCTGCCGGATGTGGAAGTGGGCCTGGTTGAAGACAGTTCCCACGCGTTCCTGCTGGAGTACCCGCAGGAGCTGGCGGCGGGCATCAAGAGTTTTCTGCATGAGAGTGGCGATGACTGACCTTTCCCGTCCGACCCTGCCCGGCGCCTTGCCCGACAAACGCCAGGTGGCGGCTTCGTTCTCCCGCGCTGCGGCCAGCTACGACAGCGTGGCGGCATTGCAGCGCGCCGTAGGTTTGAACCTGCTGGAGCAGTTGCCGGCCGGCTTGCAACCCTCGCACTGGCTGGACCTGGGCAGCGGCACCGGCCATTTCAGCCGAAAGCTGGCCGAGTGTTTCGCGCAGGCCAGCGGTGTGGCAGTGGACATCGCCGAAGGCATGCTGCGCCACGCGCGGGATGAACAAGGTGGGGCGCTCTACCACGTGGCCGGCGACGCCGAGCGCTTGCCGCTGCGCGATGCAAGTGTGGACCTGGTGTTTACCAGCCTGGCGGTGCAGTGGTGCGACCAGTTCGCCAGTGTGCTGGCCGAGGCGTTGCGGGTACTGCGCCCGGGTGGCGTGCTGGCTTTCAGCAGCCTGTGCGTGGGTACGCTCGACGAGTTGCGTGCCAGCTGGCAGGCCGTGGATGGCCTGGTGCATGTAAACCGCTTCCGCCGCTTTGAGGATTACCAGCGCCTGTGTGCCGACAGCGGCTTTGAACAACTTGGGCTGCAGCGCTGCCCGCATGTGCTGCACTACCCGGATGTTCGCAGCCTGACCCATGAGCTGAAGGCGCTGGGTGCGCACAACCTAAACCCGGGCCGCCCTTCAGGCCTCACCGGTCGGGCCCGTATGCAGGGCCTGTTGCAGGCCTACGAAGCATTTCGCCAGCCCGAGGGGCTGCCAGCCACCTATCAGGTGGTCTATGGTGTGTTGCGCAAGCCACAGGCGTAAGGGGAGCGAGATGAGTCAGGCCTATTTCATTGCCGGTACCGATACCGATGTCGGCAAGACCACCATCGCCGCCGGGCTTTTGCACGCGGCGCGCTTGCAGGGCATGAGCACACTGGGGGCCAAACCGGTGGCCTCGGGCTGCACCATGACACCGAAGGGCTTGCGCAACAGTGATGCCCAGGCGCTGATCGACGAAAGCACGATCAAGTTGCCATACGAGCAGGTCAACCCGTTTGCCTTCGAGCCTGCCATTGCCCCGCATGTGGCGGCGCGCGAGGCGGGGGTGACGCTGGCGGTTCCGGAGCTGCTGGCGGCAATGCGCAATGTGCTGCAACAAAATGCCGATTTCACTTTGGTCGAAGGGGCCGGTGGCTGGCGTGTGCCGCTGTCGGGCCTGGAGAATCTTTCCGACCTCGCCGTTGCCCTGCAGTTGCCGGTGATTCTGGTGGTGGGGGTGCGGTTGGGTTGCATCAGTCATGCCTTGCTCAGCGCCGAAGCGATCGAGCGGGATGGGCTGCAATTGGCCGGGTGGGTGGCGAACATCATCGAGCCGCGTACTTCGCGTCTTGAAGAGAACCTTGCCAGCCTGGCAGAGCGCTTGCCGGCGCCTTGCCTTGGGCGGGTGCCCAAACTGAAGCAGGCCAGTGCCGACATGGTGGCTGAGCACCTTCAGCTGGATCTGCTGGATTAGCCGTTTCCACGCCCGGCCCCCTCGCGGGGGAAACCGCTCTTGTAGGAGCTGGCTTGCCGGCGATAGGGCCGGAGCAGGAATACCCAAGGCCTATCAACTGGCACCAGGCCATTAGGCTTTTAAACGGGCCTTTTCGCGCCCAGCCTGCTTTAATTAGGCCTGTTCGTCATCCAGCATCAATGGAGTCCTGACATGGAAATCACCGGTAGCTCCGCGTATTACGCGGGCCTGAGTGCTATTCAAACCGGCCAGAACCGCGTCGATCAGGCCGCCGGTCAGATCGCCAACACCACAGCCGAACGTACGGCCACCAGCCAGTCCAGCGATTTTCAGGCTGAACGCCTGCGCGCAGTAGATCGCAGCCAGCAGATGGACCTGGCCACCAGCACCGTGCAAATGGCTGTTGGCAAAACCGAAGTCGAGCTTGGCGCAAAGGTAGTCAAGGCATCCGACGAAATGCTCGGCCGGATCATCGACACCTACGCCTGATTGTTGGCCTCTCCCCTAAATCTACCGCTATCTCTGTGGGAGCGGGTTTACCCGCGAATGCGTCAGCCCAGACAACTTATTTTTCTGGCGCGGGCCTATTCGCGGGTAAACCCGCTCCCACAGGGGTTGCGCCTTGCCTTGGCGCAAACGCCATTTTTCGTGGCGTAAATGGCACCATAGTCCCTCCTTGACATAAGCCGGAGCTAAACGTAAGTTTCAAACAACTGTTTGATAGACGGCCGCCAAGAGCTGGTCACCCCCACAGAACTGACCCAGAGGTTCATCGCAATGCCTGATTACAAAGCCCCCTTGCGTGATATCCGCTTCGTTCGCGACGAACTGCTTGGCTATGAGGCGCACTATCAGAGCCTGCCGGGCTGCCAGGACGCCACGCCCGACATGGTCGACGCGATCCTCGAAGAGGGCGCAAAGTTCTGTGAGCAGGTGCTGTCGCCGCTGAACCGCGTCGGTGACCAGGAAGGCTGCACCTGGAGCGAATCGGGCGTTAAAACCCCGACTGGCTTCAAAGCGGCCTACGAGCAGTTCGTCGAAGGCGGCTGGCCGAGCCTGGCGCATGACGTCGAGCATGGCGGCCAAGGCCTGCCGGAATCGCTGGGCCTGGCCCTGAGCGAAATGGTCGGCGGTTCGAACTGGTCGTGGGGCATGTACCCAGGCCTGTCGCATGGAGCGATGAACACCATCTCCGCGCACGGCACTGCCGATCAGCAGCACACCTACCTGACCAAACTGGTGTCCGGCGAGTGGACCGGCACCATGTGCCTGACCGAACCGCACTGCGGTACCGACCTGGGCATGCTGCGCACCAAGGCCGAACCACAGGCCGACGGCAGCTACAAAGTGTCCGGCACCAAGATCTTCATTTCGGCCGGTGAACACGACATGGCCGACAACATCGTCCATATCGTCCTGGCCCGTCTGCCGGACGCACCAGCCGGCACCAAAGGCATTTCGCTGTTCATCGTGCCGAAGTTCCTGCCCAATGCCGAAGGCGGCGTGGGTGAGCGCAACGGCGTGAGCTGCGGTTCCATCGAGCACAAGATGGGCATCCACGGTAACGCCACCTGCGTGATGAACTTCGATGCGGCAACTGGCTACCTGATCGGCCCGGCCAACAAAGGCCTGAACTGCATGTTCACCTTCATGAACACGGCTCGCCTGGGTACTGCGTTGCAAGGCCTGGCCCACGCCGAGGTGGCGTTCCAGGGTGGCCTGAAGTACGCCCGCGAGCGCCTGCAAATGCGCTCCCTGACCGGCCCGAAAGCACCGGACAAGGCTGCTGACCCGATCATCGTCCACCCGGACGTGCGCCGCATGCTGCTGACCATGAAGGCCTTTGCCGAAGGCAACCGCGCCATGGTGTACTTCACTGCCAAGCAGGTGGACATCGTCAAGTACAGCCAGGACGAAGAAGAGCGCAAAAAGGCTGACGCCCTGCTGGCGTTCCTGACCCCGATCGCCAAGGCGTTCATGACCGAAGTCGGTTTCGAAGCGGCCAACCACGGCGTGCAGATCTACGGCGGCCATGGCTTCATCGCCGAGTGGGGCATGGAACAGAACGTGCGCGACAGCCGTATCTCCATGCTGTACGAAGGCACCACCGGCATCCAGGCGCTGGACCTGCTCGGCCGCAAAGTGCTGATGACCCAGGGCGAGGCTCTGAAGGGCTTCACCAAGATCGTGCACAAGTTCTGCCAGGCGCAAGAAGGCAATGAAGCGGTCAAGGAGTTCGTTGAACCGCTGGCGGCCATCAACAAGGAGTGGGGCGAGCTGACCATGAAAGTGGGCATGGCCGCCATGAAGGACCGCGAAGAAGTGGGTGCTGCCTCGGTGGATTACCTGATGTACTCCGGCTACGCCTGCCTGGCCTACTTCTGGGCCGATATCGCCCGCCTGGCCGCCGAGAAGCTGGCAGCCGGCACCAGCGAAGAGGCCTTCTACACCGCCAAGCTGCAGACTGCGCGCTTCTACTTCCAGCGCATCCTGCCGCGTACCCGTACGCATGTGGCGACCATGTTGTCGGGTGCCAACAACCTGATGGCGATGGACGAAGAGCACTTCGGCCTGTCGTACTGATTCACCCGCTGTACCCAAAACCCGCCTGCCCTTACCGGCAGGCGGGTTTTTTCATTCTGCAGCCGGATGCCATCCCTTGTAGGAGCAGCCTTGTGCTGCGAAGAGGCCATAACTGCCAAAGCAAACCTTCTGTCATACCGGCCCTTTCGCAGCACAAGGCTGCTCCTACAGGGGCCGCGTCGGAACCGAAATTCAACTGTTCATGTGCACTGCCGATGAAGTAAGGGCACAATGCCACTATTGATCTGCCGGGTTGGAGATTACCCTTGTTTCGTCTTAACGCTGTTCGCGCAAGCCACTTCCTGCCTTCGCTGATCCTGTTGCTGGCAGGGCTCGCCGCAGCCTATGTGAGAGACCTCAGTGTCTTTTTCACATCGCTGTTCAACGTCCTGCCTACCTTGGTGCTGCTGCTGGGCGGTGCCTACTGCGCGGTGTACCGCCGCCAGCGTGAGCTGTTCATGATGCTCACGGTGTACATCGCCTACTACCTGCTCGACACCCAGACCGACTTCTACCGTGACCATGGCCGCGTGCGCGAGGACGCGGCCGTGATCTTCCACCTGGTGTGCCTGCTGCTGCCCGCCCTGTTCGGGCTGTACGGTGCCTGGCAGGAACGTACCCACCTGCTGCAGGACATGGTCGCCCGCGGCGCCGTGCTGTTCGCCGTGGGCAGCGTGGCGGTAGCCCTCGAACAAAGCTACCCCGAAGCGCTGCTGACCTGGCTGGCGGAGATCCGCTGGCCAACCTTGCATGGCCAGTGGATGAGCCTGATCCAGATGGTCTACCCCTTGTTCCTCGGCGTGTTCATCCTGCTGGTGGTGCAATACCTGCGCGCACCGCGGCCGCTGCACGCCGCGTTGATAACGGGCCTGGTGGGTATTTTCTGGATGCTGCCGCAAACCTTCATCCTGCCGTTCACCCTGAACATCATGTGCAGCCAGGTGATGTTGATGATCGCCGCTGCGGTTGCCCACGAGGCCTACCAGATGGCCTTCCGTGACGAGCTGACCGGCCTGCCGGGGCGCCGTGCGCTCAACGAGCGCATGCAACGCCTGGGGCGCAACTACGTGATCGCCATGACCGATGTCGACCACTTCAAGAAATTCAACGATACCCACGGGCACGACGTGGGCGACCAGGTGCTGCGCCTGGTCGCCAGCCGCTTGTCCAAGGTGACCGGCGGTGGGCGCGCTTATCGATATGGTGGTGAGGAGTTCGCCCTGGTGTTCGCCGGCAAGACCGCCGAGGAATGTGTGCCCCACGTGGAGGCCGTGCGCGAGGTGATTGCCAACTATGTGATGCACCTGCGCGACCAGAGCAGCCGCCCACAGGACGATACAAGCGGGCGCCAGCGCCGGGCGGGCAACAGCGGCGGGACGGTGTCGGTCACCATCAGCATCGGGGTGGCCGAGCGCCAGGTTGACCACCGTAACCCAGAGGCGGTGCTCAAGTCTGCTGACCAGGCGCTGTACAGCGCCAAAGGGGCGGGGCGCAATTGTGTGATGGTGCATGGGCAACAATCGCAGCGTGGTGCAGTGCGTACGGCGTGACTGGGTAAGACTGATCGGTCAGTTGATGACCCTATGTCTCGTAAAAGTTGTTCGGTTACACTGCCAGTAACCCCAGTGTCGCGGTTCCCCGAGACCGCCCCGACCCGACTAGCGAGAGGTTGTCATGGCTGACTATAAAGCGCCGCTGCGCGACATGCGCTTCGTACTGAATGAAGTCTTCAATGTGGCCGAGCAGTGGGCGCAGTTGCCCGGGCTGGCTGAGGTAGTCGATGCCGATACGGCCATGGCCGTGCTGGAAGAAGCCGGCAAGGTCACCGCCAAGAGCATCGCGCCGCTCAGCCGCGCCGCCGATGAAGAAGGCTGCCACTGGGACAACGGTGCGGTAAGCACACCGGCCGGTTTCATCGAGGCCTACAACACCTACGCCGAAGGCGGCTGGGTAGGCGTGGGCGGCGACCCGGTGTTCGGCGGCATGGGCATGCCCAAGGCCATCTCGGCCCAGGTCGAGGAAATGGTCAACGCCTCCAGCCTGGCGTTTGGCCTGTACCCGATGCTGACCGCTGGCGCCTGCCTGTCGATCAATGCCCACGCCAGCGAAGCACTGAAGGAAAAGTACCTGCCGAACATGTACGCCGGCGTTTGGGCAGGTTCGATGTGCCTGACCGAGCCGCATGCCGGTACCGATCTGGGCATCATCCGCACCAAGGCCGAGCCGCAGGCCGACGGCAGCTACAAGGTCAGCGGCACCAAGATCTTCATCACCGGTGGCGAGCACGACCTGACCGAGAACATCATTCACCTGGTGCTGGCCAAGCTGCCGGATGCACCGGCAGGGGCGAAAGGCATTTCGCTGTTTCTGGTGCCGAAGTTCCTGGTCAACGAAGACGGCAGCCTGGGGGCGCGCAACCCGGCTACTTGCGGCTCGATCGAGCACAAGATGGGCATCCAGGCCTCGGCTACTTGCGTGATGAACTTCGACGAGGCAGTCGGCTACATCGTCGGTGAGCCGAACAAGGGCCTGGCGGCCATGTTCACCATGATGAACTACGAGCGCCTGGGCGTTGGCATCCAGGGCCTGGCCTCGGCCGAACGCTCCTACCAGAACGCGGTGGAATATGCCCGCGACCGCCTGCAGAGCCGCGCCCCGACCGGCCCGCAAGCCAAGGAAAAAGCCGCCGACCCGATCATCGTCCATCCGGACGTGCGCCGCATGCTGCTGACCATGAAGGCACAGATCGAGGGTGGCCGCGCCTTTTCCACCTATGTAGCCATGCAGCTGGACAGTGCCAAGTACAGCGAAGACGCTGCCGTGCGCAAGCGCAGCGAAGAGCTGGTGGCACTGCTGACCCCGGTGGCCAAGGCCTTCCTCACCGACTTGGGGCTGGAGAGCACGGTGCACGGGCAGCAAGTATTCGGTGGGCATGGCTATATCCGTGAGTGGGGGCAGGAACAGCTGGTGCGTGATGTGCGCATTACGCAGATCTACGAAGGCACCAACGGCATTCAGGCCCTCGACCTGATGGGGCGCAAGGTGGTGGCCAGCGGTGGGGCGTATTACAGGCTGTTCTCTGATGAGATCCGCCAGTTCATTGCCAGTGCGGGCAGCGAACTGGACGAGTTTGCCAAGCCGTTGGCTGCCAGCCTCGACCAGCTCGACGGGCTGACCGAATGGGTGCTGGAACAGGCCAAGGGCAACCCGAATGAAATCGGCGCGGCGTCGGTCGAGTATCTGCATGCCTTTGGTTATGTGGCCTATGCCTACATGTGGGCGCTGATGGCGCGGGCGGCCAAGGCGGGTGAGGGGGACGAGGCGTTCTACTCGGGCAAGCTGGGGACGGCGCGCTTCTACTTTGCGCGGTTGCTGCCACGGGTGGATTCGCTGGTGGCTTCGGTGAAGGCGGGGAGTGAGTCGCTGTACCTGCTGGATGCTGAGCAGTTCTGACAGATTTTAGGGCCGCTTTGCGGCCCATTCGCGGCGCAAGGCCGCTCCTACAGTCACCGCGCGCGTCGTAAGGATTGTGCGGTCGCTGTAGGAGCGGCCTTGTGCCGCGAATGGGCTGCGCAGCAGCCCCAATTCACGGCATGAATCCTCTTTGTAAGCATTTTCCTACACGACGTGGTGACTTTTCACCACTGTTCTCAGATTGGATCCACGGTTAATCTTTACCACATGGACGTTGCGCAGGAAGCGCAAAGGACAGATCAAGGAAGACGACGAAGGACCACCTGCCAGGATGGCGGGGCGATACGGATGTCACAGGGAAACAGTCTGGAAAACCCCGCTTCGGCGGGGTTTTCTTTGTGCGCGTATTTTTTCAGGCCAGCACATCCAGCGGCGATGCGCCCAACAGGCGGGCGTCAGTCTCTTCCTCCAGCAGGGTGCGCAGCAGCTCCACAGACGCCTGCTGGCGCTGGGCATCGCGAAACACCAGGCCAACCTTCAGCGGCACCCGCGGCTCGCTCAACGGCTTCCACAGCAGGCCCTGATCATCCTCGGCGGCTTCTTTGGCCCGGCCCGGCAGGATGGTGGCCAGTGCGGTGTGCGCCAAGCTGTCGAGAATCCCCGCCATGTTGTTCATCTCTGCCTGCACGTGTGGCCGCCGCCCCTGGCTGGCCAGCTGCGCCTGCCAGATCTGGCGGATCTGGAACTCTTCGCCCAGCATCAGCATGGGTAACTCGGCGGCCTGGCGGATGGACACCTTCTTGAAATCCTTCAGCGGGTGGGTATCGGGGATCACCAGCTGCAGCTCGTCTTCGTACAGCAGCAGGCCATGCAGCCCAGGTTGGCGCGGTGGCAGGTAGCTGATGCCGATGTCCAGGCTGCCGTTGAGCAGCCGACGCTCGATCTCCAGCCCCGACAACTCGTAGATCTGCACGACAAGGTGCGGCTGTGCCTTGCGCAGCCGTTCGAGCAGTTGTGGCACCAGGCTTGGCCGCACGGTCTGCAACACGCCGATAGCCAGGGTGCGAAGCGACTGGCCCTTGAAGTTGCGCATGGCCTCGTGGGCCCGCTGCAAGCCATCGAGCAATGGCAAGGCGTGGTTGTACAGGGTGTGGGCAGCCAGGGTGGGCAGCAGGCGCTTGTTGCTGCGCTCGAACAGGCTCAGGTCGAGGCTGTGTTCCAGTTGGCGGATCTGCTGGGAGAGTGCCGGCTGGGACAGTGACAGGCGCTCGGCGGCGCGGCCCACGTGGCCTTCTTCGTACACCGCGACGAAATAACGCAGTTGGCGGAAATCCATAAGTAACACTTATCGAAAATGCTGGAAAAACGAAATGGTCGAAAACCCTCGCGAGGCCTAGTCTATCGCCGTATTCCAACGGGTTACAGCGATCATTAGGTCGATTGTTACCCCGGATGAAAAACACTTTTGATAGGCAAGGCAAAATATCGAGTGTCGGCACCAAGACCGCACCGTAGCCGCCCTTTACCGTGATTGGTTGGAGCCCTGATGAACCTGTTCAACCTGCGCCGCTCGGCCCCTGCCGCTGTCGCCGAGCCCAAGCGCGCGCCGGTGATCGTGCCGCACGCTGATGAGTTGTCGCGTGATCGCCTGATGCCCAGCGCCGAACGGGCACCGCAGGTGTTCGTGCGTGGTCAGGGCTCCTGGTTGTGGGACAACGAAGGGCGTGCCTATCTGGACTTTACCCAGGGTGGTGCAGTCAACAGCCTGGGCCATAGCCCCAGCGTGCTGGTGAAGGCACTGGGCAACCAGGCCCAGGCGCTGATCAACCCGGGCTCGGGCTTCCACAGCCGTGGCCTGTTGGGGCTGGTCAACCGCCTGTGCCAGAGCACCGGCAGCGAGCAAGCCTACCTGCTGAACAGCGGTGCGGAGGCCTGTGAAGGTGCGATCAAACTGGCGCGCAAGTGGGGCCAGCTGCACCGCAACGGCGCCTACCACATCATCACTGCCACCCAGGCCTGCCACGGCCGTAGCCTGGGCGCGCTGTCGGCGTCCGACCCACTGCCGTGCAACCGCTGCGAGCCTGGCCTGCCGGGCTTCAGCAAGGTGCCGTTCAATGACCTGGCGGCCCTGCACGCCGCCGTGGATTCGCGCACCGTGGCCATCATGCTTGAGCCAATCCAGGGCGAGGCGGGTGTTATCCCCGCCACCCAGGAATACCTCAAGGGCGTGGAAACACTGTGCCGTGAACTGGGCATCCTGCTGATCCTCGATGAGGTGCAGACCGGTATTGGCCGCTGTGGCGCGCTGCTGGCCGAGGAGCTGTATGGCGTGCGCGCCGACATCATCACCTTGGGCAAGGGCCTGGGCGGCGGTGTGCCCCTGGCTGCCTTGCTCGCCCGGGGCACGGCATGTTGCGCCGAGCCTGGCGAACTGGAAGGCAGCCACCATGGCAATGCGCTGATGTGCGCCGCCGGCCTGGCTGTGCTGGACACCGTGCTGGAGCCTGGCTTCTTTGCCCAGGTGCAGGATAACGGCCGCCATCTGCGTGAAGGCCTGAGCCGCCTGGCTGGGCGCTATGGGCAGGGTGAGGTGCGCGGGCAAGGCCTGCTGTGGGCACTGCAACTGAAAGAAAACCTGGCCAAAGAGCTGGTGGCAGCGGCCCTGCATGAAGGCCTGCTGCTCAATGCACCGCAAGCGGATGTGTTGCGTTTGTCGCCAGCGCTGACCGTGAGCAAGGGCAACATCGACGAAATGCTGCTGCGCCTGGCCCGCGCCTTTGCCCGCCTGCATGCCCAGCAGCAGGCCCGCCGCGAAATGCCGGCGTAGCTGTTTGGCAAGACCGAGAATTCTACGAACCGTCTGGCGTTCCTGCGCATCGCCCCTGGCCTGTTTCATTCGGCCCGGGGCGTTTTTTTTTGCCTGTGGAACCTCTGTGGCGGGCGGCTAGTCTTTGATGTAACCCTTCAGGAGAGACTCGCATGGACTTTATTCGCATCATCATCGCCATTCTTCTGCCACCGCTGGGCGTGTTTCTACAGGTGGGGTTTGGCGGGGCGTTCTGGCTGAATATTCTGCTGACCTTGCTGGGTTACATTCCGGGGATCGTGCACGCGGTGTACATCATCGCCAAACGGTAAGCGGCGAACACGGTCCCTGTAGGAGCAGCCTTGTGCTGCGAAGAGGCCATTACAGGCGCAGCAAATGCGCTGCCTGTGACGGCCCTTTCGCAGCACAAGGCTGCTCCTACAAAGGGCTAGCTCGGCTTACTGCGCCAAAACCCGGCAATAGAATTTCCACTCTTCTTCCAACGCATGCGCCAGGTTCTGAGCCTGGCGGAACCCATGCCGCTCACCCGCATAGAAGTGCCCTTCAGCCTCGATACCGTTGGCCTGGAGCGCCGCCAGCATCGCGCGGGTCTGCTCTGGCACCACCACAGCATCAAGCTCACCCTGGAAGAAAATCACCGGCACCTTGATCTGCCCTGCATGC
Source organism: Pseudomonas sp. SAS7 (assembly GCF_052112345.1). Lineage (NCBI taxonomy): Bacteria > Pseudomonadati > Pseudomonadota > Gammaproteobacteria > Pseudomonadales > Pseudomonadaceae > Pseudomonas > Pseudomonas sp. SAS7. The sequence continues at coordinate 73,143 of NZ_JBEGGO010000005.1, read as the reverse complement.
AGCAGCGGCGTGCGCTGGCGATAGCGTTCGGCATCCTGCTGCGGGTCGCCGATCAGCCAGTCCAGGTAATCCCCTTCGAACTTGTGGGTGGCACGGCCCAGGGCAACCGGGTCGCTGACCCCGTACAGGCTGGCGCCGGCGCGGAACACGTCATGGAACGCCAAGGCGCACAAGGTGGTGTAGCCACCGGCGCTACCGCCGCGGATAAACGCCTTGTGCTTGTCGACCAGGCCTTGAGCAGCCAGGTATTCGACCGCCGCGCAGGCATCGGCCACATCGCTCTCGCCCCAGCGCAGGTGCAATGCCTGGCGGTATTCCCGGCCATAGCCGGTGCTGCCCCGGTAGTTCAGGTCGGCCACGGCAAAGCCGCGTTGGGTCCAGTATTGGATGCGTGGGTCCAGCACGGGATAGCAGGCCGACGTCGGCCCGCCGTGGATGAACACCACCAGCGGTGCGGCGCCTTGCCCCTGCGCTGGCGGGTAAAAGAAACCATGGGCCTGCTCGCCGTCCCTGCCATAGTGGATCGACTGCGGCAGGCTGATCTGGGCTGCCGGCAGCACCTCGGCACCACCGGCCAGCACGCGTACCTCGTGGTTGCGGCGGTCGATGGCAATCACTGCCGGCGGGCTGATGGGCGAGGCGACAATGGCATACAGGTGCTCGCTGTCCATGGCCAGGCTGCGAAAGCGTGTGTAGGCACTGGCGTAACGCGCCATGCGGCCATCTTCAGCACGCAGCCCCAATTGCCCGAAGCCATCTTTGAACCAGCTGGCCAGGTAGCTTTGCGGCCCCAGCGCCAACCAGGTACAGGTGCCCAGTTGCCAAGGCGCAGCCGCGTGGTCCGCAGGCCCGGCAGGCAACGCCTGCCAGTGGCCATCGACTTCACCCCAGGGCTGCCAGAAGCCATTGCGGTCGGACAGGCAGTAGAGCCGGCCTTCGGCATCGAAGCGCGGCTGTTGCAGCGACTCATCATCGCTGGCCACGCACTGCGCGGGCCCCCAGTGGCCACTGCTGTCGCGTACGCGGCACATCAATCGGGTGAGGGTCCAGGGCTGCGCCGGGCGGTCCCATTCGACCCACGCCAGGCGCATGCCATCGGCACTCACCGTGGGTGAGGCGTAGAAATCGGCGCCCTCGGCGAGCACTTCGCGGCTGCTCTCAGCCAAAGCCACCAGGCGATGCTCCACCTGCTCGGCATGGCGTTCCTCGACGGCCAGCACCTGGCCATCGTGCCACTGCACATCGCCGTAGCGGCAGCTGGCATCCTGGGTAAGCGCACGCGGTGGCACATCGTCCAGCGGCTGGGTGTAGACCTGCTGGTCCTTTTCGTTGACGAACACCAGCCCGTCGCCACCCAGGCAAAAGCTGCCACCGCCGTACTCGTAGACCCGGCTGCGCACGCTGAAGCCATCCGGGGTCAGGCAGCGGGCCTGGTGGTACAGCCAGTGCCAGATACGGCAAGCACCGTCGGCGGGGCGAAATTCGACCCAGAACAGCCCGTCGGCACTGACCTTGAGTTCGGCGAAGTCGGTACCGGCGGCAACTGCCTGGGCCGCGCTGAATTCAGCCGCGGGCGATGACACGGGAGTTTCGATCATTGCGGAAGGTCATCTGTTCAATGGCGAGATGGGCGGTTTCCGCCTCCTCGCGGGCCTTGAGGATGATGCCGTGCTCGGCCGACTTGGCGCACACAGGGTCGGCGTTGCTGGCATCGCCGGTCAGCATGAAGGCCTGGCAGCGACAGCCGCCGAAGTCCTTTTCTTTTTCGTCACACGAGCGGCACGGTTCGCGCATCCACTCATAACCACGGAAGCGGTTGAAGCCAAACGACTCATACCAGATATGGTGCAGGTCGTGGTCGCGTACATTGGGGAACTGCACGGGCAGCTGACGGGCGCCGTGGCAGGGCAGCGCGGTGCCGTCCGGGGTAATGGTGAGGAACAGGTTGCCCCAGCCTTTCATGCAGGCCTTGGGGCGCTCTTCGTAGTAGTCCGGGGTGACGAAGATCAGCTTGCACGGGTTGCCCTCGGCCTTGAGCTTTTCCCGGTACTCGTTGGTGATGCGCTCGGCCCGCTCCAGTTGCTCGCGGGTTGGCAGCAGCCCCAGGCGATTGAGGTGCGCCCAGCCGTAGAACTGGCAGGTGGCAAGCTCGACGAAGTCGGCTTCCAGGGCAATGCACAGCTCGATGATGCGGTCGGTCTTGTCGATGTTGTGCCGATGGGTGACGAAGTTGAGCACCATCGGGTAGCCGTGGGCCTTTACGGCACGGGCCATCGCCAGCTTTTGCGCAAAGGCCTTCTTCGAGCCGGCCAGCAGGTTGTTGACCTGCTCGTCGCTGGCCTGGAAGCTGATCTGGATATGGTCCAGGCCGGCCTTCTTGAAATCGGCAATGCGCGCTTCGGTCAGGCCGATACCCGAGGTGATCAGGTTGGTGTAGTAACCCAGGCGGCGGGCTTCGCCTATCAGCTCGGCAAGGTCCTGGCGCACCAGCGGTTCACCGCCGGAAAAGCCGATTTGCGCGGCGCCCATTTCCCGCGCTTCGGCCATCACCTTGAACCACTGTTCGGTGCTCAGCTCCTGGCCCTGGGCGGCAAAGTCCAGCGGGTTGGAGCAGTACGGGCACTGCAGCGGGCAACGGTAGGTGAGCTCGGCCAGCAGCCACAGGGGCAGGCCGACCTCGGGCGTGGGCGGTACTTCAGGCGAGGACGATCCAGTGTTCGGCACGGGCCACCTCCATGAACTGCTCGATGTCTTCGGCTACTTCCGGGACATCGGGGAATTGCTGTTCGAGTTCACTGATGATTGCTGCCACGTCACGCTGGCCGTCGATCAGGCCACCGATCAGGCTGGCGCTTTCGTTGAGCTTGATCATGCCCTCGGGGTAAAGCAATACATGGCCCTTTTGCGCCGGCTCGTACTGGAAGCGGTAGCCAGGGCGCCAGTTCGGCACCTGCTTGCGATCAAGACTCATAGGGTGATCCCCTTGTGCCACACCCGGTCCTGGGTGACGGAGTGATAAGGCGGGCGGTTCAACTCGTAGGCCATGCTCATGGCGTCGAGCATGCTCCAGAGGATATCCAGCTTGAACTGCAGGATCTCCAGCATACGCTCCTGGCCCGCGCGGGTGGTGTAGTGCTGCAGGGTAATCGCCAGGCCGTGCTCCACGTCACGCCGGGCTTGGCCCAGGCGGGTGCGGAAGTACTCGTAGCCTGCCGGGTCGATCCACGGGTAGTGCTGCGGCCAGCTGTCCAGGCGCGACTGGTGGATTTGCGGGGCGAACAGCTCGGTCAGCGAGCTGCTGGCCGCTTCCTGCCAGCTGGCGCGGCGGGCGAAGTTGACGTAGGCGTCCACGGCAAAGCGTACGCCAGGCAGTACCAGTTCCTGGGAGCGCAACTGGTCCGGATCGAGGCCGACCGCCTGGCCAAGGCGCAGCCAGGCTTCGATGCCACCGTCCTCGCCGGGTGCGCCGTCGTGGTCGAGCAGGCGCTGGATCCACTCGCGGCGTACTTCGCGGTCCGGGCAGTTGGCCAGGATCGCGGCATCCTTCATCGGGATGTTGACCTGGTAGTAGAAGCGGTTGGCTACCCACCCCTGGATCTGCTCGCGGGTGGCGCGCCCCTGGTACATCGCCACGTGGTACGGGTGATGGATGTGGTAATAGGCGCCCTTGGCGCGCAGGGCCTGCTCGAATTCGGCAGGGGACATTGGCAGTGCGTCGCTCATTCGGCTGGCTCCTGTAAAGCTGAGTCTCGGCTCGATCCCTGTGGGAGCGGGTTTACCCGCGAACACCGGCGAAGCCGGTGCCATACACTGTGTTGGATTCTTCGCGGGTGAACCCGCTCCCACAGGGGGACTTTGTTGCTTGTGCGATCTGGGTGTTACAACTCGATGCTCATGCCATCAAAGGCAACTTCGACGCCCCGGCGCAGGACTTCGGCGCGCTCGGGTGAGTCTTCGTCGAGAATCGGGTTGGTGTTGTTGATGTGGATAAGTACCTTGCGCTGGCGCGGGAAGCCGTCGAGCACTTCCAGCATGCCGCCAGGGCCGTTCTGGGCCAGGTGACCCATCTCGCGGCCGGTGCGGGTGCCCACGCCACGGCGCTGCATTTCGTCGTCTTCCCACAGTGTGCCGTCCACCAGCAGGCAGTCGGCACCGTGCATCATCGCCAGCAGCTTTTCGTCTACCTGGCCCAGGCCCGGGGCATAGAACAGCTTGCCGCCGGTGCGGGTGTCTTCGACCATCAAACCCAGGTTATCGCCCGGGTGCGGGTCGAAGCGGTGCGGGGAGTAGGGCGGCGCGGCGCTGCGCAGCGGGAATGGGGTGAACTTGAGATTGGGGCAGGCGTCGATCACGAAGCTGCCTTCCAGCTCGATGCGGTTCCACTGCAGGCCACCGTTCCAGTGGCTGAGCATGTTGAACAGCGGGAAACCCGTGGTGAGGTCCTGTTGGACCATGTCGGTGCACCACACCTGGTGCGGGCAGCCCTCACGCAGGCTGAGCAGGCCGGTGGTGTGGTCGATCTGGCTGTCCAGCAGCACGATGGCGTTGATGCCGGTGTCGCGCAGCGCCCGGGCCGGCTGCATCGGCGCAAAGGCCTGGAGCTGGGCGCGGATGTCGGGCGAGGCATTGCACAGCACCCAGTGCACGCCGTCGTCGGACAGGGCGATGGACGATTGGGTGCGCGCCGTGGCCCGCAGGGTGCCGTCACGGTAGCCCTTGCAGTTGACGCAGTTGCAGTTCCACTGCGGGAACCCGCCACCGGCGGCGGAGCCGAGAACCTGGATGTACATGGCCACTCTCTATGCAGAAAACCGTGTCGTAAAAACGAAAACGCCCCGGCGGGCCGAGGCGTTGAGGCGCAAGCCTGGCTTAGCGGCTTGCGAAGTACATGGTGACTTCGAAACCGATACGCAGGTCAGTGTAAGCAGGTTTGGTCCACATGGAATTACTCCTTCCGAATGAGGGTTGGGTTGCTCAGCTACTACTTGGGTACCGCCATGGGCCGGCAGTTCCCTGAAACTGGGATTGCGCTATCTTACAAGAAAAATTTGTACCGAAAGGTTAATTATTCGAAAAGCGCCGTTGCAATTGGCGTAACAATCGGGAGGTTGTTCACTGCCATTCAAGGGATGGCGCGGCAGCGTTGGCCAAGCAGAGCCAAGGGCAATCCTTATCGAGCAGGGTGCCCAGCAGCTGGTCCAGATCCGTCTGCCGCGTCTTCAAGATAGCCTTGCGCAGCGCATCCAGCGTGCCGGGTTGTGTAGCCAGGTGTGTCTGCCATGCCCATTCGGCAACGTCGGCGTTAGCCATGGCGGGCTCGTCGAATTGCTCGGCCAAAGCCATGCGAGCGCCCGGATCCAGCGTGATGCCTTGCCTCAGCAGGGTGAGCAGGTGGTCGAGAATCTGCGCTTGGCGGGTATGTGGCGACTGCACCCCGAACAACAGGCCGCCGACACCCTCGACCTGACGAAAGGTACTGAACACCGCGTAGCCGAGTTGCAGCTCTACCCGCAGCCGTTGGTAAACCGGCCCTTGCAGCAATTGCGCAAGCACGCGGCCGCTGGCTTCGCTGGCCGCAGGGAGCGGGCAGAACAGCAACAGGGCGTGTTCACTGCCGGGTACTTCGGCGTGCTGCCAACGGTGGCTGGCCCATGTGGGCGGGGGGCCAGGCAACGAGCCTTGCCCAGGGCAGTGCTGCAACGCAGCCCCCAAGGCGGCCAAAGCAGCATCGTCGAAACCCGTGGCAAGGCCATGCCAGTGGGCGTGCTGCCAAAGGCTGTCGAGTTGCGACTGCGTCGGCATGCCGGCAGGCGCACTCGCGGGGTGGGCGCCCAATACCCCGTCGGGCAGTTGCTTGAGCAAAGCCCTGATGGGGATCAGTGGCGGTGGCGTCGCCGTGCTGGGCTGCCAGCAACTGGCTGCCGGCTTGAGCATCAGGGCCAAGGCCTGCTCCACTGCCCGAAGCACTGCTGCCGGTTGCCCGGCGCAGCGCAATTGCCAGTATTCGCCAACGGCACTGAACAACAGTTGCACCGACGCGCGTTCGCAGCGCTCCTGCAGTGGGGCGAGCGCCTGTTCCAGCACGCCCTGCAAGCGCTGGCGCAAGGGCGAAGGCACGTGCCAGCGCAGGTACAGCGCGGCGTACTGACGGGTACCAGGCAGCAGGTCGCTGGTCTTCAGGGCCGCCGGTGGAGGCTGCGCCGAGGCAATGGGCAAATCAGCCATGAGCAAGGGGTCGACGGGGGGCAGTTGCCATTGCCCATGCACGTGGCCCGGCAGGCCTTTCAGCAGTGCGCCCAGGGCCTGCAGACCTTGCGCATCCAGCTTGGCGAACGGCTGGCCCGTGCTGTCCCGGCGAGCCAGCTCAAGCGCGCCGACGCTGCGTTCGCGGCTGCGCTGCAGCAGGCCGAATGCGTGGTTCATCTGCTCAAGGTCGGCTTGGCGGATGAAGCTGAACCAACCTTGCAGCAGGGCATCTGCTGCGTCCGGGTTGGCGCTGGCGCTGAGCTGCAGGTCTATGTGCCAAAGTAACTGCCCGGCGAAGCTGTACAGCATCTCGGCCTTGAAGCTTTGCAGCCAGCCGCGTTGGCGCAGCGCATGCAGCCAGGTACCCGGGCGGTTGTCGCCCAGGCAACTGATCAGTAATTCCAGGGCCTGCTCGGCACCTGCCGGGAGCTTTTCATGGGTGAACACCAGGCGCGCGTTCGGTGGCGACAGTGGCGGCGGCAGCGTTTGTGGCGCCTGCGTGCCCGGTGCGAACAGGCTGGCATGCTGCCTGCCCAGCTGTTCCAGTTCATCCAGTGACTGTGGGCCACACAGGCTCAGGGTCATCTGGCCGCCCTGGTAATAGCGTTGGTGAAAACCTTCGAGGGCTTGCTGAAAGGCAGGATTCTTCAAGGCCAGGGTGTGCCGGTTACCGGCGTGAAAAGCCCCTAGCGGATGGCCCGGCGACACCGATTGCAGCAAGGCGAACTGTTGCTGAGCCTGCGGGTTGCGCGACCAGGCGATGAACTCGGCGTGGATCACTTCGCGTTCGCGGCGTTGGCGCTCGATGCCCAGGTCCGGTTCGGCCAGCATCTGGCACAGGCGCTCAAGGCCCCCGGCCAAGGCATTGGTCGGCACTTCGAAGAAAAAATCGGTGGCGCGTTCCCGGGTGCTGGCGTTGACCTGGCCACCGAGGGCCTGGACGTAGCGCATCAGGCCGTCGTTCAGGGGGAACCGCGCGGTGCCGAGGAAGAAAAGGTGTTCGAGGAAGTGGGCCAGGCCGGGCCACCCGACGGGAGCGTCATGGCTGCCCGCGTGCACCCGCAATGCGGCGGCCGAGCGCTTCAGGCGCGGAGCGTGGCGCAGGGTCAGCTGCAGGCCGTTGGCGAGGGTGAGGTGGCGGGTGGCGTCAGGCATGGAAACTCCGGTTAGGTGTTCATGCTAACCCATTTGCATGAGCAGGCCCGACCTCTTCGCGGGCGCGCCCGCTCCCACAGGTATGGTGTCGCTTGCAGACTGACACCAATCCTGTGGGAGCGGGCATGCCCGCGAATGGGACGTCAGCTTTTACGCAGGTGCAGTTGCTGGCGCAGGTCTGTCAGGTAAGGAAATGCCTCCCGCCCCTGCACCACCCGTTCATGCTCCAGCTCCGCCAGCAGCAGGCATTCATCCCGCCCACCCATGGCCAGCAGGCTGCCATCCGGGCCTATGATGCTGCTCTGCCCGCAATACTGGATCTCGTCTTCCGAGCCGCAATAATTGGCATACACCAGGTAGCACTGGTTTTCCTGCGCCCGCGCCCTCACGGTCACCTGGCAGACGAAGTCGTACGGGGCCATGTTCGCCGTTGGCACCAGGATCAGTTCGGCACCACCCAGCGCCAGGCGTCGGGCGTTCTCCGGGAACTCGATGTCGTAACAGATCAGCAGGCCGACTTTCCAACCGTCCAGTTCCACCACCGGGAAGTGGTCTGGCCCCGCGCTGAACATCGCGCGGTCCAGCTCGCCGAACAGGTGGGTCTTGCGGTAGTTGCTCAGGCTGCGCCCGTGCGCGTCGATCAACTGCACACTGTTGTAGATCGCCCCATCATCACCACGCTCGGGGTAGCCATAGACGATCGCGATGCGGTGCGCCTGGGCTATTTCCACCACGTCCATCGCCGCCGGGCCATCGTCGGCTTCGGCCAGCCGCTCGACCTGGGCCAGGCCGATGTTGTAGCCGGTCAGGAACATTTCCGGGCACACCAGCAGCTGAGCGCCGCGTTCGGCTGCCAGCTGCGCCTGGTGGCGCAGCCGTTGCAGGTTGCCGGGCACGTCCAATGGCTGGGGGGCGCCCTGGAACAGAGCAATGCGCATGGTGCCTCCTTGTGTCAGTCTGCCAGGGCGATCGGGCCGATCTCGTCAAACACATCTCCCGGGCCGGGGTTGTCCGGGTGGGTCTGGCCACCGAAGTGGTTCATGATACCCCACACCGCATTCAGCGACGTCTGCACCGCGCCTTCCACCCACGCCGGGGTCCACGACACGTCGTCACCGGCAATGAACATGCCGCGCTGCTCGGCAGGCATGTCCTGCTGCATGAAGTGCGCGTACATGCGCTGGTTATAGCGGTAGTGGCCCGGCAGTGCGCCCTTGAAGGCGCCGAGGAAGTGCGGGTCGGCCTCCCAGGAAATGGTGATCGGGTCGCCGATGATGTGCCCGGCGATATCGGTCTTGGGGTAGATCTTCTTCAGCGCATCCAGGGCCAGCTGCACACGCTTTTCCACCGGGTGCGGCAGCATCTTGAGCGCGTCGCTCATCCAGGCGTAGGACAGGCAGATCACCCCCGGCTTGTCGTCGCCGTTGTCGAACAGGTAGGTGCCGCGGGTGAGGCGGTCGGTGAGGGTCATGCTCATCAGGTCGCGGCCGGTTTGCGGATCCTTGTCCTTCCAGAACGGCCGGTCGACCATGACGAATGTCTTCGACGACTGCATGTAGCGGGTGCGGTCCAGGGCCATCCACATTTTCTGCGAGAACAGCGATTCCTCGCAGTCGATCTGGGTGGTCAGCAGCCAGGTCTGGCAGGTGGCGAGCACGGCGCCGTAGTGCCGGGTGTCGCCCCAGTTGTCGGTGACCGCCAGGCGGCCATCGGCGGCACGGGCAATGCGCTTGACCCCGGTGCGCGGCGCGCCGCCGTGCAGGCCGCTCAGGCTTGTGCCCTCCGGCCAGTGGGCGCAGCGCTCCGGCACATGGCGCCAGATACCTTGCGGCACCTGCTCCACACCGCCTACGACCAGGTGCTGGTGGTCGTCGCAGTTGGTCATCACCACGCGGAAGATTTCCAGCATCGAGTTGGGGAAGTCCGAGTCCCAACCGCCGGTGCCAAAACCGACCTGGCCGAACACTTCGCGGTGCTGGAAGCTCAGTTTGGCGAACGAGCGCGAGGTGGCCACGAAGTCGTAGAAGGTGCGGTCGTCCCACAGCGGCACCAGCTTGTTCCACAACTCCTTGAGCCGCGGTACATCCCGGTCGCGGATGGCTTGCTGGATGTCGGCGAACTGGGCGCCACTTTCCAGGGCATCGGCCCAGGCGTCGGCCACTTCGTGGAACAGCCTGGGCAGGTCGGAGGTTTTTTCCGCGTAGTAGGTCTGGCCTTCCAGGTCGATCACCGTACTGCCCGAGGCCGGGGTCAGCGGGTTGGGGAAGGGCTTGGTCTCCAGGCCCAGCTTGTCCACGTAGTGGTAGAAGGCAGTGGATGACACCGGGAAGCGCATGCCACCAAGTTCGGCGATGATCCCGTCGGTGCCGTTGAAGGCTTGCGAACGCAGCCGGCCACCCAGCTTGGACGCCTCGTACACCACCGGCTTCAAGCCCAGCTTCATCAGCTCGTAAGCCGCCACCAGTCCGGCGATACCGGCACCCACGATGGCCACTTCTTCACCATGGCGGTCTGCTGGAATGCTGCCCAGGCCTGCGGGGTGTTCCAGCCAGTCGTCGAAGGCGAAGGGGAAGTCCGGGCCAAAGATGGTGATGGGCTGCTTGCCGTCGGCGGGGTGGCGGTTTTTCTTGTTCATGAAGTGACCTTGCCAGAGAGGCTGCGCAGGGAGCGGAGCCTGAGTATAGGAGATGCCTGGCGGTCATTTTAGGGAGTAGGGCGTTCGTAATTAAGGTTCAGAGTGGTGTCTGAATGTAGCTTATGTCGTCATATTTACTAGTAGAAGATCAATTATGACGAGTAAGGGCAGAGGTGCCACGTGTTCCAATCAGATTGGCTGACCGCGATCCACCTTGCTGCTGAGAATGATCGACGTGGTGGTTTTCTCCACCCCGTCAACACTGCCGATCTGGTCGAGCAGCTGGTCCAGTTGCTCGGGCGAGTCTGTACGCAGCCAGGCCACATAGTCGAATTCGCCGCTCACCGCACACAGCTGCTGCACCTGGCCCATGGCACTCAGGCGCCGTACCACTTCCTTCCCGGAGCGCGGCTGCACCTTGATCCCCACGTACGCTTGCAGCCCGCCACCTATCACACTCTGACCCAAGCGCACGCCATAGCCTGAGATGACCTTGTTCTTCTCCAGCCGTTCCAGGCGCGAGTTCACGGTGGTGCGGGCGATGCCCAGCTGGCGTGCGAGGGTGGCGACGCTTTCGCGGGCGTTGATTTGCAGCAGGGCGATCAGCTGGCGATCGATTTCATCCAGCGTGATGGAGCGGGAATCCGACATGGCGAGTCTCTACGGTTGGCCCGCTAGCCTAGCCAGCGAGTGCCAATCAGGGCAAGGCCGGGCACAGCTGACCAATCCGACGCGCTCCTACAACGACTGCGCTGGCCTGGTGGCTGTGCCTTCGGCATGATGAAGCGCTAGTCCACCGGAAACCTCAGTGTGAACCTCGACCACCTGCTCGAATGTTGGCGACTGGAAGTCTCTAACAAAAAAGGGCCCACACGCCGTACCAGCCTTCTGTTCAACCTGCTGCGCCGTGTACGCAAGGACAACAAGCTGCGCTTTCTGTTTGCCTTTCGCCTGGCCCAGTACCTCGACGCCCGCGGCGGCCTGCTCCGGCGTCACGCCCAGCGCATGCAACAGCGGCTCAACCTCAAGTACGCGGTGGACATCGACATCGGCGCACAGATCGCGCCCGGCCTGCGCATCGCGCACCTGCCGGGGGTGGTGATCACCCGGTACGTGAGCATCGGGCGCAATTTCTTTGTTCGGCAGAACTGCTCGATCGGCATCAAGACCCTCGGGTTGACGGAATACGCGCTGCGCATTGGCGACAATGTGAGCATGGGCGCCAACAGCTGCATCGTCGCCGACCGCATCGACATCGGTGACGACGTGGTGATTGGCGCCATGTCGCTGGTTACGCGGGATATTCCGGCGGGCATGACCTTCTACAACCCGCGGCAGGTCGAGATGCGGCCAGTCAGAACGTCATCTTGATCTGCAAACCAGCCGCTAGCGCATTGCCCCTTTGCTTGCCAAAGAACGCCCCTGGCTCGATGTAGTACTGAAGGTCCGGGCGCAGCAGTAGCCACGGTGTTACTTGCGCACCGTAGTTGAGTTCCAGCACTTGCTCGCCGCTATCTAAGCCGGCAACGACGGTAAAGTCTTCTGTGGATGCTGCAGCAGCTTCCTGGGCATCCCGCGTCCGCGGGTTGATGACGGCGCGGCCATAGCCGAAGGAAATGGAGTCATGCGGGCGGCTGGCAAACGGCTTCTGTTTGACCAGACCCAGCGAGTACCAGCGGCGCATTGGCGATGTCGCGGCATTACTGGTGGCTGCTTGCCCGAACAACCTCAGGACACTCGCCGGGTCCTGCTCATTACGCCAGATCGCCTGGTCGACCAGCAGGTAAGCACCGGTGCGACTGCTGCTTTTATCAGTGCCGCCAATCTTGGGGTAGTCGGACGTGTCGTAGTACCAGCCAACTTTATACTGGCCATCAAGGAATGCGCGGTTATTGAAGATCGCCTCCAGTGGCAGGATAGCGCCGGTTGTGCCGTTGCTGGGCATGGCGAACGCTTTGGAGACGCGAGCGTTGTAATCCGGGTTTACCTGGAACAGAGCCGTTTGCAGCGTCAGCGCTGGGTTGACGTCATAGCGCAACTCGCCACCCCAGTGTGCTGTCGGGTAGTTGCCCCAGCCACTGCCGCTGGACATGGTAAGCGGATGGGCACAAAAACCGGCACTGACAAAGTTTGCCAGGATCGGCATGCCGCCGAAATCGGTACCCATGACCATGTAGCCGACTTTGGCGGACAGGTCTGGCGAAAACAGATTGCGTTGGTAACTCAGTTCAGTCAGCCGAGTGTATTCGCCCCCGTAGATTTCTTGCGCGGACATGCGATTGCCAATCAGGTCTTCCGTGGCGCTATGGCCGCGGCGATCGTTGATCAGCACTTGCACGCGCCCGGCATCTGGAATGTCGAGCAGTTTGCTCAAGTCAAACTGCGCGCCCAAACGTATCTGTTGGGCATAGCGGGTACCGCGCTTGATACCGCCATGCAGGTTGGAAAGGGTTTCCGAGGTGTAGTCGCCCGTCAGCTTTATGCCCTGGTCTGCCAGCTTCTGGCGCTGCCCGCCCCAGTTGCCGGTGAGTGTAGGTTGGGTCATCAGGTTGGCAGTATCGGCCAGTGCGCAGGACACAGGCAGAAGGCAGAGAGACAAACCGCTGCACAGGCTGCTGGTCAGCGCGGCGCGGAAGGGTAATGACATTTTGGGCGGGCTCCCTTGCTTGAGAAATGGTTGAGCAGTTCAGGCATTTGCGTGATGGGGCATTGGCAGAAAAAAATCCCCGCGAGCGGGGATTTTTCGTCATGCAACGAGCCGTTACGGCTTGATGCTGTCAGGCAGGGCGTAGGCGATGATGTAATCGCCCACATCTGGCGAATGGCTCATGCCGCCCGCAGAGATCACCACATACTGCTTGCCGGTCGCGGGGGACTTGTAGATCAGCGGTGCTGCTACGGCACCTACTGGCAAGCGGGCCTTCCACACTTCTTTGCCGGTGGCCGAATCGAGGGCGCGCAGGTAGTAATCCTGGGTGCCAGCGAAGAACACCAGGCCCGATGCAGTCGATGTTGGGCCGCCAAGTGTCGGCATACCCAGCGGGATTTGCATGTGGGTCTTGATCCCAAGGGGCCCGGTATCCTCAACCGTGCCCAGTGGCACCTGCCACACCAGCTTCTGGGTATTGAGGTCAATGGCGCTCATGCTGCCAAAGGGTGGCGTATTGCAAGGCACGCCCAGCGGAGACTGGAGGATGTCGATTTTCACACCGCCGTAGATACCCGCGACCTGTGGGCGGATAGTGCCCATGAAGCCAGGTACTTCATCGGTCGACACTTTGTATTTGCGGGTGTTTTCCTTGGTCACCAACGACATGCGCAGCGGCATGCGCATGTCGTTGACGAACATCATGCCGGTGTTTTCATCAATCGAAATGCCACCCCAGTTCATGCCACCCAACAGCCCGGGCCATTCGATGTACGGCTTTTCAGTAGGCGGCGTGAACGGGCCGACGTACACCGAGTCCTTGAACATGATGCGGCAGTAGAGCTGGTCGAACGTGGATACGCCCCACATAGACTGTTCGGTCAGCGGATCTGCGCCAATCACTGGCATGCCAGCCGAATAAGGTTGGGTCGGTGACAAGTGTTCACCTTCTGCAGCCGGTGAAGTCGGAACAGGGCGCTCCTGCACTTCAGTGACTGGCTCGCCAGTGCGGCGGTCCAGCACGAAGATATGGCCGGTCTTGGTGGTCTGGATCAGGACCGGGGTCTTCACCCCTTGTGCGTTCTTCATCTCGTAAAGCACGGGTTGCGAAGGCAGGTCATAGTCCCAGACATCATGATGGACAGTCTGGTAAACCCACTTAGCCTTACCTGTCGAAGCGTCTACCGCGACAATGGCTGTACCGAACTTTTCTTTCACCTGGTTACGGTCGCCGCCCCAATAGTCAGGAGGGCCATTACCGGTGGGCAGGTAGACCAGGTTCAGTTCTTTGTCGTAGGTGGGAATGGTCCATACGTTTGGTGTTTCAAGCGCGAACTGATGGTCAGCCGCCGCTGTGTCCGCGCCATCGGGGGCACCGACATCCCAGGCCCATACCAGCGCGCCGGTCAGCACATCGAATGCGCGCACGGCACCGGAAGGCTCGCCGGCAACGATGTCACGCACCCAACCACCCACCACCGTGAGGTGGCCCATGACTACAGGCAGAGAGGTAGGGTGGTAGCGCTTGCTGTTTTCCGTTGGCCCCATGCCTTTCTTGAGGTCGACGTAACCGGCCTCGCCGAAGTTGGGGCACAGGGCGCCGGTGTGTGCATCCAGGGCAAACAGCCGGGCATCGACCGACGACACAAGGATGCGCTGGCGGCATTGCTGCTCGCTGGCGTGAGAGGCTTTTACCTCGGCGCTCAGGCTGTCGTCGCTATCGATGTCGTAATAGCCCACGCCACGGCAAGTAACGTGCTCTGCGCTTTTGGCGTGAGGGTCGAACTTCCAGAGGGGTTTGCCGCTATCGCCATCAAGCGCAGTGATCAGGTTTTCCGGTGTGCACGAGTACAGGACGTTGCCGATCTGCAAAGGCGTGTTCTCGTCGACACCAGCACCAGCACCGGTGGTTCTGCGGCCGGTGCGGTAGGTCCAGGCAACTTGCAGGTCCTTCACGTTTTCCGGGGTGATTTGGGTGTAGGGGGCAAAGCGGGTCCCCGAGGCGTTACGCCCGAAGAACTCCCAGTTTTCCGGGGCTGTGGGCATTGCGTCCGCGTTTGGCTGGCTGACTGCTGCAATCGGGTTCGAAATGCCGCCATGCGGGAAGAAGGCGGCGACGAACGTAGCGATCAATGCCAGAAACACGGCAAAGCCGCAGCGATTGGCAGCTCGGCGTGTGCCCGAAGCGGTGTTGGGCAGTGCACCACCCACCCACAGGCTCAGGGTCAGGATGATGGCTGGAACGACCAGGCGGGGCAGCAGTTGCCAATAGCTGAACTGGCCCACCTCGTAAAATGCCCAGGCGCAGGTAGCAAGGAATATCAGGATGGAAATTACAATACTGATGCGCTTGCGCAGGAATACCAGTACGGCCAGCACGGCGTAGGCAAGTCCCGCTAGCAAGTAGTAACTTGAACCGCCCAGTGCCAGAAGTTTGGAGCCGCCGTAAATCAATGCCACCGCTACACCCATTACAAGTAGCGAAAAAAGCAGTCGCGCGGCATTGCTTAACGAGCGCCTCCCGGCGTTGGAATAATTGTCATCCGTCATAGTTGTGTAAGCTCAGTTGGTGAGTACATGGCTGTTCCCTCAGGGTGCGAGCAAGCAGGCCAGGAAGTGGGCCGTTTTCAGTTGTTGCGGGTGGTGCGTACTAGAACGCGGTGCACGGTTGCGCCAAAGGCAAAGTTCGCCATGGACGTCAGTGCGATAGAAGGCATGCCAATGATCCTGGCTGCAGGTAAGCACGGTGGTGTTCCGTGGTGGGTTAAAACAAAGTTTGACGAGGCGTTCGATACCCGGTGCCGGGTAGAGCATGTTGGCGTTGTTTTTAGTTTAAAGCGCTGTACGGACCGGATAAATCAAGCAGGCTGGAAAAGAGTATTTTTGAATTGGTAACAATTTGTGTGGGCCGCTGCTGTTGCCCTCGGCGCGCGGATGCCGGAATGGATTTTCGCCAAGCTGCCTCACCGCCCGTTTTTGCAGGGAGCACTTAGTGAGAGTGGCGTGGTCTTGGAGAGCCCTGTAGGGAAGACGCGAGAACGAAAAAGCCGCGCATTTGCGCGGCTTTCGTATTTGGTGGGCCCACACGGACTTGAACCGTGGACCAAAGGATTATGAGTCCTCTGCTCTAACCAACTGAGCTATAGGCCCTCAGTAAGTGGCCGGATTATAACGAGGGTTTCGCACCTGTGCCATCTGAAAGATCCGATAGTGCTATGCGAAGAAACGTTGCCGCGAACTCGCCTGGTGGCAGCGGCAGGCTGACGATGTAGCCCTGGATCTGCTCGCAGCCCTCGGCCGCCAGGAAGCGTTGCTGAGCCTGGTTTTCCACGCCCTCGGCAATGATGGTCAGTTGCATGCTGCGGCCCAGGGCAATGATCGCACGGGCGATGGCGGCGTCGTGGGGGTCGTCCGGCAGGCCGCGGATGAACGACTTGTCGATCTTGAGAATGTCCAGCGGCAGGCGCTTGAGATAGCTCAGCGATGAATAGCCGGTGCCGAAGTCGTCGATAGCCAGTTGCACGCCCAGTTTTTTCAACTGGTACAGCACGGCCAGGGCTTCTTCAGCCTGGCTCATGATGAAGTTTTCGGTGATCTCCAGCTGCAGGTCACCCGCCTTGAGCTGGTAGTGCTTGAGCAACTGTTCGATGCGCCGGGCCAGGTGAGGCTGGCGTAGCTGGGCGCCGGCGAGGTTGATCGACAATGGGCCGAAGGGCTGGTAGTGCTGCTTCCAGGCCTGCATTTGCCGGCAGGCTTGTTCCAGTACCCAGTCGCCAAGCTGGAGGATGGTGCCGTTCTCCTCCGCAAGGTGGATAAAGTGCTCCGGAGGCACTTCACCAAAGGTTGGGTGGCTCCAGCGGATCAGCGCCTCGGCGCCGACCAGGCTCTGCGTCTTGAGGCTGAGCTTGGGCTGGAAGCACAGGCTCATTTCGTTGCGTTCCACGGCACGGCGCAGCTCGTGCTCCAGGGCGATGCGCTCGCTGGCCTGGGCGGTCAGGTCGCGGGTGTAGGCTTCGACGCGGTTGCGGCCTTTGGCTTTGGAGCGGTACATGGCAGCGTCGGCGTTGCGGATCAGCGTAGCCACGTCGGTGCCGTCCTGCGGATACAGGCTGATGCCGATGCTGGCGCTGGTGAAGAACTCGTGTTCACCGGCCTGGAACGGTGCGACGAAGCAGGCCAGCAGCTTGTTGGCGATGGTGCTGGCATCACTGGGCTTGTGCAGGCCGGGCAGCAGGATGATGAACTCGTCGCCGCCCAGGCGGGCCACGGTGTCGACGTCCCGCACCTGTTCTTTCAGGCGCTGGGCAATGCCTTTGAGCAGCAGGTCGCCGACCGGGTGGCCGAGGCTGTCGTTGATGTGCTTGAAGCGGTCGAGGTCAAGGAACAGCACCGCGCCCTGGCGGTTGGACACCTGAGCGCAAGTGAGCACGGCCTGCAGGCGGTTCTCGAACAAGGCACGGTTGGGCAGGCCGGTCAGCGGGTCGTGGTGGGCCTGGTAGTCGAGCTTGGCCTGGGCGTGCTTGAGGCTGGAAATGTCGGCGAACACGGCAACGAAGTGGGTGATCTCGCGTTCGCTGTTGCGCACGGCACTGATGGTCAGCCAGCCGGGGTACAGTTCGCCGTTCTTGCGCTTGTTGTAGATCTCGCCTTGCCAGTGGCCCTCGGCGGTAAGCTGGTGCCACATGGCGGCATAGAAGGCGCTGTCGTGCTGGCCGGAGGCAAGCAGGCGCGGGGTCTGGCCGAGGGCTTCGATCTCGCTGTAGCCGGTGATTTCGCTGAAGGCGCGGTTGACGGCACTGATGCGTTGGTCGATGTCGGTGATCAGCACGCCTTCGGCGGTGTTCTCGAACACGGTGGCGGCCAGCTGCAGTTTTTCCTGCATCAGGTGGCGCTCGGTGATGTCGCGGGCGATGGTCAGCATGCAATCGATGCCACCAATTGGCAGAGGCCTGGCGGACAGCTCGCACAGGCGGATCTGCCCGTCGCTGCGGCGGATGTGGCAAGTGAAGTCTCGCACGAAGCCGTCGCGGTTGAGCTGGTCGACCATGCGTTTGCGTTCGTTGAGGTCGACCCAGATACCCAGATCCAGCGAGGTCTGGTCGATGGTCGGGTTGAGGTCGTAGCCGGTCAGGCGGCAGAAGCCTTCGTTCACCTCAAGCAGCAAACCGTCGCTCTGGCGCGACAGCAGCAGGCCGTCGGGCGAGGCGTGGAAGGCCTTGGCGAACTTTTCTTCCGAAGTTTGCAGCTGCTGCTGGGTCTCCTTGAGCTGGCTGATGTCGCGTACTGCCACTACCAGTGCGGGGGTGCCGTCCAGCTCGAAGGTTTCGGCCGAAGTCAGGCCAGTAAAGAGTTGGCCGTTGCTGCGGCGGAAGCTCATTTCCAGGTTACGGATGCCGCCCTGGTGCAGGCGCTCGAGCAGCGGCGGGCCGGAGCCTTCGACGCCCCACAGGTTGAGGTCGGTGGCGCTGCGGCCAAGCACCTGGTCCGGGGTCATGCCAATCTGCTCTTCGAAGGCTTCGTTCACCTCCAGCAGGCAGCCGTCGCTGTGGCGGGCAATCAGCAGTATGTCGGGGCACTGCTGGAATACCGAGGCAAACTTTTGCTCGGAAAGGCGCAGGGCGTCCTCGGTACGCTTGGTTTCGCTGATGTCGATCATCAGCCCGCGCATTACGGGCTGGTGCCCGTGTTCGATCATGCTGACGATGTTGCGTATCCACAGTGGCTGGCCGTCGGCGCGTATTACCCGATAGTCCAGGCTATGGTCGCGTCCGGCTGCGGTTTCGCTGTCGCAGTAGGCCTGGGCCCAGAGGGCGTCCTCCGGGTGCAGGATGCTGCGCCAGAAGCCCGGCCTGAGCCAGTCGCTCAGCGGGTAGCCAAGCAGGTCTTCGGCATGTGGGGAGACGTAGCTGTAGGTGAAGTCGTTGGCATCGGCTTCCCAGGCGATGGCGGACAGGCTCTCGACCAGGCCGCGGTAGTGGTACTCGCTGCTGCGCAGCTCCTGCTCCAGGGCGATACGCCGGGAAATTTCCGAGCTGAGCCGACGGTTGATACGGATCACCACGGCCAGCACGGCCATCAGCAACAGTACCGTTGGCAGGCCATACACCAGCAGGTCGGACCAGAACATCCGTTGGTCGACCACATTACCCACCCAACGCTGTTGGATCTGGCTGATTTCGCTGCTGCTCATGTCGGCCATCACTTTGTCGAGAATGCCGACCAGCACGTTCTTGTCGCGGGGAACGGCCATCGCCAGCTGGTAGCGGTAAGGCGTTTCGCCGCTGACGTAAAGGCCGTCGAGCTTGAGTTGGCGCAGGCTCCAGATACTGGACGCCAGATCACCGACCACGGCGTCTACCTGGTCGGTGGCCAGGGCCTGCAGCGTGGAGCTGACGTTGGGCATGGCCACCAGGTTGAGGTCCGGGTGGTGGGTACGCAGCAGTTCATGCGGCGCGTAGTTCTCGACTACGGCGATTTTCAGCCCGTACAGGTCATCCAGCTTGCGTGGTTGTGCGCCGCCTTTGTGGGCAAGGATGACAATGGGGAAGTCGAGGTACGGACGGGTGAAGGCCAGGTAGCCCTGGCGTTCGGGGGTGGACATGATGCCGGGCAGCAGGTCGATGTGGCTTTCGCGCGCCTGCGCCAGCACCTCGGTCCAGCTGCTGGGTTCGACCGGTTTGAGCGTCACGCCAAGGCGTTGCTGGATCGCAGCGATGTAATCGGCGGCCAATCCCTGGTACCGGCCCTCCTGGTCGCGAAACTCGAACGGTGGCCAAGAGGCGTCTACGCCCAGGCTCAGCTGCGGGTGGGCAGCCAACCAGGCTTTTTCCTCGTCTGTCAGGGTCAGGGCGCCGGCCGTCGTGTTCCACAAAACCAGGAGCAGCAACAGAATGGCCGGCATAAGTGGCATAGCAGCCTCGCATTCTTGGGGTCTGACGTCGAGTGTAGACGGGCATTGCGCAAGCGTGGGGGAAGCGAGATACGTGTAGGAGCAGTCTTTTGCTGCGAAAGGGCCGGTATGGGCCCAGGTGTTCGGTGGCCCGTATGGCCTCTTCGCAGCACAAGGCTGCTCCTACAGGGACCGCGAGTGTTTCAAAAGGCAGAAAAGAAAAACCCCGGCCTGGGCCGGGGTTCGTCATCACTCGTCGAGGAAGGAGCGCAGATGCTCGCTGCGAGTCGGGTGGCGCAGTTTGCGCAACGCCTTGGCTTCGATCTGACGGATCCGCTCACGCGTTACGTCAAACTGCTTGCCCACCTCTTCGAGGGTGTGGTCGGTGTTCATGTCGATACCGAAACGCATGCGTAGCACCTTGGCTTCGCGTGCAGTCAGGCCCGAGAGCACGTCACGGGTGGCTTCCTTGAGGCTTTCGACCGTGGCCACATCAATCGGGGACTGCATGGTCGAGTCCTCGATGAAGTCGCCCAGGTGCGAATCTTCGTCGTCACCGATCGGGGTTTCCATGGAGATCGGCTCTTTGGCGATCTTCAGTACCTTGCGGATCTTGTCCTCAGGCATTTCCATGCGCTCGCCCAGCTCTTCCGGGGTCGGTTCGCGACCCATTTCCTGCAGCATCTGGCGGGAAATACGGTTGAGCTTGTTGATCGTCTCGATCATGTGCACCGGAATACGGATGGTGCGTGCCTGGTCGGCGATCGAACGGGTGATCGCCTGACGGATCCACCAGGTGGCGTAGGTCGAGAACTTGTAGCCGCGACGGTATTCGAACTTGTCCACCGCTTTCATCAAGCCGATGTTGCCTTCCTGGATCAGGTCGAGGAACTGCAGGCCACGGTTGGTGTACTTCTTGGCGATGGAGATCACCAGACGCAGGTTCGCCTCGACCATTTCTTTCTTGGCGCGACGGGCCTTGGCTTCACCGATCGACATGCGACGGTTGATGTCCTTGATCTCGGCAACGGTCAGGCCGGTTTCGGTCTCAAGGTCGATCAGCTTCTGCTGGCAAGCAACGATGGCGGCGTCCTTTTCACCCAGGGCGGCAGCCCATTTGGTGTTGCGCTTGGCCAGGTCACCGCTCCAGGTCTGGTCGGTTTCGTTGCTCGGGAACATGCGCAGGAAGTCGGCACGCGGCATGCGGGCATCACGCACACACAGCTGCATGATGGCGCGTTCTTGCTGACGCAGACGGTTCAGTGCATCGCGAACGCGCTCTACCAGCACCTCGAACTGCTTGGGTACCAGCTTGATGGGCATGAACAGGTCGGCAAGGGCTTGCAGGGCCTCGATGCTTTCCTTGTGGGCACGACCGTTCTTCTTCACGACCTTGACGGTCGCCTGAAGCTGGTCGGATACCGCGCCGAAACGCTGGGCCGCAACTACCGGGTCCGGACCGCTCTCGGTCTCTTCCTCGTCGTCACTGCCTTCGGACTCTTCCTCTTCGTCGTCGGACTCTTCCTTCGCGGCTGCGGCCTTGGCGCCAGGAATCGGCACCTCTTCGGTCGGCGCGGCGATGTTGTCGTCAGGGTCGATGTAACCGCTGAGCACGTCGGACAGACGGCCACCCTCGGTGGTGACGCGGTCATATTCGCCGAGAATGTAATCGACAGTACCCGGGAAATGAGCGATGGCGCCCATCACCTCACGGATGCCTTCCTCGATACGCTTGGCGATTTCGATTTCGCCTTCGCGGGTCAGAAGCTCGACGGTACCCATTTCGCGCATGTACATGCGCACCGGGTCGGTCGTGCGGCCGATATCGGTTTCAACTGCCGCCAACGCAGCAGCGGCTTCTTCGGCCGCGGCTTCGTCGGTGTCGGCTTCCGCCAACAGAAGGGCATCCGCATCCGGAGCACTCTCGAATACGTTGATCCCCATGTCGTTGATCATGCGGATGATGTCTTCCACCTGTTCAGGATCTGAAATATCCTCAGGCAGGTGGTCGTTGACCTCCGCGTAAGTCAGGTAGCCCTGCTCACGACCGCGGGTGATCAACTCTTTGATACGAGACTGCTGTTGCGCTTTTCCGGACATAACACCCTATCCACTGAAGGTCTTGGCGGGCAAAAAACAAGCCGAGGATTATACCCGAGCATGGGCCTCACGCGCCAGATGAGGTCGGCGTTTGTGCGGGAACATTCCGGCTCAGCAGGGCGAGGAGCTGGGTTTTTTCCTCGCTGGTCAATTCACTTTGACGTGATTTCCTGAGCAGTTGTTCCAGGCTGCGCTCGCGTTGGCGGGCGGACAAGCTAGTTATAGTGTCGAAAAACTGTTGTTCAAGGTTGTCGGCCACGATCAGCCATTCCTTTTCGGCCAGGGCCCGCAGCAGGCGGCCCTGTTCGGTGCCATGCCAACGTGCGATCAGTTGCATTGAGCTTAGCCCAGGATTTTTCTGTGCGGCTTCGATCAATGCCACCAACAGCTGGCTGTACAGGTGTTCTTCGTCGGCAAAGTGGCTGGCATCTTCTACTTTGCCGGCCAGCAACGGGTGGTGCAGCAGGGTGCGCAGGGCGGCGAGGGTGGGCGGTTCGACCGGCGCTGGTACACGCGGTGGCGCTTCGTCCCGTTGCTGCCAGGGCTTGCCGCCCTTGCGGTTCTTGTCCCAGGGTTTGTCGCTCCACTGCTTTTTGCCACCGCCCTTGTTCGGCTTCCACGCCTGTTCCTGCTGAACGGGGGCGAAGTCGTGCTGCGGCATGTCGCCGTAGTCAGGGGTGTAGCTGGCCATGGCGTCGTAGTCGTAGCCAGGGTCGTAGTCGGGCACGCTACTGGCTGGCGGAGCTTGTTGCGCCAGTTGCTCGACCTGTTGCGGGTCCAGGCCGGTGATTTCCTTCAGGCGGTTGCGCATCAGTTGGCGCAGGTTGGCACCGGGGATTTTTTCGATCAACGGTGCGGCCAGGGTCGCCATGTGCGCCTTGCCTTCCAGTGATCGCGGGTCGGCTTCCACGCCCAGTTGCTCGAAGAAGTAATCGGCCAGCGGCTGCGCGTGCTGATTGATGCGGGCCCTGAAGGCATCGGTGCCTTCGGCGCGCACCAGGCTGTCCGGGTCTTCGCCTTCGGGCAGGAACAGGAAACGCGCACGGCGGCCGTCCTGCAGGTTGGGCAGCGTCGATTCCAGCGCACGCCAGGCGGCCTTGCGCCCGGCCTGGTCGCCGTCGAAGCAGAACAGCACGCTGGGCACTACCCGGAACAGGCGCTTGAGGTGCTCTTCGCTGGTGGCGGTGCCAAGGGTAGCCACGGCATTGCGCAGGCCCTGTTGAGCCAGGGCGATGACGTCCATGTAGCCCTCGACGACGATGATTTCGTCGAGGTTGCGGTTGTGCTTGCGCGCTTCGTACAACCCGTACAGTTCCTGGCCCTTGTGGAACACCGGGGTTTCCGGGGAGTTCAGGTACTTGGGCTTGTCATCGCCCAGGACCCGGCCGCCGAAGGCGATGATGCGCCCGCGGCTGTCGCGGATGGGGAACATTACCCGGTCGCGGAAACGGTCGTAGCGCTTGCCGCTTTCGGCGTTCTCGATCAGCAGGCCGGCATCGATCATCACCTTTTGCTGCAGGGTGTCGGCGCCCAGGTGCTTGAGCAGGTTGTCCCAGCCGGGCGGGGCGAAACCCAGGCAGAAATCGCGGGCGATCTCCCCGGACAGGCCACGGCCCTTGAGGTAGTCCACTGCGGCCTTGCGGGTCGGGTGGCTGCGCAGCGCCTGGCGATAGAACTCCGAGGCAGCATCCAGCAGCGGGTACAGCGGCGAGTCTGTTGGCTGGCGAGGCTTCTGGTCGCGGCGGCCTTGCTCGCGGGGCACTTCCATGCCAGCGGCGCGGGCCAGTTCTTCGACAGCCTGGGGGAAGTCCAGGTTGTCGTGGTCCATGACGAAGCCCAGGGCGTTGCCGCCGGCACCGCAGCCGAAGCAGTAGTAGAACTGCTTGTCGGGGCTGACTGTGAAGGAAGGGGTCTTCTCCTTGTGGAACGGGCAGCAGGCTGAGTAGTTTTTGCCGGTTTTTTTCAGCTGGACGCGCGAACTCACCACGTCGACGATGTCGAGGCGGTTGATCAGGTCGTCAATGAAACTCTGGGGAATCAGCCCGGCCATGGCAGTCTCGTCATCTGGCAACTGGCAAGTCTAATCGCTCGCGCGCCGAATGGGGCAGGTGATGCTTGGGGAAGTGCGAGGGAATGTGTGCTCGTCGCCAGCCCCTAAGGGCCCGTCAGTCGGACGTGCACGTCTGGTCATACAGCAAGAAAGACCAGCTCTGACGTTTCAGGCAGGTTGCCCCTGTGCACTTCGCGTGAAGCTTGTGCGGGGCCTTGAGCTAGCTGCTCAAGTTTGAAACAACCGCTGCCATCACCCGGCGGTTAGCCGGGCAGGGCAGAAGCTTTGCGTAGAACGTCTGTATTAGTACAGACGAACGGCGCGGCGCTGTTCGCGCTGTACTTTCTTGGCGTGACGCTTAACAGCAGCAGCTGCTTTGCGCTTACGCTCGGCGGTCGGCTTCTCGTAAAACTCGCGGCTACGAACTTCAGCCAGTACACCGGCTTTTTCGCAGGAGCGCTTGAAACGACGCAGAGCTACGTCGAAGGGTTCGTTCTCTTTAACTTTGACGGCTGGCATCCAGGGCTACCTTAATTCATTACCGGGGTAGACGTGCTCCTGGCAAAACAAAGGTGTGCTGGAGAACGTCGGTTTTCAAGGGTTGCGGATGTTAACCCTTAGCAAGCCGGAATGCAAAGCCTCTGATCGAAAACCGCTGGTCGGCATCCGACACGGGGACTATCATGCGCGCCTTCGAATTCAGCCCCCACAAGGGACGAACCCATGCTAGTACTGGGATTGGAAACATCCTGCGACGAAACTGGCGTCGCATTATACGACAGTGAGCGCGGCTTGTTGGCCGACGCACTGTTCAGCCAGATCGACCTGCACCGCGTGTTTGGCGGGGTGGTGCCCGAGCTTGCCTCGCGTGACCACGTGAAGCGCATGTTGCCGCTCATCCGCCAGGTGCTGGACGAGGCCGGTTGCGTCGCCACCGAGATCGACGCCATAGCCTACACCGCGGGTCCTGGCCTGGTCGGCGCATTGCTGGTGGGCGCCTCCTGCGCCCAGGCGCTTGCCTTTGCCTGGGACATTCCGGCGATTGGCGTGCACCACATGGAAGGCCACTTGCTGGCGCCCATGCTGGAAGAAAACCCACCTGAGTTTCCGTTCGTCGCTTTGTTGGTTTCAGGCGGACACACCCAGCTGGTACGCGTCGATGGCATCGGTCAATACGAATTGCTGGGCGAGAGCCTGGACGATGCCGCCGGCGAAGCGTTCGACAAGACCGCCAAGCTGATCGGCCTCAACTACCCCGGCGGCCCGGAAATCGCGCGCCTGGCCGAGCAGGGCGCACCTGGGCGCTTCGTGTTCCCGCGGCCGATGACCGACCGCCCGGGCCTGGAATTCAGCTTCAGTGGCCTCAAGACCTTCGCCCTCAACACCTGGCAGCAATGCAAGAACGCTGGCGACGACAGTGAGCAAACCCGTTGCGACCTGTCCCTGGCATTCCAGCAGGCGGTGGTGGAGACTCTGACCATCAAGTGCAAGCGGGCGCTCAAGCAGACCGGCCTCAAGCGCCTGGTCATCGCGGGTGGTGTGAGTGCCAATAAGGCTTTGCGCGCGTCCCTCGAAGACATGCTCGCCAGCATCAAGGGCAACGTGTACTACGCGCGCCCGCAGTTCTGTACCGACAACGGCGCAATGATCGCCTACGCCGGTTGCCAGCGCCTGCTGGCGGGGCAGCACCAGGACCTGGCGATCAGCGTGCAGGCACGCTGGCCGATGGAGCAGTTGCCGCCGCTGTAACGTGTGAAGCCCAAAGCTCAGAAGTGCCGTTCGCGCCCGGCGACCAGGTCGCGCAGGTTTTTGCGGTGGCGCCATACGATCATCACGGTCAGTACGGTGATCGGCAGCAGGGCTTCGGGCTCGCGCCAGGCCAGCAATGGCAAGGTCAGCGGCGTGGCAATCAGCGCCGCCAGCGAGCTGGTGCGGGTGAGGTAGAACGTCAGCAGCCAGGCGCCGATGGCCAGCAGCGCGGCCGGGAAATACAGGCCCATGAGCATGCCGGCAGCCGTCGCCACGCCCTTGCCGCCCTTGAAGCGGAAGTACAGGGGGAACAGGTGGCCCAGCACCGCGCATACGCCCACCCAGGCCTGCGCTTGCAGGTCCAGCCCGGCAAAGCGGGCGAGCAATACCGGCAAAAGGCCCTTGCACAGGTCGCCAAGCAGGGTCAGGATCGCCATTTTGCGGCCTGCCAGGCGTAGCATGTTGGTGGCGCCGGCATTGCCTGAGCCGCTGGAACGCGGGTCCGGGCTGCCCGAAATGCGGCTGAGGAGAATGGCGAAGGACAGCGAGCCGAGCAGGTAGGCGAACAACGCCAGTAACCAAAACATGCTAACTATTCCGGGCGAGGACGCCCTGATTCTAACGGCGCCAGTCGCCCTTGTCGTGCTGTGGAGAGAAGTGCTTGGACAGAGTGTTCATCGAAGGCCTGGAAGTCGATACCGTCATCGGTGCCTATGACTGGGAGCGGGATATTCGCCAGTGCTTGCGCCTGGACCTGAGCTTTGCCTGGGACAACCGCCCGGCCGCAGCGGGTGACGACCTGAACCTGGCGCTGGACTACGCCAGCGTCTCGGCGCGTATCCAGGCGTTTGCCGAGCAGGCCTGTTTCGAGTTGGTGGAAACCTTTGCCGAGCGCCTGGTGGCAACCTTGATGGAAGAATTCAATATCCCCTGGGTGCGGTTGAAACTGACCAAGCCGGGTGCGGTACCGGCGGCCCGTGGCGGTGTTGGCGTGGAGATCGAGCGCGGATGTCTCTGAGCACGGTTTACCTCGGCCTTGGCAGCAACATCGACCGTGAGGCGCATTTGTGCGCGGGGCTCGATGCGTTGGCGGGCATCCTCACCGACATGCGCTGCTCGCCGGTGTTCGAAAGCCAGGCGGTGGGGATCAAGAGCGGGCCGTTCATCAATTTCGTGGTGACCGGGCAAACCGCGCTGCCGCTGATCGAGCTGGACCGTCGATTGAAGTTCATCGAGGCCGAAAACGGCCGTTATGCGCCGGACCGCAAAGGGCTGCCGCTGGATATCGATGTGCTGATGTATGACGATCTGCACGGCACGTTCGATGGGCTGGTGTTGCCCCGGGCCGAGATCCTGAAGAACGCTTTCGTGCTATGGCCGCTGTCGCTGCTGGCCCCTCACCTGATGCATCCGGGCGCGGGCAAGACCATGGCCCAGTTGTGGCAAGAGGCACAGATTGACCAAGTGCTGGCCCCGGTCCCCTTTGAGTGGCGCGGGTTGCAGCTGACTCCTGCTTAAGCCTGTTCCGGCCCTTTCGCGGCTAAAGCCGCTCCCACAAGTACCGCGCAGGTTTCGGGCCCACGCTGTACCTGTGGGAGCGGCTTTAGCCGCGAAGGGGCCGGTATGGTCAGTCGAGTTGGTAAGCCTCAAGCGCTTTCAGCCGCGCAGCCTTGAGCGCTTCGCCCAGTGCCTGCCCAGTCAGCCCGGCCTGCACCAACGGCTTCACATCCACCGCTCGCGCCGCTGTTGCTGCGCCGCGCAGGTAATCGGCCTGTGGATAACCCTGCTTGCCTTCGCCAAGCGATGCCATCTTGCATACCGCCACAAAATCCTCGAACCGTTGCGGTCGTCGGTAAACATCGAACTTCTGCAAAAGCTCCAGCAGTGCCGTGGCAGGCAGTTCCAGCGCCTGATTGGCCTGCGCCAGGCATTCGCCTGTCAGCAGGGCCAGTTCCTGGCATTCCCGTGGCGCTTTCAGGCGCTGGTTGACGGCTTTGATCGATGCCGGTGCCAGCCCGCGCAGCAGGCAGGCCCAGCGCACGTGAAGGGGCTGTTCATGCGCCGCTGCCTGCTCCAGCGCCGCTAACGCCTTGGCATCGTCAACAAGTTCAGGCAGCAGAGCCGGCAGCGCGTCGCAATCGCGCAGCACCTGGAAGAACACCTGGGGCTGTGCTTCCATCAGCGCCCGCTCGATTTCCTTCCAGCTGCGCTCGGCAGTCAACGCCTGCAGTTCGCCAGAGGCGCTGATCTGGCGCATCAGTTCCAGCGTTTCTTCGGCAACCCTGAAACCCAGCGGTGCATACCGGGCGGCAAAGCGTGCAACGCGCAGAACGCGTAAGGGATCTTCGGCAAATGCCGGAGAAACGTGGCGCAAAATGCGCTTTTCGAGATCGTCTTGGCCATGGTGGGGATCGTACACTTGGCCCGCCTCGTCCTCGGCCATGGCGTTGATGGTCAGGTCACGGCGGATCAGGTCTTCTTCCAGGGTGACGTCAGGGCTGGCGTGAAAAGTGAACCCGCCATAACCGCGCCCGCTTTTGCGCTCGGTACGAGCCAAGGCGTATTCCTCGCCGGTTTTCGGGTGCAGGAACACCGGAAAATCGGCGCCCACCGGCCGATAGCCCTTGGCGTGCATTTCTTCGACGGTGGCGCCTACCACCAGCCAGTCGATGTCGCTGACGGGGCGGCCGAGCAGGCGGTCGCGCACGGCGCCGCCGACTTTGTAAATGTGCATGTGCAGCTCTCCATAACTGCCGACAGGATAACCCGTCGGCGGTTATGGCGGTGCACTAGAGGTGGTGGATGACAGCCAGGTCCATGCGCCCGTAGTCGGCGCTTTCGCCGTGCTCGCCACGGGGTGGCATGTGGTGGGTTTTCATCACTTGCTCGCCCTGCACGGTTTCCAGGTGGATATCGAAGCCCCACAGGCGATGCAGGTGCTTGAGCACTTCCTCGGTGGAGTCGCCCAGCGGTTTGCGGTTGTGTTGCTGGTGGCGCAGGGTCAGCGAGCGGTCACCGCGACGGTCGACGCTCCAGATCTGCACGTTCGGCTCACGGTTGCCCAGGTTGTACTGCGCGGCCAGCAGCTCACGAATGACCCGGTAGCCAGCTTCATCGTGAATGGCGGGCACCAGCAGGTCGTCGCGCTGGTCGTCATCAAGGATGCTGAACAGCTTGAGGTCGCGCATCACCTTGGGCGAAAGGTACTGCAGGATGAAGCTCTCGTCCTTGAAACTGCTCATGGCAAACTTGATGGTAGAAAGCCAGTCACTGCCGGCAATGTCGGGGAACCAGTGGCGATCTTCATCGGTTGGGTTTTCGCACATGCGGCGGATGTCGGTGTACATCGCAAAGCCCAGTGCGTAGGGGTTGATGCCGCTGTAGTAGGGGCTGTCGAACCCGGGCTGGAACACCACGCTGGTGTGCGACGTCAAAAATTCCATCATGAAGCCTTCGGTGATCAGCCCCTCGTCGTACAAGTCGTTCATGAGCGTGTAGTGCCAGAAGGTTGCCCAGCCTTCGTTCATAACCTGGGTCTGGCGCTGCGGGTAGAAGTACTGGGCGATCTTGCGCACGATGCGCACCACTTCACGCTGCCAGGGTTCGAGCAGCGGTGCATTCTTCTCGATGAAATACAGGATGTTCTCCTGTGGTTCGGCGGGGAAGCGCCCCTCATCGCGTTCATTGCCCCTTTCGGCGCTTTTCGGGATGGTGCGCCACAGGTCGTTGATCTGGCGCTGCAGGTGCTCCTCACGTTCCTTCTGGCGCCGCCGTTCCTCTTCTGCGGAGATGGGGTAGGGGCGCTTGTAGCGGTCCACGCCGTAGTTCATCAGGGCATGGCAGGAGTCGATCAAGTCTTCCACGGCGTCGATGCCGTGGCGCTCTTCGCACTGGGCGATGTACTGCTTGGCAAACACCAGGTAATCGATAATGGAGCTGGCGTCGGTCCAGGTGCGGAACAGGTAGTTGCCTTTGAAGAAGCTGTTATGGCCATAGCAGGCGTGGGCAATCACCAGTGCCTGCATGCACATGGTGTTTTCTTCCATCAGGTAGGCGATGCAGGGGTCGGAGTTGATCACGATTTCGTAGGCCAGGCCCATCTGGCCACGGCTGTAGGACTTTTCTGTGCTGAGGAACTGTTTGCCGTAGGACCAGTGGTGGTAACCCAGTGGCATGCCGACCGAGGCATAGGCGTCCATCATCTGCTCTGCCGTGATCACCTCGATCTGGTTGGGGTAAGTGTCCAGGGCGTACCGTTCGGCCAGGCGGCCGATTTCCCGGTCGTAGGTCTGGATCAGCTCGAACGTCCACTCGGACCCGGTGGAAATGGGTTGGCGTCTCTGTGCTCTGGCGGTCATGTGGCTAACCTGCGCTGGAAGAGTTCACGGAAGACCGGGTAGATATCGCCGGCCGATACCAACTGCTGCTGGGCGAACGTGTCGGGGAAGGCTTCGCCGATGCGTTCGTATTCGTACCACAGCGCCTGGTGCTCACGGGGGGTGATCTCGACGTAAGTGTAGTACTGCACGTGCGGCATGATCTGCTTGGACAGGATGTCGCGGCAGATCGGCGAGTCGTCGTTCCAGTTATCGCCGTCAGAAGCCTGAGCGGCGTAGATGTTCCAGTCGCTGGCCGGGTAGCGTTCGGCCATGATCTCCTGCATCAGCTTGAGGGCGCTGGAGACGATGGTGCCGCCGGTTTCCCGCGAGTAGAAGAACTCTTCCTCGTCGACTTCCCGGGCGCTGGTGTGGTGGCGGATGAACACCACTTCGATGCGGTCGTAGTTACGCTTGAGGAACAGGTACAACAGGATGAAGAAGCGCTTGGCGATGTCCTTGGTGGCCTGGGTCATGGAGCCGGACACGTCCATCAGGCAGAACATCACTGCCTTGGAGCTGGGGTTGGGCTGCTTGACCAGCAGGTTGTACTTGAGGTCGAAGGTGTCGAGGAAGGGCAAGCGGTTGATGCGTGCCTTCAGGCGTTCGATTTCCTGTTCGACTTCCTGGATATCTGTGAAGTTGTCCGGCTCCTCGACCCGCAGGCGGTCGAGTTCCTTTTGTGCTTCGCGCAGCAGTGCGCGGCTGCTGCCGGTCAGGGCGATACGCCGGGCATGGGCCGAGCGCAGGGTGCGCACGATATTGATGCGTGACGGGTTGCCCTCGTTGGCGATGCCCGCACGCACGGTCTTGAAGGTGTCGGTGCCGGTCAGGTGACGTTTGACCAGGTTGGGCAGTTCGAGATCCTCGAACATGAATTCGAGGAATTCTTCCTGGGTGATCTGGAAGACGAAGTCGTCCATGCCGTCGCCGGAGTTGCCCGCTTTGCCGCGGCCGCCGCCACCTCCGCCACCACCTTGCGGCCTGGGGATATGTTCGCCGGCAGTGAATTCCTTGTTGCCCGGGTGCACGACGGTCTGTTTGCCGCCGCGACCGTGGTGGAGCACGGGTTCGTCGATGTCGCGCCCCGGAATGCTGATCTGCTCGCCATGTTCCATGTCCATGATGGAACGGCGGCTTACCGCCTCTTCGACGGCCTTCTTGATGTGTTCACGGTACCGCCGCAGGAAGCGCTGGCGGTTGACCGTGCTCTTGTTCTTGCCGTTCAGGCGTCGGTCTATAACGTAGCTCATGGTCCCTCCGGTAGCTGGGAACAGCTGCACGCTTCAAGCTACGGGCTCGCTGCACCTAATGGCAGCAAGGCAGCTGCTGCCGCCCAAGGCTGGCTTGCCAGCCTTGGGCGCGCAGTGTGTAGCTTGTCGCTTTATTGCGATTTCCTGACCCGCAGGTACCATTCCGACAGCAGACGAACCTGTTTGTCGGTGTAGCCACGCTCCACCATGCGCGTGACGAAGTCGTTGTGCTTCTGTTGGTCCTCCTTGCTGGCCTTGGCGTTGAAGCTGATGACCGGCAGCAGGTCCTCGGTGTTGGAGAACATTTTCTTCTCGATCACCACCCGCAGCTTTTCATAGCTGAGCCAGCTCGGGTTCTTGCCGTTGTTGTTGGCACGGGCACGCAGCACGAAGTTGACGATTTCGTTGCGGAAATCTTTCGGGTTGCTGATGCCCGCCGGTTTCTCGATCTTCTCCAACTCTTCGTTGAGAGCGATACGGTTGAGGATTTCGCCGGTCTCCGGGTCGCGGTATTCCTGGTCCTGGATCCAGAAGTCGGCGTACAGCACGTAGCGGTCGAAAATGTTCTGGCCGTATTCGCTGTAGGACTCCAGGTAGGCAGTCTGGATTTCCTTGCCGATGAACTCGATATAGCGCGGTGCCAGGTACTCCTTCAGGTAGCGCAGGTAGCGTTCGCGCACTTCGGCAGGGAACTGTTCCTGTTCGATCTGCTGTTCAAGCACATACAGCAGGTGAACCGGGTTGGCCGCAATCTCGTGTGGGTCGAAGTTGAAGACTTTGGAAAGGATCTTGAAGGCGAAACGGGTCGACAGGCCGTTCATGCCCTCGTCGACGCCTGCCGAGTCCCGGTACTCCTGGATCGACTTGGCCTTCGGATCGGTGTCCTTGAGGTTCTCGCCATCGTAGACGCGCATCTTGGAGTAGATGTTGGAGTTCTCTGGCTCTTTGAGGCGCGAGAGTACAGTGAACTGGGCGAGCATCTTGAGGGTGTCTGGCGCGCAATGGGCCTTGGCCAGCGAGCTGTTGATCAGCAACTTGTCGTAGATCTTGATCTCATCGCTGACGCGCAGGCAGTACGGCACCTTGACGATGTAGATCCGGTCGATGAACGCCTCGTTGTTCTTGTTGTTGCGGAAGGTGTGCCACTCCGATTCGTTGGAGTGGGCCAGCAGGATGCCGGTG
This sequence comes from Pseudomonas sp. SAS7, assembly GCF_052112345.1. NCBI lineage: Bacteria > Pseudomonadati > Pseudomonadota > Gammaproteobacteria > Pseudomonadales > Pseudomonadaceae > Pseudomonas > Pseudomonas sp. SAS7. Next base: position 40,861 of record NZ_JBEGGO010000005.1, on the reverse strand, counting down.
TAGGGAATGGCACCCAGCCCCTCGGTACTGTTGTAATTACCTTCCTGGGTGGCCGTGAGCAGTGGGTGCAGGACCTTGATCGGCGCCTTGAACATCTCGACGAATTCCATCAGGCCCTGGTTGGCCCGGCACAACGCGCCCGAATAACTGTAGGCATCGGCGTCGTTCTGCGGAAATTCTTCGAGCTTGCGGATATCGACCTTACCGACCAGGGCGGAAATGTCCTGGTTGTTCTCGTCGCCAGGTTCGGTCTTGGCGATGGCGATCTGGTTGAGGATCGACGGGTACAGCTTGACCACTTTGAACTTGCTGATGTCGCCGCCGAACTCCTGCAGGCGCTTGGTGGCCCAGGGCGACATGATGGTGTTCAGGTAGCGCCGCGAGATGCCGAACTCTTCCTCGAGGATGGCCCCGTCTTCGGTGGCGTTGAACAGCCCCAGCGGCGACTCGAATACCGGCGAGCCCTTGATGGCGTAGAACGGTACCTTTTCCATCAGCTGCTTGAGTTTCTCGGCCAGAGACGACTTGCCGCCGCCGACCGGGCCCAGCAGATAGAGGATTTGTTTCTTTTCTTCCAGGCCTTGGGCGGCGTGGCGGAAATAAGACACGATCTGGTCGATGCACTCTTCCATCCCATGGAAGTCGGCAAAGGCCGGATAGCGGCGGATAACCTTGTTGGAGAAGATGCGCGACAGCCTGGAGTTGGTAGAGGTGTCGATCAGCTCTGGCTCACCTATGGCCAGCAACAGCCGTTCGGCCGCCGATGCGTAGGCACTGCGATCCTCTTTGCACAGCTCGAGGTACTCCTGCAGCGAGAGCTCTTCCTGGCGCGTGGACTCGAAACGTTGTTGGAAGTGGCTAAAAATACTCATGACGTCACCTCGCTCGATACGTGGAGACGACGCCGGATCAGTCAGCTGATGCTGGCATGCAACCGGTTTTGGCCGGCTGCTGTATACCCCCCAGAACACCCTGTAACGCTACCGATGACCCGCACGCCGGTGTACCGGCTCTCCCCTTTTTCTGGATGGCCTGCGCTTAAGAATAGTTGGTTATCGGTAAGTTCAAGGGGGCGGGGCGGAGAAGTTGCGAACGACCGTTCGTCCGATAAGCCGCAAGCCCGCACAGGGCGCGGGCTGCAGTAAAAATGAAAATATTTATTCGGCGGTGCCTTGGGCGGTCTCGGCCGGGTAGGTAGCGCGCCACAGTTCAAAGCCGCCGTCCACGCTGTATACGTCGGAAAAGCCCTGCCCTACCAGGTAGGCGGCAGCGCTCTGGCTGGAGTTGCCGTGGTAGCAGACCACCAGGGTGGGTGCGTCGAGGTCGGCATTGCGGATGAAATCGGCAACCGAATGGTTATCCAGGTGCCGGGCACCGGTGATGTGGCCCGCAGCGAAGGCTTGCGAGTCACGAATGTCGACGACGACCGCACCTTCTTGCTTGCGAAGCTCCAAGGCCTGCTCGGGAGGGATGCGCTTGAATTCGCTCATGGGTACTACTTCCTTCAGGTGTGGTCGTTGAGTGTAGTGGGTTGTGCCGGCGGGCGCAGGGTGCCGTCGTCGGCGCAGTCACAGCGGTGGTATTCGCCGCTGTCGACGTTGTACAGGGTCATGGCGCCGCCCCACACGCAACCGGTGTCCAGGGCGATGACGCCTGGCTCGTCGACGCGGCCTTCGAGGGCAGCCCAGTGGCCGAAGATGATCTTCACATGCCGCGAGCGGCGGTCCTTGTGGGCAAACCAGGGCTTGTAACCCTTGGGCGCGGTGCCCAGGCCTTCTTTGCTCTTGAGGTCGAGCTTGCCCTCGGCGGTGCAGAAGCGCATGCGTGTGAAGTAGTTGGTAATGACCCGCAGGCGTTCGATGCCGGTGAGGTGCTTGCTCCACTTGTTCGGCTCGTTGCCGTACATGCCGTCGAGGTACAGCTTCAGGCGGCCATCGTCGCGCAGTACCTCTTCCACCTCGGCCGCAAGACCAAGGGCCTGGCCGAGCGTCCACTGTGGCGGGATGCCCGCGTGCGCCATGGCAATGCCACGTGCCTCGTCGTAATGCAGTAGTTTTTGCTGGCGCAGCCAGTGGAACAGCAGGTCGGCGTCCGGTGCTTCGATGATCTCGCGCAGCGTGTCGCTTTTTTTCAGGCGCTCGACGTTGTGCCAGGCGGCCAGCAGGTGCAGGTCATGGTTGCCCAGCACGCAGACCAGCGACTGGCGGATCGAATACAGGAAACGCAGGGTTTCCAGTGATTCGGGGCCGCGGTTGACCAGGTCACCGACCAGCCACAGGCGGTCGACGGCCGGGTTGAAGCTGACACGTTCGAGCAGGCACTTGAGGGGCTGCAGGCAGCCCTGCAGGTCACCGACGGCGTAGGTTGCCATCAGTGCAGTGCCCCGGGCACCGCGAGGCGGAAGGGGGCGATCTCGGCGTCGAAGCGCTTACCGTCCTCGGCGAACATCTGGTAACTGCCCTGCATGGTGCCCACACGGGTGGTGATTACCGCACCGCTGCTGTAGGTGTGGCTCTGGCCCGGATCGATGTTGGGTTGTTGGCCGACCACGCCGGAGCCGCGCACTTCCTCGACCTCGCCGTCACCATTGGTGATCAGCCAGTGGCGTGACAGCAGCTTGGCCTTGAGCGAGCCGCTGTTGTGCACGGTGATAGTGTAGGCGAAGGCGAAACGACTGTTTTCGGGGTCGGATTGTTCTTTCAGGTAGCGGGTCACGACGCTGACGTCGATCAGATAGCGAGGATCGGACATGCAATGGCCTTGGGCGAGCTGACGCAATAATGCAGTCTAGGCCATTGTGAGGGGGGAGGGCCAGCGGTGTGGGGCTTGCGGCCTTTGTTGTCTGCGCCGGCCTCTTCGCGGGTGAACCCGCTCCCACAGGGATTGCACAGAATTTGAAGGCTGTGGCGTACCTGTGGGAGCGGGTTAACCCGCGAAGAGGCCGGTACAAGCGATATCAGGCTTGCTGATCAGCCAGCTGGTCAGCCAGGCGCACAAAGGCGGCCAGGTCCAGCTGTTCGGGGCGCAGGCTGCCATCCACGCCGGCTGTCTCGATGGCCGCGCTGTCGAGCAGGCCTTTCAGGGTGTTGCGCAGTGTCTTGCGACGCTGGTTGAAGGCTTCGCGAACCACACGCTCGAGCAACAGGTGGTCCTTGGCCGGGAACGGCAGCACTTCGTGCGGCACCAGCCGGACGATGGCCGAGTCCACTTTCGGCGGCGGGTTGAAGGCGCCAGGGCCCACGTTGAACAGGTGTTCGACGCGGCAGTGGTACTGCACCATGATCGACAAACGGCCCCAGTCACCACCACCAGGGCCGGCGGCCATGCGCTCGACCACTTCCTTTTGCAGCATGAAGTGCATGTCGCGGATCAGGCCGGCATGGCTGAGCAGGTGGAAGATCAGCGGGGTGGAGATGTTGTAGGGCAGGTTGCCTACCACCTTGAGGCTGCGCGGTGGCACACCCAGCTGGTTGAAGTCGAACTTCAGGGCATCGCCCTGGTGCAGGCGGAAGTTGCTGCGGTCAGCGAACTTGTGCTGCAGGATCGGCACCAGGTCCTTGTCCAGTTCCACCACGTCCAGTTGTGCACCGCTGCCCAGCAGGCCTTCGGTCAGGGCGCCCTGGCCCGGGCCGATTTCCAGCAGGTGTTCGCCGGCCTTGGCATTGATGGCACGCAGGATGCGGTCGATGATGCCGGCGTCGTGCAGGAAGTTCTGGCCGAAGCGCTTGCGCGCCCGGTGTTGGTATTGCTCGTTCATGGTCGGTTCTCGGCCATCTGGTAGGCGGTTTCCAGCGCGACGCGCAGGCTGCCGGTGTCGACGTTGCCGGTGCCGGCGAGGTCCAGGGCGGTGCCATGGTCGACCGACGTGCGGATGATCGGCAGGCCCAGGGTCACGTTGACTGCAGCGCCGAAGCCTTTGTACTTGAGTACAGGCAGGCCTTGGTCGTGGTACATCGCCAGCACCGCGTCGCAGTGCTCCAGATATTTGGGGGTAAACAGGGTATCGGCCGGCAGCGGCCCGCGCAGGTCCATGCCTTCGGTGCGCAGGCGGGCCAAGGTCGGCTCGATGATGTCGATTTCTTCGCGGCCCAGGTGGCCGCCCTCGCCCGCGTGCGGGTTGAGGCCACACACCAGTATGCGCGGGTTGGCAATGCCGAACTTGTCGCGCATGTCGGCATGCAGGATACGGGTTACACGTTCGACGCGCTCGGCAGTGATGGCGTTGGCAATATCACGCAGCGGCAGGTGCGTGGTCACCAGGGCCACACGAAGGCCGTGGGTGGCCAGCATCATTACTACCTGCGCGGTGTGGGTCAGCTCGGCAAGGAACTCGGTATGCCCGGAGAAGGCGATACCGCTTTCGTTGATCACGCCCTTGTGCACGGGGGCGGTGATCATCCCGGCAAAATGCCCATCGAGGCAGCCTTGCCCGGCGCGGGTCAGGGTTTCCAGCACGAACGCCGCGTTGGCTTTGTCGAGCTGGCCTGGCACTACCGGGGCTGCAAGAGGGGTATCCCACACGTACAGGCTGCCCGCGGGTGCTGGCCGGTCGGGCCATTGGCCCGGGGCGACTGGCAGCAGGCTGACGGCCAGCCCCAGCTGCGTGGCCCGCTCGGCGAGCAGGTCACGGCTGGTGATGGCGATCAGGGGGTGAGGCTGGGCGTCTGCGGCGAGCAGCAGGCACAGGTCGGGACCTATGCCGGCAGGCTCGCCAGGGGTGACGGCGAAGCGCTGGGGCTTCACTGGGCGGCCTGGTCAGCGCCAGGCAGCTTGATTTCAACGTAGGCTTCGTCGCGAATCTGGCGCAGCCAGGTTTGCAGCTCTTCGTCGTACTTGCGGTTGCGCAGGACGCTCTGGGCCTGTTGCTCACGTGCCTGTTCGGTGCTGTCGGTGGCGCGGCGGCCCAGCACTTCCAGAACGTGCCAGCCGTACTGGGTCTTGAACGGTTTGGTCACTTCGCCTTGCTGGGCGTTGGCCATCTGTTCGCGGAACTCCGGTACCAGGCTGTTCGGGTCTACCCAGTTGAGGTCGCCGCCGTTGAGCGCCGAACCCGGGTCTTCCGAGAAGCTTTTCGCCAGTTCGCCGAAATCTTCGCCGTTCTTGATGCGATCGTACAGGCGCTCGGCCAGTTGCTCGGTGGCTGCTTCGCTGCGGATTTCACTTGGCTTGATCAGGATGTGGCGTACATGCACTTCGTCCCGCAGCACGTTCTCGCTGCCACCGCGCTTCTCCTCGAGCTTGAGGATGATGAAGCCGTTGGGGATGCGAATAGGCTGGGTAATTTCACCGACCGGCATGCTGCTGAGCATCTTGGCGAAGTCTGGTGGCAGCTGGCCGGCTTTACGCCAGCCCATCTCGCCGCCTTCCAGGGCATTTTCACTGGCCGAGTTGGCAATTGCCATCTGGCCGAAGTCGGCGCCCTGGCGCAGTTGCTGGTACACGTCACCCACCTTGCGCGCAGCCTTCTGGATATCATCCGAGCTGGCGGCTTCCGGGGTCGGGATGAGGATGTTGGCCAGGCGGTACTCTTCCGACATCTGCATTTTGCCCAGGTCGGAGTTGAGGAAGTTCTTCACTTCCTGCTCCGACACCTGGATGCGTTCGGCCACGCGGCGCTGGCGCACGCGGCTGATGATCATCTCGCGTTTGACCTGCTCGCGAGCGTCGTCGAACGACAGGCCGTCATGGGCCAGGGCTGCACGGAACTGGTCCAGCGACATGCCATTGCGCTGGGCAATGGTGCTGATGGCCTGGTTCAGCTCTTCGTCGGTAATGCGGATGCCGGAGCGCTCGCCGATCTGCAGCTGCAGGTTTTCGACGATAAGGCGTTCCAGTACCTGCTGTTCAAGGGCGCTGGTCGGCGGAACGCCGCCGCCGCGCTTGGCGATGGTCTGCTGTACCTCATGGACGCGCTGGTCCAGCTGGCTTTGCATGACCACGTCGTTGTCGACGATGGCCACTACGCGGTCAAGAGGTTGTACCGCGGCATGCACCGCGCCACTCAGCAATGCGGCGCCCAGCAACACTGGGCGCAGACGATCAATAAGCTTGGTCTTCACGTTCACGGTAACCTTGAATGCCTTGGTCGAGGAAAGATTCGACCTTGTTGCCCACTACGCCACCGAGACCTTTCAGAACAATCTGAAGGAAGATGCCGTGGTCGCCTTTTTCGTTCTGCGGAAGCGCCTGGCTGAAGTCGTCGTAATCGATCCAGTAGCGGTTGATCAGACGCAGCTTCCAGCAGCAGTTGTCGTACTCGAAACCACCCATGGCTTCCAGGGTGCGGTTGCGGTTGTAGTCATGCTGCCAGCGAGCGATGACGCTCCACTGCGGAACGATCGGCCAAATGACCGAGAAGTCATGCTGCTGGATCTTGTAGTAGTCCTTGATGTAGTTCGGATCGCCCGGCGTGCCATAGTCGCCGCCGCCCACTTTCCAGGTACCTGTGGTCGAGTCGAAGGCAATGGTGTCGTTGCGGTAGCGATAGCCGAGGTTGACCACCTTGTTCGGGTTGTCTTCAGGCTGGTAGTGGAACATCGCGCTGCCCGAGCGGGTGCTGCGGCTGTCCGGGTCCCAGTTGAAGTCCGAATTGAAGCGCCAGTCGCGGTTGAAGTAGTAGTTGTAAACCAGTGCATACGGCGACACGTCAGACTGCGAATCTTTGCGGGTGCGGTAGTCGATACCTGGCAACTGGACCTTGCGGTCCTTGAAGTAGTAAGCCTGGCCAATGCTGAAATTCTGGCGCTCGAAACCGTTGTCTTCGATCCAGCGGGTGGTCACGCCCAGCGAAAGCTTGTTCTCGTCGCCGATGCGGTCGGTGCCACTGAAGCGGTTGTCCCGGAACAGCGAGTCGTAGCTGAACAGGGTTTCGCCGGTATCGAACAGCGGAATGTCCTTTTGGTCCTTGTACGGGACGTTGAGGTAGTACAGGCGCGGCTCGAGGGTCTGCTTGTAATTGGTACCGAACAGCGACGTGTTGCGGTCGAAATACAGGCCGCTGTCCACGCTAAAGATCGGAACGTCGCGATTCAGAGAGCTGTCGTAGCTGCCGTAGGCGCTTGGGTTCGCGTTTTGCAAGGCGATCGCGTCGGCTTTCCCTTTACTGTCCAGGTCGAGATCGTACTGGGTGTAGGCATACTTCAACTTGGGCGTAAGGAAACCGTAGCTGGCTCTCATCGGGTAGCTGATCGACGGCGCGATGTTCAGACGTGTTCCGTTGGCACGTTCAATACCCTGGATGTTCTCATCAAGCCGGCGACCGGCCACCCCGGCAGAGAAGTCCGGGTTGCCATCTTTGTCACGAACGAAGTCGTTCTTCAAGTCACGTTCGAAGCGTGCAGCCTCGGTTTCGTAAGCGAAGTTCAAACCACCCGGCTGATAGGGCAGCACACCATTGAAGGTAATCTGCGGCAGCCGATCGTAAGGCGTGATCTGCGAAATGGTCGCCGCCTCGTAGGCATGCACGTTCAACCGCGCGGTGTAGCTGTCGCCGCGGTAGGTCAACGCACCTTGCTGATCGAGGAAGTCCTTGTTTTCAACGCCGATCTGGTCGGATTCCAGGTCCTGGAAGTAGAACGGGTCGCTGATGTCGGTGTAGTTCACCTCGGTCATCAGGCGCTCGTCCAGGCCGCCCTTGTGCTGCCAGTTGACCATCCAGCGCTGTTCTTTGTAGTCAGTCTGGTCTTTGCGGTCGTCGTCCTTGTCGTTAAGGTACGCGCCGCCAAACTGGCCTTCGCTGGAAGGTGTCAGGTAGCGGAACTCGCCTTCCATCAGCAGGCCGCGTTTGGTCATGTAACGCGGGTACAACGTGGCGTCGTAGTTGGGCGCCAGGTTGAAGTAGTACGGCGTGACCAGCATGAAGCCGGTATCGCTGCTGGTGCTGAACGATGGCGGCAGGAAGCCGGACTGGCGACGGTCGTCGATCGGGAAGTAGATATACGGTGTGTAGAACACCGGGAAATCCTTGACCCGAAGGGTAACGTTTGTCGCAGTACCGAAACCGGTGGCCGGGTTAAGGGTGATGTTGTTGCCCTTCAGCTGCCAGGCATTGCTGCCCGGTTCGCAGGTGGTGTACGTACCGTCCTTCAGGCGGATGATGGCGTTTTCGCCACGCTTGGCGTACAGGGCACTGCCGCGGATGTGCGACTTGTGCATCACGTATTCGGCGTTGTCGACCTGGGCTTCGCCGGTGTCGAGCTGAATCTGTGCCTCATCACCGACCACCAGCGAACCGTTGTCACGGATCTTGACGTTGCCCTTGAGCTCGCCACGGTTTTCGGTCTGATAGAGGTTGGCCTCGTCGGCCTCGGCCTGCATGCTGCCCTGGCGCATTACAACGTCACCGGCGAGGGTAGCGATCTGCTGCTCTTGCTGGTACTTGGACACCTTGGCATTGATGTAGGTCGGCGACTCATCCTTCGGCGTGGTATCGGCCATGCCTGGGCGGGTTGGCTCGATATAGGCGCCACCGCAGTACGGGCCGGTTTCGGCCAGTTGCGCGGCGGTGAGCTTTTCACGCGGCACCCAGTCCAGGTGGCTGTAGTCTTCGCTGCGCGACTTCAGGCCACGGCCTTTGGCCTCGGTAACCAGCATCGGCCGGTCCGCGGTGTCGGCTTCGCTCGCGGCTTCTGTGCCGGAGCTGACGGCCGCACCCTCGTGCACCGGGCGCGGCGGCAGGTTGTTGACTGGCGCTTTGGGCTTGCAGTCCCAACCACCGGAGGCGGACACTTGGCAGTCGAATTGTTCGGCTGCCACTACATATGAGGTGGCCAAAGGTTGCAGGGCCAGCAGACCGCCGGTTACCAGCAACGGAAACTTTCTACGAAACGCGGGGGATTTCAATGCCATCTTATTAGTCCGGGCTTCCTGCGTGCCATCTGCCCGCGTGTGGGGCCGCACGCCTCTCGATGGTCTGAAAAAGATGCTGGATAATAAAGCATGACCCGCTTGACGGCTAGGGCCGTCGGAGACCCTTGTAATGCCTGAACACGATGTACGCCTGCAACAACTGACGGTGTGGCTCGATGAGCAGCTCAGTGATCTTTTCCGCAACAACGCCTGGGGCGAAGTGCCCGCAGGGAGCCTGACCGCCGCCAGCAGCGATGCCAGCTTCCGCCGCTACTTCCGCTGGCAGGGCGCGGGCCGTAGCTTCGTGATCATGGACGCACCCCCCCCGCAAGAAAACTGCCGACCGTTCGTCGCCATTGATCACCTGCTGGCCAGCGCGGGTGTGCATGTGCCGCTGATCCATGCCCAGGACCTGGAGCGCGGCTTCCTGCTGCTGGGTGATCTGGGCCACCAGACATATCTTGATGTTATTGATGCCGACAACGCTGATGGCCTTTTTGCCGACGCCATCGAGGCCTTGCTGGCCTTGCAGCGCCTGCCAACGGGTGCGCCGCTGCCCAGCTACGATGATGCCCTGCTGCGCCGTGAAGTAGAGCTGTTCCCCGAGTGGTACGTGGGGCGTGAGCTCGGCCTGGCCTTGAGCGAAGCGCAGAAAGCCACTTGGCAGCGCGTCAGCCAGTTGCTGATCGACAGTGCCCTGGCGCAGCCCAAGGTGCTGGTGCACCGCGACTACATGCCGCGCAACCTGATGCAAAGCACCCCCAACCCTGGTGTGCTGGACTTCCAGGATGCGGTGTATGGCCCGGTGACCTACGACATCACCTGCCTGTTCAAGGACGCCTTCCTCAGCTGGCCGCAGGCACGGGTAGAAGGCTGGCTGCGAGACTACTGGCAGCAGGCCAAGGCGCAGGGCATCCCGGTGCAGGACGACTTTGAAGCATTCCAGCGTGCCAGCGACCTGATGGGTGTGCAGCGCCACCTGAAGGTTATCGGCATTTTTGCCCGTATCTGCCACCGTGATGGCAAACCGCGCTACCTGGGCGACGTGCCGCGTTTCTTCGCCTATATAGAAGAAGTGATCGGCCGCCGGCCCGAATTGGCGGAGCTGGGTGAGCTGATTGCCGAGTTGCAGGCCGGAGCGCGTGCATGAAGGCAATGATCCTGGCAGCGGGCAAGGGTGAGCGCATGCGCCCGTTGACCCTGCATACCCCCAAGCCACTGATCCCGGTCGCCGGCCAGCCGCTGATCGAGTACCACCTGCACGCCCTGGCGGCGGCGGGTGTTACCGAGGTGGTGATCAACCATGCCTGGCTCGGCCAGCAGATCGAAGTCCACCTGGGCGACGGCAGCCGCTTCGGGCTGAGCATCCGCTATTCACCTGAGGGCGAGCCGCTGGAAACCGGTGGTGGCATCTTCAAGGCCCTGCCATTGCTGGGCGACGCGCCGTTCCTGCTGGTTAACGGCGATGTCTGGAGCGATTACGACTTCACATGCCTGCCGGGCCCCTTGCAAGGTCTTGCTCACCTGGTACTGGTCGATAACCCTGGCCATCACGGCCGTGGTGACTTCCGCCTGGTAGGCCAGCAGGTCGTCGATGGCGATGATGCACCGGGCACGCTCACCTTCAGTGGGCTTTCAGTGCTGCACCCGGCATTGTTCGACGGTTGCCAGCCCGGTGCCTTCAAGCTGGCGCCGCTGCTGCGTCAGGCCATGGCGGATGGCAAGGTCACTGGCGAACACTACCGTGGGCACTGGGTGGATGTTGGCACGCCTGAGCGCCTGGCCGAGGCTGAGCGTTTGATTGGCGAGCGCGCCTGATATGTGGTGGCCAGGCACGCTGATTGGTGTGGGTGCCGGTTTTGCTGTTGCCAGCATTCCGGGGGCCTTGCTGGGTGGGTTGCTCGGGCAGGCCATGGACCGCCGCCTGCGCTTGCAGGGCTGGGAAGACATGCGCGAACGCCTGGGCGGTCGCTCGGCCTTGCGTGACGACGAATTGCTGTTCGTGATGCTCGGGCGCCTGGCCAAATGCGATGGCCGCGTGGCTGAGCAGCATATCCGCCAGGCGCGCCAGGAAATGGTGCGCCTGGACCTGGCCGAAGCGGCCCGGCTGCGCGCGATAGCCGCGTTCAACCGCGGCAAGGCGGGCAAGGACCGGCTGGGCAGCCATTTGCGCCGCATTCGCCAGCAGCCGCATGCGGCGGAAGGCACCTTGCGCGCCTGCTGGCGCATGGTCTGGGCAGACGGCAAGATGGGCAACAAGGAACGTGAGCTGCTGCTGGACTGGGGCCAGAAGCTGGGCCTGAGCCGGCGCCAGGTGCAGGCGATGTCGCTGGAGTACGAGCCGCGCAAGGCAGCCGGAACGGAAGGGGTGGCCATGACCTATGCCGCGGCGTTGCGCTTGCTGGCGGTTGAGGGGGACACCGAGGCCGACAAGGTCAAGCAGGCTTATCGCCGGCTGGTGAGCCGGCATCACCCGGACAAGCTGGCGGGTACCGGTGCCAGCGAGGCGCAGGTGCGTGAAGCGACCGAGCGTACCCGTGAGTTGCATCAGGCCTATGCCATGATTCGTAAGCGGCGGGGCCTGTAACAGGGTGGCTGTCTTGAGTGCTGAGGTGATGCGTATATCGAGCGCCGCCCGCGCGGCGCTCGGTTCATGCCCCACCACAAGAATCAAGCTAACTCAACCCTGCGGGCTCATCCACCCCCGTACCCGGCGGAACAACTGCTCTTGTTCCGCCGCCTTGTTCCCCGGCATGGCAATCAACGACAACTGCCGGTACTGGCTGTTCTTCTGCCGCTTGCTGGCCTGCAGGCGCTGCTCGGCCGCGTTGCGGTCGCTGCTGCGGGTGACGTAATAGATATCGGCAGTTGGCACCGTCAAGGTCGGCGCCAGGCTTTCCAGGTCATGCTCAACGCGCGCCGGTGTCTGTGCGGCGACCATCACCAGTTTTTCTACCTGGGGTGGTGGCTGCTTCTCGCTCAGGTAACGGGCCGCCCAATACGCACCACTACCATGGCCGATCAGCACGATGCTGCGGGCGTTGTGTTGCTGGGCGTACGCCACGGCGGCATCCAGGCGGGCGAAGATACGTTCGGCATCTGCCGGGTCCGCCTGCTCGCTGGCCTGTTCGGCGTCAGTGCTTTCTGCCGCATCGGCATCGGCCGCCGTGGCCTGGGCGACGTTGGCATTGGCATCGGCCGGCACATCCTTGGCCGGGGCGCTTTCGCCTTGCTCTTTCGCAGGATCGGCAGGCGGTGTGGCCTCGACCCTTGCCTGCGGGCTGTCGGCGAGCAGGTCGGGCAGGCTCACGCTCAGGCTGTGCCAGCCGACATCCGGGAATTTCTGCCGCAGTGGGCCGACCGCATTTGGCCAGTCGGCGGTTTCGCCTGCACCCGGGATGATGATGACTGCCCCTTGCGGGTCGTTGTCGTTGGCCGGTTTCCACAGGGCCAGGAAGCTGTCGGCACCGGCCTGCAGGGTCTGCTGCTCGGCCTTTGGCACCAGCCGCTGCAGCGCCTGTGCATCTTCCTGGCTGCGCTCCAGCAGGGGCGGGCGAGGGGCTTCGGCGGCTGGAGCTTCGGTGGTGGTGGTTTTTTCGGCATCGGCGGCCAAGGCGCCGAGTGGAAGGATCGAGGCCAGGCAGCACATTGCCAGCGTCGTGCGATAAAGTGTGGACATGAGTCAACCCAAGGCCAGAATGATACCGGCAGCCTAATAGTATTTGCCCGCGACGGCCATGCTGCATGGCCGCCTTTGCCAAGACGAGCGTTTAGATGAAGCGAGTGCGTCGCCTGTTGGTTATCGGCTGCTTGTGGCTGCCCTTGATTGCATTGGCCAGGCCCGAGGCGGTGCCCACCGTTACGCTGGAGCCTGCGCAGCAGCAGTGGCTGGACGCGCACCGCAGCTTGCGCGTCGGCCTGGTGCTGCAGGCACCCTATGCCCAGTTCGACCGGCGCCTGCAGCAACTGTACGGGGCCAACGTAGAACTGGTGAACAGCCTGGCGCAGGCGCTGCGCCTGGACCTTACCTGGCGCAACTTCAGCGACCAGGCCAGCCTGGAACATGCCCTGCAGAGCGGCGAAATCGACTTCGCCCCCGGCCTTACCCAGACGCCGGCCAGCCTGCGGCTGTGGCTGTTCAGCGACCCGTACATGCGCGTGCCGCAATTGGTGGTAGGGCCGCGCACCGGGGCCATGGCCGTGGAGCTGGAAAAGCTTGAAGCTGAGCAGCGGGTGGCAGTGCGCATGCCCAGCCAGCTGGCCGATTACCTGCGCGGCAACTACGGCAACCTCAACCTGCAGGGGGTGCCCAACGAACGTGAGGCCTTGCAACTGGTGATAGGTGGCCAGGCCAGTTTCGCGGTGCTGGATGAAGCCCAGCTCAGCCGCTTGTCACGCGAGAGCGAGTTCAGTGAGCTGGCGGTGGTCGGCGATATCGGCCTGCCGCAGTTGTTGCGCATCGGCTCGCGGCGCGACTGGCCGCTGCTGGCCGATGTGCTCGAACGCGGCCTGCAGGCGCTGCCGGCCAAGGAGCTGGAGCAACTGCACCAACGCTGGTTGCAGCCCAAGTACCCACGCCTTAGCGAGTCGCCAGGCTTTTGGCAGAACCTGGCCTTGCTGTTCGGTTTGTTGCTGTTGTGTGCCTTGGCCACCCTGGTGTGGCAACGCCGCCAGCAGCGCCAGCTGGAGCGCAGCCTGCTGACCACGCGGGAAAGCCTGGTGGAGCGGCAAGTGCGTGAAGAGGCCCTGCGCCTGAGCCAGTTCGCCATCGACCAGAGCACGGTGGGCATTCTCTGGGTCAACTGGGACAGCCACGTACGCTACGCCAATCACGCCGCCGAGCGCATGCTGGGATATGGCGATGGCGAACTGCTGGAGCGGCCGTTGAGCACCTTCGAGCCGAGCCTGAACATGGACCGCTGGCTGGAGTTGTGGAAAGGCGCACGCACGGGTGAGGGCGGTGTTGGCCAGTTCGAGGCGCAGTGCCGACGGGCCGACAACAGCCTGCTGCCGGTCGAGCTATCACTGAGTTTTCTGCGTTTTCGAGATTCCGAATACCTGGTGGTCTACCTCGCCGATGTCACCGAGCGCCACCGCGCCCTGGCGGCACTGCGCGAGAGCGAGGCGAGGCTCAAGGGCATTGCCGGCAACGTACCGGGGCTGGTGTTCCGCCTAGAGCGTGACCCGGCCGAGGGCGAGCTGGAGTTCCCCTATATCAGTGAGGGCAGCGAGGCGTTGGTGGGCTATGCGCCTGTCGAGATCCAGCACCCACAGATGGGCCTGCGCAACCTGGTTCACCCCGAAGACCGCGCCGATTACCACCGGGTCCAGGACCTGGCCTTGGCCAGCGACCAGGACTGGTCCTGGCAGGGGCGCATCCTGACCCGCCAGGGTGAGCAACGCTGGGCCGACATCAAGGCTAGCACCCGGCGCCTGGCCAACGGCCAGGTGGTGTGGGATGGCGTGGTATGGGACATCACCCAGGGCAAGCGGGCCGAGTTGGCGTTGGCGAAATCCCAGGAGCAGCTGCGCGAGCTGTCGGCCCACCTGGAAAGCGTGCGCGAGGAAGAAAAGGCGCGCATCGCCCGGGAAGTGCATGATGAGCTGGGGCAGATGCTGACTGTGCTCAAGCTGGAGGTGTCGATGTGCGAGCTGGCGTTTGCCGAGCTGGACCCCGGCCTGCATGAGCGCCTGGCAAGCATGAAACGTCTGATTGCCCAGCTGTTCCAATTGGTGCGTGATGTTGCCACTGCCTTGCGTCCGCCGATCCTCGATGCCGGCATTGCCTCGGCCATCGAATGGCAGGCACGGCGCTTTGAAGCACGCACGCAGATCCCCTGCCTGGTACAAGTGCCGGATAATCTGCCCGCATTGAGTGATGCCAAGGCCACCGGCCTGTTCCGTATCCTGCAGGAGGCGCTGACCAACGTGATGCGTCATGCCCAGGCGCACAGCGTGGAGATCGAACTGGTGCGTGAGGAAGGGCGATTGCGCATGACCGTCAGCGATGATGGCCAAGGCTTTTGCCGCGAGCAGACCCGGCCCACTTCATTTGGCCTGGTGGGTGTACGCGAGCGGGTGCTGATGCTGGGGGGCAGCATGGCGCTGGACAGTGAACCGGGCGAAGGCACCAGCCTGAGTGTGGCCATTCCGTTGGAGTAGGAGAGCAATCGTGATTCGAGTACTGGTGGCCGAAGACCACACCATTGTCCGTGAAGGCATCAAGCAGTTGATTGGCCTGGCCAAGGACATGCAGGTGGTGGGGGAGGCCGGGAATGGTGAGCAGTTGCTCGAAGCCCTGCGCCACACGCCGTGCGAAGTGGTGCTGCTGGATATCTCGATGCCGGGGGTGAACGGCCTGGAGGCGATCCCGCGGATCCGTGCCCTGCACGATGCGCCGGCAATCCTGATGCTGTCGATGCACGACGAGGCACAGATGGCGGCGCGGGCGCTGAAGGCTGGTGCGGCGGGCTATGCCACCAAGGACAGTGACCCGGCGCTGCTACTGACCGCGATACGTCGGGTGGCAAGTGGCGGGCGTTACATCGACCCGTCACTGGCCGACCGCATGGTGTTCGAAGTGGGGCTGACCGAGTCCCGGCCATTGCACACGCTGCTGTCGGAGCGGGAATTTTCGGTGTTCGAGCGCTTGGCCCAGGGCGCCAACGTCAACGACATTGCCCAGCAGCTGGCGCTGTCGAGCAAGACCATCAGCACCCACAAGGCGCGCTTGATGCAAAAGCTGAAAGTGAACTCGCTGGCGGAGCTGGTGAAGTACGCCATGGAACACAAGCTGGTCTGATTGCGACATAGGCTTTTCGCCGCCTGCACCAGCCTCGTGTGGGAGCGGGTTCACCCGCGAAGAGGCCTGCCCAGGCACCTCACATGGCAGGCCTGGCCCTTTCGCGGGTGAACCCGCTCCCACAGGGGACAGTGTGATGCTCAGGACGAGTATTCAAATCCCGCCATCTTTGTAGGGCAATCCCTACAACGAATCTTCCATCCGGATGATGGCATTCTCTCAGTGCCCCCGATTTTCGGGCGCTTGCGGCTCTTCTACTCTTTTGCCTACGCAGTCATCCAACAAGAAGGTGCAGGCATGAGCGAGGCGAAGTCGAACGCTGCAAGCAGCGAAACGCTGGTCAGCTTCCGTGGTGTGCAGAAGAGCTACGACGGCGAGTCGCTGATCGTCAAAGACCTCAACCTGGACATCCGCAAGGGCGAGTTCCTTACCCTGCTTGGCCCGTCCGGCTCGGGCAAGACCACCAGCCTGATGATGCTGGCCGGCTTCGAAACCCCTACTGCCGGTGAAATCCAGCTGGCCGGGCGCTCGATCAACAACGTGCCGCCGCACAAGCGCGACATCGGCATGGTGTTCCAGAACTACGCGCTGTTCCCGCACATGACTGTGGCCGAGAACCTGGCCTTTCCGCTGAGCGTGCGCAACCTGAGCAAGACCGACATCAGCGAGCGGGTCAAGCGCGTGCTGAACATGGTCCAGCTCGATGCGTTTGCCAAGCGCTACCCCGGCCAGCTTTCCGGTGGCCAGCAGCAGCGTGTGGCCCTGGCCCGTGCGCTGGTGTTCGAGCCGCAGCTGGTGCTGATGGACGAACCGCTCGGCGCGTTGGACAAGCAGCTGCGTGAACACATGCAGATGGAGATCAAGCACATCCACCAGCGCCTTGGCGTGACCGTGGTGTACGTGACCCACGATCAGGGCGAAGCGCTGACCATGTCCGACCGCGTGGCAGTGTTCCACCAGGGCGAGATCCAGCAGATCGCCGACCCGCGCACGCTGTACGAAGAACCCTGCAATACCTTCGTCGCCAACTTCATCGGCGAGAACAACCGTATCAACGGCACCCTGCTGGCCAGCGATGGCAAGCGCTGCCAGGTGCAGCTGCCGCGCGGCGAGCGGGTCGAAGCGCTGGCGGTGAACGTCGGCCAGGCCGGCGAGCCGGTAACCCTGTCGATTCGCCCGGAGCGTGTGCGCCTGAATGGCCACAGCGAGCGCTGCGTCAACCGCTTCTCTGGCCGGGTGGCCGAATTCATTTACCTGGGCGACCACGTGCGGGTGCGCCTGGAAGTTTGCGGCAAGGCCGATTTCTTCGTGAAACAGCCGATTGCCGAGCTCGACCCGGCCCTGGCCGTGGGCGATGTGGTACCGCTGGGCTGGGAGGTGGAGCACGCCCGCGCGCTCGATCCGATTGCCGAAGCCCATTGATGGATTGCTTCACCAACCCTGTACTGTGGAGAGAACAAGAATGCGCAAGCCGTTGAAACTGACCGCCCTGGCCCTGGGGCTGTTCGCCGCTGGCCAGGCCATGGCCGCAGACCTCACCGTGATTTCGTTCGGGGGCGCCAACAAGGCTGCCCAGGTAAAGGCGTTCTACGAGCCATGGGAGAAGGCGGGTAATGGCAAGATCGTCGCCGGTGAGTACAACGGCGAAATGGCCAAGGTCAAGGCGATGGTCGACACCAAGAGCGTGTCGTGGAACCTGGTAGAGGTTGAGTCGCCAGAGCTGGCGCGCGGGTGCGATGAGGGCATGTTCGAAGAGCTTGACCCAGCCCTGTTCGGCAGCGAGGCCGATTACGTGCCTGGTGCCATCCAACCTTGCGGCGTGGGCTTCTTCGTCTGGTCCACGGTCATGGCCTACAACGCCGACAAGCTCAAGACCGCACCTACCAGCTGGGCCGATTTCTGGGACACCAAGCAGTTCCCGGGCAAGCGTGGCCTGCGCAAGGGCGCCAAGTACACGATGGAATTTGCACTGATGGCCGATGGCGTTGCGCCCAAGGACGTCTACAAGGTGCTGGCGACCAAAGAAGGCCAGGACCGCGCCTTCAAGAAACTCGATGAACTCAAGCCCAGCATCCAGTGGTGGGAAGCGGGTGCACAGCCACCGCAGTTCCTGGCTTCAGGCGACGTGGTCATGAGCTCTGCCTACAACGGCCGTATTGCCGCTGTGCAGAAAGAGAGCAACCTCAAGGTGGTGTGGAACGGCGGTATCTACGACTTTGACGCCTGGGCGATCCCTAAAGGTGCCAAGAACGTCGAAGAGGCGAAGAAGTTCATCGCCTACAGCGTCAAGCCCGAGCAGCAGAAGATCTACTCCGAGAACATCGCCTACGGCCCGGCCAACTCCAAGGCCGTAAGCCTGCTGTCGGATGAGGTGAAGAAGGACATGCCGACCACGCCTGAGAACATTGCCAACCAGGTGCAGATCGACGTGGCCTTCTGGGCCGACAACAGCGAGCAGCTGGAGCAACGCTTCAACGCCTGGGCGGCGAAGAAGTAAGGCGCATCAAAGGGGCGCTGGCCTTTGGGCCGGTGCTCCCCGTTTCCCTGTTTTGCGGAGTTCGCCATGGCCATTGCAGTGCCCCTCAACGAAGGCGCAGGTCCTAGTCTCAAGCAGCGCCTGAAACACGCCGAACGGGTCAACCGCTGGAAGGCGCAGGCGTTGATCGCGCCGCTGGCGCTGTTTCTTCTGCTGGTGTTCCTGGTGCCGATCGCGGCGCTGCTGTACAAGAGCGTCGGCAACCCGGAAGTGGCCGCCGGCCTGCCACGCACGGTAGACATCATCAGCCAGTGGGATGGCAAGAGCTTGCCGGGCGAGGATGTGTACAAGGCGCTGAGCCAGGACCTGGCCGAGTCGCGCAAGAACCAGACCCTTGGCGACCTTTCCAAGCGCCTGAACATGGAACTGGCCGGCTACCGCAGCTTGTTGACCAAGACCGCCCGCGCACTGCCATTCAAGGCCGAGCCTGCCTCTTATAAAGACGCCCTGCAGGCCGTCGACGAGCGTTGGGGCGACCCAGCCTACTGGCAGGCGATACGCCGCAATACCAGTACGGTGACCTCGTTCTACCTGCTGGCTTCCGTCGACCACCGCATCGACGACCTGGGCGAGCTGGCCAAGGCCACGCCGGACCAAGCCATTTACCTGGATATCTTTGCCCGCACACTGTGGATGGGTGTGGTGATTACCGCCATCTGCCTGGTGCTGGCTTACCCGCTGGCCTACCTCTTGGCCAACCTGCCGACCCGGCAGAGCAACCTGCTGATGATTCTGGTGCTGCTGCCGTTCTGGACCTCGATCCTGGTGCGGGTGGCAGCGTGGATCGTGCTGCTGCAGTCGGGTGGCCTGATCAACAGTGCACTGATGGCCATGGGCATCATCGACCAGCCGCTGGAACTGGTGTTCAACCGCACCGGTGTGTACATCTCCATGGTGCACATCCTGCTGCCGTTCATGATCCTGCCGCTGTACAGCGTGATGAAGGGCATTTCGCCCAGCTATATGCGTGCGGCGATCTCGCTGGGCTGCCACCCGTTCGCCAGCTTCTGGCGGGTGTATTTCCCGCAGACCTATGCCGGTGTTGGCGCGGGTTGCCTGCTGGTGTTCATCCTGGCCATCGGCTACTACATCACCCCGGCGCTGCTGGGGAGCCCGAACGACCAGATGGTCAGCTACTTCGTGGCCTTTTACACCAACACCAGCATCAACTGGGGCATGGCCACCGCGCTGGGTGGGCTGTTGCTTTTGGCTACCGTGCTGTTGTACCTGATCTATAGCTGGCTGGTCGGCGCCAGCCGCCTGCGCCTGAGCTGAGGAGCCTTGCCATGTTGAGCCCCTATATGTCGCCCGTGGAGCGGGTCTGGTTCTACAGCCTGCGCATTCTTTGCGGACTGGTTTTGCTGTTCCTGATCTTGCCGGTGCTGGTGATCGTGCCGCTGTCGTTCAACAGTGGCAGCTTCCTGGTCTACCCGCTGCAGGGCTTTTCGTTGCAGTGGTACCAGGACTTCTTCGGCTCGGCCGAATGGATGCGGGCACTTAAAAACAGCATCATCGTCGCCCCGGCGGCCACGGTGCTGGCCATGGTTTTCGGCACCCTTGCGGCCATTGGCCTGACCCGTGGCGATTTCCCCGGCAAGTCGCTGGTAATGGCGCTGGTGATTTCACCGATGGTGGTGCCTGTAGTGATCATCGGTGTGGCCAGCTACCTGTTCTTTGCCCCGCTGGGTATGGGTAACAGCTTCACCTCGCTGATTCTGGTGCATGCGGTGCTGGGTGTACCGTTCGTCATCATTACCGTGTCGGCAACTTTGCAGGGCTTCAACTACAACCTGGTGCGGGCCGCTGCCAGCCTGGGTGCGTCGCCGCTGCTGGCCTTCCGTCGGGTGACCCTGCCGCTGATTGCGCCCGGGGTGATCTCGGGGGCGCTGTTTGCCTTTGCGACGTCGTTCGACGAGGTGGTGGTGACACTGTTCCTGGCCGGGCCGGAGCAGGCGACCCTGCCGCGGCAAATGTTCAGTGGTATCCGCGAAAACCTGAGCCCGACCATTGCTGCGGCGGCGACCTTGCTGATTGCGTTCTCGGTGGTGTTGCTGCTGACCCTGGAGTGGTTGCGTGGGCGCAGCGAGAAGCTGAGAACCCAGCAACCGGCCTGATGATGGGTCGCCTGCTCCGGCCTCTTCGCGGCTAACGCCGCTCCCACAGGATTGTGCGGCCCCTGTGGGAGCGGCTTTAGCCGCGAAGAGGCCGGCACAGGTTGAAACAGCTGGTCGACACCAATTGATACCAATCAGCCTCTACCCGTTCGCCTGGGTTACAATGCGCGCCACCGTGATTCTGCCAACAGGTGCGCCATGCAGCCCTACGCTATTGCCCCCTCCATCCTCTCCGCCGATTTCGCCCGCCTGGGTGAGGACGTCGACAAGGTATTGGCTGCGGGTGCCGACATCGTCCACTTCGATGTCATGGACAACCACTACGTTCCCAACCTGACCATTGGCCCGATGGTCTGCACCGCCCTGCGCAAGTACGGTGTTACCGCGCCGATCGACGTGCACCTGATGGTCAGCCCGGTCGACCGCATCATCGGCGACTTCATCGAAGCCGGCGCCACCTACATCACCTTCCACCCGGAAGCCTCGCAGCACGTCGACCGTTCGCTGCAACTGATCAAGGACGGCGGCTGCAAGGCCGGCCTGGTGTTCAACCCGGCCAGCAGCCTGGATGCCCTGAAGTACGTGATGGACAAAGTCGACATGGTGCTGCTGATGAGCGTCAACCCAGGCTTTGGCGGGCAGAAGTTCATCCCGGGCACCCTCGACAAGCTGCGCGAGGCGCGTGCGCTGATCGACGCCAGTGGCCGTGATATCCGCCTGGAAATCGACGGTGGCGTGAACGTCAACAACATCCGCGAGATCGCTGCCGCTGGCGCCGACACCTTCGTGGCCGGTTCGGCAATCTTCAACGCCCCGGACTACCAGGAAGTCATCGCCAAGATGCGCGCCGAACTGGCTCAGGCCCGCCCATGAGTGGCTTCGAGCAGCTGTTCCCGGGGACGCTGCCGAAGCTGGTGATGTTCGATCTGGACGGTACCCTGATCGATTCCGTGCCAGACCTGGCCGCCGCCGTGGACCGCATGCTGCTCGAACTGGGGCGCCCGCCCGCCGGCCTTGAGGCAGTACGCCACTGGGTTGGCAATGGCGCCCAGGTGCTGGTGCGCCGTGCACTGGCGGGTGGCATAGACCACGCCGCCGTGGACGATGCGCTGGCTGATCAGGCGCTGGCGCTGTTCATGGACGCTTATGCGCAAAGCCATGAGCTGACCGTGGTCTACCCCGGTGTGCAAGACACCCTGCGCTGGCTGCGCAAGCGGGGCGTTGAAATGGCCCTGATCACCAACAAGCCCGAGCGCTTCGTCGGCCCGCTGCTGGACCAGATGAAAATCGGCAACTACTTCCGCTGGATCATTGGCGGCGACACCCTGCCGCAGAAAAAGCCAGACCCGGCGGCTTTGCTGTTTGTCATGCAGATGGCCAGCGTTACCCCGCAGCAGTCGCTGTTCATCGGCGATTCGCGCAGTGACGTACTGGCGGCCAAGGCGGCTGGCGTGCAGTGCGTGGGGCTGACCTACGGCTACAACCATGGCCGGCCGATCCACGATGAATCTCCCAACCTGGTGATCGACGACCTGCGCGCATTGTTGCCCGGTTGCGCAGACCCGGCCACTGGGATAACGTTGGCCAACCTTCAAGCCTCACAAGACAGAGAGCCCACCGTGGTGGTTACTGGCAAATTCTGGATGAAAGTCATCAAGGCCCTGGCCCGTTGGCGTTGGCGCGCCTGACTTCAGCCTGCCGGCGCGTGCCGGCCCGTCCGTTTGCCTGACCTATTGCTGCTTGCCACGAGGCTACTCATGAACCGCGAAGAATTCCTGCGCCTGGCCGCTGCCGGCTACAACCGCATCCCCCTGGCCTGCGAAACCCTGGCCGACTTCGACACGCCGCTGTCGATCTACCTGAAACTGGCTGACCAGCCCAACTCGTACCTCCTCGAATCGGTACAGGGTGGCGAGAAATGGGGCCGTTATTCGATGATCGGCCTGCCGTCGCGCACCGTGATGCGTGTGCACGGCTACCACGTCAGCATCCTGCAGGATGGCATCGAGGTTGAAAGCCACGATGTCGAAGACCCGCTGGCGTTTGTTGAAACCTTCAAGGACCGCTACAAGGTTGCCGACATCCCCGGCCTGCCGCGTTTCAATGGCGGCCTGGTAGGGTATTTCGGCTATGACTGCGTGCGCTATGTGGAAAAGCGCCTGGGCGCCAGCCCCAACCCGGACCCGCTGGGCGTGCCGGATATCCTGCTGATGGTGTCCGATGCGGTGGTGGTGTTCGACAACCTGGCAGGCAAGATGCACGCCATCGTGCTGGTCGACCCGGCTGAAGATCAGGCCTTTGAACAGGGGCATGCACGCCTGCAAGGCCTGCTGGAAACCCTGCGTCAGCCGATCACCCCGCGCCGCGGCCTGGACCTGAGTGGCCCGCAGGCCGCCGAGCCGGAATTCCGCTCCAGCTATACCCGCGACGACTACGAGAACGCGGTTGGCCGTATCAAGGAGTACATCTTGGCCGGCGACTGCATGCAGGTGGTGCCGTCGCAACGCATGTCGATCGACTTCAAGGCTGCGCCCATCGACCTGTACCGTGCGCTGCGCTGCTTCAACCCGACGCCGTACATGTACTTCTTCAACTTCGGCGACTTCCATGTGGTCGGCAGCTCGCCCGAGGTGCTGGTGCGGGTCGAGGACAACCTGGTCACCGTGCGCCCGATTGCCGGTACCCGCCCGCGTGGCGCGACCGAAGAAGCCGACCGCGCGCTGGAAGACGACCTGCTGTCGGACGACAAGGAAATCGCCGAACACCTGATGCTGATCGACCTGGGCCGCAACGACGTCGGCCGTGTGTCCTCGACCGGCAGTGTGCGCCTGACCGAGAAGATGGTGATCGAGCGTTACTCCAACGTGATGCACATTGTCTCCAACGTCACCGGCCAGCTGCGTGAAGGGCTGACGGCGATGGATGCGCTGCGGGCGATCCTGCCGGCTGGCACCCTGTCGGGTGCGCCGAAGATTCGCGCGATGGAAATCATCGACGAGCTGGAGCCGGTCAAACGTGGGGTTTACGGTGGTGCAGTCGGCTACTTTGCCTGGAACGGCAACATGGACACCGCGATTGCCATCCGTACTGCCGTGATCAAGGATGGCGAACTGCATGTACAGGCCGGGGGCGGCATTGTTGCCGACTCGGTGCCGGCGCTGGAATGGGAAGAAACCATCAACAAGCGCCGGGCCATGTTCCGTGCGGTGGCGCTTGCAGAGCAGACGTCGGCTGAATAAACAGATTGGGGCTGCTGTCCAGCCCTTCGCGGCACAAGGCCGCTCCTACAGGGAATCGCGCAAATCCCGGGACCTGCGCGGTCCCTGTAGGAGCGGCCTTGTGCCGCGAAAGGGCCGCAAAGCGGCCCCAGCAATTCAGAAGTCCACGCTCACCCCCAGGCTCACCCCCTGCTGCGTCAACTCATCACTCTTGCGCCAGTTATAGTTCCCGCGCAAATGCACCCCTGCCACCACTTCATGGCTCACCCCCAGGCTCGCCCGGGTCAGGTCGCTGTTCGGGGTATAACCGGTCAGGGTGAAGTCGTTGGCCGGCAAGCTGGTCAGGTGCATCGTCACATCCTGCTGGTCATCCTCGAACTCATGCTCCTGCGCTACCTCGGCAAACAGCCGAGTGCCTGGCAGCACCTGGACACTGCCCAACAGCCCCACCCCCAGGCGGCGTGACGTGCGTTCCTGGTCGTCGAAGCCCAGTGCTGTCGAGCGCCCGCTCTTCTCGTTGTAGCCATCCACCTTCACGCGCGCATAGTCGGCACTGATGAATGGCGCCAGCTGCCAACTGCTGCTGTCTGCCGCCAGGTTGTAGCCCAGCCGCCCGGACATCGCCCAGGCCTCGCCGTCGGTGTCGCCCTTTTCGCTGCGCTCGTTCACGCCGAGGGCGAAGGTGCGCTTGAGGTCGCTGTAGTCCAGGTGCCCGGCGGTCAGCGCAGCATCGGCCCACCAGCGGTCCTGGCGGTACTGGGCGAAGGCGCTGGCCAGGTAGCTGTTCAGTTTGTAGTCCGAATCATTGGCGCCGGCCTCCAGCTTTTGCCGATATGCGCCGCCGGCCAGGCCCAAACGCCAGGCGTCGTTCAGGCGATAGCTGCCGCCCACGGTCAGGTTATAGCCGCGGCCATCGCCGCTGGCTGAGCTGCGCTGGCTGTCGAAGTCCAAGTCCTGGGTACCGGTGGCGACGAAGGCCTGCCATTGGCCAACGGCCTGCCAGGGCGTCTGCCATTGGTTGCGCAGTTCGTCCTGGTGGGCGCGCAGGCTGGCGTGGGCCATTTCCGGTAGTAGCGTCAGTTCCCACGGGGCGGAGATGATCGAATAGGCGTAGTCGGCAATCAGTTGCTGGCCAGCGATGGTCGGGTGCACCGAGTCGTTGAACAGCAGCTTTGTCGGGTCTGGGCTTGTGCCATTGATACCGTACACCGGGTTTTCCACGCAGCTGGCGCCGCTGTAGCAGGTACCGACCAGGTTCTGGTCGCTGGCCAGGCCGAACTGGGTGGGGCTGGCCAATGCCTCGCTCAGCAGCACGGGGATGTTCAGCGGGATGATCTCGGCATCGATCTGACCCAGTTGGCTGATCAGTGACTGGTTGAACGCGCCAGACAGCAGTGATAGCGGGTTTTGCTGCGGCGTGCCGCTGAAGTTGGGCGTTTGGCCGAGGTCGGGCAGCAGCCAGACCATGATGTAGCGGGCGCCACCTTGTTGCAGCGCCTGGGCGCTGGCCGCAAGGCGGGCACCGGCGGCTACGGCGTCGGTCGGGCTGTTCACCAGGCCTTGCAGGAAATCGTTGCCGCCGCCAGTCAGGTAGTACAAAGCATTGGGGTCGGCGCGCAGGCCGTTGGCCAGATAGCCGGGTTTTTCTCGCAGTACCTGCCCGCCGCCGGGGTTCCCTGGCGGGATGACGGTCTTGGACGTGGTCGTGATCGAATCCAGGATCTGCTGGGTGGTATAGCCGCCGACAGCCCAGTTGTTGCCATCGGGGCGGATGCCTATCGATGTTGAAGGGTTCAGGTCGTCTGGTGTGACCCCCAGTCGGCCACCGAGGATCATCGGTGACACCGGGGCAAAGTTGCCATCGGCACCGCGGTTGGTGGACCGTAGGCCTGAGGTACCGCCGCTCAGGTCGGGAAACTGCCCCGCATCGGCGAGGCTGTCGCCAAACACGATCAGGGTTGAGTAGGGCGAGGGTGCGGCGAACGCCTGGCTGCAGGCCAGGGCCAGTGAAGCGAAGGTAAAGCGCAATAACGGGGCTTTTCGCATCAGGGAACATCCTTTTCTTTGTTTTTATGAAGGGCTGCGCAATCGACCTTAGCAAATCGCAGTGCATCCCTCCCAAGTCCATTCGTTTCCCCGTGTTTACAGGCATATTGCGCCCGCCGCCCCGGTAAGCTACTGTGCCGGGACGTATGAGCGAGACCTATCCTGTGTTGATCGTCAGTAAACTCTTGATGCGCGTAATCAAGGCCCACGCCCGCTGGCGTTGGCGCGCCTGACTCTATCCCCTGCCGGCCCGCCCGGCCCGCCCCTGTTTGCCTTCTTCTTTACAGCCCTTTGTGGCGAAGCCGTGCCTGTGGCGGCTGCAAGAAGGTTCGAATTTTGAAGTCAGTAAATTCAAGAGGTTTAACACCATGTTACTGATGATCGACAATTACGACTCATTCACTTACAACGTCGTTCAGTACCTTGGCGAGCTGGGTGCCGAGGTCAAGGTCATTCGCAATGACGAAATGACCATCGCCCAGATCGAAGCCCTCAACCCCGAGCGCATCGTCGTATCCCCAGGCCCGTGCACGCCCAGCGAAGCGGGTGTGTCCATCGAGGCCATCCTGCATTTTGCCGGCAAGCTGCCGATCCTGGGCGTGTGCCTGGGGCACCAGTCCATCGGCCAGGCCTTTGGCGGTGACGTGGTGCGTGCCCGCCAGGTGATGCACGGCAAGACCAGCCCGGTACACCACCGTGACCTGGGCGTATTCGCCGGCCTCAACAAACCGCTGACCGTGACCCGCTACCATTCGCTGGTGGTCAAGCGCGAAACCTTGCCCGATTGCCTGGAAGTAACTGCCTGGACCGCTCATGCAGACGGTTCGGTCGACGAGATCATGGGCCTGCGCCACAAAACGCTGAATATCGAAGGGGTGCAGTTCCACCCCGAGTCGATCCTGACCGAGCAGGGCCACGAGCTGTTCGCCAACTTCCTCAAGCAGACCGGCGGCCGCCGCTAAGGATCGAACATGGATATCAAGAGCGCGTTGAGCCGTATCGTCGGCCAGCTGGACCTGTCTACCGAAGAAATGCGCGATGTCATGCGCCAGATCATGACCGGCCAGTGCAGCGAGGCGCAGATCGGCGCCTTCCTGATGGGCATGCGCATGAAGAGTGAAAGCATCGACGAAATCGTCGGCGCGGTGTCGGTGATGCGTGAGCTGGCCGACAAGGTTGAACTGAAAAGCCTGGATGGCGTGGTGGATATCGTCGGCACCGGCGGTGACGGCGCCAATATTTTCAACGTGTCCACCGCGTCTTCGTTCGTCCTGGCGGCGGCGGGCTGCACCGTGGCCAAGCACGGCAACCGCGCAGTGTCGGGCAAGAGCGGCAGTGCCGACCTGCTGGAAGCTGCAGGCATTTATCTGAACCTGACGCCAACCCAGGTGGCCCGCTGCATTGACAGCCTCGGCATCGGCTTCATGTTCGCACAAAGCCATCACTCGGCCATGAAGCATGCCGCTGGCCCGCGTCGCGACCTGGGGTTGCGTACCCTGTTCAACATGCTCGGCCCGCTTACGAATCCGGCCGGAGTGAAGCACCAGGTGGTCGGCGTGTTCGCCCAGGCCTTGTGCCGCCCGTTGGCCGAGGTACTGCAACGCCTGGGCAGCAAGCATGTACTGGTGGTGCACTCGAAGGACGGCCTGGATGAGTTCAGCCTGGCTGCACCCACCTTCGTTGCCGAACTTAAAAACGACGAAATTACTGAATACTGGGTCGAACCGGAAGACCTCGGCATGAAGAGCCAGAGCTTGCATGGCCTTGCCGTCGAGAACCCGCAGGCGTCGCTGGAGTTGATCCGCGATGCGCTGGGCCGGCGCAAGACCGAAAACGGCCAGAAGGCTGCGGAAATGATCGTGCTCAACGCAGGCGCGGCACTGTATGCCGCCGATCATGCAATGACCCTGGCTCAAGGTGTGGAACTGGCCCACGACGTACTGCACACCGGGCTGGCCTGGGAGAAGCTGCAGGAACTGGGTGCCTTTACTGCAGTATTCAAGGTGGAGAACGAAGCATGAGTGTGCCGACGGTGCTGGAAAGGATCATTGCCCGCAAGTTCCAGGAAGTGGCCGAGCGCAGCGCGCGCGTCAGCCTCGCCGAACTGGAAGGCCTGGCCAAGGTTGCCGATGCCCCGCGGGGCTTCGCCAATGCGCTGATCGAGCAGGCCAAGCGCAAGCAGCCAGCGGTGATCGCCGAGATCAAGAAGGCTTCGCCGAGCAAGGGCGTGATCCGCGAGCACTTCGTGCCGGCGGAAATCGCTGTCAGCTACGAGAAGGGCGGCGCTACCTGTCTCTCGGTGCTGACCGATGTCGATTACTTCCAGGGTGCCGATGAGTACCTGCAGCAGGCACGCGCTGCCGTTTCGCTGCCGGTGATCCGCAAGGACTTCATGGTCGACCCTTACCAGATCGTCGAAGCCCGGGCCTTGGGCGCGGACTGCGTGCTGCTGATCGTCTCGGCGCTGGACGACGTGAAAATGGCCGAACTGGCCGCGACCGCAAAAGACGTCGGCCTCGACGTGCTGGTGGAAGTGCACGATGGCGATGAGCTTGAGCGCGCGTTGAAAACCCTGGATACGCCGCTGGTGGGGGTGAACAACCGCAACCTGCACACCTTCGAGGTCAGCCTGGAAACCACCCTTGACCTGCTACCGCGCATTCCGCGTGATCGCCTGGCGATTACCGAGAGCGGTATTCTCAACCGGGCCGATGTCGAGCTGATGGCAATCAACGAGGTTTACTCGTTCCTGGTGGGCGAGGCGTTCATGCGCGCTGAGCAGCCTGGGCTGGAGTTGCAGCGGTTGTTCTTCCCCGAACAAGTGAAGAAGACAGTTCAGCACCTGGACTGATCAAATGAAGCCGGCGTTTTTGCCGGCTTTTTTGTATGCCTGACATGGCCCTTTCGCGGGTGCTTCACCACGCTTAAGCCCTGTGCTAGACATGTGGGAGCGGGTATGCCCGCGAAGAGGCCATCAAAAACAACATCAAAGGTGGATCAATGACCGATCAACCCCTGGCCATGACCGTCGAGCAAGGCCTGCACGCCGAACAGGACCTGCTGGCCGCAGTGTGCCGCGGCGAACGCGAAAGTGGCGTGCTGTTCTGGCGCCCTACCGACCATGCCCTGGTCATGCCCCGGCGCATGAGCCGCCTGGACAACTTCGAAGCCGCCTGCTCGGAGCTGGCGATTGCCGGCTGGCCGGTGCTGCTGCGCGAGACTGGCGGTGAGCCGGTGCCTCAATCCCATTCCACCGTGAACGTTGCACTGGTCTACGTTGCCCCGCGCAGCGAAGGCGATCACGGCCGTATCGAAAGCGCCTACGAGCGCCTGTGCCTTCCGCTGTGCGATGTATTGCGCGAGTGGGGCGGGGTGGCGTCGGTGGGTGAAATCGACGGGGCGTTCTGCGATGGCCGTTACAACGTCAACCTCAATGGCCGCAAGCTGGTGGGCACCGCCCAGCGCTGGCGTCAGGGCCTGGGTGGCAAGCGCCCGGTAGTGCTGGTGCACGGTGCGTTGCTGCTGGACAACGAGCGTGAGTCGATGGTGGCGGCGGTCAACCGCTTCAACGAGTGCTGCGAGCTGGAGCAACGCTGCCGCGCCGATGCACACATCGCCTTGCATGAAGTGGCGCCTGCGGCGCCCTGGTTCGAGCGCTTGTCGCAGGCCTACGCCAAGGTGCTTGCAGACCTGCCCAAAGATTAACGGGTGCCGTAGACCACCATGGTCTTCCCTTTGACCTGCACCAGGCTGCGCTCTTCAAGGTCCTTGAGGACGCGGCCGACCATTTCCCGGGAGCAACCGACGATTCGCCCGATTTCCTGCCGGGTGATCTTGATCTGCATGCCGTCGGGGTGGGTCATGGCATCGGGTTGCTTGCACAATTCCAGCAGGCAACGGGCAACCCGCCCGGTGACGTCGAAAAATGCCAGGTCGCCGACCTTGCGTGTAGTGTTGCGAAGGCGCTGGGCCATCTGGCTGCCCAGGGCATAGAGGATTTCCGGGTCCTGGCGCGCCAGTTCGCGAAACTTCTCGTAGCTGATCTCGGCCACTTCGCACTCAGTCTTGGCTCGCACCCAGGCACTGCGCTGCTGTTCGCCGTCAACCGGCTCGAACAACCCCAGCTCGCCAAAGAAATCGCCATTGTTGAGATAGGCAATGATCATTTCACGGCCGTCGTCGTCTTCGATGAGGATGGTCACCGACCCCTTGATGATGAACGACAGTGTCTCGGCCCGGTCGCCGGCGCAGATGATGTTGCTCTTGGCGGTATAGCGGCGGCGCTGGCAGTGTACCAGCAGCTTGTCGATGTTCTTGATCTTGGCGGGTAGGGCGGAGGCAACCATCACGAAATCCTGTTCGATACGACCCGTAGGCTTTTTATAAGGCTGTCTGGCGCAAGCGCCATTCATTTGGCGCCAGCTTATCAGACGTCACCGGATGTTTCGGTACTAAACCGACACGTCTCGTGCTTTTCCCACAGCCGCACAAGGTCTAAGCTGACACCCTTTTCCGAATATCAGGAGTCCGGGTAGATGAAGGCACGTATCCAGTGGGCCGGTGAGGCCATGTTCCTCGGCGAATCGGGGAGTGGTCATGTCGTCGTGATGGACGGCCCGCCCGAGGCCGGCGGCCGCAACCTGGGTGTGCGCCCGATGGAAATGTTGCTGTTGGGCCTGGGTGGCTGCAGCAGCTTTGACGTGGTGAGCATCCTGAAGAAGTCGCGCCAGGCGGTTGAAAGCTGCGAGGCGTTTCTGGAAGCCGAGCGCGCCAGCGAAGACCCGAAGGTGTTCACCAAGATTCACATGAACTTCGTGGTGAAGGGGCGTGGGCTGAAAGAAGCGCAGGTAAAGCGGGCGGTGGAGCTGTCGGCAGAGAAGTACTGCTCGGCTTCGATCATGCTCGAACGTGCCGGGGTGGAGATTACCCATGGGTACGAGATTGTAGAGCTGGGTTAAAGCTGAAATTTTGGGGCCGCTTCGCGGCCCATCGCGACGCAAGGCCGCTCCTACAGGAAGTACGCGCTCCCTTGTAGGAGCGGCCTTGTGTCGCGATGGGCTGCGAAGCAGCCCCGACAATGTCAGCTCCGAAGCGCGGGCAGTGCAGCTTGCACCCACCCTGGCAGCCATCCTCGCATCACTTGGCTCAACCGCTCCCGCCGCTTCTGGTAAACCAGCCCCAGCCAGATAACCCCCAGCCCGATCAAGGTCACCACCACCGGGAACAGCAGCGACTGGGCAAACACCTCGTACGACAGGTACCCCAGGTAAGCCGCCACCCCCAGCGCACCAAACACCATGAACACCGGCCGGCGCAGCAGCACCGCCATGCCCATCAGCACGATGTTGATCAGGCAGTACAGGGCCTTGCCCAACTCACTGCCACTGTCCATCAGCGTCAGCCCGCCCCAGAATGCCGCCAGCCCGGCCAGGTAGCCCCAGCGGGCATAGTCCTCTCGCGTGCGGCCGTCTATCACCAGGAACACCACCAGCAAAGCCAACCCGAACCACAGCGAAACCTCGCGGCGCTGCTCCCAGCTGAACGGCGAGCCGAAGAACCATTCGCTCAGGTCCATCGACATGAACCACAAGGCCACGGCTATCGGCATCACGACGAACGGGTAGGGGATCAGCCGCAGCATCAGCAGCCCGGCGAGCACCGTGGCCGCCTCCATCGCCAGCCAGCCGCCCTGCACGTAGGTGTAGTACTGGTGATAGTTGGCTTGCGCGTCGTCCAGTGGCCACCAGCCCACCAGGCGTTCGATGGCGAACACTGCCAGTGGCACGATGCTGACAGCGACGGCCGCCAGCACCCCTGCAGCCACGGGCTGGCCGCGGCGCTGCAGGTTGAGGGCGAACAAGGTGATCAGCAGGATATAGAGGCTGGCGATGACCAACAGCGCGCTGTCACCGATGCTCATCCAGGCTTCGGTGAGCAACCAGCCCATGGCCGCCATGATCAGCATGGCGCCGAAATAGAAAGCGACATGGGCCAGCTGGAAGCTGCCCCGGTGTGCCGGTTCCTGGCGCAGGAACACCAGCAGGGCCTGGTCCTGGCCCGGCTGGAGAATGCCGGCTTGCACGGCGCGCGCCAGGTCCTTGGCGTCGAAACGGTCCGTCATGGCGATGCCTTCAGATACGGTAGGTGCTCTTGGTCATGACCTTGGCCAGCAAGCTCATGCCAAAGCGGACAGGGGCCGGGAAGCGATAACCACCGGCTTCCAGTGCAGACTCGGCGTGCTGCTCTTCGTCGATGCGCATCTGCTCGAGAATGGCCCGGGACTTTTCGTCTTCGTGCGGGATCTGCTCCAGGTGCTCGTCGAGGTGCTTGCACACCTGGTGCTCGGTGGCGGCGACGAAGCCCAGGCTGACCTTGTCGCTGACCAGGCCGGCGAGTGCGCCGATGCCGAACGACATGCCGTAGAACAGGGGGTTGAGCACGCTTGGGTGACTGTTCAGCTGGCGAATGCGTTGCTCGCACCAGGCCAGGTGGTCCACTTCTTCCTCGGCAGCATGCTCCATGGCCTTGCGTACCTGGGGCAGCTTGGCGGTCAGCGCCTGGCCCTGGTACAGCGCCTGGGCACACACTTCACCGGTGTGGTTGATACGCATCAGCCCGGCGATGTGGCGGGTCTGCTGCTCGTCCAGATCTGCGTCCGGCTGGACAATGGCCGGTGATGGCCGGGCGGGTTGGCCGCTGAAGGGCAGCAGGGTGCGCATGGCGGTATCGGCCTGCAGCAACAAGCGGTCGAGCGGCGAGTAGTGACGTTCGGTAGCCATCGGGCACCTCCGCAAGAATGTGCCCGACAGTTTACCGCAATAGCGGCGGGGTCGCTTGCCGTGGATCAGCCCGGTGGCCAGTTCATCTGGCGCTGGCCAAGCACGTGCATATGGATGTGATAGACGGTCTGGCCGCCTTTCGGGTTGCAGTTCATGACCACGCGGAAACCTTCCTCGCAGCCTTGCTCCACAGCCAGGCGCTGGGCGGTGAACAGGATGTGGCCAGCCAGGGCCTTGTCTTCTTCGGTCAGGTCATTGAGCGTGCGGATGTGTTTTTTCGGGATGACCAGAAAATGTACCGGTGCCGCGGGTGCAATGTCCTTGAAGGCCAGGACCTGGTCGTCTTCGTAGATGATATCCGCCGGGATTTCCCGGTTGATGATTTTGAGGAATAGATCGTCCACAGCACTTGCTCCATGGTGAGGGTCGGGCCGAGTGTACTCAGCCGAGCGCCGCTCGCCCAGTGGCTATTCCATGCCGGCCGGGCAATAGCGGCGGTGGATGGCGCCGGCCAGTTTGCACACCAGCCAGCGCGGCAGCAGGCGCGGGACGAATGCCAGCCAGCGGTTGCGCCGGCCGGGCATGATCAGCGCGCGGTTCTTGTCCAGCGCACGTACTGTGTACAGCGCGACTTCCTCGGGGCTGAGGCAGCGGGGTTTGCCGTCGAGGCGGGCAATGCGCCGGCGCGGGGAGCGTACCGGCCCGGGGCACAGCACCGAGACCTTGATGCCGGCACGCTTGAGCTCTTCGCGCAGTGCCTGGGAAAAGCTCAGCACGTACGCCTTGCTGGCGGCATAGGCCGCCATCCACGGGCCCGGTGCCACCCCGGCCAGGCCAGCGACGTTGAGGATTTGCCCGCCACCCTGCACGGCCATCAGGTTGCCGATGGCGTGGCACAGGCGGCTCAGGGCCAGAACGTTGACCTCCAGCAGGTCCTGTTCGTCGGCCCACTCATGGGCCAGAAAAGGCCCGTAGGTGCGCAAGCCGGCGCAGTTGACCAGCAGGTCGATACGCCGTTCGCCTTCTTCCAGTTCCAGCACGAAGCCCGACAGGCGCAGCGGCTGGCTGAGGTCGCAGGCGCGGAACAGCACCTCGACACCGAAGCGCTGGGTAAGTTCGATGGCCACGGGTTCCAGCGTTTCACGCTGACGTGCCACCAGGATCAGGTTGCGCCCGCGCCGTGCCAGCGCTTCCGCCAGGGCCAGGCCCAGGCCGCTGGAAGCACCAGTGATCATGGCGTAACGGGTCATGCTGGGCTCCTGGGGGCGAAAGAGGGCGCCTAGTGTACAGCTTGGCCGGGCAAGGTGTTGCGTTTTGCTACAAGGTGCGGGCGCGCAGAATCTGGCAGCGCTCAAGGGCTTCCCGGTACTCACTGTGGAGCCGTTCGATCAATGCACTGGCACTGGGCAGGTCATGGATTTCGCCGACGCCCTGGCCCGCCGACCATACGGTCTTCCAGGCTTTGGCTTCGTCGTCGATAGGTTTGAGCTTGCCTTGCTCGTGGCCGCCTTTGAGGGCGTTCATGTCGTAGCCAGCCTGCTCCAGGCTCGGGCGCAGGAAGCTGGCAGGGATGCCGGACACCGCCGGGGTGTGAATGATGTCGGCGGCGTGCGCATCGAGCAGCATCTGCTTGTAGGCATCCTGAGCCTGGCTTTCTGTAGTAGCGATAAAGCGCGTGCCCATGTAAGCCAGGTCGGCGCCCAGCAATTGTGCGGCGAGGATTTCGTGGCCGTGGTTGAGGCAGCCGGCCAGCAGCAGGGTCTTGTCGAAGAACTGGCGAATCTCTGCGGCCAGGGCGAACGGGCTCCAGGTGCCTGCATGGCCGCCTGCGCCGGCAGCGACGGCGATCAGCCCGTCGACACCCGCTTCGGCGGCTTTCTCGGCATGGCGGCGGGTGGTGACATCGTGGAACACCAGGCCGCCGTAGCCGTGCACGGCATCGACCACTTCCTTGACCGCCCCCAGGCTGGTGATGACGATCGGCACGCGATGTTCCACGCACAAAGCCAGGTCGGCCTGCAGGCGTGGGTTGGTCGGGTGCACGATCAGGTTGACGGCATAGGGGGCTGGCGCCTGCAATTGCGCCAAGCCTGCCTCGATCTCCTCCAGCCAGGCCTTGAAGCCGGCGCTGTCGCGCTGGTTGAGGGCCGGGAAACTGCCGACCACGCCGCTGGCGCAGCACGCCAGCACCAGTGTCGGGTTGGAGATCAGGAACATCGGCGCCGCAACCACAGGCAGGCGCAGGCGT
Source organism: Pseudomonas sp. SAS7 (assembly GCF_052112345.1). NCBI lineage: Bacteria > Pseudomonadati > Pseudomonadota > Gammaproteobacteria > Pseudomonadales > Pseudomonadaceae > Pseudomonas > Pseudomonas sp. SAS7. The sequence goes on along the minus strand of NZ_JBEGGO010000005.1, from coordinate 6,271 downwards.
TGTTCGAGCGAGGCAGGTAGCGACATGGCAAGGCTCCTTGAACGGGTGGCTATGTCAGAACGGTTTGACCACCACCAGAATTACGATGCCCAGCAGGAACAGCACGGGCACTTCGTTGAACCACCGATAGTAGACATGGCTGCGGGTGTTGTTGCCGTTGGCGAAGCGTTTGCGTTGGGCACCGCACATGTGATGGTAGCCGGTCAGCAGGATGACCAGGGTCAGCTTGGCATGCAGCCAGCCCTGGCTGAGCCAGCCGGGGGTGAGGTAAAGCATCCAGGCGCCGAACACGTAGGTGGCGATCATTGCCGGGTTCATGATGCCGCGGTACAGCTTGCGTTCCATGGTGACGAAGCGGTCCTTGCTGATGCTGTCCTCGCTCTGGGCGTGGTAGACGAACAGCCGCGGCAGGTAGAACAGGCCGGCGAACCAGCAGACCACGCTGACGATATGCAGCGCTTTGATCCATAGGTAAAGCATGGAGGGAGTTCCTTCAGGTATTCACGGTCGTCAGATAGTAGTGGTCAAGCGCCCGAAGGGTCACCCGAAGAGTTGTTACAGGCGCTTCGCGCCCCTATTATCGTGCGCTTTCCAGACGGCTCGTTGATAAGGGGCAAGCGTTATGATCAAGGTCGGTATCGTCGGCGGCACGGGTTACACCGGCGTCGAACTGTTGCGTCTGCTGGCACAGCATCCACAGGCCGAAGTGGCGGTCATCACTTCGCGCTCCGAGGCGGGCGTGGCTGTGGCGGACATGTACCCGAACCTGCGCGGCCACTATGACGGGCTGGCGTTCAGCGTGCCGGACAGCAAGGCCCTGGCCGCCTGCGATGTGGTGTTTTTCGCCACTCCGCACGGTGTTGCCCATGCCCTGGCTGGCGAACTGCTGGCGGCCGGTACCAAGGTGATCGACCTGTCGGCCGACTTCCGCCTGCAGGATGCTACCGAGTGGGGCAAGTGGTACGGCCAGCCGCACGGCGCGCCAGAACTGCTCAAGGACGCGGTATATGGCCTGCCTGAAGTCAACCGCGAGAAGATTCGCCAGGCGCGCCTGATCGCCGTGCCGGGTTGCTACCCGACCGCCACCCAGCTGGGCTTCTTGCCGCTGCTGGAAGCGGGCCTGGCCGACCCGTCGCGCCTGATTGCCGACTGCAAGTCGGGTGTCAGTGGCGCGGGTCGTGGTGCCGCAGTCGGTTCGCTGTTCTGCGAGGCCGGCGAAAGCATGAAGGCCTATGCGGTCAAGGGCCATCGTCACCTGCCGGAAATCAGCCAGGGCCTGCGCCTGGCCGCTGGCAAGGACATCGGGCTGACCTTCGTGCCGCACTTGACGCCAATGATCCGTGGCATCCACGCCACCCTGTACGCGAACGTTGTCGACACCTCGGTAGACCTGCAGGCGCTGTTCGAAAAGCGTTACGCCGACGAACCGTTCGTCGATGTGATGCCAGCGGGCAGCCACCCGGAAACCCGCAGTGTGCGCGGCGCCAACGTCTGCCGCATTGCCGTCCATCGCCCGCAGGGTGGTGACCTGGTGGTGGTGCTGTCGGTGATCGACAACCTGGTCAAGGGCGCGTCGGGCCAGGCGGTACAGAACCTGAACATCCTGTTTGGTCTGGATGAGCGCATGGGCCTGTCCCACGCGGGCTTGTTGCCGTAAGCAAGCCGCTGTCGAAATGGCCCGCCTCGTGCGGGCCAATTTGTTGTCGCGACTAAAGCCGCACAATTGTTGACCGATTTTCTCGGGAAAGCGGATAATGCGCGTCATCGAGTTTTAAGGCGGCAACTGCGCCGGGAGAGTCAACATGAGCGTCGAAACCTTCACCCCTACCGGTCTGGAATTCACCCATGGGGCAGCCCAGAAAGTGAAGAACCTGGTCGATGAGGAAGGCAATGAGCGTCTGAAACTGCGGGTGTTCGTGACCGGTGGTGGTTGCTCGGGCTTCCAGTACGGCTTCACTTTCGATGAGGATGTGGCCGAAGACGACACCATCGTCGAGCGCGAAGGCGTGTCGCTGGTGGTCGACCCGATGAGCTTCCAGTATCTGGCTGGTGCTGAGGTGGACTACCAGGAAGGTCTGGAGGGATCGCGCTTTGTGATCAAGAATCCTAACGCTGCTACTACGTGCGGTTGCGGGTCCTCGTTCTCGATCTGAGGCCTGGCCACACGAAAACGCCGCGCAAATGCGCGGCGTTTTGCTTTCAGGTGTAGCGGTTATGCCGGGTAGATTGCGCCCAGCACCCGCAGGCCCTTGGCCGCTGTGACGCTTGGGCGGTTGGCGCTGATGCCTTCGAGGCAGCAATGAGCCAGCCAGGCAAAGGCCATGGCCTCGACCCAGTCAGGGTCTACGCCATGGGCGCCGGTGCTGGCGACACGGGCCTCGGGTAGCAGCTGGCCGAGGCGGGCCATCAGGGCGCCGTTACGCGCGCCACCACCACACACCAGCAACGCCTTGGTGCCTTGCTGGGCATTGCTCAGCGAGTCGATGATGCTACGAGCGGTAAGCTCCAGCAGCGTCGCCTGGACATCCTCGTCCCGGTAAGCGGGCAGGCCCGCCAGGTGACCATCCAGCCAAGGCAGGTTGAACACCTCGCGGCCTGTACTTTTCGGGCCGCTGCCAGCGAAGAACGGGTCGGCCAGCAATACACCGAGCAAGCCCGCCTGCACCACGCCCGAGGCCGCCCAGGCACCATCGGCATCGTAGGCCTGGCCGCGCTTGCGCTCTATCCAGGCATCCAGCAGCACGTTACCTGGGCCACAATCGAAGCCGTGGACCGGCTTGTCCTGCTCGATCAGGCTGAGGTTGCTGAAACCCCCCACGTTCAGGACTGCCAGGCGCTGGCCCAGGTGGCCGAACAGGGTTTCGTGAAAGGCCGGTACCAAGGGGGCACCTTGGCCACCAGCAGCCACGTCGCGCCGGCGGAAGTCGGCAACCACGCTGATGCCTGTAAGTTCTGCGAGCAGCGCCGGGTTGCCGATCTGTACGGTAAAACCGCGTGCGGGTTCGTGGCGGATGGTCTGGCCATGGCTGCCGATGGCGCGGATGGCATCGGCCTGCAGCCCCTGACGGGCCAGCAGTTGGCGGATACCTTCACCTGCCAGGCTGGCCCAGCGGTTTTCTGTCAGCGCCGCGCGCGCGATCTCGTCAGGGCCGCTGCTGCACAGTGCAAGCAGGTCCTGACGCAAATCGCCGGGCATTGGCAGGTAATGGGTGGCGAGCAGTTCAAGCTGCTCGCCTTGTTCGATCAGGGCAATGTCCAGCCCATCGAGGCTGGTGCCGGACATCACCCCTAGGTAGAGCGCCATGGCCTTAGCGCTTGTTCGCTGCGAGCAGGGTGGCCTTTTCCTGATCCATACGGGCAATCAGGGGCTGGCTCTGCTGCAGGAAGCGCTGGCGTTCGCCCTTGGTGATCGGGTCGGCCATCGGTACTTTCTGGCTCAGCGGGTCGACGTGCACACCGTTGACCTGGAACTCGTAGTGCAGGTGCGGGCCGGTGGACAGGCCGGTGGTGCCGATGTAGCCGATGATCTGGCCTTGTTTCACCGAACTGCCAGTCTTGATGCCTTTGGCAAAGCCCTGCATGTGGCCGTACAGCGTCTTGTAGCGGTTGCCGTGCTGGATGATCACGGTGTTGCCGTAACCACCACGGCGCCCGGCCAGTTCAATGCGGCCGTCACCGGCAGCCTTGATCGGCGTACCGCGCGGGGCGGCGTAGTCGACGCCTTTGTGGGCGCGGATCTTGTTCAGGATCGGGTGTTTGCGGCCGGCGGAAAAGCGCGAGCTGATACGGGCGAAGTCCACCGGCGTACGGATGAAGGCCTTGCGCAGGCTGTTGCCGTCGGCGGTGTAGTAGGTGGTGTTGCCCTGCTTGTTGGTGTAGCGCACGGCGGTGTAGGTCTTGCCGCGGTTGGTGAAGCGGGCGGACAGGATGTTGCCGGTGCCGACCACCTTGCCGTCCATCACCTTCTGCTCATAGACCACGTCGAACTCGTCGCCCGGGCGAATATCCTGGGCGAAGTCGATGTCGTAACCCAGCACCCGGGCCATGTCCATGGTCATGCTGTGGGACAGGCCGGCGCGCTGGGCCGAGGCCGACAGCGAGCTCTTGATCACGCCGTGGGCGTAGGCGGTACGCACCACCGGCTTGCTGATTTCACGGTTGAAGGTGTAGCCCTTGGCGGACTTGGTCAGGCGAATGGTTTCGAGGTTGCTGACCTTGCTGTGCAGGCTGGCCAGCTGGCCATCTTTGTCGAGCTCGAACTGCAGCACCTGGCCGTGCTTGAGCTGGCTGAACTGCTTGGCCTGCTTGTTACTTGCCAGCAGGTCGTGCACGGCATTGCTCGGCAGGCCGACCTTGGCGAACAGGGTGGACAGTGTGTCGCCACGGGCTACGGTCACCTCGCGGTGGCCAGGCTCCTTGGCGGCTTCGGCGACAGGCTCGGCGGCAGGGGTTGATTGCTCGGCCTTCTGGGTCTCGGGGGCGGCCTGTTCGATCTGGGCGAATGGCGAGCCTTGCTCACCTTCGGCCTGCACCAGCGGCGCAGCGCGGGATTCGTCTTTCAGTTGCTCGGCAGGGCTCTCCAGCTCGAGGTTGAGGGTGGTTTTCTTGGCTTCCACTTCGCTTGAAGGGAATACCAGCAGAGCCAGACTGAGCAGGGCGGCAATGCCGCTGGCGGCCAACAGATGGCTTTTCGGATAAAGCGGGGGCGCTTTAGGCGGTTCGTTGGTCATGGGTAAGGTGACTTTGAAAAAAGTGAAATGGAAAAGATGAATGACATGATGAAGATGAAATAACTGTATAAAATATAACCAAATCCATTTTCACGCAAGGGCGCGTAGACGCCGCAAGCCGGTGCCCGGGTCACATTCCTTTGCGAAACTTGTATTTGACGGCCGATCTTGTATGGTTGGCTCCCCCTGAATCTGAGCCTTGCGGGTTTGTCTATGAAGTCGGTTGAAGAGCAGCTGGCGCTTATAAAGCGCGGCGCGGAAGAAGTACTGGTCGAGTCGGAACTGGTGGAGAAGCTCAAGCGCGGCCAGCCTCTGCGCATCAAGGCCGGCTTTGACCCGACTGCGCCTGACCTGCACCTTGGCCATACGGTGCTGATCAACAAGCTGCGTCAGTTCCAGGAGCTTGGCCACCAGGTCATCTTCCTTATCGGTGACTTCACCGGCATGATCGGTGACCCCAGCGGCAAGAGCGCAACGCGCCCGCCGCTGACCCGTGAGCAGGTGTTGGACAATGCCGAGACCTATAAGCAGCAGGTGTTCAAGATTCTCGACCCGGCCAAGACCGAGGTTGCGTTCAACTCCACCTGGATGGACAAGCTGACCCCGGCCGACTTCATTCGCCTGGCGTCGCAGTACACCGTGGCGCGCATGCTTGAGCGCGATGACTTCGACAAGCGCTACACCACCAACCAGCCGATCGCCATTCACGAGTTCCTCTACCCGCTGGTGCAGGGCTATGACTCGGTGGCGCTGAAGGCGGACGTCGAGCTGGGGGGTACCGATCAGAAGTTCAACTTGCTGATGGGGCGCGAGCTGCAACGTGCCTATGGCCAGGAAGCGCAGAACATCGTGACCATGCCGTTGCTCGAAGGGCTCGACGGCGTGAAGAAGATGTCCAAGTCGCTGGGCAACTACGTAGGTATCCAGGAAGCGCCGGGGGTGATGTACAGCAAGCTGGTCTCGATCCCGGATACGTTGATGTGGCGTTACTTCGAGCTGCTGAGCTTCCGTTCGATGGAAGAGATCGAGCAGTTCCGTGCTGACGTCGCCAAGGGTGCCAATCCGCGCGACATCAAGATCAAGCTGGCCGAAGAGATCGTTGCGCGCTTCCATGGTGAGGAGGCTGCGGCCAACGCTCACCGTGGTGCAGGTAACCGCATGAAAGAAGGCGAGTTGCCGGAAGACCTGCCGGAAGTCGAAGTGGCTGCAGCGGAAGACTTGCCGATTGCGGCCGTGTTGAACCGGGCTGGCCTGGTGAAGAACTCGGCTCAGGCGCGGGACCTGCTGAGTGGCGGCGCTGTTAAGGTCGACGGTGCGGTAGTTGATCGTGACTTCGTGTTTGCGCTGGGTGCGACCCATGTGTGCCAGGCGGGCAAGAAGTCATTTGCGCGGGTTACCCTCAAGGCTGAGTGAGTGCTTTCAGGTGTAGCTATATAGAAGCGGGGAGGCCGAAAGGCCTCCCCGCTTTGTTTTTGGGGGTGTTCGCCTTGGGGCCTTGACACGGCCTTCGCCAGGAATATTCCAAATAACTGAAATTAAAG